>JAZLKB010000058.1:0-9093 GCA_045597365.1 Bacteroidaceae bacterium | reverse complement strand
TGGACTATCATCGTTTAATAGTCCGCGTGCAATAATAAGGAACCGCCGTATGCCGAACGGCACGTACGGTGGTGTGAGAGGTCGGTAAACGTGAAAGTAGGAGATAAACGCCTACGATTAGCGTTTACCTCCTACTCGATTACCCTTGCAACCGGCTAATAAAACCAATTGCTACATACACAATAACAATAATGAAAGACTCGAATACTAGTCTCTCCAATCAAAAAATCATTTTTAATTTGCAAACTAATGTTTTAATTGTATATTTGCACCGTTGGTTTTATCAGACAACGGAAAAATGGAAAGAAACAAGTTGAGAATACAGGAGCTTACCAAGGCTGAGCTGGAGATTATGCAATATGTGTGGAAGCTCAACAAGGAGTTTATTGTACGCGACATTCACAATATGATGCCTGAGCCGAAGCCGGCATACAATACCGTATCTACTATGGTGCGCATTCTTGACACCAAGGGTTTCCTGACGCATAAGGCTTACGGGCACACCAACGTCTATTCGGCTGCTGTTGGTAAAGATGAATATGCCGGCAGTTATCTGCAGGGCGTACTAAACTCATTCTTCGACGGATCCCTGAGCCGTCTTGTCAGTTTCTTCTCACAAAGCAAGAACATCTCGGTCGAAGAAACCGATGAGATTCTGCGAATTCTTGACAAAAATCAATAATTGCGGCTATGACATACTTTTTCTATTCAATTGCAGTGATTGTTTGCAGCGGTTTGTTCCTGCTGCTGTATAAGCTTCTTATATCGCGCAAGGCGGATTACACATTCTGCCGCAGGTACCTGATAATGACAATGCTTCTGGCCGTTGTCATCCCGTCGATGAACGTACCGCTCTACCACAAAACGGCCAAGGCAGAGCAGCCCGCCATCACTACAGTTACTGTCAGCGATGCCGTGAAAGCCGCTCCTATGGCCGTTGATATGGCTGCTCCTGTAAACACAGAAACAGCATTGGAGCCGCAAAAGGCACAAGCAGCAGCAACAGTGGCAACAGTTTCGACCTCAGCGGTTACCGCAACCAAGGAAGTGGCACCTGAGGCAGGCTTTGACAATTGGAACATTGTGATAATATCCATTTATTTAATAGGTGTAGCGCTATGCCTTGCTTTGATTGTGAGGAGCATCCTGTTCATCAAGGGGCTGAGGTCAAGGTCAGTGCTGTCCTACAGGCAGGGTTACAGACTTGCCCGGAGCAAAGACGTGGAGTCGCCGTTCACATTCCTCGGGACTATCTATATAGGTAGTGACTACAACGACGGCGAGTTTCCGCAGGTTCTGAGCCACGAGGCAAGTCACGTGCGCCATCACCACTCGCTGGAAAAGCTGGCTATGTCTGTGCTACGCTCACTGTTCTGGTTCAATCCGTTCCTGTGGATGGCTGAAAAACGTCTTGAGGAGGTGCAGGAATGGCAGGCAGACAACGATGCGCTGTCCGACGGTTACTCCGTTGACGAGTATCGCAATACAATAGTACGACTACTGTTCGGAATGAATCCGCTGGCCACCCCTGGTCTGAAAAGCTCATTCACAAAGAAACGTCTGCTCAAGATGAAAGAGAAAGAGTCAACCGGCCATTCGTTGGAAGCATCGCTTGTGTCGGTGGCCTTGGCATTGGTACTGTTCCTGAGTTTCGGCTGCACGGCTGTGGTTGAAGAGAGACTTGCGAACGACGATGACAAAGAGATGATTGAAGCCGGCAGGACAAGCTTCATACAAACAGAGGGAGATTACCGGAATTACATAAAGGATGATGACCGGATATTCATCCGAATTGATGATTGGTTACAGGTAGATGGCGAAGTTTCTAATTCGGAATGGAGCTTCTGTGATGAGGGACGCGACGGTTTCGGCGATATTAAAAAAGGTATCGAGATAGCTCGATACGCCAATATGGAATCATTCCCTACAATGATTGCGATAAACGGGTACGGTTATGCCGAGTTCCCGACATCAAAGGAATTGAAATGGATAAACGACAAGACAATTGTCATTATCGGCACAAAGCTCGCCACACTGGACGAGTTCCTGAGCCTGAAGCCCGAGGACTATCTGGCAATAGTCTATTACAAGCCAAAACGAAGAGACAACGCAGTTTACTCACTTGTTTGCGCCATTACTGAGGAAAGCTTTGAATACACCACAAGCTATAACTATCAGGCAATAATTGACAGGCCTGAGGCAGATTTACCGGAGGTTGAATTCAGCCCCAGCGGTTATGGCGTACATGGTAACTACTTCATATACCAGACCGACTATAACGTTGCCACACCTGATGCACACTATGCCATTGACGGCAGACTGGTAAGTTTTGAAGAGTTCAAGGACGTCTATTTGAACGACTGGCATCCAGTTGAGGGTAAGGAATACATCTATAGAGATTATCATCCTTGCATATTCAGAAATTCCCAGGCAAAGAGGAGGTTTGGAAATGATGTCTGGGAGGTTGTCGAATTCAGGAGCAGACCAGCCGCTAATATTCATTTCTCGAACGTCAACGGTATAATTGTACCTGTAATAAACGGCACTGAATCAAAGTGGGAAGACTTGGAGAATCTGGCCGATGTGCTCGGTATACCAGCCGAGATACCGGAGAATGACCCGCTTACAATCGTTGAGATATTCTTTGACCAGACTTTAGACTGGATGACAGATGAGCTTATCGGGATTGAAAAGCAGCACATTCCCTGGGACGACCCAAGGCTGATAATAGACGCAAAACGCAAAGTTGAGGAGAAAGGTAGGTACAAAGGTCATCTTACCTCCATAGACAGAATAATCCCAGTAACAAAGTAATGTAAGTCAGGGTATTTGCGCACCGGACCGATCTTTGTATATTTGCCAAGTATCTCAAAACAGAATTCCAGATAAACAATAAACACCGGAATATGAACAAAAAAGCAAAAGCTATGATAGCTGCAATTCTCATTGCGGCTTCCCTTCAGGCTCAAGATGCGACAATGACGTATAGCCGTCAGGATGACATTCATACTTCAGGCGATAAGGCGATGATGAATGTTTTCGGGAGAAATTATACTTCTCTTGACGGTATATGGGACATTCTGGTGGATCAGTATGATAATGGATTCTACGATTACCGCATGAAACCGATGCCAGACCATATGACTTTCTTTGCGGACGATCATTTCTACAAGGATAAGACACGACGCATAGAATATGATTTTGACGTGTCAGACAAACTCGAAGTACCTGGTGATTGGAATACCCAGGATCCCAGATACTACTATTATGAGGGATCAATATGGTATCGCAAGGTGTTTCAGGCAAAGCCCCAATCAGGGAAACGGTATTTTGTCTATTTCGAAGGAGCCAACTACGAAGCTATCGTCGGCTTCAACGGCAAGATAATCGGGCGTCATGTGGGAGGATTCACCCCTTTCAGTTTTGAGGTGACCGACCTGCTGAAGGATGGTAGCAATTCACTTATTGTCAAGGTGAATAACACCCGACACGTGGAGGGCATTCCGACAATCAATTGTGATTGGTGGAACTATGGTGGAATAACCCGAAGCGTAAAGCTGGTCGAGACTCCCGCAACATTTGTTCGCGAGTATTCAGTCAGCCTTTCAGATGACGGAAAATCCATAGAAGGATGGATCCAGCTTGACGGGAGCTCAAGCGGTGATGAAATATCCATCGAGATTCCGGAATTGAAATATAGGGTTCTTGCCAATGCCGACGGCAATGGATTCGCCAGATTTTCCCATAAATCCAAGCCTCAGCTCTGGAGCCCCGATTGTCCGAAGATTTACAATGTGAGTATTTCCACTCCTTATGATACAATCACTGACGGGATAGGATTCAGGACCATCAAGGTTGATGGTACAAAGATTCTTCTTAATGGAGAACCTATTTTCTTACGCGGCATATGCATACACGAAGAAACTATGGATGAGAGGGCGGGCAGAGCCTTTAACGAGGAACAGGCGGAGAAGCTTCTCGATGTGGCAGAGGAACTTGGGTGCAATTTCCTTAGGCTGGCCCATTATCCGCACAACGAGAATATGGTACGTCTGGCTGAAAAAAGAGGTTTCCTCATCTGGTCCGAAATCCCGGTTTACTGGACAATAAGTTGGAATAATCCCGATACATATGCCAATGCCCAGAACCAGTTGGAAGAAATGATTACCCGAGACAGGAATCGCGCAGCAATTATCATCTGGTCTGTGGCCAACGAGACCCCGCGCTCACCGGAGCGTCTGGAATTCCTTTCCAAACTCATAGACCGTGCCCACGAGATGGATGGGACGAGACTTGTCTCGGCTGCAATGGAGAAAGACAATATCGATGCATATACTGTGACAGTAAACGATGAACTCATCGAAAAGACTGACATCATCAGCTTCAACCAGTATGTTGGATGGTACGACGGCAATCCTGACAAATGCGCGAAACTGAAGTGGGTCTTTCCTGTCGAAAAGCCTGTGGTCATCACTGAGCTTGGAGGGGGAGCCCTTTATGGATTCCACGGAAGCCGTGATGAGTGCTTTACCGAGGAACATCTTGTCTATCTTTATGAGGAACAAACCAGGATGTTGGATAAAATTGAGGCTCTGGTGGGCACTACCCCCTGGATTCTTAAGGACTTCCGTTCACCCCGCCGTCAGCTTAAAGGAATCCAGGATGAATTCAACCGCAAGGGCCTGATGTCTGACAAGGGCGAAAAGAAGATGGCTTTCGATGTACTTAAAGCATGGTATGAAACAAAACGGTAAGATCGGACAGCGGGTCTGATTTCTGCAGTGCGATTATCTGACTTTAATAGTTACAGAGGCGGCGGGAAGGCCTGGCAAGGTGGCGGTGAAAACAGCTTTGCCGGATTCCTTTCCAGATTGTACTATTGCTGTCAGCTGGCCGGAGAACAGATGCATCTGCGGTTCTTGGAACGGGTCGAGACAGGTGGCATCACCATTGGCCGCAGCGCGGAAACTGGCAGCTCCGTCGGTTTTGAAGCTGACCAGCGAACTCTCATTTGGGCATAGATTCCCGTCCTTGTCAACTACTTTTACATTGATGTATGTCAGGTCCTGTCCATCAGCGTCCAGTACTTTTCTAGACGGAGTCAATTCAAGATGATGTGGCGCTCCAGCTGTGTGCATTACTTGTGTGCCGGCTTTTTTCCCGTCTTTGTTGTACGCTACCACTTTAATCTGGCCAGGCACATAAGTGACATCGTTCCACATCAGACGATAGCGGTTCATAAGAGTCGAGTCATTCTTAGTCTGAATTCCGTAGCTCTTGCCATTTACGAAAAGCTCGGCTGCAGGATAGTTGGTATAGACAAACACGGGTGTGACTTCGCCAAGACGCCCGTCCCAGTTCCAATGCGGCAGAATGTGTATGGTTTCCTCCTGCGGCCTCCATACGCTGCGGTACAGCCAGTACCGGTCTTTTGGAATAGACGCCAGGTCGATAATGCCGAACATAGAGCTGTGGTTGGGCCAGTTGTTGTCGTATGGTGTGGGCTCACCCAGATAGTCGAAGCCGGTCCATACGAATTGGCCGATTGTCCAGTCATAGTCGTCCATCATCGAGAAATCCAGATCCGGGATATTTGACCACCAGCAAGTCTCTACATCGTATGATGAGCATTGCTGGTCGGGATATATAGCTCCCTGCCGTTCCTGAACAGGGAATTTATATATGCCACGGGAACTTACCGTCGATGCTGTCTCACTGCCAAGCACGATTTTCTGCGGAAGAGTCTCGTGTGCTTCGGTATATAGCGGAACCCGGTAGTTCAAGCCAGGTACGTCAAGTACCTGCGCGAATCCGTTTCTCAATGTTTCGGCAACGCGGTCCATTCCGCAGGTCACAGGTCTGGTGGGGTCGAGCCGATGGCATATCTCCTGCAGGAAGCGAGCTACCTTGGTGCCGTCCGGACTGCTCTGGGTCGGGACCTCATTGCCTATGCTCCACATAACCACGCTTGGGTTGTTGCGGAAATGGAGCAGCATATTCTCCATATCTTTCTCGGCCCAATCATTGAAGAAACGGTGATAACCGTTGCGGCATTTCTGTACATCCCATTCATCGAAAGGCTCTACCATCATCATAAATCCCATTTCATCACATAATTCCACCAGTTCCGGAGCCGGCATATTGTGCGATGTACGTATGGCATCGCAGCCCATTTCCTTCAACATTTCCAACTGATGACGAATGGCGGAACGGTTTACGGAGGCTCCGAGCGGTCCAAGGTCGTGATGGTTGCATACGCCTTGAAATTTGCGCTTAGTACCATTTAGGTAGAAACCGGTCTCATCGAGCCGTATTGTGCGTATTCCGAAACGGGTGTTGTAGCTGTCAACAATTTCTCCATCAACTATTACATCGGTAACGGCGGTGTAGAGATACGGTGTCTCAGGATTCCACAGCCTTGGCTTTTCAACAGTCAGAGACTGGTGCGGCTGCTGACAGCTGGTGCTGGCTACTGTTTTGCCTTTCGGGTCGAGAATATGTGTGCTGAATATAATATCAGGAACGGTGTTCTCGCATTCAATCTCAAGGCTGACTTTGGCAGTACCGTCAGCGACTTCTGTTGTAATATGTGTACCCCAGACAGGTATGTGTATATTGTCCGTAATAATAAGATGCACGTTCCGGTACAATCCTGCTCCCGGATACCATCTGGACGATTCCGGCAGATTCTCAAGCCTTACAGCCAGAATATTGTCTTTCCCGTCACTGTTCAGAAACTTCGTGATGTCACAATGAAAGGCGTTATATCCGTATGGCCAGTAACAGGCCTTGTGACCGTTCACATACACTTCGGCCTGACTCATAGCTCCGTCAAACAGCAGACTGACAGTTTTTCCAGGACTGAATCCGGGGACATCAAGCCTCAGCCTGTACCAACCGGTTCCTGTATATGGCAGTCCTCCCGTTCGCCCGGTTTTCGGACTGGCTGTCCGCTCACCATTCTGCACTATGGCCACAGTCTGTGCATCGTTTCCGCTGCCGAAAGGCCCGTATATAGCCCAGTCGTGCGGCACCGTTACCGGTTCCCAATCCTGGTCGTTGAATGTCGTGTCTTGAGCTCCTTCAACATCTCCATAGCGGAATTTCCAACCATCGTTCAAAGTAGTCTCAGTGCGTCCGTTATTGACCGCTGCTTGGACAGCTGCGGCTGCTGATAATAGTACAATTGCCAGTATAGCTTTTCTCATATCCGGAAATATCATCAGACGTGTTAGAGCAGGATGGTTGTGACGATCATTGCCAGAATACCTGCAGGTGCCACATATTTTATTAGAGCATAGACTGTATTCAATACCCATTGTGGGGCGTTGATGTTGCCGTGGCTTGACAATTCGTCCATTACATCGTCTTTTTTCATTATCCAGCCTGTAAAAATGAGCAATAGCAGACAGGCGCTGGTCATCAAAACATTTGCGGATAATTTGTCCAGAAAATCGAAAATGTTGAGGCCTATAATCTTAATGTTGGATAAAGTGCCTTGTGAAAGTGAGCAGATTATTCCAGGAATAATGCAGATTATGTAGCTTCTTCGAACCGCTTTGTTCCTTTTCATTCCCTGGGATTCCATAAAGAATGCATTGAGTGACTCAAACATTGATATTGATGATGTGAGAGCGGCGAACAGCAGAGCGATAAAGAACAATATTGCAATGACTTGCCCCATAGGCATAGATGCGAAAATGCTTGGCAGGGTAATGAATACAAGACCAGGACCGGCATTAATCTCAGGCGCGATGCCGTTTGTTGCCGCAACAGCGAAAACAGCCGGGATGATGGCGATACCTGCAATTATTGCGAATACTGTATCAAGAATTGATGTCAAATAAGCAGTGCTTGTAAGATTCTCTTTGTCGCTGACGTACGAGCCGTATATCAGAATTGTTCCAGCTCCCAGTCCAAGAGTAAAGAAACTTTGTCCGAGTGCGTTGCGTATTGCGTCACCGTTTAATTTTGAGAAATCGGGAACAAACAGGTATCTCAATCCCTCACTGGCTCCTGGAAGTGTGACTGAACGTATGGCCATCAGTATTATGATGATGAAAAGTAAAGACATTATGACTTTCGAGAATTTCTCGATTCCGCGTCTCACGCCTCCTCTTGTGACAAATGCCGTCAGAGCCAGAAAAATTATTGTATATACCAACGGACGCAAGGGTGATGTTATAAAACCATTGAATATGGTCGCATAATCAGCGGTAGGTGAGTCGAACTTGAATAGAACTGAATCAACCAGATATTTCACAGCCCATCCTCCTACTACGCAGTAGAATCCGAGAATGCAAATCGCGCTGAATACCGCTATCAGACCTATGAATTTGAGCTTTGGAAAACCGAGAATTGTCATAGCCGATACAGCATTCGCGTGTGTCCTGCGCCCGATGATATACTCTGTAATCATTGTAGGGATGCTCACTGCGAACATTAAAAACAGATATATCACGATGAATGCGGCTCCGCCGTTCTCTGCTGTAAGATAAGGGAACCGCCACATATTTCCCAGTCCTATCGCTGAGCCGGCCATTGCCATCATCACGCCGAATCGGGTGGCGAATTTCTCTCGATTTTTCATTTTGTATCTTTTTTGCAAAATTAATGACCTCCAATAACTTTACAAAGTCTTTAGCAAGCGTAAAATAATAAGTTGGTAAGAAATCCAGAAGATTTTTCAGTCAGAAAGGATTGTCGAAGAAGGAGCTATGCGGGCATAGTGATTGATTACCGTTTTGTTCGCCACAGCGAACAGTGGTCAGGCGTTCGGCATAAAAGGAAACAGAAGCTGGATTTGTATCCCGCTTCTGCCTCTCAGTCGGAATGAGGCGACTCGAACGCCCGCACTACGTGCGTAGTCGTTGTTTTAGTTCGCCACAGCGAACAGTGGTCAGGCGTTCGGCATAAAAGGAAACAGAAGCTGGATTTGTATCCCGCTTCTGCCTCTCAGTCGGAATGAGGCGACTCGAACGCCCGACCCCTACGTCCCGAACGTAGTGCGCTACCAACTGCGCTACATTCCGATGTTTTCGTCGTTTGACTTGGCAAAGGTATAGCTTTTTTTCAAGTGATGAACATTTTTAA
>JAZLKB010000057.1:0-28003 GCA_045597365.1 Bacteroidaceae bacterium | reverse complement strand
TCTCAATGATCGTTTCCACCGCTTCCCTTCCGGAAAGCGGGTGCAAAGTTATGCCTTTATTTCACCCCCGCCAAACTATTCTGGCACTTTTTTCCACATAACACGCTTTTTTAACATTACGCAACAGTTCGCGGACGAAACACCCATTGTTATGAATGCCCACTCATAAAAAAAAGCGTGAGTCATAATGCCACACGCCTTTTTACGATTTACGGTTTTCAACAACTCATTCCGTCGGATCGGCGGTAACAAGTTTATAACCCTTTCCATGGATATTGATAATCTCAACACTCGGATCATTCTTAAGATGTTTGCGCAACTTTGTTATGTAAACGTCCATACTACGAGCATTGAAGTAATTGTCATCCACCCATATAGCCTTTAATGCGTAATCCCTCTGAAGGATGTCATTCTTGTGCGAGCACAACAATGCCAGCAACTCAGACTCTTTGGTTGTGAGCTTAACGGTATCAGTTCCTATAGAGAGCAGTTGCTTTTTTGTATCAAAGACATACTCACCTATATTATATACTGTCAACTCATGCGATTTTTTGCCACGCACCCTGCGCAAGATTGCCTCTATGCGGAAAGTCAGCTCTTCCATACTGAACGGTTTGGTAATATAATCATCCGCACCAATTTTGAACCCCTCAAGAATATCCTCTTTTAAGTTCTTCGCAGTAAGAAATACTATAGGAACCTCGGAATTCACAGCACGAACCTCTTTTGCAAGAGTCAATCCGTCTTTCTTCGGCATCATCACATCAAACACACAAATATCGTAGTTTCCAGAGATAAAAGCTTCATATCCCGCCTCGCCATCAGGATACAGCTCTGCATTATAGCCTTTTGCCTGCATATACTCACGCAACAGCATGCCAAGGTTCTCATCGTCTTCGCATAACAAGATGTTAAATTTCTCTCCCATATCGATAATTATTAAGTTAGTCTTTAGTAACAGGTAATGATATTATAAAGCGTGTTCCAACCCCGAGTTCACTCTCTGCCCTTATTGTACCCCCGTGGTCCTGTATCACACGACGCACATACGCCAATCCGAGTCCAAACCCTTTGACATCATGTAAATTCCCGGTATGCACACGATAGAATTTCTCAAAGACTTTCTTCAGATTCTCACGGCTGATACCAATTCCATTATCGGCGATTGATATAAACAATTTATTGGTTTCGTTCCAGGTACGCACCTCCAGATGTAAATTCTCGTTCTGCCTCCTGTATTTCACAGCATTATCCATCAGATTGAAAATGACATTGGTAAAATGCATCTCGTCAGCCATAACAAATGGATTCACAGCCTCAAAGCGGTGATCAATATTGCCGCCACAGCTCTCAACTTTCAACGCAAATGTCTTGACGACACCGGCTATCAGTTCATTTGCATCAATTTCCTTAAGTTTAAGGTTGCTTGCATTTCGTTCAAACATTGACATTTGCAACACTTTCTCAACCTGGAAACGCAGGCGTTTTGTCTCATCGCCAATAACTCCTGATATATGCTGAAACATCTGCGGCGATTTAGCTACCGACGGATCCCCCAACATCTGGGCAGCAAGAGAGATAGTGGATATAGGCGTTTTAAACTCATGCGTCATATTATTGATGAAATCATTCTTTACTTCTGAAAGTTTTTTCTGACGGAATATGACGAACAACGTAAAAATGAACGTAATCAACAGAAATATCGTAAAGATAAACGAAGGGACAAGAAAACGCACAGAACTATATATATAATCCTTATATGTCGGGAAATACACCCGAAGCACACCCATCCGGGAAGAAGGGTCATTACCAAATAACGTCTGAGAAAACGAATACTTTTGATTCTTGTAGTTAAAATCCTCGCATTCACACCCTCCAACTACTCTTCCACTATTTGTAGTCACTATGAAATGAAAAGGAATAGATATACCATTGTTCTGCAATTGTGCTGTAAGTTCATTCGCCAGCAACGAAAAATCTATTCTTTCACGCAAAGGTTTATCATGGGCTGTATATAACATACTATATATGACCTCGTCCATCAAGGCACGTTGCCTGATATATCGCTTCAGCAAATCCTGCTGCATAGTAACATTTCTTTCAGAAACCGTAGGATTTCCCTCCGGGCGCGGCATTTGCAGAGATGGAATCTGCGCATGTGGTGCCGGAACCGACGGATTCGGCTGAGCAGATTGAGTGGCTGAACCATTGTTGGGTTCAGATGGTGGAAGAGCAACAGACTGTTGCAAAGACAAAGATGACCCGTCAGGAAATGTAAACGTCTGTTGAAACATATTTCGCATGACGGTACGTTCATTCTTCGCAATGGAATTCATATCCTCTTCAAGATACCTTCTGGCCTCTTCCATTTCTATGGTATGCGCCACTTGATACAATCCACGCTTGACAGACTCTTCAAACTGTTGTCTGCGCATAGCAACCATGTCCCGCATATAGCCAACCTGAAGATATAGCAGTATCAGGAATGACACTCCCATAACACTTCCCAACAGCCATATCGTAGATTTCTTCATAATTGACATTTTATTTCAATCGCAAATATACTGCTCAAATTTTCGCATCCAAATAAAATCCAAAAAAATTATATTAAAAAATAAAAAAATGGCATCGGTTTAACAACCGATGCCATTTTAAGTTATCATTTCAACAATTAATCCTCATCTTTCTGTTTTGCCTCGAACTCTTTTATAAGTTCATTCTGAACATCAGTAGGAACAAGCTCATAATTTGCAAAACTCATTACAAAGGATCCGCTTCCGCCTGTTATTGAGCTTAAAGAAGTAGAATATGTTGACATTTCCTTAAGTGGAACTTTTGCTTTAAGAAGTTGGTAGCTGCCTTCAGTCTCCATACCCATAATCATACCGCGGCGGCCCTGCAGATCACTCATGACATCGCCCATGTATTCAGATGGTACAAGGACCTCAACATCATATATAGGCTCAAGAATCTTTGGTCCAGCCTCTTTGAATGCCATACTGAATGCATTTCTACCTGCCAGCAAGAATGATATTTCATTAGAGTCAACCGGGTGCATCTTACCATCATATACAATCACCCTCACATCGCGGGCATACGACCCGGTAAGAGGTCCCTGTTCCATACGCTGCATAATACCCTTAAGAATTGCCGGCATAAATCTTGCGTCAATAGAACCGCCAACGATACTGTTGACAAACACGAGCTTGCCACCCCACTCCAGCGGATACTCGTCAGTACCTTTGACACTCATCTTGAACTCCTGATTTCCAAACTTGAACATTTCAGGCATCGGTTTACCTTCCTCGTACGGTTCAACAATCAGATGAACCTCACCGAACTGTCCGGCGCCGCCAGACTGTTTCTTATGACGATAGTCTGCACGGGCAGCCTTTGTAATTGTCTCACGATATGGAATCTTCGGCTCATCGAAATTTATCATTAACTTATCATTATTCTCGATGCACCATTTAAAGGTACGAAGATGGAACTCGCCCTGACCGCGAAGAATAACCTGGCGGAGCTCCTTTGACTGCTCTACAACCAGTGTCGGATCTTCCTCCCTCATTCTTGCGACAATAGACATCATCTTTTCCATATCAGCCTCATTCACAGGCTTTATTGCACGCGAATACTTATAATTAGGGAATTTGATGAAATCGAAACTATTGTCAGCGCCCTTGGAATTAAGAGTATTGCCGGTTTTAACATCCTTAAGTTTTACCGTGCAGCCGAAATCACCAGCGCAAAGCTCAGAAACCTGCGTACGTATTGTACCATTGCTTGTGAACAGCTGGGCCACCCTCTCCTTGGAGCCACGGTCAGCATTAGCCATATCCTCGCCCTCATGAACAGTTCCGCTCATTACCTTAAAGTATGAGACTGCGCCAATATGTGGTTCCATTGATGTCTTGAAGAAGAACAAAGATGTTCCAGCCGCAGCATCTACAGGCACTTCTTCGCCCTTGGTATTACATACTGCTTTCACATCCAAAGGACTTGGAGCCATCTGACAAATAAAATCGACAAGACGGCTGACACCTACATTTTGCGCTGCAGATACACACAAGACAGGGAAGAAGCTATCAGAAGCTATTCCTTTACGAAGACCGGCCATAACCTCCTCGGCCGAGAGCTCACCCTCCTCGAAGAATTTATCCATCAGAGCCTCATCGTTTTCGGCTGCTGCCTCAACCAGGGCATCACGAAGTTGCTGAGCTTTGTCAGCACAAGATGCCGGAATCTCATCTACCTGAGGAGCAGCACCATCTGCGGTATAGGTGTACCTCTTCATCTCAAGGATGTCGATAACGCTCTTGAATCCCGGGCCTGCCACCTCGGGGAACTGGACAGGATAAACACCTCCACCAAATTGATTGCGGATAGCCTCTACAATATTGTCAAATTCGCATTTCTCATTATCAACATAGTTAACAGCGAAAAACACAGGTTTTCCCAGCTTCTTGATTGTACGGTGATTGTTTATCGTACCAACCTCCATATTATACTGGCCATTCATAAGGAGAACGGCAGAATCGCACATATTAAGAGCAGTTACAGATGCTCCTGAAAAATCATCCGAACCCGGACAATCAAAGAAATTCATTTTTTTGTCATTGCACTCAATGGAGCAGACTGTCGAATAGACAGAATACCCATATTCCTGCTCAACAGCAGAAGTATCGCTGACCGTATTCTTAGCATTAACCGTACCACGACGCCTTGTGACTCCGGCGTTTAGTAAAATACTCTCTGTGAGAGTCGTCTTTCCAGAACCTGATCCACCAACGATGGCAACATTTCTGACATCTCCAGACTTATAATTTTTCATTCGTCAATTGATTAATTAATATTATATTATTTATGATTTTCCGCATTTTGGCTCGCAAATTTAGCAAACATTAATAAACTATCAAAAATTTTGGAAGTTGTTTTAAGTAAGCGTAAAAAATAAGTTGGTAAGAAATCCGGAGAGATTTCCAAGTGATTTTTGAAGATTACTTAAGCCAACTTCAGCAACCTATTTATAAACAAAACAATGATTCTTGCTATTTTTGCCATCAGAAGTAAAATGGATCAAAAAAGCTCAAGCACAATGTCCGGTTTATACATTCATATACCATTCTGTGCCAGCAGATGCGCATACTGCGGTTTCTACTCGACCACAATGCACAACAAAAAGGCTGAATATACCGATGCTTTGCTTATGGAAATCGAATCGTATAAAGGCCATCCTGATGCAGAAGCGATAAACACGGTCTATTTCGGAGGCGGCACGCCGTCGCAATTGAGCATACCGCAGATAAAATCCATTTTATTGAAAGCTGACGACATTATGAATCTGAGCAATGTCTCTGAGATGACTCTGGAATGCAACCCGGACGACATTACTTCTGAATACTTGTCCAACCTGAGGGACACTCCCATCAACAGGATAAGTATGGGAATACAGAGTATGAACGACGGCATTCTTTCATTCTTAAACAGACGACATACAGCAGAAGAAGCTGTCAATGCTATAGATAAATGTCAAGAAGCCGGATATGGGAATCTCAGCATTGACTTAATATATGGAATTCCACGACAGACCATACACGATTTCACCAAAGATGTCTTAGCCGTCACAGACCTTGGCATCCCACATATATCTGCATATTGTCTGTCATACGAGGATGGCACTCCGCTGCAAAGGATGTTGGCCGACGGACAAATCCAGGCCACGTCCGACGATGTGTGCGCCGACATGTACCTCGCTTTATGCGACATACTTCACAGCAAGGGATATACACATTATGAGATATCCAATTTCTGCAAGCCGGGATATCAATCACGTCACAACAGTTCATATTGGAATGGCACACATTATATAGGAATTGGAGCAGGTGCACACTCTTACGACGGCAACATCCGCAAATGGAACATTGCAGATATTGACAAATACATTCATGGCATAAAATCCGGAAAGCCCGCGTTCGACCACGAGACGCTCAGCATATGTGACCGCCGCAACGAAATGATCATGTTATCGTTACGAACCGGTTCAGGCCTGTGCTTGAGTGACTTTGAAAATAAATTCGGCATCCAGTCAGTTCAAAAGATACTTACTGATGCCGAAAAATGGATTGAGAGCAACGACTTGATACTTGACTCCGGTAATTTAATTATCAAAGAGTCCAGTCTGTTCAAAGCCGACGGAATAATCAGTTCCCTGTTTCTTGAACAATGCTAGGTTCTAAGTAATCGTCAAAAAACAACTTGATAAGCTCTCCGATTCTTTTGCGCTTACTAAATCATATCTTGAATAACACCCATCACAGACTTGCCTATCTCATCAGCCTGTTCTATGGTTGATGCCTCGGAATACACTCTTATTATCGGCTCTGTATTACTTTTCCTCAAATGCACCCATTTGTCGGGGAAATCTATTTTCACGCCATCGACATCGTTTATCTCAAACCCATCGTACTGCTCCTTCACTTTATCCAGAATCGCATCAACATTGACTTCGGGTTTCAAATCTATGCGGTTTTTGACTATGAAATATAACGGATACGTTTTCTTGAGCTCACTCACGCTCTTTTGTTTGTGTGCCAAATGGCTGAGGAACAAAGCTATGCCTACAAGAGCGTCACGTCCGTAATGAAGTTCCGGGTAGATTACGCCGCCATTGCCCTCGCCGCCGATAACAGCACCCGTCGCTTTCATTTTGGCAACCACATTGACTTCTCCTACAGTCGAGGCGTTATAATCCATCCCATATCCACGGGTAACATCACGCAAAGCCCTTGTTGAACTAAGATTTGAGACTGTATTTCCAGGAGTATTGCCAAGGACATAATCAGCCACTGTAACAAGAGTATATTCCTCGCCATACATATTACCATTCTCATCAATGAACGCGAGACGATCAACGTCAGGATCAACGACAAACGCCACGTCATATCCACCGCCGCGCATCAGATTCATTATGTCGCCAAGGTTTTTCTCAAGAGGCTCAGGGTTATGCTGAAAATCGCCGGTAGGCTCACAATACAGTTTCTTGACAGTACTGACTCCCAGTTTGTCCAACAATTCCGGCAAAATAATGCCACCAACAGAATTAACGCAATCCACAGCAACTTTGAATCCTGCCTTGCGTATAGCATCGACATCAACAAGCTTCAATGCCAGCACAGCATCAATATGCCGCTTGTTCATATCGTTATTCTGATAATAAGTGCCCAGATGATCAACATCCGCATAGACAAAATTCCCGGCATCAGCTATGCGAAGCACCTCATTACCATCGGCTGCGCTCAGGAACTCTCCATCAGAATTCAAAAGCTTAAGAGCATTCCAATGGCGCGGATTATGGCTTGCCGTAAGAATCAGTCCGCCGTCTGCCTTCAACCATGTAACGGCCAGTTCTGTCGTAGGTGTGGATGCAAGACCTATGTCAACGACATCCAGCCCCATGCCAAGCAGAGTTCCGCACACAATATTACGGACCATTTCTCCAGATATACGCGCATCCCTGCCTACCACCACTTTTTTAGCGTCAGGGTTGTTGTTTTTCAGCCAAGTTGAGTACGCAGATACGAAGCGTACTATATCCATCGGAGTCAGTCCATCACCTGCCACGCCTCCTATTTCTCCGCGAATACCGGAGATCGATTTTATCATTGCCATTTTTGTGAAGAGATAATAAGTTCATAATAATATGGTTGGACAGCATTCATCGCCGTCGAATTTCCTTTATCATGAGGTACAATAAGGTTAACCTTGGCCGAAGAAGGTCCATTAAGGACATCGGGCTTAAGGAAAGGCATAGGCACAATCCAGCCGGTAGGAACCGACGGACCATATTTGAGCATACTGCCAGATATAAAAGAAGCAGAATAATAGTCTCCTGTGCGCGAGCATTTCATCACATCGGGATCATTCTTGTATAAATTCATATCTACGGTATCGGCCGTTGCTATATTGTATTCCAGATAACGGACATTCAACATTCTATTTTCATTATCTGCAATTACCTTACCGGTGCCGCGACGGATTATCTGCACATAAACTCCGCTCTCTGGGAACAGGACATATTCATTGAGAGTCTTGTCCGGTCCCGTCTCAGGATTATTGGTAATACTGTCTTTCAGAAAATCGTCCAAAAGAATCACTTGTATATGACGTTCAGCCAGAAAAGCATTGATCTGATCTGTCTCTCGCGCCTTGCGTTCGGCATACGTTTCCGTATCATTGCAACTGATCATCGACAGCAATACACATGCTGTGACGAATATTGAAAACTTAAACTTGCCCATAGATCTATTTTTCATTACACGAACATTATTCGAACAATTGTCTGATATTACGGTCTTTTGAATTTCTCCATTGACGCAAGCCCTCAAGGAAAGTCTGGACACAGTCCTCAAGACTGCCTTGAAAGTCACCGCCAGATGCATTTTTATGGCCACCCCCATTGAAATATTCAGCCGCGAACAAATTGCAGGGCACACTTCCTACGGAACGGAGCGATACTCTGACAACGCCACGCGCCAGGTCATCACGCATAAAAGCAGAAAACAACATTCCAGAAATCTGAAGCGGCATATTAACGATGCCCTCAGTATCGCCTTTCTGGCAATCAAACTTTTTCTGCTCCTCATCAGACAATGTTATATATGAGGTTTTACACCCATCAACAATATGCATTTTCTGATTCAGGACATATCCGGTCAAACGCAGTCTCTGTTCAGAATAATTGTTGAAGATTTTTCTCTGAATCGCATCCTTGTCAACATTCTTCTCTATCAGTTGGCTTATAATAAAATAGAATCTGGGCGAGTTGGTGTTATATGCGAAGCCACCTGTATCGGTAATCATCCCGACACAGATGCATTCGGCCATCTGGCGTGTCACAGAGCCCCAATCGCCCAGGGCGCAGATCAGATGAAATATCAGCTCCGATGTTGAGGATGCCTCGGGACGTGACAGTATTACATCGCAGAACACCCCTGGTTCCGGATGGTGATCTATCATAATCTTCCTGGCACGCGAGAACAACACAGGCGATGACATATCTCCAATACGGCCAGTCACATTAAAATCCAGGCAACATAAAACATCTGCCTTATAAATCAAATCCGATATCCGGTCAGGTTTTTGGTCATAAGTAATGATATCAGAAGCACCTGGCACCCACATTAAAAAAGAAGGGGGCATGTCCGGCATAGCAACAGTGACCGTCTTACCTTTCGACTTCAGATAGAGAGAAAGAGCCAGTGCTGATCCAACGGCATCGCCATCAGGTGACGAGTGGACCAATATCACATAATTTTCAGCCCACTCCATCCATATCCGGAACTGTGCCACATCGGCTGCAGTAAAGAAATTGTCCAGCATAATCCGACATTTTGCTATGCAAAGATATAAAAATTGTGCTTAGGAAGCGTAAAAAAACAAGTCGGTAAGAAAACCGGAAGATTTTGTGACCAGACTGATTGTTGAAGAAGGAGCTATGCGGGCATAGTGACTGACAAGTCAAACAATATGGGCGCAAAAGATTCGGAGAGATTACCAAGTTGTTTTTTGAAGATTACTTATACTATGCGACCCGCAGTCATACGGTCTGTATCAAACATAAAGCGACAGACACAGATATTGCAACCAGCAGATACCTTATGTTTCCTTTTTTAAAAAACAAACAAAACATAATAACAACAGCATATATGGCACAGACTGCAAAAGGATCGTTTACAGCGATATGGAATCCGGCGCCAGGCATATCCGATACCGTATCCAGCATTTTGTCCAGCAAATCGACCAAAGCCGTAAGAATAATCACCACAATACGGCGCAACATAGGAATCCACGACACAAGCCATAGCACTATTGTCCCCGACACTACAATATACATTATGGGTATCGCCATTAAATTGGCTATTATGAAATATACAGGAAAATTCCCAAACAGATAAACAACCAATGGTGCTGTACCTATCTGTGCGGCTACTGATACAGAAACTATATCCCACATGTATTTCAATACAATATTCCGGGGATTTATCAATGCTGATAATCCAGGTTGGATAATCAATATTGAGAGCACAGATAGAAAAGACATTTGGAATCCGATATCATATATTCCCGACGGATCAAACAACAATATCAATAAGGCGGCAAGCGACAGGGCATTTATAGGAGAATTGTCTCTTTCTGACAATCTTGCGAAGGGATATACTGAAAACATTATCACAGATCTTACAATAGATAGCGGCATTCCAAGGAAAAAGGAATATACCCAAAGAACTGATACTACGAATATATCTTTGAGAAAGCGCAGATGCGGGACGCCTGTCACGGGAATCAAAAAAGAAAGAAATGCATACATAATTCCAACGTGAAGACCAGATACGGCAAGCAAGTGGCTTGTTCCTGCCACAGAGAATGAATTTTTGATTTCATCACCAAGCAGCGACCTGTCAGCAGCTGTAACTGCCAAAACAACCGCAAGCGCCTTGTCATGCAGGCCCCAGCTTGTATATCTTTCAGGAATAGTACGGCGCATCCTGGCTATAGAATATCTCACCCGGCCAAGATTGGATATTATCGCCATTTTTTTCCAATGAAACGAATCAACCCATAATGTGCCACTCACACCGTGCCGCATCAAATATGATTCATAATCGAATCCGGCTCCTTCATTATCCGGTTTTGAAATCTTGCCGTAAAAGCATATGAAATTACCGGGGACAAGACCGTTCACCGCATTATCTTTAGGAACATATAAATATATCGCGGTCCCATCTCTTACATAATCGTTACCGACCAGACGCAATTTAAGAAGAAAACTTCTTTCACGCTCAGCTGGCCAGTCCTGCAATACCGCAGCGTACGGTCTCATACTGTCGTTCCAATCAATCTTGACAGACCGAATTTGATATTCGGAAAGGATGAAACCCAGAGAAGCCATCTGTGCGTTGATCAAAGCGCTGAATAAAAGAGGGGAACGGCAATGCGCAAAAACTCCGGACACGACTCCGAGAGCGGCCATGCTTATGGCAACCCACATTAGAATACTGATATTGAAATCAGTGACCCCAGACAACAGAATGCCACATATCAGTGGAACAGCCAGACTCGCGGCAGGATAACGGATTTGTGTTTGCAAGGTATCATCATCAATGTTATTTCATTTGTTTGCTTACAAGCCCTTGAGCTTTCTTATCGTTTCCTCGGGGTTTGCTGATGCGAAAACAGTATTTCCAGAGACCAGGACATCTACGCCCGCATCTACCATACGTTTTCCGGTCTCAAAGTTGACGCCGCCATCAACTTCTATCAAAGCATGATGATGGCCTGCATCTATCATATTACGAAGGCGCTCAATTTTGGGAATGGAGTTCCCGATGAATTTTTGTCCGCCAAAACCAGGATTCACCGTCATCAGAAGCACCATATCAACATCACCGATTATATCTTCCAGCACGCATACGGGTGTAGCAGGATTCAAAGTAACGGCAGCTTTCATACCGTGCCGTTTGATTTCATTAATGGTACGGTTAAGATGGGGGCAAGCCTCGTAGTGAACATTCAGAGACATAGCGCCCAACTCAGCGAACCTGTCAATGAATTTATCAGGATTGACTATCATCAGATGCACGTCCAGAGGTTTACGGCACACAGCGGCCACCGATTTGAGCACTGGAAATCCGAAAGAAATATTCGGAACAAATACGCCATCCATAATATCAAGGTGAAGCCAGTCGGCCTCACTTCTGTTTATCATCGCCAGATCACGGTCAAGTTGTCCAAAATCCGCGGACAGCAAAGAAGGAGCTACAATTACACTCATACCTGTATATCAAAAGGCTTCTACAAAGTGCAAATATAGCAAAAAACACATTTATGCCTGCGGGCAACGTGTTGTATTCGCAAAATTTTTGATGAAGTCAATCGTTCTGTCAGACGGAGTGAAACAAATTCCGTTACCAAATGCCGAGCGTAGCAACAATCGGAGATTATCAGAAGACAAAGTAGAATTATCAACCATAGGCTTTACAACTAAATCAATACCAGCTGACCGGAATGGCAGCCTTCAGGATATTAACGCAATTCGCGCAGAAATAGTATATAGCCTGATCTGTTTTTTTAAGACAGAGACAAAGAAATCCCCCTGTCGGATGCTATCTTGCGGATATTGATCAATGCATATCGCATTCTGCCCAATGCCGTATTGATTGAGACGCCTGTAATATCTGCAATCTCTTTAAAGCTGAGATTCTGATAAAAGCGCATTATTATCACCTCCCTCTGATTGTCAGGCAACATACACACAAGCTTACGCACATCTCTCAACACCTGGGCATCAACCATTTTATCCTCAATGTTGCACTCGCACAAACTGGCGTTATTCAAGATATCTGTCTCGCAGGCATCGTTTGATATAAGATTCTCGTTGCGGTCCTGACGAAATGTATCAATAATAAGGTTATGTGCAATTCGGGTCAGCCATGCGCCGAACTTTCCAGTACAAGTATAACCGCCTTTCTGCAATGTAACTATTGCCTTGACGAATGTATCCTGAAAGATATCATCCGCAAGATCACGTCTGCGTACAACAAAAAGTATGTACGTATACAACCGTTCCTTGTATCTGTCAAGAAGAATACCGAAAGCCTCACTTTTACCTTCTGAATACAGACCCACGAGCTCATCGTCAGTCCGCATATTCAAATCATTCATTACTTATGTCAAAAATGGTAATCAAGTAACGATTTGTCTATAGGCATTCAGTTTTTAGTGTGAATAAATGTTATTTAACGGGACAAATTACGTTAATAAATCGCATTGGAGCAAATTTTTAACATAAAAACCTACATTTCATTCAAAAAAGCAGTCGTCAGAGACATCAGTACCGCAGAGAAACGCAGAGACCGGCATTCGTTTTTTTCCAGAAATCTGAAGTTCTACAATACGGATTCCAGTATTACCGGCAGTTGCGACATCAATGAATTTCCTGCCATCAGTATGAATCTGTCCGGGAAGCATATCCGCAGGCATAGACGTTACCGATGATTTATAAATCTTACAATCAACTTTCCTGTTCTGGCCAGGCATTGCAAGAACGCTCCATGCCGCTGGATATGGAGACAATCCCCTGACAAAATCGTGCACCTGTTCCGCACTCTTGTTCCAGTCTATCCTGCAAGTATCCTTGAATATCTTTGGAGCCGGGCGCAACATCGACGGATCAATGAACGGTTGAGGATAAGAAGACACATTGCCGGATATGATACTGTCGGCAGTACTCACCAACAAATCAGAACCGACCTGCATCAATTTATCGTGGACAGAGCCGGCGTCATCATCATCAGTAATCGACACACGGGTCTGATCGATAATATCGCCGGTGTCTATTTCCTGTTTCAGGAAAAAAGTTGTGACACCCGTCTCAGCATCACCATTTATCACAGCCCAGTTTATCGGAGCCGCGCCCCTGTATTGCGGCAACAGGGAGGCATGGAGATTGAAAGTTCCCAGACGCGGCATTCCCCAGACCTCGCGAGGAAGCATTCTGAATGCTACGACTATCTGCAAATCTGCCTCCAAGTCCCGCAATGCGGTAAGGAAAGACTCATCCTTCAGATTATCGGGCTGCAGGACCGGAATTCCGCACGACACGGCATATTGTTTAACCGGACTCGGCTGAAGCACGCTGCCATGCCGTCCTACAGGCTTATCCGGCATCGTCACGACTCCGACCACATTAAATCCATCGTTCACCAACTTGCGCAATGAATACTCAGCAAACTCAGGCGTCCCGAGGAAAACTATTCTTACTGACTTTCTATCCATTCCAAAATCTGTTTATTCATCCGAGAGTTCCAGCAACACATCGCGATAAGAGCTGAAAATCTTTGATTTTGACACAAAACCCATATAACGTCCGGACTCATCCTCGACAGGAAGATTCCAGGCTCCGGTATCATCAAATTTACGCATCACTACATCCATCGGATCTGTAACCATCAGACGGGCCCGCGGAGATTCCATAAACCGCTCAACGTGAAAACTCCTGTACAACTCAGGTCTGAACATGATATTTCTGATAGAATCGAGATTTACGACCCCAATCAGCTTGCCGTCATTGTCAAGAACCGGGAATAGGTTTCGCCGGGAACGTGATATCACGCCTACAAGCTGTCCCAGATCCATATCAGGCGACAGAGATATGAAATCGCGCTCCACAACGCTGTCCGTACGCATCAGCATCAGAACCGACTGATCCTTGTGATGAGTCATAAGCTCGCCTTTCTGGGCCAGACGCATAGAATAAATACTGTGAGACTGGAACAGACGCACAGTCAGATACGATGTTATTGACACCATCATCAACGGCAGAAACATTGAATACCCTCCGGTAAGCTCAGCAATGAGGAAAATACCTGTCAAAGGAGCATGCATTATTCCGGACATCAGTCCCGCCATTCCGAACAATGCGAAATTCTGTGTTGACACAGATACTGAAGGAAACAACATCTTCAGCAACTCAGCGAACACGAACCCGGATATACACCCCATAAACAGACTGGGTGCGAAAATTCCGCCGCACCCGCCACCGGCATTTGTCGCAGTAGAGGCGAAAACCTTGAAAAGCATCAACATTGACAAATATACCAGCAACATCTGGGCATTACTTCCGAATATGGAATTACCCATCAACAATGTCGAGATGCCGGCACTGTCGATTCCTCCCGACAACAGCACATCAATAGTATCATAGCCCTCGCCATAAAGAGATGGAAGAAGAAATATCAGAAGGCTCAAGGCAACTGCTCCGGCAACGAATTTCAGAGATTGCTTGCGTATCCGTCCAAAGACAGTCTCCACCTTGTACATTACATTCGAGAAGTACATAGACATTATGCCGCAGAACGCTCCTAGCAGCAGCACATACGGTATCCGCTCCAGCGAGAACTGGTCAACAGCCACGAAATGGAACAATGAATCGGTGCCGGTAACGATGTACGATATGGTTGCGGCAGTCACCGATGACACCAGCAACGGCAGCAGAGAACCCATACTCAAATCAAGCATCAGCACTTCCAGCACAAACACCAGACCGGCAATGGGAGCCTTGAATATTCCTGCAATCGCGCCAGCCGAGCCGCATCCGATAAGAAGCATCAGAGTCTTATGCTCCATTCTGAACAGGCGTCCGATATTCGAGCCTATTGCTGATCCGGTAAGCACTATGGGAGACTCAGCTCCTACTGAGCCGCCAAGTCCGATAGTAATCGCACTGGCAATCATCGAAGACCACATATTGTGAGTCTTGATCCGGCCATTACGGCGTGCGAGCGCATAAAGAATTTTCGTCACACCGTGTCCGATATCATCGCGGACTATATACTTGATAAAAAGTCCGGAAATCAATATACCGAGCACAGGAAACACCAGAAGCATCCAATTCCAGCCGGTAATATCAAGGCCCAGCGAAACAGCGCCGTGTATTTTCTCTATCAGGAACTTAAGAAGCAGAGCGACGAGCGACGTCAAAGCTCCGACTACCAGACTGAGCAACAGTATCAACTGACGCTCGCTTATATACTTCTCACGCCAGTTCAGGAATCTTACAAGCTTTGATGTCGTCTCACATTTACCTTCCATCTCACTCTCTGATTATCTTGACCAGACCTCCTGCTCCGAGTTTGATGATACTTGACGGCGATGCCTTTGTAACATCTTCACGTCTGTACTCAACTACATAATCAACCGCATTTATTATCCCGCTGCTTATCTCGCTGAAATTTGCCGGGGAAGGCTGTCCGCTGATATTTGCCGATGTAGAAACTATCGCGCCACGCATACGGGCGCACAGGTCACGTGAGAAAGCCTCTTTTGTAACACGAATTCCAACGCTTCCATCAGCGGCAATAAGTCCGGGCGCAAGATAGCGGGCTCCATCATAGATGATGGTCATAGGTTTCTCTGCCAGATCCATCAAATCGTATGCCACATCCGGGACATCCTTTACGTAATAGCCCAGTTTTGCATCAGAATCCACCAGCACAAGCATTGACTTGCTGTCACTGCGATTCTTAATCTTGAATATCCGCTCAACAGCCGCCTGGCACGAGGCATCGCAACCCAGCCCCCAGATAGTGTCAGTAGGATAAAGAATCACACCACCGTCACGCATTACCTGACAAGCCCGCTCCAGATCCTCACGATTATATTGTGCCATATCAGAACTCGCTGGTAAAATGGAACTTGATGTGCTTGAAATCTATCTGGGCCATCTGCAGCACATATCCGCTGTCTGCCAAAAAGACATCGCGCCCGTCCTTGTCAACAGCCATAAACTGATATTTACGTTTTTTGAAAGCCTCAAGCTCCGCATCATCATCACTCTCAATCCAGCAAGCCTTGTAGAGACTTACTGGTTCCCATTTGCACAAGGCGTTGTACTCGTGCTGCAGACGGTATTCAATCACCTCGAACTGCAGCTGGCCTACAGTGCCAATCAACTTGCGCCCGTTAAACGTATTTGTAAACATCTGGGCCACACCCTCGCCCATCAGCTGGTCAAGGCCTTTAGCCAGTTGTTTCGAGCGCATCGGATCGGCATTGTCTATATACTTGAAAAGTTCTGGCGAGAAGCTCGGCAATCCCTTGAAATGCAATCTCTCACCCGCTGTCAGAGTATCGCCGATCTTGAAATTGCCGGTATCAGGCAATCCTACGATATCACCCGGCCAGGCCTCCTCGATAGTACTCTTCCGCTGCGCCATAAACTGAGTAGGGGCCGAGAAACGCAGAGTTTTGTCCAGACGGATATGAAGATACGGTTCATTTCTGCGGAAACACCCTGAGCAAACCTTGCAGAATGCCACCGACGAGCGATGGTTCGGATCAATATTGGCGGTTATCTTGAATACGAAACCAGTAAATTTATCCTCTTCCGGATTGACGGTTCTCTCCTCTGCCACGACAGGTCCCGGCGACGGTGCTATCCTTACGAAGCAATCCAACAGCTCGCGCACTCCGAAATTATTCAATGCCGAGCCAAAGAAGACAGGTGCCAGACGTCCCTCAAGATACGCATTCCTGTCAAACGGTTCATACACACCGGATATCAATTCCAAGTCGGAACGGAGCTTCGCCGCATTCTTCCCGCCGATATGATTCTCAAGGTCTGAGCTGTCAACATCGACCTCGACCTTTTCTGTCACGACCTGCTTGCTTGGAGTATAGAGATCAAGCCTCTCCTCATATATATTGTAAACGCCCTTGAAACGCGGTCCCTTCTCGATAGGCCAGCTTAATGGACGGACCTGTATCTTCAATTCCTCCTCAAGTTCATCCAGCAAATCAAAAGGATCATTACCCTCACGGTCAAGTTTGTTGACGAACACTATTACAGGAGTATTGCGCATACGGCATACTTCCATAAGCCTGCGTGTCTGCAGCTCAACGCCCTTGGCGCTGTCAATAACAATTATTACACTGTCAACAGCTGTAAGTGTGCGGAATGTATCCTCTGCAAAATCCTGATGACCGGGTGTATCGAGAATATTTATCTTATACCCGTTATAATCAAACTCCATCACAGATGTAGTAACCGAGATGCCGCGCTGTTTCTCGATATCCATCCAATCCGAAGTGGCAGTCTTACGTATCTTGTTCGACTTGACAGCGCCAGCCACCTGAATCTGTCCGCCAAACAGCAGCAGTTTCTCGGTCAGTGTAGTCTTTCCCGCATCAGGATGAGACACTATGGCGAACGTCCTTCTTCTTTCTATTTCCTCATTCATAACACAATCACTCTTCCTTATCCAAATCCAACATGCCCTCTTTCTCTTTTGAATACAACGATGCCAATATAGCGATGAACGCCGATATACGCGCCGACGCGTCAGCCGTGCCGGCAGACAGTTCCTTGTGCTGCAGTTTGAGCAGCCATATTCCGTACATACATTCAAAACAGCTTTCCAGCTCACCCATCTCCATATTACCCGATTTTGCCCGATAGCTCACTATTGCAGGCAAAGCGGCATAATAGGCCTGCTTGTATCTTCCGCAGCCATCACTGTCAAGAGCCCGCGCGTGAAGATCCGACAACAAGATAATCACATTCCTGTTAATCTGCAAATGTCCCTTCTCACGAACACCCTCGGCGGTCATCATCTGAATGAGTTCCTCATACCACTTCAGGACCGCATCGCGGTATCCGTCATCGCCGTTATCACCAATCTCCATATCAGCAAGAAGCACGGTATTGAATCCGCAGGCCCTTATACGGTCTTCAATCTGCCACATATAGAGCAGATATTCAGCAATATTATTATTCCTCAACTCACCAGCAATCCTCATATCGTCACATTCTCATCAATGTCAACACAAGCCAAACCACAGCCGCAACTATCAGCAGACCGCCCAGAATCCTATTGATTATCCAAATGCCCCTGAGATCAAAGCGGTTCCGGAGCTTGTCTATCAGGAAACTGATGAAGAGCCACCACAACACGTCTCCGGCAAACACCGAGAGATAGCCTTGTATTTTAAGCTCAGGCGACAACTCACCCAAAGCCAGATGAAAATACGCGAACAACGTTATGTATATGACTATCACCATAGGATTTACAATCGCGACAAGAAAGCCTGACAGGAACGCGTATGGCAAAGAAGACTTCTTCGGACCGTTTGGGGAGCGAAGTTTCTTCAACGGATTATTCCTGATTGTAAATACTCCGAAAGCCATCAACAGACAGCATCCGATGATACTGAACAATGAGGATGTTTGCTGATTGCTTATCATCTCCATCAGGAATGATATTCCGATAGACGAGCACACAATATACACAGCATCACTCAGCGAAATGCCCAGGCCTGTCAACAATCCGTACCGGCGGCCATTGTTCAATGTACGCCCTACGACCAGGACACCCGACGGTCCCATTGGAGCTGCGGCAATGAAGCCGGCCAGCAATCCTTTCAAGATTACAGACGGGCTGGGCAATCCGGACAGGCAAACAGCATCAAGTATCATCCTACAATCAATCAGATAGCTCCCCAAGTGGGAATCTTATACCTAGAATTATATTGGCAGAAGTGGCTGTTGTGGGAATATAGTCACTCAATTTTACCCGAAGTCCGTCACTGCCGACAAAGAAATTAAAACCTTTCGGATGAAAGTTCAGAACCCATCCCATATCTGTACCAAAACTATTGAAAGCCACATTGATAGATGCATCAAACCAGGATGAGGGTGCTATATTGAATGAAGTACGGGATTCAAACAGATTTATCCCGGCCTTGTAAGTCAAAAGCTCACCAAGACTTATCCATTCCACCGCAGGAATATCATATTGTATTCCCAGACGGAATGTAGGGATGGGATTTCCTGCAAATTTATCAGTCCCATTATCGTACAGATTGGTCATTGCCTTGAGGTCTTCGCCAAGCTTATCCCACTGATCGTCAATATCTTTTTGCTTCTCAACATTATGAAATCCATCGAACATCACTTTTTTATCCGGATCGGTCGAGAAAGAGTTTCCCTTCGACCAGCTTATATAGCCCAAATCTGTAACAGACGCTGAAATGTCCAGACCTTCAATTATACCGTCAAAATCGTACTCAACGCCGATATCGGTAGCCAATCCGTAACCACTGACTCCATTGACTTTGTACTTGAGATTATCCAAATCCAATGCTCCGTCTTCTTTTTTACTATATTCCAGATTACCACCTACCAGTGCATCGGCAGTCATGCTGACCTGCCATTTCGAAGCTTCAGTGACAGCCTCTATATGTCTGACATTGACATCAGCGTATGACACACCGGCAAGGAAATGCAGCTTAACGCCCAACCTCAGATGGTCATCAATCTTTCGGGAATGTCCTATTTCAAAATCCACGTATGAGTTTGACTGGACTCTCACATCATCGATATTGTATATACCCTGAGCCAATCCGGCTTTCATGAACTCAAAAAGTGACTTTGGAATCATCACATTCTCGGTATTTCTCAACTTCAGTCCAAGATGATTGTAACCACCGAAAGACTTGAATCCTACCGAGAGCACTTCTATCGAGAGACCGGCATTCAATCTGGTAACATTCTTAAGACTGTTCAGGAATTCCACTTTATTCACATCACTGCTCATAAAAGTTGTCAATTTTCCAGGATATGATATGGAATTGTACACAAAGTTTGAAGCGCCGGCATTCGAGTTCAAACCAAACCCTATTCCACCGACAACAGGCATTGAGAAATACCCACGTTCCGGAGCCAATGCCGGATTCATACCGTGTCTGGTGAATGAGCCGGAAAGGAAATAATCGCTATTCAGATTCTGTCCGGCAGAAATAGCAGCAACCGACAATGAGAGTATTGCAAATGCTATCCGTTTCGTTATATCTTTTCTCATATTTCCTTTTATTACTTATTCGACAAATCCAGTCTGACATCAGTCATATCCAACTGAGTGTTTTTTATTTCAATCCCCTCGGTATTCATCAGTTCCATAGCCTTTCCAGATACGCACCGGACACGTATCCCAATACTCTTCCAATCCCTGGCTCCGAACTTGTCCACAAATCCATCTATTTCTATATCCGATGTGTTCGGATTATCCAACGAGCCTGCCGGAATCGTAACATCACCGAAATGAATCAGATCAGATGATATCTCCTTATCGTTCGCATCCATAGCGGTGACTGTCAGAACGACATCCATCGGCACGGTATTTGTCACATTCGCTCTGATATGCAGATTTGCCGATATCAATTTTTCCCTGACATCCTTTATGTCTTCGGACACGTCCTTTAGTTTATAATAATTCAGCTTGATTGAATTGAACCGGAATGGAACTATCGCCTCATAATCACCTGACACAGTAACATTCTCGCCCATACGGACAGAATACATACCAGTATCGGTAGTATCTGTCTGCACCTCGGCTTTAAAGAACAATGAATCAGGTACCGTCCGTACCAGGTCGCCGAGCCGGCTGGCATACACTTCTACGACACCTTCCGCATTACCGGACTCATGATTACTGATTCTGACCAAAGTCTTGAGCACTTCGTCTATCGGTGCAGGCGGTATTCTGAAAGCGCCATAATCAGGAGTAATGCCACGGCCAATCCACCTTCCATCCTTAGTCTTGGAGTCAAAGCTCATATCTACCAGCAACGGATAAGAGAGATTAGTGGTAATCATATTGACATTTATGCTTATATCACTGACATCGAACTCATTATCCTCCGATTTAAGGAAATCGAGATCATCGTTCAAATTGAACGACAAGCCCTCGGTGATATCATCTATATCAGGATAAAAACGGCCATAGCAGCGTTTGACATCAATATGTTCCATAGATACTTTGAACGACAGGGATACATTGCTGAGATCACCAATCCTGAGATTGTCCCCAAACACATCAATTTCACCGGAATAAACAATATCATCAGAGAATATCATTCTCTTACCCTCCGGCGTGACAGTTGTGCGCAAAGGTTTATTAAAGACAAACTCTGAAAGGTAAAGCTCTTCAACGGAAAAACGTCCGTGCTTGATCTCATCAGAAGTCAGCATTCCATTCATTGTGACAGTAGGACCATCAACGGTAATTCTCGGGTCGCTTCCGTAATACAGAAGTCTGACACAACCTGGGAAACTCATGCACACATTGTCAAAATAAGCCTGCTCAATATTTGAAGAAAGATCTGTGAATGTCAATCCTATATCCACTCCAGTAGGTTTCACCAGCTCAAGTCTGCCTACCGAAAGTACGGCATCATCTATTTTATCATTAACATTAAGTACTGATTTACTCTTAAACGAAGCAGTGAACTGATCTCCTATCAATATATCCTCAGACACACCGGTAAAATCCAGCTTGATTTTCTCGAACACAGGATCTTTGATATCAATCCCCTGCGATGCGACCTTTACTTCAGTTTTCTTGAGCGTTCCGCTTTTCTCTATACCATAAAGCCCGCCATCAAGAATACGCAACACAGCATCTGAATCCTTATTTATTTTAATCAGGGAATCCAGTGTAAGCTTTCCCAAATTGCCTAAAGGAAAAGAAATCCCGCCGTTATCTCCCAAGCCTACATCCAAGCTGATATCTCTTGACAAATCCAGATCGTCATCATGAGTAACACATGAGACAAATAGCAAGGAAACGATGATGACTATGTACAAGTCTAATACCCTTTTGAATTTCATATCAACCAATATTCATTAATTAATCCGCGAAATTAAGTAATCTTCAAAAATAACTTGGTAATCTCTCCGAATCTTTTGCGCCCATATTGTTTGTCTCATCAGTCACTATGCCAGCATAGCCCCTTATTAGACAATCAATCCGGTTACAGAATCGTTCGGTTTTCTTACCTAAAAAACAATCTATTCGCAGCCACAGCATTCCTTAAGCCTGGTGATTTTGGAAGAGTCAGTCCAAGTCATAACAAAATCCCTGTCGATCAGACAGTCCGTCACGACAGAACTTCCAAGTCTGGAATCAGTAAGCATCACATTTATTTTACCGGGATTCATTTCATTGAAACGGCAGACACGCATTGATTCCTTGAAATCAGACAAATCCGGTCCTAATAGTTTAAAGACACTCTCTTTAGCCGACCAGCAGAGTGTCGCCTGGTCAGGCAATACAATATTCCCATATTCCGATTCAAACCGGGAAATCAAATTAAGTGCCCGCGGAGAACGTACCTCAATATCAATACCTACAGGAATACTGCGGCTAAGATACACAGCGGCATATCCGTCGGTATGCGAAATGCTTATATACATTCCGTTTTCCAAATATGGGCGGCCGGTATCCCCGTACTTTATCACAATGCCTTCACTGCCACCATTCATAGACGAAATCATTGTACTCAGCAAAGCACGGACGGCGATTTTTTCCAATATTCTGGCCGCATGACCCGAATTCTGAATATCTGCACATAATTCAGGTCCGGCGATATCACGCAGTTCAATGGCAGTCTCTTCTATTTTCCATATTCCGACACAACCTGCGTCTGTAGCAAACTTTCTGTATAAAGGCATCTCTATCAAAAAAAAAACGGCTGGACAGGATCCGGTCCAAGCCCAGCCGCAATCAACATATTGATAAAATCAGAATGGCAATCCGTCTGCGGATCCCGACTGTGGAGGCGCGGCGGCATCAGTCTGCGGTTGGGATGCAGGTCTGGCACCTCCACGGGGTGTCAGCATCTCCATATTATCCACATATATCTCCGTCATAAAACGCCTCACGCCATTCTGATCATCATAAGAATGCGACCTGAGACTGCCCTCCACGTAGAGCTTATCCCCTTTGTGGACATATTTTTCAACGGTTTCGGCCAATCCGCGCCAGAACACCAGATTGTGCCACTCTGTTCTTTCCGGCATCTGAGTGCCGTTCTGCAATGTACGGGCCCGTTCTGTGGTAGCCAGCGTGACACTGGCTACACATACGCCATTATCACGATACTTCACATCAGGATCTTTACCCACATTGCCAATCAACATTACCTTGTTTAATGACATAATTGTTTGGTATTATAAAAAAGTTCATTGCAAATTTAGTAAAAAGCGTTTCAGTTCCAACGAGTCCACCAGAAACATTGCGGTTTTCGCTAAAAAATGGTTTTATTTTTTGTTGCAGCATCAAAAAAGAGTATATTTGCACTCCGAAACGAACGTATAATTAAAACAATACAGATATGACTAAAGCAGAAGTTGTTAGCGAGATTGCAAAGAAAACAGGGTTGGACAAAGCTGATACGCTGGCATGTGTTGAGGGTTTTATGGCAGTTATCAAAGAATCACTTCAGCAGGGTGAGCCGGTTTATCTGCGTGGATTTGGCAGCTTTATTATCAAGAAAAGAGCAGCTAAGGCCGCACGTGATATCCTCAAGAACACAACCATCACAGTTCCAGAGCATGACATCCCGTCATTCAAGCCTGCAAAGACTTTCGCCACAGCTGTAAGAAAATAATCAACCATAAATATAACCAGTATGCCAAGCGGAAAAAAGAAAAAAAGACACAAGATGTCAACGCACAAGCGTAAAAAAAGACTGAGAAAGAACAGACATAAGAGCAAATAAAGGTCTGCTTGAACAGCATTCAAAAAACAAACTTGCCAGAGACGCTGGAGAATCAAGTTTGTTTTTTGTTTTATGAGTACCCGTATTAACAAATCACATAAGCACAATGACCTGCGAATTATTCGTAGATGTTCAGCCCGATGATATTTCCATAGCCATCACAGAAGACGGAACATTGGTGGAATATCAGAAAGAGAGCCAGGAGATGGCTTTCTCAGTAGGCAACATCTACCTTGGCAGGATAAAGAAGCTTATGCCCGGTCTGAACGCCTGTTTTGTTGACATCGGTTCTGAAAAGGAGGCATTTCTTCACTATCAGGATCTGGGTGCCCAATTCACTTCCATTCAAAAATACCTCAAGCAGATATCATCGAACAAGAAACGTTTGTTTCCGTTCGAGAAGGCTACGATAATGCCTCCCCTGCCTGGTGATGCGGGTATTACCCAAGCTTTCCAGCAAGGCGATGAGGTTCTTGTCCAGATCGCGAAGGAGCCAATCAACACGAAAGGTCCCAGACTTACAGGTGACATTTCGTTTGCCGGAAGATATCTGGTGCTTATCCCATTCGGCGACAAGGTATCCGTATCCTCGAAAATCAAGAGCAACGAGGAGAGGACCCGTCTCAGGCAACTTATACAGAGCATCAAACCAGCCAATTGCGGAGTCATAGTACGCACCGTAGCCGAAGGCAAGCGCGTGGCAGACCTCGATGCCGAGCTTTCTGTCCTGGTTCACCGTTGGGAAAACTGTCTTGAGGAGATAATGAAATGCTCCAAGCCACCGGTTCTCACATACGAGGAGAGCAGCCGCACCATAGCCCTGCTCCGCGATTTGCTGAATTCATCGTATGAATCTGTCTATATCAACGATGAGAAGACATACAATGAGGTGCGCGAGTACATATCTATGATAGCTCCCGAGAGCATCGACATTGTCAAGCTCTATAAAGGAGACCTGCCTATCTTTGACAATTTTGCCGTTACAAAGCAGATTAAGTCTTCTTTCGGCAGAATCGTATCGTACAAAGGCGGTGCATATCTGGTCATCGAGCATACCGAGGCACTTCACGTTGTCGATGTCAACAGCGGACACCGCTCCAAATCGGACAATCAGGAGGAGAACGCCATCGAAGTCAACCTGGGAGCCGCCGACGAATTGGCCCGGCAATTGAGGCTCCGCGATATGGGTGGCATCATAGTTGTTGACTTCATCGATATGGACCGCGCAGAGAACAGGCAGAAGCTTTACGAACGTATGTGCAGCAATATGCAGCGCGACCGCGCCAAGCACAACATACTGCCACTCAGCAAATTCGGATTGATGCAGATAACACGCCAGCGCGTCCGCCCAGCTATGGACGTTCAAGTTGACGAGACCTGCCCGACCTGCTTTGGCAAAGGAGTGATTAAGCCATCCATTCTGTTTACAGACCAGCTTGAGAGCAAGATTGAGTGTCTGGTCAACAAGAACAAGGTGTCAACATTCAAACTTTACGTGCATCCGTACGTTGATGCGTACCTGAGCAAAGGTCTGCCATCATTGAAAAGCCGATGGAAGCTGAAATACGGGTTGGGCATAAAAGTACTTCCAGACCAGAGCCTGCCGTTGCTGGCTTATAAATTCAAGGACAAGAACGGCAAAGAGCTGGACATGAAAGAGGAATCCGAGATGAAATAGCACAGAATCATCTCACCCTCAGTATCATACCTACTTTCAAAGGATTATCATCATCCAGCTTGTTCTTCCGTATAAGGCAGTTCATCCTTACACCGTACAATTGCGAGATAGACCACAGGCTGTCATCGGGTCCTACCACGTGCGTATTATATTCCCAGCTGGCCCGGCATTTTTTCTTCTCCAGATAAATCACACTGCCTGCAGGCGGAACGTACTGACGGTCAATCTCGTTATAACGGCGCAGTTTGGCGCGGGTAGTACGGAACTCTCTCGATACATCTTTCAGAGTCTCGCCATCATCAAGCAACACATAAAGCAACCCGTTAGACAAAAATGTCTGGCGTGAGAATTCATCCTCAAACGAAGTATTGGTATGACCCGTTTGTTTTCTGGACGTACTGACTCTGTCGTATTGATACAGCTCGTACAGTTCGATTATGCCGATCAGCTTGTCAGCATACTGCGGATTAGTAGCATAGCCGGCGTTTTTCAAGCCTCTCGCCCACCCCTTATAATCCGTTTGCGACAAATTGAATAAAAACGCATAGCGGCTTGACGAAGAGAGAAAAACAGAATGATCCCGGTACGACGCATCGGCCGACCCGTATTTGCGGAAGCACTCACCACGGCGGTCATCATCATAATACATTGTCCTGCCGGTCCAGTCAGAGTGGCACTTTATGCCAAAATGATTGTTGCCCTCGACAGCAAGCATACTGCGTCCCGCATCCGACTCAAGTAACCCCTGAGCAAGAGTAATACTTGCTGGCACACCATATTGGCGCATCTGCTCAACGGCAATGTCTTTATATCTATCAATATACCTCAGATATACATCGTTCACCCTTTGGGCCGCAAGCACCGAAGGCAACGCAACAAGAAGCAATGCGATTCTCAAAAATCCCATAAAAGCGTATTTGCTTCAAATATAGACAAAAACGCGCTATCACGCACCCGATATCAGCGAAAACTTAATCAGACTTCACCTGCACATCGGAAGATATTACTAAGAAGATGTCCAGCAGAAACAGCGAAAAGAAAATTGTAGTCAATTGTTATCGCCGTGTTTGATTCGTTTGATAATTTTCCCTACTCCGCAATATGCCCCGAATGAGAATAAGGCGATGAGAAGAACATCAATAATAATGTCTCCGATACCTTCCAGTTTATTGGCAAAGAGAGCATATATAAAGAATATGTCCATAGCCAAAAAACATATCAATGTGAATATATCAACTGCAATTCCAATACTGGTATGAACCTTCACTGTTGTTATTGGTCTATCGCTATGCTTGAGCCATTTCTTATTACAAATATGACGTACTGCTCTTTGAATACACAAAGTAACAAGCACGCCTACCAGAAAAGCCAGAAGCCACCAGCCTAATCCCGAATCAAATCCGGAAAAGAACCGGTCAAGGAGCCACCACCCAAAAGATAGAAATGTTAATCCATAAAGCAATTCTGACACTCTGTCAATCATTTCGTATTTTATCCTAAGACAGTATGCAGTATAATAGGACGCTGTTGAAAATGCAACATAAAGTGTTGCCGCCAATAGAAAAATAATCAGATATCCAGACATATTACTAATTTACAAATTTCGAGTGATCAGTCTTTGTAGTTTAAGATAATGTGTCCAAAGATATAAAAGAAAATAGACATTCTGCTTCGTATATGGAGCGAGAATATATCAAGTTCATCATCTGCTTATGCGAAATCTGGAATCGCATCAGATTGATTCCGGTTCCAGTTCCTGCAGCAACTGTATCAGTTCACGGACATCATCGTCTGACAGGCTGTTGTCACTGATGAATGTGTTGAGCAATGATTTGGCTGAACCGTCAAACAGGCTGTCCTTCAGGTTCTTGAGCGTCCAGCGGGTGTATTCGCCTTTCTCTATCAGCGGATAGAACACGTGTTTCTTGCCCTCCTGCCTGTGCCCCAGAAAACCTTTCTGTTCCAGAATGCGCATGAATGTCTGAACAGTTGTATAGGCAGGCTTGGGTTCAGGCATTTCCTGGAGAACGTCATCGACACTGCAATGACGTTTCTCCCAGATTATGCCCATTATGGGTTGTTCCCTTTCTGACAATGCTTTCATGCTGTTTCACTCGATATGTGTGGGACTCAGATACAGATTTCTGGTAAAGGTGGTTATCCAACCTTCCATCTTGTCGAGAATCTGATCCAGGTATGCTACTGGAACTG
>JAZLKB010000056.1:0-20952 GCA_045597365.1 Bacteroidaceae bacterium | reverse complement strand
CTTGGCGTGTAAAGCAGGAAACCGACTGGACAACCGTATTCCCGGGCTGGACTCTGAGGACTGAGCAGACTGGCGGCTGGTTCGACTACTATGGCGTATGGGCTGCTGACTGCGAGGAGGAGTGGAATCCTTCAATGGGTGCCTACAACGTAGCCGAGGGTCAGGTTCTGGCCGGTATGCTCGGTTGCGACTGGGACTCCAAGTTCACTATCAAGCAGAATATCACTGATCTGCCTGCAGGACAATATACTCTCGTAATGGGCAACAAGAATGATCCGGGTCATGCCGAGACAAATCCGAATGACCAGATCATTGCCAACAATGATACTTTGAGCAACCAGGCCGTTGACTCAACCACTATTAAGACAACACTCAAGGAAGCTGGTGACTTATACGTTGAATTTACACACAACAAAGTTAGCCGCAGCGTATATATGAAGAGTGCAATGTTGTATCTGACTGCCGAGAAGGATCCTTCGTTCGACTACAGCGCAGCAATCACTGAGATTGACAAGGCTATTGGCGATGTCAAGACCAACATCACCACCAGCAACTACAACAATGCTGTTGAGCTCTACAACCTGAACGGTGTCAGGGTTGATGCCCTGCGTCCAGGCGAGATAGGCATCCGCATTGAGAACGGTGTTGCCGAGAAAGTCCTGTTCTAAGCAAACGCAGACAGAGCTTCGGCTCTGAACTTACAACCGACAGGCGGGGACATGTTTCCCGCCTGTTTTTTTTGCTACGTGCTGGGCGAACCAAAAGTTGCCGCAAACGCGGATGGTATTCTTTTGAAAGCACAAAACTATGTACTATAAATGTATCCTTATAAAAGATATGACACCGATAGAGCGCATTCATATTCTGAAAAATCATCAGGCGGGACAATGGAGTGGAACCCATTAGCCAATCGCTCAATTCCTTTGGGTGGACGTGTGTACGACCAGATTACCAAGCACTGGCAATTGATAAACCAGGGCAGATTCCAAGGCGTCAGATTATGACTGCATCAGGAGTCGATGGTTGCAGAAACATAATGTAATAGACCGGCATGTAGGTTGTCTTCCCATCCTGCCTTATTTCCCTTTTAATGTCCAGCACCAGCGCATTCTGAATATGATAATCCGGTGTTGCAAGGAATTTGTCCAAGGAGCTGTGCTCGCTTGAATCCTTCCCGGATTTAACTTCCACTGGCATTGTGGACAGAGTGTCGTAGTTGTCAACCAGGAAATCAACTTCACCATTCTTCTTGCTGTCATAATAACACAGCGTGTATCCGTGTGCAGCAAGTTCAGAAGCGACGACATTTTCATATACGGAGCCGAGATTGATGCTCGGGAGGTCGTCCAGAACAGCCTTCGCATTATATCGGAACAATATGTTGGTAAGCAGTCCGACATCGTTCAAATATAGCTTCAGAAGGCTCTTCTTCTCGGAGTCGGCCAGAGGGAACCTCGGATTGGAAATGGCCTTGACTTCAAGACCGATACCGGAATTGATCACGTATTCGAACTCTTCCTTATAATCGGCTGTGCACTTGCCTCGCTTGCCGGAAATATCGTTGATCTGGACTCTTTTCTTCTTATTTTCGAGATTGGATGGAATCAGGTCATATACCCTTCTGATGACGAGTTTGTGTTCCTTGTCATATTGCGAGCAGTCTTCTTTGTAAAGGGAGTGGATTTCCTCATGCACTTTCCTGACTTCGACAAGGTTCCTGGATGATACGTAAGCATTTACAGCATCAGGCAGTCCACCGACCAGAAGATACTTACGGAACAAGTCCATGATGAAATTGTGGCTGCCCTCATCCAAGGCTTCGCGTGCTTCGAAATGGCCGGCAATCGTGCTGATAGCATCCTCACCGACTCCGTTCGCCCAAAGGAACTCCTCAAAATCCATCGGGTACATCCTAACCTTCCGCATCCTTCCGCCAGGCTTGGAAAGAGTCTCGTTAAGCGCTATCCCAAGCTGGGAACCGCTGACAATATAGGTGTACTTATCGTCATCCTTGAGGAACTTCAGCAGCGTCAGCAGATCCGGATAAGCCTGAATCTCATCAATGAAGATTAATGTGTCCTCTTTCTGGTGCATCTTGTTGCCCGCGACCAGACTGACCTTGAAGTAGAAGTCCTGAACATCCCTGACATTCTCGAAAATCCTGTCAGCCTTCTTGTCTTCAACCATATTGAGCTCGATGTAGTTCGAGAACAGCCTTTCCCCTTCGTAGCGTATGATATAGGACTTCCCTATCTGTCTGGCACCGTCAATCACCAGCACCTTGTTGGAATCTGATGTCAGGTATTCGTGAATTTCCTTCTGAATCTTCCTCTTAAGCATGATTTGACTTTTTCTTTAGTATTCGATGGTAAATATATGACTTTTTCTCAGAATCAAAGCAAGAATATCTGACTTTTTCGAAAAGATCATTTAACCCGAGAACTCCGCACATCCTCATTAACAAGGATGGGAGTTGCAAGTTTCATCAGAATTGGAGTAAACAGTTCCATAGAGGACTGGATATTGGATGATATTGAGGGGATACGCTCCTACCTCAAACTGAAGCAGATACCAAAATCGCTTAAGGGTGCGGATGGAAATGCCAGACTGTGTGACCTCTACTCAAAGGCAAGGAGAATCTATAGCAAAGGTTACTCGGCACGCGAAATGATTTCTTCTCTGAATTTTGCTCTGATAAGAGAAAGGCATCAATCCTCTCTGCGAGAACTTGAGAAGGCTCTTGGTAATGCTGACTGAAGCGGAGTTGAGGGCGTTCTTCGCGGCGGAAGATGTCGGCCGTTGTCTCGTCTTCGACATTTGACTGCGCCCTGGAGCGCACCTAGGGAGTCTGCTTTTGATGCTCTATTGGGCTCGTAAAAATTTGTAACTACAAATGTAAAAAATTGTAACTACAAAGTTGCAAACTTGTAACTACATTTTTTCAACTTTGTAGTTACAATTTTTTTCTTCTCCTTAACAGCCCTATGATGACTCCAACTTGGAACATGCGATATTATATCACCATTTCGCTTGAGTTATGGCAGACAAGATCCGTTCTGCCCTTGGGATAAGCGGAGTGATTACACAAACATTTCCGTTTTATGATAATAGGATGCAACTATATATGGTGATTGTGCGGAAGGACAATGCAATCTCTATTTGTGAAATGAAATGGTCTGATAGCGCATATTCTCTGACCGCTTCGGACAAGTCAAAGATTGAAACCAGAAAGGAGGCATTGAGGCAAATGTACAGGAACAAGGCGATATTCGTCGTCTATGTAACATCTTCAGGGCTGGTTGAGAATGATTACACAAGAGATAATGTCAATGGCACGATAGTACTCGATGACCTGTTTTGATGTCAATCATTAAGTAGGGTCTTGTTCAACTCGCCATCTGCATATATGTTCGGAAAAATTTGAGGCTTTTGCGAAATTACTTTTGCCACTGTTCTTGTTTTTTGCTAAGTTTGCACCGCTCAATAACCATTATAATAGTATCAATTATGTTCGATGTCAACAAATGTCTGAGTCAGTCAGAGGAGAGTATGGAATTTGCTATCATGCATCTTTCCGAGGAGTACGCACATATCCGCGCCGGCAAGGCAAATATCCGTATACTTGACGATGTCAAGGTTGATTCCTATGGCAGCCGTGTACCGCTCAACAATGTAGCAGCCCTTTCGACACCAGATGCAAGGACTATCGCCGTCAGACCTTGGGACAAGAATATGCTGAAAGCCATCGAGAAGGCAATCATCGATTCTGCGGTGGGCATTATGCCATCGAACAATGGTGAGATAATCCGTCTGGCAATACCGCCACTTACCGAGGAGCGCCGTAAGGAACTGGTAAAGCAGTGCAGCAAGGAGAACGAGCAGGCCAAGATATCAATCCGCAATGCCCGCCGCGAAGCCATTGACCAGTTGAAGAAGGCTCAGAAGGAGGGTTTGGCAGAGGATGCAAGCAAGGATGCAGAGGCCAAGCTTCAGAAGATTCACGACAAATACATCAAAAAGGCAGACGATACCTTCGCTGAAAAGGAGAAGGAGATTATGACTGTCTGATGTTCCGGTATTTGTTGTCCTCGTCCAGCATACTCAGATAACTGTTGTATCTTGACTGGCTTATGCGCCCGTCAGATACAGCCTCAACGACGGCACAACCGGGTTCGTTCGTGTGCGTGCAATTGTCGTACCGGCAATCCTTGGAACATTCAAATATCTCGGTGAAATAGTGGCTTATCTCTTCGGGACGCATGTCGAACATTCCGAAGCCTTTGACCCCCGGAGTGTCTATGACCCAACCGCCCTCGGGAAGCGGGTACATCTCGGAGAAGGTTGTGGTGTGCATACCGGTATCGTGCTTATCGGATATGACTCCGGTTCTGATATCGAGCCCTGGCAGAAGGGTATTGATCAGAGTGCTTTTCCCTACGCCGGAATTGCCGGCAATCAGTGTTACCTTGTCTTCAAGTATATCGCGCAACTCATCAATGCCGTCGCCGTGAAGGCTGTCACATTGGATACAGGGATAGCCGATGCCTGAATAAAGCTGGCACAAACTGTCTGCGCGCGCGGCGGCATTGGCATCGTAAATATCTTTTTTATTGAACAGCAGGGTTACGGGAATACGGTATGCCTGGGCGGTGGCCAGGAAGCGGTCTATGAAGATGGTCGATGTGTCGGGGTGGCACATTGTTACGACCAACAGGCACATATCCAGATTGCAGGCGAGTATGTGCGATTGCTTGGAGAGATTTGAGGAACGCCGCACTATGTAGTTACGGCGTTCCTCAATGGCTGTAATATAGGAAGGCTCATTGGTGTCTTTGGCAGTGATGTCAACGTAGTCGCCTACGGCTATCGGATTTGTGCTTTTGATGCCTTTGATACGGAAGTTTCCTTTTATAAGGCACTCAACAAGCTCTCCGTTATCCGTCCTGACAACGCAGTTACTGCCTGTACATCTTACTACCAGCCCTCTCACTCTGTTATTCACGTTACGGTATATAATGCCTCCACTCGTGTATCCGGTTCCAAAGCCTTCACTCATGTATTCGGTTCCGGTCCCAAGTGAATGGCTGTTGTATGTCGTAGGGAATATAAGGTGATTCCCGGAGACATACAACAGACATTCACTTCGCTAAAAGACATTCACTTCGCTAAAAGGCATTCACTTCGCTATTACTTACAGGCGCAGCGAGGCTTCAGTTGCTTGAAGAAATCGTTGCCCTTATCGTCAACAAGGATGAAAGCAGGGAAGTCCTCGACCTGGATTTTCCAGACAGCCTCCATACCGAGCTCAGGGTATTCGACGCACTCAATAGACTTGATGTTGTTCTGCGCAAGAATTGCGGCAGGACCGCCAATCGAGCCGAGATAGAAACCGCCGTGTTTCCGGCAGGCATCGGTCACGCACTGGGCACGATTGCCCTTGGCCAGCATAATCAGCGAGCCGCCATTGTCCTGGAACTCGTCAACGTACGGATCCATACGTCCGGCAGTTGTCGGACCCATTGAGCCGCAAGCCATTCCCTCGGGAGTCTTGGCGGGACCGGCATAGTAAATAGGATGCTCCTTCATATACTGAGGCATACCCTCGCCGGCATCAAGACGCGCCTTCAACTTGGCGTGTGCTATGTCACGGCCGACTATAATAGTACCATTCAGGCTGAGACGCGTACCGATAGGATAATTGGACAGAATCTTGCAGACATCGGCCATCGGCTGATTCAAATCAATCTTTACGGCATCGCCCTCACCGGCATTGCGGAGTTCCTCGGGAATAAGCTCGTATGGCTTATCGTCCATCTTCTCAATCCAGATACCGTCCTTGTCAATCTTGCACTTGATATTACGGTCGGCCGAGCAGCTTACGCCAAGACCGATAGGACAGCTTGCACCGTGACGAGGCAGACGTACAACACGCACATCGTGAGCCATATACTTGCCGCCGAACTGAGCACCCAGACCGATGTTCCAGGCCTCCTCAAGCAGCTGTTTCTCAAGCTCGACATCGCGGAATGCGCGGCCGGTCTCATCGCCCGATGTAGGAAGGCTGTCGTAATAGTGTGTCGATGCCAGCTTTACGGTAAGCAGGTTCTTCTCGGCGCTGGTACCACCGATAACGATGGCAATATGATAAGGCGGACAGGCTGCTGTTCCCAGGCTCTTCATCTTCTCAACGAGGAACGGGATAAGAGTACCGGGGTTCTGGATGCGGGCCTTTGTCTCCTGATACAGATATGTCTTGTTGGCCGAGCCGCCGCCCTTCGTTACGCAGAGAAAACGATATTCCATTCCCTCGGTAGCCTCAAGGTCAATCTGGGCAGGAAGATTGCACTTCGTGTTCACCTCCTCGTACATCGAGAGCGGAGCATTCTGGCTGTAGCGCAGATTCTCTTCAGTGTAAGTCTTATATACACCAGCGGCGAGAGCCTCCTCATCGCAATAGCCGGTCCAGACCTGCTGACCCTTCTCGCCGTGGATGATAGCTGTGCCGGTATCCTGACAAAGCGGAAGCTTTCCCTTTGCAGCCACCTCGGCGTTGCGCAGGAATGTCAGGGCAACGTATTTATCGTTCTCACTTGCCTCGGGGTCTTTCAGAATCTTGGCGACCTGCTCGTTGTGTGAGCGGCGCAACAGGAACGATACGTCGCAGAAAGCAGCATTAGCCATAGCAGTAAGTCCCTCTTTCTGAACTTTCAGAACAGGCTTACCCTCGAACTCGCTTACGCTGACGTAATCTTTTGTAAGCAGATAATACTCAGTCTCGTCCTTGCCGAGCTGAAACATTGGCGCATACTTGAATTTGTCCATCTTATATTATATTGAAATTATATGTTACTCTTCCAACGATGTGGGATATCACCCTTCTGAGACCGGTTAATATTTTATCAGTTCTCTTCATCTAAAACAGGATATAGAAAATCGTTATACGGATATTTCTGCACGTGAAGTTCCCGCACCTTATTGTATAGCAATGTGCGGAAATCCTCCAGATTTGTCCTGCGTATGGCCGACAGGAAAATGCAGTCGCCCTGCAGCTTGGCCATCCACGTATTCATCAGCTCGTCAATAGTGACATTCTCACGGGTACGCGGTGTAAGGTCATCGGCCTCTTTTTCCACCCAGGTATAGGCATCAATCTTATTGAACACTACCAGTACCGGTTTGCCGGCACAGCCCAGGTCGCCGAGAGTCTTATCGACAACCTGCATCTGGTCCTCAAAGCCGGAGTGCGATATATCCACCACGTGAAGCAGAAGATCGGCCTCGCGCACCTCGTCGAGAGTCGATTTGAACGAATCGACCAAATCGGCAGGCAGTTTCCTGATAAAACCTACAGTATCCGACAGCAGGAACGGCAGATTGCCAACAACCACCTTACGCACTGTGGTGTCAAGAGTGGCAAAAAGCTTGTTCTCGGCAAAGACCTCGCTCTTTGAAATCAAGTTCATTATGGTCGATTTGCCCACATTGGTGTAGCCTACCAACGCCACGCGGATAAGACGGCCGCGGTTCTGACGCTGTGTCGTTTTCTGACGGTCAATATCGGAAAGCTGCTGCTTGAGCCAGCTGATACGCTTGGTGATGATACGACGATCCATCTCAAGCTGAGTCTCGCCCGGACCGCGCAGTCCGACCATACCCTTTCCGCCTCCGGCACCGGAGCCGCCGCCCTGACGTTCCAGGTGTGTCCACATACGCTGGAGTCTTGGCAGAAGATATTTGTATTGTGCCAGCTCGACCTGAGTCTTTGCGTTGGCAGTCTGTGCCCGCATTGCGAAAATATCCAGAATGAGCGATGTACGGTCAAGCACCTTAACCTGCAAAGCCTGCTCTATGGCCGATATCTGCTTAGATGACAGCTCATCGTCGAATATGGCCATTCCGACCTCCTGCTCATCATCCTCCATACGCACTATGTAGTCGCGTATTTCTTCCAGCTTGCCCTTTCCTACGTATGTAACGGCGTGTGCCGCATCGACTTTCTGGGTAAAGCGTTTAAGTACCACAACGCCCGCAGTATCGGCCAGAAACTCCAGTTCATCGAGGTATTCTGTTGTCTTGCGCTCGTCCTGAGTCTGGGTGATGAGTCCTACAAGCACCGCAGTCTCGGTTCCTCCGTTTCTGGTTTCTAAATTAAACTCCCTCACAATCGGTCTGTTCTGTTATCTCTGATTTATTGACATCGGCACCTGCCACTACAATGACAATCTCGCCCTTCGGCTCATTTGCCGAATAATACTCAGCCAGCTCCTGGAGAGTACCGCGCCTGCATTCCTCGTGCAGCTTGGAAATCTCACGGCTTACCGAGGCCGGACGTTCTGTACCAAACGCCTCGGAGAATTGGGCGAGCGTCTTTACCAGACGGTACGGCGACTCATAGAATATCATTGTGCGCCGCTCGTCTCTCAATGAGTCAATCTTGCTTTTGCGGCCTTTTTTCTGCGGAAGGAAACCTTCAAAGCAGAATCTGTCACAAGGAAGGCCGGAATCAACCAAAGCCGGAATCAGGGCTGTAGGCCCGGGCAGGCACTCACAGGTTATTCCACGGGCGGCACATTCCCTGACCAGCATAAAGCCGGGGTCTGAAATACCGGGAGTACCGGCATCGGTTATAAGGGCGATGTTGCAGCCTGACTCTATCTTATCTGCGACCTTTGCCACAGTCTCATGCTCATTGAACTTGTGATGCGACTGCATCGGGCGGCTGATCTCGTAATGTCTGAGCAGATTGCCGCTAGTACGGGTGTCCTCGGCCAGAATGAGGTCGGCCTCGCGGAGCACACGCAGGGCGCGCAGGGTAATATCCTCCATATTACCGACAGGCGTGGGAACAAGATATAATTTACCGGCAGACACTACAATTCGAAGAAGATACAATAACAAGTTACAAAAATAGCCCCGCTTGACCATAATTGCAAACTATACGCACTATTCTGTTGTCCTATATGCTAAAAACTTCAAAAAAAGTTGTCCGATAATTGAAAAGGCTCTATCTTTGCACCCGCTTAACGGCAACAAGAGGGAGTTCCGCTAGCTCAGCAGGTAGAGCACATCCCTTTTAAGGATGGGGTCTCGGGTTCGAGCCCCGAGCGGAACACTGAAACAGATGGAAGCTTCACACAGAAGTTTCCATCTGTCTTTTTTCGTGGAAACGATTGCTGAAGAATTGATGTCAATTATTTCAAAACAGACCCGAATTTCATACCTTTGCGGATAATTGGGTTAATGGCAGTAAGTGTGATGTACTTTCGCAATGTAATAGGTCAGAGCCTCATAGCTGAGAGGCTGATTGACGATGCCCGCCGCGGGGCAGTACCGCACGCTATGCTGTTCTGCGGATCTGCAGGTACGGGAAAGATGCAGACAGCGCTTGCTTTCGCCCACTATCTGCTGTGCTCCGCGCCTGGTGAGAGCGATGCCTGCGGACACTGTCCTGCCTGCGTGAAGATGGCCAAGCTCATACATCCCGACCTGCATTTTATCTTTCCGGTGATAAACCGCAGCAAATCGTCCGACAGAAAGACAGTAAGTGACGATGAGATTGTACGGTGGAGGGAGTTCCTGCTCAGCCACGACTATTTCGGATACGAGGACTGGCTTCAGGCTCTCGATGCGGGAAACCAGCAGGCAATGATTTACACCGACGAGAGCGATGCCATCACACGCAAGATGCAGATGACTTCAAGTCAGGGCGGCTACAAGATTGTAATAATGTGGATGCCCGAGAAGATGCATCTTACCTGCGCCAACAAACTGCTCAAGCTGCTTGAGGAGCCGCCTGCCAAAACCGTTTTCATATTGGTCTCGGAAAAACCCGACCTGATACCGATAACCATCCTGAGCCGTACACAACGTATAGATTTTCCTCCTGTTCCGGACAGCATTATAGCCGGCAGGCTGCAGGGAGCTGAATATATGCTGGACGCATCGCTGGCCGCGCAGATAGCACATCAAAGTGGCGGCAGCTGGCTAAAAGCCATCAAGTCGCTGCGTACTGACAGCGACAGCGGCGAGTTCCTTGAATTGTTCATACAGCTGATGCGCCTGGCGTACGCAAGGCGCGTAAAGGAGATGAAGCAGCTGTCCGAAGATCTGGCTGCCCGTGGTCGCGAATGGCAGAAAAACTTTCTGGACTATTGCCAGCGTATGGTACGCGAGAACTTCATCAATAATCTGCATAACCCTGCGCTTAATTATATGACACCCGACGAGGCTGCTTTCTCATCGAAATTCTCGCCATTCGTCAACGAGCGCAATATTGCCGGAATAACATATCAGATTGAGGAGTGTCAAAGACATATAGAACAAAATGTAAACGCGAAAATGGTATTCTTCGATTTCGCTCTGAAATTGATAATGCTGCTTAAACAATAAATAAAATGGACGATTATATACTTTCCACCGGAAGTGGTGGCATAACTTGCAAAGGTTGCAGCAAGCACGTCGGGCAGTTGAACTCATATAACTACCTTGAGGGTGTGCCCGGTTCAGAAAACGACACCGATATGGTTGAAGTGCAATTCAAGAATACCCGTAAGGGTTTCTATCTGAATGCCAACAAGATACCTTTGGAGAAAGGCGACATTGTAGCCGTCGAGGCCTCGCCCGGCCACGATATAGGAACTGTCACAATGACCGGACGGCTTGTATTGCTGCAGATGAAAAAAGCACGGCTGAAGCCCGATGCCGAGATAAAGCGGATATACCGCAAGGCCCGCGACATTGATATGGACAAGTACGCCGAGGCCAAAGCGCTGGAGCACGATACGATGATACGCTCCCGCCAGATAGCAAAAGACCTTGGTCTGGAGATGAAGATAGGCGATGTGGAATACCAGGGCGATGGCGGTAAAGCCATATTCTATTATATAGCCGATGGCCGCGTGGATTTCCGCCAGCTTATAAAGGTGCTGGCAAGCACATTCCACGTGAGAATCGAGATGAAGCAGATTGGAGCGAGACAGGAGGCCGGACGCATTGGCGGAATAGGTCCTTGCGGACGTGAGCTGTGCTGTTCCACCTGGATGTCAAACTTCACATCGGTCTCAACAGGTGCCGCAAGATTCCAGGATTTGTCGATGAATCCCCAGAAACTTGCAGGACAGTGCGCTAAATTGAAATGCTGTCTGAATTATGAGGTCGATGCATACGTCGAGGTACAGAAACATTTCCCGTCACGCGATATTACTCTTGAGACCCAGGGTGGCACATATTATTTCTTCAAGGCAGATATCCTGGCCCGACAGATATCATACTCGACCGACAAGGTCTTTGCTGCCAATATTGTGACTATATCCGCCGACAGGGCAATGGAGGTCATCGCGATGAACAAGAAAGGTGTCAAGCCTGGGTCTTTGTCCGAAGACGACCGGACCGGTGAGCCGCGGCGTGTAGATATTCTTGACGAGAACGGCCTTACGAGATTCGATCACAAGAAAAAGAAGAAGAAAGGACACAAGCCGAACTCAAACTCAGAACAAGGCACCCCGGTCGCAGTCAATGCGCAGAAAGATAAACAGCATAATGGAGAAGCTCCACAGAGAGGAGCCGCCGTAGCTGAAGAAAGGCAGCGGAATACCAATCACAGGGATAATTCCAAGCACCATTCCCACATTAACGAAAATGTGAAAAAGGAAAATACTGGCAACCGAGTATCCGAAAGCCCTGCCAAAAACTGATGTCTGACGTTCAGCGAGCCAATACAGACGCAGGATAAAGGCCGCATACAAGATAAGTACAAGAGTAGCCCCCACAAATCCCTGCTCCTCGCCTATAGTGCAGAAAATGAAATCTGTATCCTGCTCCGGTACATATTTCAGTTTAGTCTGTGTGCCTTTCATAAAGCCTTTGCCCGTAAGTCCGCCCGAGCCGATGGCAATCATAGACTGATTCACGTTATAGCCGGCCCCGAACGGATCCTCCTCTATGCCGAGTATTATGTTTATGCGTGTCTGCTGATGTGGCTGGAGTACGTGGTCCAACACTAAATTGCACGAGAACAGATAGACGGTTGCCGACAATGCGAAAGCGGCAGGAATGAGGCAACGTTTCAGGACATTCTTCAATGCCTGAAAAACAAGATAGGCCGCTGTCACTGCCACAGAAATTACCTGTAGCCACAGCAGATTGAACGGTAATACGGTAAAGGCTATTATCAGCCCGGCGATAGAAGAACCCAGGCCTAGTCCTAGAACAGTCAGGCTAATATTTATGTCGGATATCTCAGAATGTACTATCAGGAATGTGAACAGTTGTATCAACATCATCACAGTCACGGGTCCTACATTGAAAGGCATAGGCCCGAACGGTACATTCCAGAATTTTATGCCTATAATGAAAAACAGTACCGCGCAGAAAAACAGGAAAAGAGGCAGACCCTTCATCCCTTCACGAAACAGCACAAGGAAAAATGCCAGATATACAAGTGCCGAGCCGGTCTCACTCTGCGCCACGATAAGCAGCATCGGAATAATGAAAAACAGGGATGAGCGTATGATGCTCTTGCGGTCAGTTGGGTCAAATGAATCGGTGTCAATGAATCGTGCCAAAGCCAACGCCGTGGCAAACTTCGCGAACTCGGCAGGCTGAATACTCACAGGGCCGATGTCAAGCCATGAATGTGATCCCTTATGATCCTTTGCCACGAAAATCGTTATCAGCAGCAACAGCATCATAAGGAGATACAACAAATATGAATATGACCAGAAGAAGTTTTTGTTAAAACACAGTATCACCGAGCCGATTATGATTGCGCAGCATATCCATACAAGCTGTTTGCCCGAACGCATGGAGAAATCCAGCAGATTCTGACTGTCAAAGCTGTAACCCGCTCCGCACACACTGAGCCAGCCGCAAAGCATCAGAAGCAGATACATCGCAACTATTATCCAGTCCAATTTACCTATGAGACTATCTTTTCTCATCGTATTCAATAATCCTGTTCTCAATCTCCAAAGCACGTGCCTGGCTGCTCTCGGACAATGAGTCTGTAAGATACTGTTCCATCATCAATGCTCCGATAGGAACTCCATATACAGCGCCGAAGCCACCGTTCTCGACATACACAGCTATTGCTATGCGTGGGTTATCCATCGGAGCGAAACCCATAAAGGCCGAATGGTCCTGCCCCCGGTTCTGGGCTGTTCCGGTTTTTCCGCACACTACATAGTCAGCATTGGCCGCCGATGTGCAGGTTCCGTGGATAACAGACTGGCGCATACCTTCTACCACCTGCTCGTAATACTTCCTGTCAACGTCAATATTATGCCGGGTGGTATAGCAAGTGTCTATCCCGTGATTCTCGATGGCTTTAACAACGTGTGGAGTATAGAAATAGCCCCGGTTGGCAATCGTTGCGCCCAAGTTCGCAATCTGTAATGGTGTCAGAGTAATCTCACCCTGTCCTATGGCATCGCTTATGATGGTAAGTCCGCTCCAATGCCGGTTATAGACTCCATCATAATAATTGGCATTCGGAATCATTCCGCGTTTTTCGCCAGGCAGATCTATACCCAGAGCATATCCGAAGCCCATCTCAACCATATAGTCTTTCCATACAGTCATTGCCTGACGGTTCGAGCCATACTTGTCAGCGCCTATCATTCTGAGGAAGGCCCAGCAGAAATAACCGTTGCACGATGTCGCTATGGCATCGTATAATCCTAAAGGAGATGAATGAGAGTGACAGCCTACCCTGAGATTCCCATAAACGAATCCACTGGTGCAAGGCAGAAGAGACTTGTCTGTAATTATACCTTCCTGCAACATTGCAAGAGCCTGTGCTGTCTTGAATGTAGAGCCGGGAGGATACGTACCCATAATCGTACGGTTCAATAATGGTTTTGACCATGTCGCTGAAAGTTCCTTGTAATTTTCACTGCGATGCCTGCCTACCAGCAATGAAGGATCGTACGATGGTGATGACACCATACAGAGCACCTCGCCTGTGGCAGGCTCAATTGCGACAATGCTTCCAAGTTTATTATGCAACAGACGTTCGCCCAGCATCTGGAGCTCAGCATCGATAGTGAGAGTAATATCACTGCCAGGACGGGCCTCAATGTCAGCAGTGCCATCAAGGTAACTGCCTTGGATACGTCCGATTGCGTCCTTAAGCAGTACCTCATCACCTTTCCGTCCGCGAAGGAACTCCTCGTATTGTCTCTCAACCCCCTGTTTGCCTATGTAATCTCCCATCACATAGTAGTCATCACGCTCAATATCGCGCTTTGTGACCTCACCCATATCGCCAAGCAGATGTGCTGCACACGGATAATGATACAGGCGGAAATTGCTGCTCTGTATGTCAAAACCGGGGAAATTATACAGGTTCTCGTTCAGACGGGATATTTCGGGCAGGGTCAGCTGACTCATAAACACCTGCTTTGTATAGCTTGAATACCCGGGATTCCTGCGACGGTCCCGTATCTCGTCCATCCGGGCATTGAAATACTCGGGAGTTATATCCAGCATCCGGCAGAAATCAGCCGTGTCTATATCTGTAACCTCGCGCATTACCACAGTAATGTCAAATGATGGCTGGTTATCAACAAGAATACGTCCGGTTCTGTCATACAGGACGCCTCTTTCCGGTACAATGGTCCTGTGATACAAAGCGTTACTGGCAGCCGATGCCTTATAGTCGTAGCATACCACCTGCAAATAATACAAGCGGGCCACATACGTCACTACAACAGCCAGAACCATTGCTATGAACAGGAAACGGCGCTTATCGTAATTCTGATTTCTCACTTATACCGTCTGCCACGTTTGACTCTGAAAACCAGTTCAAACAATATCATACATAAAAAAGATGCTGAAGTTCCAAGCCCGATACTTGTCAGCAGTGTCATTATATCTGTCCCAGCCGGTATCCTCAGCAGACAGGCTACAAGGTTGAAAAGCAGTGACCCGATTATCAGATATGGCAAATAAACCTTGGCTCCCAAAAACATCAGGCCTGGATTGATAATGTCCCTTCGGTCGAAAGTAAATAACATCCGCAACAGGACAGGCTGTACTGCAGCGAGCAGTGTAAGAGATGCTGCCTGTACGCCTGGAGTATTGACGAATATATCTGATATTAAACCCATACAGAAACCCCACAGCATTCTCTGTGCGGGTGATACATTGCTGTCAAGTATCAGTATAAGATACAGACATATCATAGGTGTGACATATCCGAAAAGCGAGAATCTGTCAAGAAGAAGAATCTGCTGCAGCAGCAGCGATATGCTATATAATAGTCTCTTCAGGAACAACTGCATGTCAATAATCTGTTAATGAGCTCAATTCTTCCGGAAAGAATCCCTTATTAATATAGACATAGCCCAATGAGACTAAATCAGAGGCAAGCCTTACGACTATGCGAGGCTGACCATCCTCGGTATTATCAACTTCACTTACATATCCAATGACAAGACCTTGTCTGAAAGATTCCGAGAAACCGCTTGTCTCAATAGTGTCCCCTGTTCTGATATCAGGGCGCGATGGAAGATCTGTCATTGAGACTGATCGGGTATCACCTCCTGTCCATCGCACAAAGCCGAACACATTATGACTCCTTACGCGGCAACTTATCTTGCTATTGGAATTCAACAGAGACATTACCACTGCATAATTGTCACTCACCTTATATACGACACCTGCTACACCATTTTCAGCACAAACGCCCATACCGGGAGCGACACCATCGCTGGCACCCTTGTTTATGGTAATGAAATTCTCATTCCGGTTTACCACATTGTCAATTACCCTGGCCACCACTACGGTATCATTCCCCGACGGAATAACGGCCTCGGCCAGGCTGTCACGCAACTCGTACAATTCCGAGCGCAGTCCGGCAATCTCGTTGGCAAGTCTCGTGTTCTCGTCTTTCAGTCCGAAATAGTCCGACACTGACCGGCATACATTACGGACTGCCCCGCTTACTGTTCCTGCTGAAGTAAAAACCACATTATCGCGCAATGTGGCGTGGTTATAGATCAATATCACGCACACAGTCTCCAACAAAATGAACAGCAACAGAAAACGCAGTCTGTACAGCAGGTCAAGAAGAGGTCGCACTATCGCATTATTGTAGAGTCAACGAATGTTCCGCAGTTACCGCATCAGGAATGTCAGCTGACCGGCTCTCTTCAACGCAAGTCCTGTTCCCTTCGCCACACTCAGCAAAGGATCCTCGGCTACGTGGAACGGTATATTTATCTTGTCGGTGAAACGCTTTGCGAGACCGCGTAATTGTGCGCCACCGCCGGCCAGGAATATGCCATTATGCACTATATCAGCATATAGCTCAGGCGGAGTATGCTCCAGAGCCGTAAGTACAGCCTGCTCGACCTTATTGATTGATCTGTCAAGACAGTGTGCTATTTCCTGATAGCAGACCGGGACAGCCATAGGAAGGGCTGTAATCTTATTCGGACCATAAACAATATAATCCTCGGGAGCCTCCTCCGGCGTAAGCTCTGTAAGGGCTGAGCCTACATTTATCTTGATGCGCTCCGCCATACGCTCGCTCACACGCACGTTATGCTGACGTCCCATATACTCCTGAATATCGGCAGTGAAATCATCACCGGCTACACGGATTGAGCTGTTTGTGACTATTCCTCCAAGCGATATTACAGCAATCTCGGTGCTTCCGCCACCTATATCCACCACCATATTACCTTCTGGTGCCTCAACATCGATTCCTATACCAAGTGCCGCCGCCATCGGCTCAAACAAAAGATATACGTCACGGCCTCCGGCATGCTCGGCTGAGTCGCGGACAGCTCGAAGCTCCACCTCAGTACTTCCTGACGGGACTCCGATAACCATTTTGAACGATGGAGTGAACAGCCTGTGTCCCATATCCACCATCGAGACAAGACCGCGTATCATCTGCTCACAAGCATAGAAGTCCGCTATCACGCCGTCACGTAGAGGGCGCACAACCTTTATAAGTTCCTCGGAAGCCTTGTCCTGCATAAGCTTCGCCTTGGAACCTACCGCTATCATCTTGTCTGTCTTTTTGTCAAGTGCTACTATCGACGGCTCATTAACCACAATTTTGTCGTGATACATGATGATGGTATTGGCAGTGCCAAGATCCATCGATAATTCCTGAGTAAGAGAAAAGAGTCCCACTTTTATGTTCCTGACAGATTATTAATGCTTGAAATGTCTGAATCCTGATATGGCCATAGTCATATCGTGCTGCTGGCAATAGTCAATTGATTCATTATCGCGTATCGAGCCGCCAGGATGAATCACATTCCTGACACCTGCCTTATAAGCCAGCTCCACACAATCGGGGAACGGGAAGAAGGCATCGCTTGCCATTGATGCTCCTGAAAGGTCGAATCCGAATGAATGTGCCTTATCGACAGCCTGTTTCAAGGCATCAACCCTTGATGTCTGACCTACGCCACTTGCCAGAAGTTGCTTGTTTCTGGCAAAAACGATGGAATTGCTCTTGCTGTTCTTCACAATCTTATTTGCAAACAGCATATCCTCAATCTCACTCTCGGATGCAGGACGCGATGTTACCATACGCAATTCGTCAGGTTGTTCAATCTTGGTATCCTTGTCCTGAACAAGAATGCCATTCAGAACAGTACGGAACTGAACCTTTGGTAACTGACAAGGCTTGCGGACCAGAATGATACGGTTCTTTTTCTGTCCCAGCACCTCAAGAGCCTGCATATCGTAATCGGGAGCTATTATTACCTCAAAGAAAATTTCATTTACGGCCTGGGCAGTATCCTTGTCAATAGGGGCGTTTGTTATCAGAACACCTCCGAATGCGGATACAGGGTCTCCTGCCAGGGCATCTTTCCAGGCATCAAGCAGAACCGGACGAGAGGCAAGTCCACAGGCGTTGTTATGTTTGAGAATAGCAAATGTAGTCTCATTGAACTCATCGATCAAATCTACTGCAGCTGCAATGTCAAGCAGGTTGTTGTACGATATCTCCTTGCCGTGCAATTGGTCAAACATTGCATTGAAATCGCCGTAGAACAAGCCTTTCTGATGCGGATTCTCGCCATAGCGCAAAGGCTTTGACTCGTCGGAAGTGTAACGGAAATGATCTTCCTCGCCCTGGCCGAAGTAGTTGTATATGGCACTGTCATAATGCGATGACACTGCAAATGCCTCTTTTGCGAACCACTTGCGCTGCTCGAGTGTAGTCTCAGGACCATTATCCCTGAGAATATCTGCAAGAGGCTGATACTGGGCCTTGCTCGCTACAATAACAACATCGTTGTAGTTCTTTGCACCGGCACGGATCAGTGATATGCCGCCTATGTCAATCTTCTCGATAATATCCTGATGTGCGGCACCACTGGCTACAGTAGCCTCGAACGGATACAAATCCACTATCACAAGATCAATATCCGGAATTCCAAATTCCTGTGCCTGATTCCTGTCGCATTCCATTTCACGGCGGCTCAAGATACCTCCAAAAACTTTTGGATGCAGGGTCTTGACCCTTCCACCAAGTATCGACGGATACCCCGTCAGTTCCTCAACAGCCTGGCAGGGAATACCCAGAGACTCTATGAAACTCTGTGTTCCTCCTGTTGAGATAAGCTTCACCCCACTGGCATACAATGCCTTTACAATCTCATCAAGCCCATCTTTATGATAGACAGATATCAATGCAGATGATATTCTTTTTAAATCAGCCATTATTTAGAATTTTTATCCGATTATGCGTTCTTTGCCTCGATAGCCTTATTCATCTCATCGAGCTTCTGATCAGTTAGAGGATATTTATAAATCAAATAACCGACAATGAGAAGCAGAAGAGCAGGAATTATAGTAGTGAACCACAGAATAGCGTTCTGAACTGTCTCATTATAGTCATTAAGTTTCGTGTAATATGCATTTACAGGTGCACTGATAAATGATGCCAGGAATACTACGATAAATATGCCAAGGACAAGCTGCAGGCACTTGTTCGCCTTGAACTCAACCCACATTTCGCCGAACGAAACAGGTTTCTCAGGCGTGGTGGTAATATTTTCCTTACTTCCAAGAAAGCAGAAAGTCAGGAGAATGAAACCTACGATAGCAAAGATACATGTAACTGTAAACCAAGCATTAGGATCAGTTGGCAGAGCTGACTGCTCACTTGCCAGATTGAAACCTATGATTCCCATTACAAGAGGAGTAATCCATCCCGCCAGCGAGAAGCCTGCCTTGAAAGCGACACCTGCAAGTGCGTTTACTGTAGCGGCAGGTCTGTTCCCTGTACGATATTCAGCCTCGGTAATCACCTCAGGAACCAGAGCCCACATCAGTGAACCTACAAGAAGTCCTACTCCTGTCAGAACCTTTGCAGACTGAACCAGGGTATTGCACTGCTCAACATCAAAGAATTTACCAATTACAAACAATACTATAAATCCTATAAGGCCAATCGAAAGGAGCAGGTAATACAGACCCTTCTTGCCAAACCATCTTTTCAGAACCGGCATCGAAGGCAGAATAATGAAGGCTGGTATCGTACCTATTGCCATAAACAAAGCCTGATTCCAGTCAACTGCTGTACCGACAATGATTGCAAGTCCGATAGGGAAGCCTGCCTGAACAATAATCTGACCGATGTTCGCGCAGACCATTCTGGTAGAAGTAAGTATCAGAACCTCGTCATTGTCACGGGTCATACTGGCCATAATCGAACCGTACGGTATATTCACTACCGAGTAGATCATACTAAGCAGTGTATAGCTGACGGTAGCATAGACAATCTTCCATGTCATAGTCCATGATGCAGCTGCAGGAAGCATCAGGAGGCAAGCGGCAACAGTCAGTGGAATACCGCCGTAAAGCAGGTAAGTACGATACTTACCTAATTTTGGATTATGATTGTCAATATATTTGCCGACCACAGGACTCCAGAAGCAGTCAAGAAGTCGGACTGCGAGAATCAATCCACTGACAAAAGCAGGACTAATTTTCAATACTGTAGTAAGATACAGCATCAAAAAACACGCAACCGTCTGGAAAATAAGGTTTTGTGCAAGGTCTCCGGATCCGAAACCAATCCTCTGTGCCCAACTTAGTTTGTAAAAGCCCTTTGACTCATTTAGGGCTGTTGTCTGATTAGCCATATATACAGATTTAAAAATTATTACGTGCCGCAAACTTAGGAAAAAAAAGGAATAGCTCCAACTGTCAATTACATTTTGACACTAAGATTTCTACATAAAGAAGCAGGCGGGAATCAGATTCCCGCCTGCATCAATATAATCAGAAACTAAATTCTGTAATCAGAGTATCAGAACAGCACCTTCTCGGCAACACCGTTTGCAATGCGGATTCCTATCTCGCCCGGACGCAGGGCATCAACCTTGATACCGTTCAGGTTGTAGAGCTCAACAGCGCTGCTGACATTGCTGGTAGTGATGTTGGTCTTAACGTCATTGATAGCCTTATCAATCTCGTTGATAGCTGCACCGTAGTCGAACGAATCATCCTTCGCAGCAGAGAAGAACAGCATATTGCTCTTGATAACAACGCTGCGGTTAACCTTATTGTGAGTGAACTCGATGTATAAGTCACCAGCTTCCTCCATAACGGTAGTGATGCTGGCTGAATCACCAAGATTTCCGCTGAGTGTATCGCTGTTGGCGATAATCTGATCATTATTAGCTGTCTGAGCGTTACCCGGATCATTTCTGTTGCCAATAACTAGAGTGTACTCGCCTGCAGGCAGATCAGTGATATTCTGCTTGATAGTGAACTTGGACTCCCAGTCGCAACCGAGCATACCGGCCAGAACCTGACCCTCGGCTATGTTGTAGTCACCCATTGAAGGATTCCACTCCTCCTCGCAGTCAGCAGCCCATACGCCATAGTAGTCGAACCAGCCGCCAGTCTGCTCAGTCCTCAGAGTCCAGCCCGGGAATACGGTTGTCCAGTCGGTTTCCTGCTTTACACGCCAAG
>JAZLKB010000055.1:0-43245 GCA_045597365.1 Bacteroidaceae bacterium | reverse complement strand
TATCCGATGGGGACACAACAAGGAGGGGCTTCCGCTTCGACAGACTCTGGAGGTTGTGGTGTATTCGCTCACGTCCCATATGCCCGTCTTCTATATGGAGCTCCCCGGTAACGAGCCGGACAGCAGGACGATAGGCACAATTGTTATCGGCAAAAAGAAGTGCAGTGATTTTGGCAAGATGAAGTGCAGTAAGATTGGCAACAATGGTACAGTGTTTTCGGCAACAAGAGTACAGTATTATTGGCAACAATGCTGCAGTACGAGCAAAGGTAGCTATTTTCTCGTATATTCCATCATTTGACAGCAATGCGTGTCGTAAGTCTGGCCGTTAACGGCCAGACTTACGACGCCACTCGCGAAGCATCTTCTCAGTCTTGTAGTTGGTCAGAACCATATCCGCCATACAATATATCTCATCGAGCTGATATACGAGTCGCTCATATAGTTTCACCTGTTCCTCGGTGATTTTTCCTTTGATATAGCTGCGATTGAAGGCAGCATCCGCTTCTTTCAAATCGTCAACGGCTCTGAGGAGCCCGTCATATTCATATTTTCTCATTTCTCTGTCTGATTGTTTGATGTTGTTGTCTGGTCTTCAAAGATTGTTTTCCGGTGCCTCATCCGGTAACTGTCGCCGATATTATGTAAAGATTGACATAAGTCCGGTTATGACAAGTATATGGTTATGTAAAGTAAGTGCCGTATCAATTTACAACAGATTATATTTCAATAATATATAAATCGACTTTCCATAATTACTTTTCATAATTTTATGATGGCATATTACAGCATCATAAAATTTAAACAATTATGGAAATCAAAAGTGTAATTCAACAAGCAAATACTCTGCTCGAAGCACAGCGATACTCCTCTTCCAGAATATACGGCTATAATTGGTTGTGGAAGAAAGGAATATTATCATATATGAATGCTCGAGGCATTACAGAGTTTGATGAAACCATCGGTGCAGACTTCATACAAACAATGCATGATGGAGGCACTGTCACATTCAGTCATCGTGATCTAATCAAAAGCGTGGATGTTCTGATAAATATTGTCAGGAATGGCACTCTAGGCAGTAGATTGCGCATACGAGCGCAGTATCCACTTACAGGTGGTCTCGCAGTCTATGCTCAAGAATATCTCGAGTCGTTAAAGGAGAAGGGCATAAATGAAACGAAGACCATTCCTTCATACAGGAGGATGCTGAGTGTTTTCACTGAGTTTTTATGTTCAGAGAACATTGAAATGCCTTCTGAAATAGAAGAAGATATCATTGTGCGATTCATTGAAAGTCGCCATCATAGACGTCGTGAATATGTAGGACAGACTCGCAGATTTTTGAAATATTTACACACCAGAGGTCTGTTAGAAATAGACTACAGCTATCTGCTTTCGCGGCTAGGCAAAAACATCACAAGAGTAAAAACGCCATCATTTTATTCTCCTGACGAAATCAAACAATTGGAAGAATCGATATCTAGGACGAGCAATGTTGGCAAGAGAAACTATGCCATGCTTGTCTTGTGCTCACGACTAGGGCTGCGAGTGTCCGATGTTGCGGATCTGAAGCTTTCCGACATTGATTGGGAGAACTGTGTGATCAAAAAAGTTCAATACAAGACTGGCTATCCGGTGTCTTTGCCACTGTTGCCAATAGTAGGGAACGCCATTATCGATTATTTGAGGAATGCACGTCCAAAATCGACTTCAAACAATGTCTTTCTGAGTTGTCGTCCACCATATGGAGAGATGCTGCCTGGTGCCGTACATAGTGCAATAGCAGTTGCCTTTAGAGAGTCTGGGGTGAATTATGAAAATCGTCACCATGGAGGGCATGCCCTTCGGTTCAGCCTTGCACAAAGGATGTTGGACAAATCCACGCCATTTCCAATAATATCAGAGACCCTTGGGCATCAAAGCACTGATATGACTAGGACATATGTTAGAATTGACATTAATCACATGCGACAGTGTGTGTTGGATGCGCCCATTGTAGAAGATGACTTCTATACACAGAGAGGAGGATGGTTCTATGACTAGTCCATTTACTTATTCCGGTCCCCTTGCCCAATATATGAAATCATATGTACGCATGAAGGAGGCGTGCGGACTCACAATCATATCCACAAAATGGACCTTTAAAGAGTTTGATGACTTCACAATCACCTATGGGCTTACTGAGCCAATAATCACAAAGGAACTGACTGACGCCTGGCTGGCAACAAGAATCAATGACTGCAGCAGAACACTTCATGGCAAGTGCTCTCGCATATCCCAATTGGCTAAATACATGGCCGAGCATGGTGTCAACTCATACATTATGCCTCTTCCTAAATGTGATAATGACAGATCGTTTACCCCATACATCTTCACTCACAAACAAATGGAAGATATCTTCCGTGAAACAAATAAATTGTTGAGAGAAAGCCACAGAAAAGATGACCCGATAATATCTATCCCTTGCTTAATACGCTTGTTGTACAGCACGGGGTTAAGAATAACAGAAGCAGTATCCTTACGTAACGTTGATGTGGACTTGACTAATGATGTGTTGAAAGTTGGAACATGGGGCAGTACCAAGAACGGAGAGGAGCGATTGGTGCCCATATGCTCATCACTAAAGCATTGCTTGGTGCAATATGTTCATTATAGAAATATGTTGCCAGTGAAATCCGTTAAAGACCCCGAGAGACCTTTCTTTGTCAAACTGAATGGGGACGCATTGTCATCTGCCAATGCCTACCGCTGGTTCCGGAAAGTATACCAAAAGTGTGGTATAGCATATCGAGGAGAGAAATTTGGACCGCGTGTCCATGATCTAAGGCATACAATGGGAACACATTCTTTAGCAAAAATGGTTCAATGTGGTTTGGACGTATATACATCTCTTCCTCTGCTTGCTGGATGCTTAGGCCATAAGTCGCTTGAAGCGACTGAAGGGTATGTCCGGTTGACTTGCTCAGAATATCCAGAACTGCAAAAACAATGCGTCAATCTAAACAACTTCATATATGGCAAAGAAGAATGATAATACTTTTGCGTACCTGTTGTCGAGATTTCTCGGCCAGTATTTGCCTCATGAAAGAAACGTAAGTCCCAATACGGTTATTGCATATAGAGATGCATTTGTCTTGTTCCTTTCCTACATGAATGAAGCCAAACATACAAAGGCAGATAAGATTACATTGAAAGATATAAATAGAGAGAATGTGGTTGAATATATGAAATGGCTGGACGAAGTCAAGAGCAATAGCATCTCAACCAGGAATAGCAGGTTGGCTGCTTTTAAATCGTTCGCTTCGTACCTCCAATACAACTGTGTTGAGAGTATCAATCAATGGCAGCAACTCCTATCTATCAAGAGCATGAAAAAGGAAAATGCGGTTCCTACACACTTCAGTAAAGATGCAATCAAACTATTGCTACAGCAACCGGACCCTATAATCCCTAATGAAATGAAACACCTAGCAATGATATCATTGATGTATGATACTGGCTGTCGAGTACAGGAGTTAATTGACTTAAAAGTTGAATCCCTTTGGATGCAGAAGGATCCATTCTCGATAAAAATCTATGGAAAGGGTAGAAAAACAAGAATAGTCCCGATGTCTGAACATGTTGTGGATATCATCAAGCGATATCTGAAATGTTTCCATATTGAGTATGAAATAGATAGAAATAGACCTCTATTTACAAATCACGGCGGGGACAAAATGACAAGAGCTGGAATAACATATGTTCTTAAAAAATATGCGGATATGGCAAGAAAGGAAAATCCAAACCTTATACCTGAGTCTGTAAGCTGTCATCAGCTTCGCCATAGTCGTGCCATGCACCTCTTACAGGCAGGCGTCAATCTAGTGTATATACGAGACCTTCTCGGCCACACGTCAATAGTAACAACAGAAATCTATGCCAGGGCAGACTCGAAGCAGAAACGAGAAGCTATAGAAAAAGCTTCTGAAAACCTTACGCCATCCCAAATCATGGGTGAATGGGTGGATAATCATGACCTAATATCGTGGCTTAAAAAGCTAGGAAACAACTGATTGTTATGTAAAGTCAAAAAGTAAAGAGATACTGTAATATGCTTGTAATCAATATCCTTCATGAAAAGACTTTACATAACTATATACTTGTCATAACCGGAGAGCTGGATGAGTTCGCATTTGTACAGCAGTCTGTCGAGCAGAGCTGTTCCCAGCACCTCGTCAGGAAGCGTCCTTGCCCATTCCACGGGAGATTTGTTCGTCGTGATGATGAACGAGGTGGTCTCATACACGGAGTTTATAAAGGCGAACAGCATGTTCCCCTCATCCCTGTCGACGGTGACGTTCATGATGTCGTCTATAACTATGACATGAGCTTCCGTCAGGGTCTTGTATTCCTTCTTTGCCATAGAGGATATCTCCTTCCTCTTGATGGTGGCAATGATGCTCTCCATTGAACGGAACACGCCACGGTATCCGCGTTTGACGGCATCGTAGCACAGTCCCGCCGCAATGAAGGTTTTCCCGACACCGCTCGGGCCGGCAAGAAGGATGTTGTAACTGTCCTCCAGCCAGTGCAGTTCCCGCAGCTGCTTGAGCTGGACAAGGCTGAGACCGTTCGATATGCTCTGGTCATACAGGTCTAGATTGTGGTTGACCGGAAGCTTTGCGAGTCTCATCCGTATCACTGTCTGCTTCTCGTCCCTGCCGTCGATTTCAGTCTGTAGCACTTCCGAGAGGAAGTCGTCGTAGCTGGGAGTGTTTCTCTGTGCCTTGAGAAGTACATCCGGGACATTTGCCGTCAGGGAAGACAGTCTGAGTCTCCGCGCCTGGCTGCGTATGATATCTATCTTCTCCATATCACGACCTGGCTGTTATTCCCTCATATACGGACATTCTTGATGTCGCGGGCTTGAAGTTGGCTATCGCCTTCGTGCGTTCGTCCCCAACCGGCTTGTAGTCTGCCGCAGACAGGGATTCCTCTCTGGATGGAGTTTCAACGCCGCTTATCGCGGCCTTGAAGTCATTGGCGCTGAACAGGCCGAGTTTCACGCAGCGGGAAAGGGTCATGTCGATTTCATCCTGCTCACGTCCCGTGCAGGCGTTCGATACCGCCATCAGCTGGTCACGCATATACCGTCCGTAATGATCACGGACACGTGCCAGATACATCGTCGCAAGATCCTTGTCGCTGAACAGTTCGATCACCTTCTCTGTAAGGACGCTTATCTTCATCGACGTGTCCTGCTTGTGGCTGTCGTCAGTGACGGTTATGCCTCGTCCGGCTGGCATTATCCACCGGGTGATTTCCACCCCTGCCATGCTGCTGATGATGAGGGAGGCTCCCTTTTCCTCAAGTCTGACCTTCGTGCCGTTTCCCTTGTAGGTTCCGATGGGAACTGCATAGATGTTACCCTTATAGCGCACGCAGTTGGTCTTCAGGACTGTATGACCGGCCTCATCCTTCGGCATGAGGACTGCCACATATGGAAGAAGATCCTTGCATTCCTGACACCATTCCTCGAAGGGGACCTTGCAGGTGGTGGCGTGAACCATGGCGTTGCCTGTGCGTCGCAGCCAGGCCTCTGCCTGTTCCTGGAGTGTCTCAAGGTCGGCATATGGCCTGTTCGTAAGGAAGTTCTGTTTGACATACTTGACGCAGTTCTCAACCTTGCCCTTCGACTCGGGATCCGCAGGACGGCAGAACACTGGCTTGAACGGGCGGCTCCGTACATAAGCATCGAACACCTGCGTCATGATGTAGTCGCCGATGTTCTCGTCCCACAGAAACACAGCGTCCTGGTCGTAGATGATTTCCCTGGGGATGCCGTGGAAGTACTCGAATGCCTTTTCGTGCGCCTGAACGGCGGTCTCTGAGGTGAAGGGACGGTCCTGGAACCAGATGTACTTGTAGCGGCTACGGCATAGGAGCATTGCCATGAAGTACACTTTCTGCTCCGTACCATCTCCCTTCCTCAGCTTCTTCTGGCCGAAGTCCACCTGGGCGTACTGACCGGAGGGGCTGTCCGGAAGGATGTGGTAATCGCGTTCCGTTATTGACACCTTGGGGATGTTAGCCTCCGCTCTGACCTCCATCACGGTGTTGTAGATGGTACGTGGACAAAGACTTCATCTCGGACAGGCTTCGAACTTTCCCAGACACGAGTGCCGCCCAGATGCACGACTGGCTGAAGGAAGCCTATCCGTTCTTTCCGGACGTTTGTCCACGTACCATCTACAACACCGTGATGGAGGTCAGAGCGGAGGCTAGCAGGATTTGTTGTAATTTTATAGTGTACTGAACAACAAACTGCAACAAACTCCCGCTATGTTCAGCGGCGATAAAATTACTGAAATATTCTGTCTTGCTGATGATTTTTGCAAGTTTTTCGATTCACAGGTCAAGAAAAACATTGACAGATCACAGTCAGGCAGTGAAAACAAACGCAAGTATCACAGAGGGCTGACCATGTCCGGAATCAGTTTCGTTGACAGCACCCCGCTTAGGGTGTGCAAGAACCAGAGGATACATATCCGCAAGGTCTTCAAGGAAATAGCATAGCGCGGCAGTTTCATTCATCTTGATTCATCCGCAATCATCACATAGCTTTGCTTCAATTCCGGCAAAGCCTGCCTGAAATTGCAGTAAAGCTTTGTTGCACGTGCGAATAAGCTTTGTTGCAATTGCGAATAAGCGAGCTGTTCCAGCGAAGAGGCCTACGAAAGGGCTGCGGCATCGTACTCTGGCAAGCGGGGCGGTGGGCGATGATTAATGAGAGACAGGCGTAACTTCTTTGTTGATAACGGTGCGAAGTTCCTTTCCAAAAAATATGATTTTTATCTTAAAAAGTTGTTAAAAAGTATTTTTTCGTTATTTTTGCAAATGCTTAGCTAGCCCGTAGACTGGATCCTCCAAATGACATTCAGGGGACTGGTCGTAGGGTTGGGTGGGCAGACATACTAAAGACGTTACTTGACGTTTATCTTCTACATTCAAACTTCGCAACTTTGAAAACTCAAAGAAGATAGCGCAACGGGTACGTCCACCGGTGATGACTATTTGGTCGCACGCTTTATTGGGCGTGGAGTTTTCCATATATCATCCCTGGCGTGGGCTAGCTACGTTGCTTATCCTTTGAGTAGGCAGCGAAGGCCTGAATGTGGGATGATCAGAGGTAAGACTCCCACGTCTTTTTTTTATATGATTGGTACGGTATGGGAGGCCGAAGAAGAAATTGGATAACTATGATTTGTACTAATTGTGGATGGGAAAATCCGGATGGGCTGAACTTCTGCCAGAAATGCAATGAACCTCTGTCACCGTCTGTCTCACAGCGAGAATTTTCTGTTGAGAATATTAAAAGTGATGAGATGTTGAAAAGAATGAGACAGGAGAGGAACGTAATGGGACGATTACTATTAAATCTGACAAATTCACCAACAAAACAATACCAGTTGCAGTTACTCAAAAATAACATTGTCGATATACTCCCGAGTGCTTTTATGGGCCGTTTTTAGGAAAACCTAGCTTGCGAGATTGAAATTATTAATGATTGTTTACTGAAAAATTTATGAACGTTACAAAATTATCAATCGTGTTGCTCGCTTTACTGGCAAGCACAACTGTGTTTACATTTACATCCTGTGAAAAAGAAGAAAATACCGTTGAGCCTAGTCCCGATCCCGTAACACCGGTTGAGCCAGAGAAGGAAGAGGCTATGTCACCAGCTGAACAGAAAGAATATCTGGAAAGAGTGGCTCTGGATTTCATGGAAATGATGCCATCGTCCGATTTCAGGGAAATAGCCGAACTCGGCAAATACGTGGTCGATACATATGGCGAAGACTATGACTGGGATAACGTGGAAGACTGGGCAGAAGACATTTTTGATGCTGCCAAGCAGGCACTGGGGATGACCACGACAGACACGGAAACGGAGAAATGGGATAGCTATACAAATAAGTACAATTATATCTATACGAACTATAAAGCCGTTATCCTTGCATCGAATTTCACGGGTCATTTTACGGCTATTAATGGCGGCTGGAAGTTGACAGAAGCGAACGACCTACAGTTTGTCTTCAAGGATAAATATGGAAGTGAATGTGTAATAAAACTGGAAACCGGTGGTAATATACAGAAGGTTCATGCTTTTGATATTGATGACTGGCAGGATTCTGACTGGCAGGAAAACGGTAATACCTACATCAGCAACGAATATTACGACAGAACACAATATACCATTGGTGTACCCGAAAGAATCGTTGTCACTTTGACACAGGGTGGCAATCTGGTGGTGAAAACGACCATCAATGTCAATCTGGAAAGTATCGCAAACGAAGAGTTCGATATCAGCAAGGGCAGCTTTACCATATCTTCACTTGTTGAGCTGAATAACGGCTACAAGTTCGATGTTTCGCAAGTGGCCTATACCGCCAATTCCAAGGCATCTGTCTCATTCACCATGAGCAAGAATGAAAAGGCACTGGTGGCAGCAGCTGTTTCAGCTGACATCAGCGGCATACCGTCGTGCAACGTAAGTGCCTTCTGCAACGAAAACTTTGACAGTGATGACTATGACACAGATAATGCCAATGCACAGAATGCTTTTGTGAAATTGGACATCCTGGGCAGAGCTCAGATGCAGGGCACCATATCAGATGTACGCAAATTTGCAGATTATATGGAAAGTGCTGAAGACCATGAAAATGACGAAGCCAATTTCAAGTCTTTTATCAATTTGGCAAACAGCCTGACAGACATAAATCTGTTCTACGACGGAAAGGATACGAAGCAAGCCACTATAAAGCTTGAACCATTCATTGATGAAAGGAACGGAAAGACATGGTGGACAACAGAACCCGTACTCTGTTTCTACGACGGTTCATCCTACAGTACGTTTGAAGCCTTCTTCAACGAAACAGACTTCAAGAAGGTAATCGATTCATTCAAGAAACTTGCGGACAAATACGCAGATCTTATTGATGAACATATCGAATGGTAAATTCTCCAGTATAGGTAGAAGGTATAAATTCGTTATCTTTTTTGTGACGCTCTGTTTCACAGAGACTTTTGTTCATGCACAAGTCGATAGTGTAAGGCAGAGCGTTACACTTGATTGTGTTGAAGTAACAGGAACACAGTATTCGTCTAAGGCGAAAATGTATGCAGATGGAAAGACGGTCCTTGACATGCAACTGCTGGAGACTTTGCCAAAGATTATGGGCAATGCTGATCCTATTCATTACAGTCAAATGCTTCCTGAGATACAGACCAACGGAGAATATCGTGCAGGCATCAACATACAAGGATGCGAAAGCTCACATAATATGGTTTCTGTCGGCCCTGTTCCCGTATATAATCCAAGCCATTTATTGGACTTTTTCTCAACCTTTAATGCATTACATTACGACCAGTGTACCATATCCAGATTCGCTGATTCCAAATCGGCCAACAGACTTGGAGGTGCATTGTCGATGGATGTGCAGCCCCACTATGAAGATTCAATAAGCGGTGCAGTCTCTGTCGGAATGATTTCCTCTGAGGGTACCATAAGTATGCCATTGGGCAAGAAAACTTCTTGTAAGGCATCGTTTAGGATCTCGTACATCAATTTACTATGTGACAGATGGATGAAAAATGACATTTTCGGGTTGGATTATTCTTTTTATGACATGAATTTCACTTTGTCTCACGAATTCAACAAACATCATTCTCTTGTGTTGGATTATTATGGAGGCAAGGATGATGCCACATCCGAGATAGGTTCTTATACGGCAAAGATGAATGCCGGTTGGGGAAATCAAGTCCTGGGATTGCATCATATATGCGACAATAAGAATGTTCGTATCACCAACAGCCTATATCTGACATCATACCGTAATCAGTTTCGGCTGAATATGCAGGAACTTAATATCCTACTTCCTTCCAGTATCCTTGATGCCGGGATAAATCATCAAGCAACTCTGAAGAATCTGTCATGGGGTGCAGATGTCATCTATCATCACATAGAGTCTCAAACGTTGCAGTCTTCCGGGTTTTTTTTTGCAGAACAGAAGGTACAGGACGTAAGCAATACCATGGAGAGTTCTGTTTATGCTACTTACAATTATAGTTTTCTCGAACCGTTCTATATGGAAGTCGGACTTCGTGGTAATTTCTATGGCTCGAATGAAACAGGTTTTTTTGCCAGTGCCGATCCATCCATTACGCTGACATATCAAGACTATAACTTTGAGGCATTTGCCGGCTATGCTTTGAAACATCAATTCCTTTTTCAAACGGGATTTTCAGATGTCGGTCTCCCCACGGAATTCTGGTTGTCGTCAGACAAGAATTTTAATCCTCAGTATGCCCACTCCTTCAATACGGGATTTTCGGCCTATCTTTTCTCCGGACAATATAAGGCATCTGTGAACTTATTTTACAAGCAGTTGTACAACCAAATGGAGTATTTCGGTTCCGTCCTTGATTTAGTCAATTCAGAATATGAACTAAAAGAACATCTCTTGCATGGTAGTGGGGTTAATTATGGATTTTCTTTTTTGATAAATAAATGCTCAGGGAATCTGACAGGATGGTTGAGCTATACTTACACACATACAATGCGACAATTCGATATGGGAAATGTAGTCGGTAAATATCCAGCGACTCATGAACGACCGCATGAATTGAATGCACTTCTTTCTTACAATTTAGGGGCTCATTGGAGTGTGGGAAGTAGTTTCGTAGTTGCATCTGGCACTCCTTTTACGCCTATTGATTATCTGGCTCTCATAAACGGAAATGTCATTGCGCACTACAAAGAGCACAACAGTGCCAGACTTCGACCATACTATAGATGGGATCTTTCTGTAAATTGCAAATGGAAACCAAAGTTCGCGAAGGAAAATGGCTTGAATCTCTCCATCTACAATACGACAGGGCATGACAATGATTTGTTTTATTCTGTTTACGTTTCTTCGGATGGTGCCATCTCATACCGTCCCATATCATTTATCGTAGATGTTTTGCCAACCATCAGTTATTATTGTAAATTTTAGCTATGCGAAAAACCGTATTGCTCATACTCCTGTTTGGTATTCTTTCATGCTCGGAATATTGTTTCGTTCCGGAAGATTCACATCTCGTAATTGAAGGATATATAGAGAATGATGGCTATCCCGTTGTCATGGTCAGCAGAACAATGCCCGTAACATCCGATGAGAGAAACATTAACAGTCTGGGGGATTATATTGTAAGATGGGCAAAGGTGTCTATCATCAACAGAAACGATACGGTAATACTGACGGGCAAGTATGACAAAGGATTCTTTCCACCATACATTTATACGACTAGTCGTCTGAAGGGAAAAGTTGGAGAGACATATAAACTGTTAGTGGAGTATCATGATAAATCAGCGAATGCAACAACGACAATCACTTCAGTTCCAGAAGTTGATAAATATATAGTAGAGAGGTGTAAAGATAACGATACCCTATATCAGATTAAAGCAATTTTTACAACAAAGAGTAATACCCGTAATTACTACCAGTTTTTTTCACGTGTAGGAGCAGATAGCAAACAGTACCTTGCTTCCTTTTTGGGAAGTTTTTATGATGAGGCATCTGGTGACAGTATGGAAATCCCAGTTTATAGGGGACATCACATATTAAATGGCAATTATACCCCATATTTTTCCGTCAATGATACTGTCGCAGTAAAATGTTGCCATCTTGATGATTTTGCATATAATTATTGGAAAACATTCATCGAATCACAATATCTTTCTGGAGCAGCAATGTTTGCTACAACTACCAATATGCCGACAAATATTGTGGGAGGCATTGGATATTGGTTTGGTTATGGAAGTACGACATCGTATTTCGTTATAAAAGATTATGCGAGGTAACTGTCCAATTAGTATTTCCGGAGCATACCCTTTCACTTTCGCATGTGGTAATATGCGGATTTCGCTCGCGCGGTACCATTTTTCGGATTCATGATACCGTGTAGCCGACAGTTGCATGGCGTGAAGCGGTACCATAGGGCTGAAATGAACGGTATCAGGAAGGCGTGATTAGCATATAATACATAAATTGCACGAGTTAAGGTTAAGGTTTTTTCAGCGTATTAGCCCTGCCGCCGATGAAGCTCCTATGCAAATTTACGCCAATTATCCCATTCGGCAATGGGTCGTCCCGGATTCTGTGCATCGTCATCCGGGACAATCGGCATAATCAACTTATTATCAATGAAATGATTGCCCCAAAAATACATTTCAAAGCCATTGTTTTCGAGAAAATGCGCATACAAGTCCGAAGAATTGTCAGATGACTGGAGCGTCTGAAAGCGGCCGCCGGCACCAGACTTCAAACAGGCGAGTTGGTTTCTCTAACTGGAGAAAAAAATTTTCCCAGTTAGAGAAATCAAATCGGGCTGTTTTTCGGGAGTCGGCGCTGTGTGTTTCATACGATTCCCGCCGGACAGGGAATGTTTGCGGGAAAGCCGCTCGTCGCGGTCTTCTTTCAAACATTCAATCAATTGATAATCAAACTGTAATAGAAAATACTCGGGACAGAGATGTACAGAATCCGGGACAGGGCATTGCAGTTTGAAATGTTATTTGTAATTTTGGGTGTCTTCATAGTATAAGCTCTGAAACCTGAAAAACCTTAACCTTAACCTTAACTCGTGCAATTTATGTATATTTCGAAGTCAGAAACTGATGAACTCTCAGACGTGATATGACCGCTTTTGTTTTCAACCTGATAATGTTGCTGGCGGCACCGTTCGGAATGAACGATGCGCCGGTTTCCGTAAAGAATGATGTTCTGATAGACGGTGATACTGCCGTCACTGTTAATTTCGATCTGTCGATACAGCGCGGATGGCACGTATATTCTGTGGAATTGCCCGAAGGCGGACCGGTCAGCGCATCGATTACGATTGATACTATATCCGGACTTGCTCCAGCTGGCGGGTTGCTGGCTTCGGGCAGGGAGATAGATGTGGCTGATCCTGTTTTTAATATGCAGGTACGGTATTTCGAGAATTCCGTCAGGTTCAGTCAGTCGTACAGTGTCACATCAGATGACTGGTTTGTATCGGGATATCTGACGTATGCTGCCTGTAATGACGAAAGTTGTATCCCGCCTCAGACTGTCAGCTTCAAATATGGAAACAGCCGGGTGGAAAGTGTTGCGTTATCGCAGGAAGCGGTTTCTTCCATTGATGCTGTTCCCGGATTCGATGCCGGATTGTGGGCACCGGCGAAATATGACCGTGACTCACAGACAGGAAAGAACAGAGGCCTCCTGGGATTGTTCCTTGTAAGTATGCTGGGAGGCCTGCTGGCGCTGCTTACTCCCTGCGTGTGGCCTGTAATACCTATGACTGTCAGCTTCTTCCTGAAACGCGCCGGTGACCGCAAGTCGGCTGTGCGGGATGCGCTTATCTATGGGATATCAATAGTAACAGTATATGTCCTGACAGGTCTGATTATAACTTCCATATTCGGTGCCAATGCCTTGAACTCATTGGCTACAAATGCAGTCGTGAACATCATCTTCTTCGTGGTCCTGGTGGCATTCGCATTGTCATTCTTCGGCTTGTTCGAGATAACGCTTCCATCATCCTGGAGTACCGGCATCAGTAAGAAATCGTCGCAGACGAGTGGGGTAGTCAGCATTTTCCTTATGGCGCTTACTTTATCGATTGTGTCATTCTCCTGCACCGGCCCCATCATCGGATTTCTGCTTGTCGATGCCGTATCGAACGGCGGACTAATAGCACCAGTTATCGGAATGGCAGGTTTCTCACTTGCATTGGCAATTCCGTTTGCTCTATTCGCTATGTTCCCGCATTGGCTCAGTTCGGTTCCAAAGTCCGGTTCCTGGATGAATAAAGTCAAAGTAACTCTGGGATTTATCGAGCTGGCATTCTCTCTCAAATTCCTTTCGGTGGCCGATATGGCATACGGGTGGGGCATTCTGCCAAGGGGGCTGTTTGTTGTTCTCTGGGCAGCTATGGCATTGCTGCTGGGATTGTATCTGTCAGGTATTATACGGCTGTCTTCCGGTGATTCGGGCAAACGTCCGGGCATCATATCAATTGTGGCAGCAATAATCTCATTCGGATTTGCCGTTTATATGATAACAGGATTGTGGGGCGCTCCGTTGAAAGCTGTCAGCGCGTTCACACCGCCTATGAGTACGCAGCGTAATATGTCCGAACGCATAAGTGTTGCGCCTGACTGCACGGATTTCTATCAGGGAATAAGTATGGCAAAAAGCACCGGCCGGCCGATATTGCTTGATTTTACAGGCTATGGCTGTGTGAATTGCCGCAAGATGGAGGCATCTGTGTGGACTGATTCCGAAATCGCATCGCTCATTAACGGCGAATTCGTTCTTGTGTCTTTGTTTGTTGATGACAAGACACCGCTGGAGAAACCGGTAACAATAAATGAGAATGGTTCTGATGTCAGGATACGTACTTATGGCGATATGTGGAGCCTGTTGCAGCGCTATAAGTTCGGCGCGAACGCACAGCCGTTCTATGTGATTATAGATTCACAGGGAGAGATGTTGGCAGGGCCATATACTTTCGACCCTGATATACAGAAGTTCCGCGATTTTTTGGAATCTGTCGTGAACTAGTTTACAGCTCAGACATCAGCTGATTGGCAAGCTCTTCGTTGTCGGCGCGTATTATGATGTGGGACAACGGCTGGGTAGTCTCGGCATACGCATACATATATTCCACGAAGACTCCTGCCTGCGACAATTTGCTCATTGCTGTTGCCATTGCTCCAGGTACGTTCGAGCACTCGACATATACCACATTGTTTATACTGACGGCGTATGAGTTTGATTTCAGCAGATTGTATGTCCGGTCTATGTCAAACTTGTCAACCAGTATCCGTACTATTCCGAAATCATTGCTTTCAGATACGGTGAAACACTGAAGATTGACATTGTTGTCGCCAAGAAGCCTTGCCATTTCGGCGAATTTCCCTTGGCGGTTCTCCAAAAAAACAGATATTTGTCTGATAAGCATGGCTCTATTGTGACTTTTATTCGAATTTACGATGGTCTATTACTCTCTTGGCTTTGCCTGTGGTACGCTCGATTGTATTGGGCTCGACTATTCTCACTTCAGGCTGAATACCTATTACGCTTTGTACGCGTGACGCGAAGCGCTCCCTGATACGTATCAGCTGATTGATACGGTCTGTGTAGAACTCAGGTTTCACCTCCACTTGGATCTGGAATGTGTCAGAATTGTCAATACGGTCAACCTCTATGAGGAAATACGGCTCATATTCGTTGAACTCAAGCAATATTGCCTCAATCTGCGATGGGAATACATTTACACCACGTACTATAAGCATATCGTCGGTACGGCCCAATATCTTGCCCATTCTTACGGAGGTGCGTCCGCACTCGCAGACGTCATAGTTCAGTGATGTGAGATCGCGGGTACGGTAGCGTATCATCGGCATTCCCCATTTGTCAAGCGTTGTGAATACCAGCTCGCCTTTTTCTCCCGGAGCGACAGACTGCAATGTTTCAGGATCGATAATCTCGGGATAATACAAATCCTCCCAGATATGGATTCCGTTCTGGCATACACATTCACCGCCGACTCCAGGACCGCTGATTTCAGTCAGACCGTAGATGTCGTATGCCTTGATATGGAGTTTCTCCTGAAGCTCGCGCCTCATGCTCTCGGTCCAAGGCTCGGCTCCGAATATTCCCACACGGAGAGAAAGGGTATTGGCCGAGATACCATATTTATTCATTTTCTCAGCCATATACATAGCGTACGAAGGTGTGCAGGCCAATGCCGTGGTCTGAAAATCAGACATAAGCTGTAACTGCTTCAACGTATTGCCAGTGCTTGATGGAATGACTGTGCCGCCTATTTTCTGTACGCCGTAGTGGGCTCCGAGACCGCCGGTGAACATTCCATAACCGTATGCTATCTGGACGAGGTCTGATTTGCCGAGCCCGAAAGCCGTGAAACAACGGGCTACAGCCTCGGACCAGTTGTCAAGGTCCTGCTCGGTATATCCGACGACAATAGGCTTTCCAGTCGTACCCGATGATGCATGCAGACGCAGAATATCGGTCATCGGGACTGCCATCATTCCAAACGGATATGTATCGCGGAGATCCTGCTTTACGGTAAAAGGCAGCTTTACTATATCGTCAATGGAATTTATATCGGCGGGAGTTACGCCATACTCGTCAAACCGTTTCCTGTAAAATGTGGAATGGTTGTAAGCATGCCCGACTATTCTCTTGAGTTTCTCACCCTGCAGCTGCCGCATTTTGTCGCGCGGCATACATTCCATCTCTTTATTCCAAATCATTTCATATCGATTTGATTATTGAGCGCAAAATTAGAAAAAGAATATCGTAACTTTGCACGGTTTTTGTGCAAAAGGTATAATTATGGAAGATGTATATATACTCGGAATCGAATCATCGTGCGATGATACATCGGCAGCAGTCATACACAATGGAGAGCTTCTCTCAAATGTGACGGCAAGCCAGAAGGTTCACGAGGAGTATGGCGGGGTTGTGCCGGAACTGGCTTCCCGTGCCCATCAGCAGAATATCGTACCTGTTGTTGATGCTGCATTGAAGCGTGCCGGAGTGGCAAAAGAGCAGATTTCCGCGGTGGCATTCACACGGGGACCGGGTCTTATGGGATCCTTGCTCGTAGGCTCGTCTTTTGCAAAAGGATTCGCACGTGGCCTGGGCATAAAGCTGATTGAGGTAAATCATTTGCAAGGACATATTCTGGCACATTTCATCAAACAGCCCGATGAGTCAGCCGCAATGCCGGAGTTCCCGTTCATCTGCCTCTTGGTGTCCGGAGGAAATTCCCAGATTGTTAAAGTCGAGGCTTATAACCGAATGACTATTTTAGGACAGACTATCGATGATGCGGCAGGCGAGGCTATTGACAAGTGCTCAAAGGTTATGGGGCTTGGATATCCTGGTGGCCCTGTCATTGACAAACTGGCAAGGCAAGGCAATCCGAAAGCCTATACGTTCAGCAAACCGGATATCAAAGGCTATGACTATAGTTTCAGTGGCTTGAAGACGTCGTTCCTGTACAATCTGCGTGACTGGGTCAAGGACGACCCTGATTTCGTGGAACATCATAAAGAGGATCTTGCTGCCAGTCTGGAACGGACTATTGTCGAGATTTTGATGAAAAAGCTTAGGGTGGCTGTAAAAGATACCGGAATAACAACTGTAGCTGTAGCCGGTGGCGTTTCGGCCAACACCGGGCTTCGTGAGGCTTTCCAGGATCACGCCCGCCGGTATCATTGGAAGGTTTTCATTCCACGTTTCTCTTATACGACCGATAATGCCGCTATGATAGGAACAGCTGGATATTTCAAATACCTTGACGGCATTTTCTGCAATAGTGATGTTCCTATTTTCTCAAACACGGTCATATAATCATTATAAAGTGAAAAAATATCAATCTTCATTTGGAAATGAGTAAAAAAGATTGTTATTTTGCACCCTGTTTTGAGATAGAAGTAAAAAACAAACAAAAATACAGGATAAAATGTCAAGGATTTGTCAGATTACCGGTAAGAAGGCAATGGTAGGCAACAATGTTTCCCATTCAAGAAGAAGAACCAAGAGGACATTCGATGTCAACCTCTTCACCAAAAAGTTCTATTATGTAGAGGAGGACTGCTGGATTAGCCTTCGTCTCAGTGCTGCCGGCCTGAGAATTATCAACAAGAAAGGTCTTGATGCAGCTTTGAAGGAGGCTGTGGCAAATGGCTATTGCGACTGGAAAGACATTAAAATAATCGCTTAAAGTCAAGGAGTACAACACTATGTCGAAAAAAGTTAAAGGAAACAGAGTCCAGGTTATTCTGGAGTGCACTGAGATGAAGGACAGCGGCATGCCGGGTACTTCACGCTATATTACCACAAAAAACAGGAAAAACACTCCTGAGAGACTTGAGCTCAAGAAGTACAATCCTATCCTGAGAAAAGTCACAGTTCATCGTGAAATAAAGTAAAACCTCCAAGCTATGGCAAAAAAAGTTGTTGCAACCCTTCGTACAGGTAAGGTTCAGATGGCAAAGGTCATCAAGATGGAGAAGTCTCCAAAAACAGGTGCATACATTTTCACCGAGCAGATTGTTGCAGAGGAAAATCTCAAGGACGCTTTGAAATAATATAGTTTCAAGACAAGACATACAGAAGACGGCTGGAGTTATCCGGCCGTCTTTTTTATGTCTGTGACAAATTGTTTTTATTAAGGAATTGATTAATTTCGCGGATAGTTATGGGTTTGTTTTCAATTTTTTCAAAGAAGGGGAAGGAGGTTCTTGACCAAGGCTTGGCAAAGACCAAAGAGAGCGTATTCCAGAAATTGTCCCGTGCCACATTCGGCAAGTCAAAGGTTGATGACGAGGTATTGGACAATCTTGAGGAGGTACTTGTTACATCCGATGTAGGCGTTGATACAACTTTGAAGATAATCAAGCGTATCGAGGAACGCGTAAGCCGTGATAAATATCTCAATACCAGCGAGCTTAACGTAATTCTCCGTGATGAGATATGCAAGCTCCTTATGGAGAACAGCAGTGCCGATGAGCAGGATTTCTCAATTCCTGCAGGACGAAAACCGTATATAGTCCTTGTGGTTGGCGTAAATGGTGTCGGTAAGACCACAACAATAGGCAAACTTGCATATCAGTTCAAAAAGAAAGGGCTGAATGTGTATCTCGGTGCTGCCGATACATTCAGAGCCGCCGCTGTAGAGCAGCTGATAGAGTGGGGACGAAGAGTGGATGTTCCTGTAATACATCAGAAAATGGGCTCTGATCCGGCTTCTGTTGCATACGATACTGTCAGTTCCGCTGTAGCCGGGAATGCAGATGTGGTTTTGATCGATACTGCAGGACGACTTCATAACAAGGTGGGACTGATGAACGAGCTTACCAAAATCAAGAATGTAATAGGAAAAGTCGTAGATGGCGCGCCTGATGACGTGCTGCTGGTTCTGGATGGTTCTACAGGTCAGAATGCATTTGAACAGGCAAAGCAGTTCACAATGGCTACTGAGGTCACGTCTATGGCTGTGACAAAGCTTGACGGAACGGCCAGAGGCGGGGTGGTGATAGGCATTTCTGACCAGTTCCACATACCTGTGAAATATGTCGGACTAGGCGAGGGAGTAGAAGATTTACAAGTTTTCTCGCGCATAGCTTTTGTGGATTCACTCTTTTCCAATCCGGATAAATGAGAAAGGGCACTGTCGATGTTATAACAATGGGCTGTTCCAAGAATCTTGTCGATTCGGAAAGGCTCATCAGGCAGTTTCAGGCCAATGGGTTGGTTGTACGCCATGATCCTGCGGTTCCTTCCGGTGAATTTGTGGTGATAAACACATGCGGGTTTATTGGCGATGCCCAACAGGAGTCCATCAATATGATTCTGGAGTGCATTGAACTCAAGAGACGGAACAAAATAGGCAAATTGTATGTTATGGGCTGCCTGTCAGCCAAATACGGGAAAGAACTGGCTGATGAGCTGCCTGAAATAGACGGACTTTACGGAAAGTTTGACTGGAATGGTCTGTTGCCTGCTGTTAAATCTGAATGGCATAAGGAGCTTGAAATTGAGCGTTATCTGACTACTCCCGGGCATTATGCATATCTTAAAATAGCCGAGGGATGCAGCCGCGGATGCGCATATTGTGCCATTCCGTTGATGACAGGGCCGTACAAATCAAGGACAATAGAAGAAATTGTACAAGAGGCCGGGTTCCTTGTTTCAAAAGGGGTTAAGGAAATACAGTTGATAGCTCAGGATCTGACATTCTATGGTCGTGACCTGTATCGTAAACCTATGATTTCTGAACTGGTGGAACGCATATCTGACGTGCCCGGCATAGAATGGATAAGATTGCATTATGGCTATCCGGATGATTTTCCTACGGATCTGCTAAGGGTAATCCGGGAGCGTGACAACGTATGTCGGTATCTGGATATCGCTCTACAGCACATCAGCGATAATGTCCTGAAGCGGATGAGAAGAAACATAACAGCAGACAGAACAATCGGGCTGCTGGATTTGATTCGTTCAGAAGTTCCTGGCATACATATCAGGACGACTTTGATGACCGGATTCCCCGGCGAGACGGAAGAGGATTTCGAACAGTTGATGGAATTTGTGAAGTCTGCCCGTTTCGAGAGAATGGGGGCTTTTGCATATTGTGAGGTGGATGGAACCTGGTCTGCATTGCATTACGACGATGACGTTCCGGAGAATGTGAAGCAGGAGCGTTGCTCAAGACTGATGCGGTTGCAACAGGATATCTCATATCAGATTGCCAGCGATAAAGTATCCAAGACATTCAAAACGATTATTGACCGGCGTGAGGGCGACTATTACGTCGGCAGGACTGAGTTTGATTCACCGGAAGTAGATCCCGAAGTGCTGATTCCTGCCACAAAAAGACTTTTCCGAGGTCATTTTTACAATATAAGGATTAATGCAGCCGAAGCTTTTGACTTGTACGGAACTGTAGAATGATGAAACAAGACTTGCAATGAACCACAAGGAATTTCTGACAAAATTGTCCGCGGAATGCGGAATGTCAATCGAAGAGACTGGCAAACAAGTTGACAATCTTCTTTCGGTTATGAAAAATGTCTGGTCTGACGAAGGCTCGATAAGTGTAACCGGATTTGGTGTCCTTGAAGTCAGAAAGAAAATGGAAAGAATATCCGTTAATCCCGGTAACGGTCAGCGAATGCTTATTCCACCAAAACTTGTACTCAATTATAAGCCGAGCGCTTTATTGAAAGACAAGATAAAAGAGTAGCTATGGGTACAAAAGTCAATCTCTCACAGCTCACCGAGCTATTTTGCAGTTACAGTAATCTCGGCAAAAGTATTTCTACTACTTTTGTCCGCTCATTCTTTGAGACTATAGTCAACGAGGTTCGGCAAGGAGAACAGGTGCGAATAAAAGGTTTTGGCACATTCAAACTGATAGTCATCAATGACAGGGAAAGTGTCAATGTAAATAATGGAGACAGGATTGTGATAAAAGGGCATTTCAAGATATCTTTTACGCCGGATCCTGAATTGAGGGATTTCATCAACAAGCCATTTGCAGATTTTGAGACTATTATTGTTGATACTCCCAACGACGATTCCTTTTCTCATAGCGGTTCTTCAGAAATAACAGACAATATTGACAATATAGAAAATATAGAAAACACTGAGGCTGTTCTGGAAGAACAGTCAAAGGATGTGACTGATTCACCACTTCCGGTACCATCACATTCCGAGGTATCAAACAAAGAGACTAAAATATTAGATAAAGGAATTAATAACGATGCTGATAAACAATCTTCAGAAGTAACAAAAGAAGAAGCTATGAAACAAAAAGAAAAGTTTTGGCTGAGACTGGTGGTGATACTGCTGTCTGCCATATTGTTTGTTATACTGCTTTCATATTGTTTGTGGCCAGTCAATTTAATGCATAAGATGCGGGTTGATATGGAACGTGTTGAAAATACGTCAAACAATTTCTCTCTACCGGAGTTACCGCAACTGGGTATCGGCAAAGACTCCAGCGCAACAATTGACGGGACACAGAAGACTGATAATGTCATTAATCCTGCAAAAGAGCAATCACTTGCATCAACTGATAATGTAGAAAAAGTCTTTCCAGATTCACTGGAAAGCAAAAAGGCTGATGTAAAGCAGGGCAACAAGCCTGAAAGCAAAAAGGCTGATGTAAAGCAGGACAATAAGTCTGAAAGCAAAAAGACGGCTGTCAAGCAGGACAACAAGTCTGAAAGCAAAAAGACGGCTGTAAAGCAGGACAACAAGCCTGAAAGCAAAAAGGCAGACAGTAAATCAGAAAGTACTGAACCGGAAAATAAAGCAATTGATAAGACTGCTGTATTTCAATTGACATCACAGGATGATTTACGTCCCTTAGAAGATTTTACAGTCGCAGATACATTGGCCTATAATATGACTGGCGTAAAAACTGTGCATACAATGGAAGATGGTGAGACGCTCACGAAAATTTCATTGAAATATTATGGTACAAAAAAGCTATGGCCATATATTGCCGCTTATAATCATATCACGAATGTTAACAAGCTGAATGCGGGCGCTCGGCTGAAAATACCTGTCCTGGTCAACAAATAGTGTATGTATGGAGCGCGAGAACATACCTTAAAACTATTTAAACTTTTTTGGATAATATCACAACGAGTATTGTTGTAAATTTGGCCGTTTCCTTTTGAAAATCAAGGCTGAAAGTAAAAACTAAACAGATAAATAAAATGAGTGAGAACATTGATATCCGCGAGCTGAACGAGCGAATTGAAAGCCAGAGTGCGTTTGTCACCAATCTGGTAGCTGGCATGGATCAGGTAATTGTCGGTCAGAAGCACCTTGTCGAGTCTCTTCTTATCGGTCTTTTATCCGATGGACATATTTTGCTCGAGGGCGTGCCGGGCTTAGCCAAGACACTTGCAATAAAGACATTGGCATCATTGATTGATGCCAGTTTCAGCAGAATTCAATTTACTCCCGATCTATTGCCTGCCGATGTTGTCGGTACAATGATCTATAGTCAGAAAGATGAGTCATTCCAAGCAAAAAAAGGACCGGTATTCGCTAATTTTATCCTCGCTGATGAGATAAACCGAGCCCCTGCCAAGGTTCAGAGCGCATTGCTTGAGGCCATGCAGGAGCGCCAGGTGACACTTGGCAAAGATACTTTCGCATTACCAAAGCCATTCCTGGTACTCGCTACCCAGAACCCGATAGAGCAGGAGGGTACCTATCCTCTTCCTGAGGCGCAGGTTGACCGTTTCATGTTGAAGGCTGTGATAGATTATCCGAAACTTGAGGAAGAGAAAAAGATTATACATCAGCAGATTCATCATGAGGTAGGTACAATACGTCCTGTTATGAAAACTGACGAGATTATCAAGGCTCGTGAGGTTGTCGGCATGGTTTATCTTGATGAGAAAATTGAACAATATATTGCTGATATTGTATTCGCTACACGATATCCGGAAAAATACGGAATGAAGGAGATCAAAGAACTTATATCTTTCGGCGGCTCTCCACGTGCGTCAATAAATCTGGCCTTGGCCTCACGCTCTTATGCATTCATCAAGCGCAGAGGTTACGTGGTTCCAGAGGATGTCCGTGCTGTCGCTCACGATGTACTGCGCCACCGTATTGGATTGTCGTACGAGGCAGAGGCAACCAATGTTACTTCAGATGAATTGGTAAGCCGTATTTTAAATAAGGTTGAAGTGCCTTGATCCCATAATCATTAGGTATCTGATATGGAAACTAGTGAGCTAATCAAAAAGGTCCGCAAGATTGAGATAAAGACGCGTGGACTGTCCAACAATATATTTGCAGGACAGTATCATACGGCTTTCAAGGGACGCGGAATGGCCTTTTCTGAGGTTCGCGAGTACCAATACGGAGATGACGCGAGAGACATTGATTGGAATGTCACCGCACGAATGAACCGCCCGTATGTGAAAGTCTATGAGGAAGAGCGTGAACTTACTGTTATGTTGTTGGTCGATGTATCAGGCAGTCTCAATTTCGGTTCTACCGGATGTATGAAAAGGGACATGCTTACTGAGATTGCTGCAACGCTCGCTTTTTCAGCTATCCAGAATAACGACAAGGTCGGTCTTGTGTTTTTCTCTGACAAGATTGAGAAATTTATTCCTCCGCAGAAAGGTCGCAAGCATATTCTATATCTAATCCGCGAGTTGCTGGACTTTGTACCGGAAAGCACCAGGACAAACTTGTCAACTCCGTTGGAGTTTCTCACAAATGCTGTAAAGAAACGCTGTACCGCATTCATTTTAAGTGATTTCATTACCAAAGACGATTACCGTAACGCCTTGACAATAGCTAACAGGAAACATGATGTTGTTTCTATTCAGGTTTATGACAGACGGGCTGAAGAGTTGCCCAATGTAGGCCTGATGAAAGTGCGTGATGCAGAGAATCGCTATGATTTGTACGTTGATACTTCTTCACGTGCTGTTCGTGAGGCTCATCATAACAGATGGCTTGAGTCTGAGGAGCGCAGGAAGGAAATTCTGACAAAAAGCCGGGTTGACTCCATATCAATCAGAACGGATCAGGATTACGTGAAAGCCCTTATGGGATTGTTTGCTATTAGAAAATGATGACAGAAGCATTGAAAAGGATACTCATTTTAATCTGTATCGTACTTGTTCCGTTGGGTGTCACATCGAATGTTGTTGTCGATGCCAGTTGTGACTCCACAATGATGTGGATAGGGGAACAGTCCAAAATACATATCTCTGTTGTCTGTGACGCCGGGCAGAATATATCATTCCCTGTATTCAACGACACAATAGTAGATAAATTGGAAATAGTTCCACCCATTGAAACTGATACGCAATATATAGACCATAAGAAAAGAATGTCTGTGACGCGCAGTTACACAGTTACATCGTTCGATTCGGCATTTTTCTATATACCTCCGTTTCAAGTAACAGTTGACGGAGCTCCGTATCAGTCTGCAAACGGATTGTCTCTGGCTGTATATATGTTCGAGGTTGATACATTGAATACAGATCAGTTTTTCGGTCCTAAGGATATCATGGCACAACCTATTAAGTGGCAGGATGTTAAGCCGGCAACATTAAACTTTATTCTGCTGGCATTGCTCCTGGCTCTTGCCGTGTTCCTGTTTATCAGGCTGAAGAATGACAAGCCTATAATTAAAACCATAAGGATTGAGCCCAAGAAACCGGCTCATGAGGTTGCCTTCGCTGAAATGGAACGTATCCGTCAGTCAAAGTTGCCACATGGTGAGGATGCCAAACAGTATTATACCGAATTGACCGATGCGATACGCCTATATATGAATGAGCGTTTCGGATTCAATGCTACGGAAATGACTTCTGATGAGATTATTGAGAATCTTATGTCTGTCCGGGATAAGGAATCATTAATTGAGTTACGGGAGCTTTTTATGACATCCGATCTGGTGAAATTCGCTAAATTCAAACCTATGTTAGGCGATAATGACCGGAATCTTCTTACTGCCATAGAATTCGTAAAAGATACTATGTCTCAAGAAGAAAGTGCGGCAACTGAGCCTCAGGAGGAGATTGTAGTTGAGCGTAAACGTAGCAAAGAGGCCAGAATTCTGCTGACTGCCGCGATAATTGTTCTTACTGCGGCATCCTGCTATCTGCTTTTCTTGTTATGCAGGCAAATCTATTATCTGTTTTTCTAAGATAAGTGACTATGACATTTGCAAACAGTGCATATTTGTTTCTTCTGCTCCTGATAATTCCATTTACAATATGGTATATATTGAAGGGTAGGAAACGCGGAGCGACAATGCTTATCCAGGATGCTGATGTATATCAGACTGCACCGAAAAGCTATAAGCATTATTTAATCCATGCGCCATTCATTCTTAAAATGGTTGCAATATCGATGTTAGCCATTATCCTGGCAAGGCCGCAAACAACAGACAACTGGCAGAATACCGAGATTGAGGGTATTGATATCATGTTATGTGTAGATGTATCAACCAGTATGCTTTCCGAGGACTTGAAACCAAATAGAATTGAGGCGGCAAAATCTGTGGCATCTGAATTTGTGAGTGGCCGTCCCAACGACAACATAGGACTGACAATCTTTGCAGGGGAATCTTTTACCCAATGTCCTCTTACTGTAGATCATGCAGTTTTGTTGAATTTGTTTCACGGAATAAGCAGTGATATAGCTGCACGCGGTATAATAGACGATGGAACTGCTATCGGAATGGGCCTTGCCAACGCCATAAGCCGCCTTAAAGACAGTCAGGCAAAATCAAAAGTGATAATACTGCTCACTGACGGATCAAACAACCGTGGTGAGATTTCACCTATGACCGCAGCCGAAATGGCACGCAGCTTTGGTATCCGTGTATATACTATTGGAGTAGGTACCAACGGGACAGCTCCATATCCTGTTCAGACATCAATGGGGGTTCAATATATGAATGTACCTGTTGAAATTGACGAGAATGTGTTGCGTCAGATAGCCCAGACGGCTAACGGCCAGTATTATAGAGCTACCAGCAACAGCAAGCTCAAGGAGGTCTATGAGGAGATTGACCAATTGGAACGCACAAAGCTGCAAGTAAAGGAGTTCAGCAAAAACGAAGAGGCCTACCAGCCTTTCGCATTAATTCTGCTTCTTGCTTTGCTTGGTGATTTACTTTTGCGACAGACTATTTTAAGAACTATTCCTTAAGAATTGCAGATATGTTTAGGTTTGCTAATCCGGAATATTTATATCTATTGATATTGCTTCCCATATTGGTAGTGATTTTTGTCACATTCAGTATGAGGAGAAACAGAAGGTTGCGGAAATTCGGAGACCCTGATCTTTTACAAGAGCTTATGCCTGATGTCTCGGAACACCGTATGCGTATTAAATTCTGGCTGTCACTTGCAGCTTATGGTGTCACATGTATCCTGTTGGCAAGACCTCAGTTCGGCACCAGGCAAGACACGATAACACGTTCCGGCATAGAGACTTTGATATGTCTTGATGTATCGAATTCTATGCTTGCTGATGATGTAGCTCCGACAAGGCTTGATAAATCCAAGCGTATAATATCAAATTTGGTTGACCAGTTGAAAGATGATAAAGTCGGACTGATAGTTTTTGCCGGTGACGCTTTTGTACAATTGCCGATTACCAGCGATTTTATTTCTGCCAAGATATTCCTCAACACGATATCGCCATCTTTAATTGCCCGTCAGGGGACGAATATCAAAGATGCGTTGACACTCGCATCTAAGAGCTTTACTCCAAATGAGAGTGTCGGCAAAGCGATTATTGTTATTACCGACGGAGAGAATCACGAGCCTGGTGCGGTTGAGGCGGCGAAGGCGGCTGCAGAAAAAGGTCAGATTGTATATGTAATGGGAGTCGGCTCTCCTTCTGGATCTCCAATACCAGGCGAACGTAGCGGTGAATTCCGTAAGGATAGAGATGGAAATGTCATCGTTACACGGTTAAACGAGCAGATGTGCCAGGATATAGCTGCTGCCGGTGGTGGAGCGTATTTATATGTAGATAACAGTAATGCTGCCGAGAAGGCACTGCAGAAAGAATTGGATAATCTTAATAAAGACGATGTCGAGACGACTGTGTATACAGAGTATGATGAGCAGTTCCGCATATTTGCCTGGATAGTTCTTGTATTATTACTGATAGAACTGATAATAAGTGAGAGCAGGAATGCAAAATTGCGCAACATCAAGTTGTTTAATACAGAAAACAGCAAAGAACAATGAATGTCAGACTACTGATAATGCTTTTCATCATTGTCCCCGCATCAATAAACGCGCAGCGTACTGATAGGGATTATGTAAGGAAAGGCAACAAATTTTTCAATGACAGCTTGTATGTAAAAGCTGAGGAAGATTATCTTAAAGCTTTAGACAAGAACTCAGCTTCCATAGAGGCATCGTATAACCTGGGAAATACTTATTTCGGCGAGCAGAAAGGGCAGGAGGCAGCGGAACAATTTCAAAAAGCGATTACAGTTTTGGAACTGGAGAAAGATAAGATATTTGGTTCTTCGAAATCCTCCGATAAAGAAAAAGAGGAAATCCGTAATAAGACGGCCTTGGCGTATCATAATCTTGGTACTTTGTTTCAGGCATCACAAAACTATGCTCCTGCAATAGCCGCATACAAGGAGGCTTTAAAGAATAATCCGACCGATCATGAGACCCGATACAATCTTGCGCTTGCTATGCATCAGCTAAAGCGGCAACAAGAGCAGAGTCAGGACCAGGACCAACAGAACCAACAGAATCAACAGGAACAGCAAAATCAGCAGGATAAGCAACAGCAAAATCAGCAAGACCAACAGAATCAGGAGAATCAGCAACCCGAGCAACAGGAAAATCAAAACGATATGTCACGCGAGAATGCTGAGCAATTGCTTCAAGCTGCCATGCAAGACGAGAAAGATGTACAGGAACGCGTACAGCAGATGATGCAGGTTCAGCCTAAGGGACAGCTGGACAAAGATTGGTAATGAAAAGATTATGAAAAGGAAGAGCTTATTTATATTTCTTATAATGATAGTAGCCACACTTTCAATAAGTGCGGCTGATGATGTTACATTTACAGCACAAGCCCCCAAGGCAGTTGTAGTAGGTGAGAATTTCCGTGTAGCATATACTGTAAATGTCTCAAACGCCAAGAAAATGCGTATGGCGGCCGTTGATGAGAAGTTGTCCGTTCTATCTGGTCCGAACCAATCTTCACGGAGCAGCACTTCAATTATTGGCGGAAAAATTGAGTCATCATCATCGACGACATATACATACGTATTGGTCGCTACAGCCGAAGGAACATATACAATCCCAGGAGCGACAGTCGAGGTGAGCGGAAATGTATATACATCTAACTCGCTGAAAATAAATGTACTTCCACAGGATGACAGTAAGGCTGCAGCCAGTCAGAATCAAGCGGCACAGTCTCAGCAGAGACAGTCATCATCCTCATCGTCCGGGACTGGAAGTGGGGGAGTCTCCAACTCAGACTTGTTTATGCGTGCAATTGTCAGTAAGACCAATGTATATGAGCAAGAGGCATTCCTTTTGACATTCAAGGTGTATAGCTTGGTCAACCTTCGCTCTTTGACTACAAAGATGCCTGACTTGAAGAATTTTCATGTACAGGAAATAGAATTGCCTCAGAACAAGGAATTTGAATTGGAGCATTATAACGGCCGTAATTATCAGACATTGATCTGGAGCCAATATGTTTTATTCCCCCAACACTCCGGAGAATTGGAGATTCCTGCAGCCTCGTTTGATGCGACTGTCGCTCAGGCTATTCAAAGTGATGATATCTTTGATATGTTCTTCAATGGAGGAAGATATGTTGAGATCAACAAGACATTACATACAAGTCCGATAAAGATAAACGTCAAGTCTCTGCCTTCTGCAGGAAAGAGCGAAGCTTTTATGGGTGGAGTGGGAGACTTCTCAATCAGTTCCAGTATCAATACTGAGAATCTCAAAGTTAACGATGCTGTTACTGTTCAAGTAGTGGTTTCCGGAACCGGAAATATGAAACTGCTTAAAACGCCGGAGATACAATATCCTCAGGACTTTGATATATACGATCCAAAGGTTGAGAATAAATTCTCTCTTAAAAAGAATGGTCAGTCCGGCAATAAGGTATATGAATATCTGGCCATTCCCAGACATGCTGGAGATTATGTTATTCCGCCTGTTGAGTTTCAGTATTTTGACATAGCCACAGGCAAATATAAAACCCTTCAGACGCAACAGTATTCTTTGCATGTTGAAAAGGGTGAGGGCAACGAAAATCAGACAGTGGTTACCGGTTATGTCAGCAAGGAGGATTTGAAATACGTAGGTCAGGATGTACGATTCCATACGACATCCGGAAAACTTCAAAAGTCGGACAACATATTTTTTGGATCCACATTATTCTGGCTGTTATTCTTAATACCGCCTGTACTTCTTGCCCTGGTATTAGTCTTGACCAGAAAACGGACTCAAGACAATGCCAATATAATGCAGACTAAACGCAAAAAAGCCAATTCCGTTGCTGTCAAGCGTTTGAAAACTGCCAACAAACTTATGGCTGCTAACCGTAAAGATGAATTTTACGATGAGATACTGAAGGCGCTTTGGGGATATGTAAGTGATAAGCTGGCTATTCCTGTAGCTGAATTGTCGAAAGACAACATTGAATCGCAACTACGTACAAAGAATGTCTCAGATGAGCTTGTCTCACAATTTACAAAATTGATGGGCAATTGTGAGTATGCCCGGTATGCGCCTGGTGATGATTCCAGTAAAATGGATAATATTTACGAAGAAGCCGTGAATGTAATCGGTCTGATGGAAAACAACATAAAACATTGATCGAAATGAAAAAGTCAATCATATCGTTATTGTTCGTATTGCTATATACAGGTTTGGCATCGGCTCAGTCCGACTCTATAAATGAGATTAAGCAATTTACATTTCAAAACGACAGTATAGGGGCGAGGCCTGTAACGTTAGAAATGGCAGACAGCTCATACATCAACGGTGATTACACTACCGCTGTGGCATTATACGAGGAAATATTAGAGAATCAAGGTTTCTCTCCAGAGTTATATCTTAATCTTGGAAACTCATATTTCAAGATTGACCAGACAGCCAAAGCGATACTTAATTATGAACGGGCATACCTGCTGGATCCGTCTGACAATGATGTACGTTTCAATCTTGAACTGGCACGTACCAAGATTGTTGACAAGGAAGTCGTTGTTAATGAATTCTTTATAACAACTTGGCTGAAAAAGCTGTCAACTTCGCTTAATGTCAACCAGTGGAGTGTCTTGATTCTGGTCTTATTTGCGTTGACTGCCGTTATACTATGCATATTCGCACTTTCAAAACGATCCCTGATTAAAAAGGTCTCATTTGGAATGTCAATAGTGCTATTGCTTTTTGTCATACTCGGAATAGTATTCGCATCTATTCAGAAAAACAGTATAAACAGCAATGATTCTGCCATTATTATGGCTCCAAGTGTAACTGTAAAAAGTACTCCCAATGAAAGCGGTACCGACTTGTTTATTATTCACGACGGTCGTAAAGTAAAGATTATTGATGCTGGAATGAAAGAATGGGTTGAGATTCGTCTGAATGATGGAAATGAGGGATGGGTTCCGGTAGATGTATTGGAAATAATATAATTCCCACATTCATCATATAAATGATAAACATACCGGGTCTTTCAGAACTTGACAATATATTTTCATTCACTGCGGGCAGTAACGATTCTATATTCACAAGTACATTGATGACATTCCTGTCATCTGTATATGTCTGGATACCTACGTTATTGCTGGTTTTAGTTATTATTCTTCGTAATAACGACAAACACAATTCAATAGCCATCACGGTCTGTATGGCTTCTTGTGCAGTCTGTGTTTTTTTACTGAATGAATATCTTATACAATTATCAATACGCAGTTCTTTGACGTGGAGTCTGGCTATATATATAATCTTACTATTCAAGTCCTGGCATTCATCTTTTGTATTCCTGGCATTGTCAATAATACAGACGTTCTCAAGTATGTATAAGGATGAATGCGGATTTGGTCTGTCATTGCTAAGTACAGCTGCAGGCCTGATTATCGGCGTGCTTATTTATTTTATTTTTGCGTTGCTCACAAGAAACCGAACAAAATACATCAAGACTTCCAGTAATAATATCTATTCAAAAAGCGGATATTTAGTAAACGACTTAACCGTAATTTCCATAGTTATTTATGCGACAGTTATAGTTCTTGTTTTTGCCAGCATTATTATCGCATAATAGCTATTATGTTAAATAGGTGTTGGCAATATAGCACATAAACTAAAAGCGGTCCAACCCATCACAGGTCGGACCGCTTTATTTATAGTTTGTATTCCTGTATATTAATCAAGCATACCCTCAGCTTTCATAATGGTCTCAATCTGATTGAACTCTTTAGTCATATCCAATTTGTAGTAAATTGTGTATAACTGAAGACCCCATTTATTAACATCTTCAGGAGCCATTTCTCTTACTTTCTCGAACAAAGGCAGTGCATTCTTGTAATATGTCTTCTCAGTCTCAAGCATTTGCTTGTAAGCCGGCGTGCCCAACTTGACATCCTTCTGAGACTCCATATAATCATTGGCATCAAACATATAGCAAAGACCCAGATTGATGTAAGCCTCAATTATAGTTGAGTCTTTCTCTATGGCAATCTTGTATGCTTCGATAGCTTCTTTGTAGTTCTTTTGGTTCTGTCTGATATATCCCTTTACATAGTAGTTGAAACCCTTGTCCGGATTGATTCCAATCATATTATTGACGAATTTCTCCATCTCGTCCATCTGTCCGGTTTCCTCGAAATAAACCAGCAACCTTGTAAAGTAGAAATCCTGTGTCGGGAATTTCTCAATACCTCCCTTAAGAGCCTGAACCCAGTTGGCAGTATCTTTCAACTGCTCGTATGCCTCGCATTTGAAACGATAGCAAAGTTCACCATTCTCCTCGTCATCTACACCTAAGTCGCAGAATTTCAAGACCTTATTGTAGTCATGCATTTGATATGCGGAAAGGGTTGCGAAATATGCGAATTGCTTTGAGTATTCAGCCCATTGAGGATTGCTTTCGGTATAACTTTTCAGCATAGGCATATCACCAACCTCATAATATTTGGCAAAAATCTCGTATGCCTTTGCATAATCGTGACGATGGTTGAAATAGAATATACCTCCATTGATGAACTCTGTGCGCTGACCATCAAGATTTGAAGCATTCTTGTCACGACACTCGGTTGAAGTCTTGCCCTTCTCGTCAGGAATCTGCTGAAGTGAGTCGCAATGGTTATAGCAATCATACATATCTACGAGATAGTTATACATAGCAACAGTATCACATCCACTATTTCTCATAGCCTTGAAATTCTCATTTGAGAATAACTTCTTGTTGATATCACCGGCTAGTTCCCATGTCAAAGCCACATCTTTGTTAATCGGGTCATTGAGCTCTTTCTTGATAAGGTTATAGGCAGTCATAACATTGCCATTCTCGTCTTCCAGCTGCTGTTTGACGGTTCTTAGTCTAGCTTGAGCCTCTTTCTTAGCCTGTTTGATTTCTTTTTCGGTCTGGGCGTACGACGTAGTACTTAAACATGCGACCGCTACCAACATTAATAATACTTTTTTCATTTGACTATTGGTTTATGTTTACAATTATATGAGTCTAAATATGAAATATGGTTTAATCACTCCTGATTTTCCTCAAGAACCTCGTCAATCGGCTCTTCCGGCTCGGCATCGACTTTGCAGATTGAGGCAATCTCGTCTCCACGTTTGTCAAGATTTATAAGACGTACACCTTGAGTAGCGCGTCCCATTACTCTGAGTGTTGACACATCCAATCTGATTGCTATACCGGATTTGTTGATAATCATAAGATTATTATCATCGGTTACACTTTGGATAGATATCAGTTTGCCGGTCTTTTCTGTGATATTGATTGTCTTGACACCCTTTCCTCCACGATTGGTCTTGCGGTAATCCTCGATGTCCGACCGTTTGCCATATCCCAATTCTGAGACTATCAGGATTGTCTCATTTGCAGGATCATTGACTGCTACCATACCAACTACATGATCCGTGCCGTCATTATCAAGTGTCATACCGCGAACACCGGTCGATGTACGTCCCATTGCGCGTACAGTGCTTTCGTTGAATCGGACTGCACGGCCATTGCTGTTTGCCACCAGTAATTCATTCTCACCATTTGTAAGCAACACATTTACAACCCTGTCTCCCTCGACAAGATTGATGGCGCGGACACCTACTCCATCCTTGCGTCTGCTGGAATACTCAGCCAAAGATGTCTTTTTGATTGTGCCGTTGCTTGTGCAGAATACAAGATAATGATTCTCCTTGAATTCTTGATCATCAAAAGATTGAATGGCGATAGACGCAGTGATTCTGTTGTTTTGATCGATGTTCAGGAGGTTCTGTATCGCCCTACCCTTTGAGTTCTTCGCTCCCTCGGGTATGTCATATACCCTAAGCCAATGATACTGTCCGTTTTCTGTAAAGAACAGTATGTAATTGTGCATTGTAGCCGTAAACAGATGCTCAATGAAATCCTCATCGCGCTTGTCGCTGCCTCGCGAACCTACTCCTCCGCGAGCCTGCAGACGATATTCTGTAAGCTGTGTACGCTTGATATAGCCATTATGCGAGATTGTGATTACCATAGCATCGTCCGAATAGAAATCCTCAGGATTAAACTCTTCGGATGCCATTACAATCTCAGTCCGGCGATCATCGCCATATTTTTCCTTTATGGCAAGCATCTCGGCCTTGATGACCTCACGACACCTTTCAGGATTATCAAGAATCTCCTGCAACTCACTGATGCGTATCATCAGATTGTTGTATTCCTCGTGAAGTTGATCCTGCATCAGTGCTGTCAGCTGGCGCAAACGCATCTCAACAATAGCCTTGGCCTGTATCTCGTCAAGACCGAATCTTGACATAAGATTCTGAATAGCCTCGTCCGGTGATTTCGCAGCCTTGATAATATGGATAACCTCGTCGATATTATCCGATGCAATAATAAGGCCCTCCAATATGTGAGCGCGCTTCTGCGCCTCATTGAGATCAAACCGGGTGCGTCTGATGACCACCTCGTGACGATGGTCAACAAAGCATTTTATTAGACCGCGCAGATTCAGACATTTGGGCCTTCCATTGACAAGCGCGATGTTATTTACACTGAACGAAGACTGTAGCTGCGTCATCTTGAACAATTTGTTCAGGACAACACTGGCATTGGCATCTTTCTTGACATCAATCACGATACGCATTCCCTCACGGTCCGACTCGTCATTGACATTGCTGATACCCTCAATTTTTTTATCAGTTACAAGCTGTGCTATATATTTTATCAGTTCAGCTTTGTTGACATTGTAAGGAATCTCCGTAACGACTATTTTCTCGTGGGCAGGTCCGGCCTCAATTTCTGTTTTCGCGCGCATCACGATACGTCCGCGACCAGTCTCGTATGCCTCTCTTATACCGGAGACACCATATATAAATCCTCCTGTCGGGAAATCCGGACCTTTGATGAAATGCATCAATCCATCGACGTCGATGTCAGGATTATCTACCATGGCGATACACCCATCCATCACCTCTGACAAATTATGTGTCGGCATATTTGTGGCCATACCGACAGCTATGCCGGTAGCTCCATTTACCAGAAGATTTGGGAAACTGGCAGGAAGCACCACAGGCTCCACATCCTTGTCATCATAGTTTGGCGCAAAGTCAACGGTGTTCTTCTTGATGTCAGCCATCATCTCCTCGCCCAATTTTTTCAGGCGGGCCTCAGTGTATCGCATTGCGGCGGGACTGTCTCCGTCTATCGATCCGAAATTACCCTGGCCGTCAACCAGCGGATAACGCATAAACCAGTCTTGTGCCAGACGCACAAGCGCGCCGTAAATCGATGAATCACCATGCGGATGGAAATGTCCCATTACATCTCCAACCGTACGGGCCGACTTACGGTATCCCTTGTCGGACGTATTGCCGTCCCGCATCATACTGTAAAGTATCCTGCGATGTACAGGTTTAAGACCATCCCTCGCATCAGGAAGAGCACGAGCAACGATAACAGACATAGAATAATCTATGTACGAAGACTTCATCTCCTCCTCAATATTCACCTTTATAATTCTGTCCTGTTCCAATGTATCGCCTATTTATTGATTTTGTCGTAAAGGTACTCATAAAAAGCCAATCTACAATGCCGGCGTATGTATATTCTTATAAAAAAGAAAAGCCGGAATGCCACACTTCAACATATATTGACAGTGTTGAAAAGTTTTGGCATACCTTTTGCATAATACATACAGACAAGGGGTAATTAATTATTTAACTTTGTCAGAGATACAACTATGGAAATGGAAAGACATTTATCAGACAAGGCCACCGCCGTAATGCTCTACAGCAAAGAAGAGGCCGACCGTCTCCACAATGGCACTGTCAGGCCTGAGCATCTGCTGCTTGGCATTCTGCGTGACAAGCGGAACCGGGCAATAGACCTGCTCTCAAGGTTGAACGCGAACTTCTCAACCATCAGGACATCTGTTGAGGAACACCTTTCAACTGTCAATGTGCCCAACGAGCCAGAGTACACATCTTTCAACAACATCAGCATATCAGCCGATACCAATAAGATTTTACGCATCAGCATTCTCGAAGCCAGAATGCTCAAGGTTGACGAAGTTGACGCAGACCATATCCTTCTGGCAATTCTCAGGGATGGACGATCATATGCGTCAAAGGTTCTGCAGGAACAGAAAATTTCGTACAAAGATGTGTCCGATCTTGTTACTTGCAAAACTGATACAAGAATGGGTATGGGCTTCTCCGAAGAGGAAGACGAGGATGATATTCCATCGGCAAAAAACGTTCAGAACGAATCGAACACCAAGACCGACACCTATACACGTCAGGGCGCCAAGACTCCTGTTCTGGATAATTTCAGTACCGACATTACAAAACTTGCGGCAGACGGCTCGTTGGACCCTGTCATTGGCCGTGAGAAAGAAATAGAGAGACTTGCGCAGATTCTAAGCCGCCGCAAGAAAAACAATCCAGTGCTCATAGGAGAGCCGGGAGTTGGGAAAACAGCCATTGTAGAAGGTCTCGCTCAGCTCATAATCCAAAGGCAGGTCCCCCCTATCCTGTTCAACAAACGTGTGTTATCGCTTGATATGGGCTCAGTTGTGGCAGGCACAAAGTACAGAGGACAGTTCGAGGAAAGGATGCGCTCCATAATCACGGAGTTGAAATCCAACAACGATATTATACTGTATATCGATGAAATCCATACAATAGTCGGAGCTGGATCAGTGCCTGGCTCAATGGATGCCGCCAACATGCTCAAACCGGCACTGTCACGCGGCGAATTGCAATGCATCGGCTCCACGACCACCGACGAGTACCGTAAAACCATCGAGAAAGACGGAGCATTGGAACGTCGTTTCCAAAAGATTACCGTCGAGCCGACATCTGCTGGACAGACAATCCTGATTCTTCAGAGTATTAAGGAAAAGTACGAGGAACACCACAATGTTACTTATACAGACGATGCCGTCGAAGCTTGTGTGAAATTTGCGGAGCGCTACATTACGGATAGGAATTTTCCTGACAAAGCTATAGATGTCATGGATGAGGCTGGTGCCCGTACACATCTTTTTAATATGGCTGTACCAAAAGACATCCAGGACAAGGAAAAAGAGATTGATGCCGTCCGTCTGGAAAAGAACAATGCAGCCGGCAATCAGGATTTTGAAACCGCAGCCAGCTTGCGCGACAAGGAGAAACACCTTGTGGCAGAGTTGGATAATATGCGTAAAGCATGGGAGGTTGAATCCCGGAAATTACGCGAACAGGTCACTTCCGAGCAGATTGCACAAGTCGTATCAATGATGAGCGGTGTTCCGGTCCAGAAGATAGCTACCGAAGAGGGCGTACGGCTCAAAGGTCTAGCTGACAGCTTGAAAGGTAAAGTCATATCACAGGATACAGCTATCGAGACTTTGGTCAAAGCCATACAACGCGGCCGTGTCGGAATAAAGAATCCCGACAGACCCATCGGATCATTCCTGTTTCTTGGCCCTACGGGTGTGGGAAAGACCCTTCTTGCAAAAGAACTGGCAGTCCAGATGTTTGGCAGCGCCGATGCTCTTATCCGTGTGGATATGAGTGAGTTCATGGAGAAGTTCACGGTATCGCGTCTTGTCGGAGCCCCTCCCGGATATGTCGGCTATGACGAAGGTGGAGAGTTGACCGAGAAAGTGCGCCGTCGTCCCTACTCCATCATATTGCTTGATGAGATTGAGAAAGCTCATAACGATGTCTATAACCTGTTGCTCCAAGTTATGGACGAAGGTCGTCTGACAGACAGCAACGGACGTACAGTCGATTTCCGTAATACAGTGCTGATTATGACATCCAACATAGGATCCCGTCAGGTGAAAGAGTTTGGAAACGGTGTCGGCTTCAGTGCTGGCTCTATCACACAAAAGTCTGTGGCGCAAGAACTTATACGCAAATCTCTGAACAAGTCATTCGCCCCTGAGTTTATAAACCGCATTGACGAGATTATCACATTCGAGCCACTTGACCGCCAGGCCTCAGAAAAGATTGTCGGGCTTGAATTGGCACAACTGGCAAGCCGCGTGCAGCAACTTGGATACGAGCTGCTGTTTACTGCAAAAGCACGTGAATTTATTGTTGATAAAGGCTTTGACAAGGAATATGGAGCAAGACCGTTGAAGCGTGCCATTCAGTCGTTGGTAGAGGATAAGATTTCGCAATGCATCATTGACGGACAGCTTGAAGCAGGATGCGGAATTGAGCTGGACCACAAAGATGACAGTGCCGATTTGTCAGTGAGAATCAAAAACAAGACAGAAGTCGGTTGACAGCCTCGGCATTTAAAGACAAAATGTCACACAGATAGATTAAACCGTAATAATTGATGTTGAATTTTATTAAATTACTATTGATATGAGTAAGCAAAAAGGTACAATCGGTGTAACCACCGAAAACATTTTCCCGGTAATTAAAAAGTTCTTATACAGCGATCACGAGATTTTCCTGCGCGAGATAGTATCTAATGCAGTTGACGCCACACAGAAACTCAAGACCTTGTCGGCAAAAGGACAAGTAAACGGAGAACTTGGAGACCTGACAGTCCGTGTAAGTCTCGACAAGAAATCCATCAGGGTCAGTGACCGCGGCATCGGAATGACAGCCGACGAAATAGATAAATATATCAACCAGATAGCTTTTTCCGGTGCAAACGACTTTCTGGAAAAGTACAAAGACGATGCAAATGCCATAATCGGCCACTTCGGTCTGGGCTTCTACTCATCGTTTATGGTCTCAAAGAAGGTTGAGATTATCACCAGGTCGTATCAGGAGGGAGCCAAGGCCGTCAAGTGGAGCTGCGACGGCTCACCGTCGTTCACCATCGAGGAGTGCGACAAGGACGACCGTGGAACAGACATCATCATGTATATAGATGATGACTGCAAGGAATATCTGCAAGAGAACGAGATTGAGAAGCTGCTGAAGAAATACTGCAAGTTCCTGCCTGTTCCGATTGCATTCGGCAAGAAAAAAGAGTGGAAAGACGGCAAGAACGTTGAGACAGACCAGGACAACATCATCAATAACGTCGAGCCCTTGTGGACAAAGACTCCGAACGATGTAACAGACGAGGACTATAAGAAATTCTATCGCGAGCTCTACCCTATGTCGGACGAGCCGCTGTTCTGGATTCATTTGAATGTCGATTTCCCGTTCCATCTTACCGGAATCCTCTATTTCCCGAAAATCAAGAACAACATCGAGCTTCAGAAGAACAAGATACAGCTTTTCTGCAACCAGGTATATATAACCGATTCGGTCGAAGGCATAGTCCCCGACTTCCTTACACTGCTTCACGGCGTAATTGACTCGCCCGACATTCCATTGAACGTATCACGCTCGTATCTGCAGAGCGATGCCAATGTAAAGAAGATATCCGGCTACATATTAAAGAAGGTGGCCGACCGTCTCAACTCAATATTCAAGAAAGACCGTAACGATTTCGAGTCGAAGTGGGATAACCTGAAACTGTTCATCAATTACGGATTGCTGACCGAAGAGGAACTCTATGACAAGATTTCCAAAATCACCCTGTTCAAGGATACCGATGGCAAATACTACACATTCGAGGAGTACAAGACCCTTATCAAAGACAATCAGACAGACAAAGACAGCCAGCTGATATATCTCTATGCCAACGACAAAGATGCCCAGTACAGCTTTGTAAGCAATGCCAATGCAAAGGGTTACAGCGTATTGCTGATGGACGGCCAGCTTGACGTGGCTCTCATCGGCCTTTTGGAGCAGAAATTCGAGAAGAGCCGCTTTATGCGTGTTGACAGCGACAGCATCGACAACCTGATTGTAAAGGACGACAATAACAAAGGCAACGCCGACGATGAGTCTGGCAAGATGGTATCAGCCATTTTCCGCAGCCGTATGCCTCAGATGGACAAAGTAGAGTTCCACGTAGAGGCAAAACAGCTTGGCGAGGCTGCCCAGCCAGTTCTCATAACTCAGAGCGAGTATATGCGCAGAATGAAGGATATGGCCGACATTCAGGCCGGTATGAGCTTCTACGGAGATATGCCAAGTATGTACTCCGTCCTTGTAAACACCGATCATAAGTTAGTCAGGAAAGTTATGGACGAGGCCTCCGAGACTTGTTCCGCCAGTGTAGCTCCCATCAACTCCGAGCTTGATGCATTACGTGCCAGAGTATCCGAACTTCGCAAGGCCAAGGAAGGCAAGAAGGCCGAAGATGTGCCTGAGGCCGAGAAGACCGAACTGACCGAGAAAGAGCAGAGCGTGTCCGACAAGGAGAAGGAGAAAGATGCCATCTTCGCATCGTACGCCTCAGACTGCAAGGTCGTCAACGAATTGATCGATCTGGCTCTGCTGCAGGTAGGAATGCTCAAAGGCAAAGCTCTCGACGAGTTCATCAAGCGCAGCATAGAATTAATCTGATAATAACCGTACAGTGATATGAAAAGAGTCATAGCCCTGACACTAGCTCTGTTTACAATCCTGCTTTCTGCCCATCCGCAGAAAGTAGGACTCGTACTCAGTGGCGGCGGAGCCAAGGGCGTGGCTCATATTGGCGTCATTAAAGCCCTTGAGGACAACGATATACCTATCGATTACGTAGTTGGTACTTCAATGGGAGCTATCATCGGCTCAATGTACTGTATGGGTTATACAACCGATGAGATGCTGAAACTCATATCATCCGAACAGTTCCGCCAGTGGTATCAGGGAGAATCGAATGTAGAGTACCGGTATTTCTTCAAGCAGAACGACCCCACCCCTTCAATTGTATCAATGCAACTCAACTTTAAAGACTCACTGATGTTTTTCAGACCACAGAACACGAGTCTTATTGATCCGTTGCAGATGAATCTGGGATTCGTCGATATCTTTGCCGGAGCAAACGCAGCCTGCGAGGGCGACTTCAACAAGATGCTGGTTCCGTTCCGCTGTGTCGGTGCCGATGTGTTCCATAAAAAGAATGTCGTAATGTCATCGGGCGATCTGGGAAATTCCGTCCGCGCATCGATGACATTCCCCTTCGTATTCAAGCCCATAAAAATCAATGGCACACTGGTTTATGATGGTGGAATCTACGACAATTACCCATACGATGTAATGATTGACGAGTTCGCCCCCGACATAATAATCGGCAGTATTGTAGCCGGTCCCGACCCGATACCCGACGAGGACGATATGTACGGACAGCTCCGCTCGATGATTATCCAGGACATCAATTTCGATATTCCTGCCGATAAAGGATTGTCCATCAGTATGAATCTTGAAGACGTCAAACTCCTTGACTATCAGCGCTCAGTCGAGATTATGCGCCGTGGCTACAATTACACCGACGAGATGATGGACTCCATTATGTCGCGTGTAGGCTCACGCCGTTCAAAAGATGTTGTCAAAGACCGGCGCGATGCATTCAAAGCAAGGATTCCCGAGCTGGTATTCCGCAACATGGTCGTGACCGGTGTAAATCAGTCACAGGCACAATTCATTGAGCGCGAGTTCCGTCAGGAACTTGACGGCAGCGGCGATTTCGACTATGAGGGATTGAAGAAAGGATATTTCAAATTGCTGTCGGACGATGCCATTCAGGAAATCATTCCAACCACACAATTCAACAAAGCAGACTCGACATATACACTCTGTCTTGATGTCACATTGAACGACAAGCCGAAACTTCACATCGGCGGCGGCCTCTCAACAAGCGCTACAAGTCAGCTGTATGGAGGCCTCTCGTACAACTACGTCAACACCTACTCTATCGAGAGCCTGCTTGAAGGCCAAGTTGGACGTACATACAACAACGTACAGCTTACTGCCAGAATCGACAAGGCTCGTAATATGTCCAAGTCGTTGCTGCTGCGCGTAGGATTCTCGAACTTCCGATACTACAACCAGAAATACATATTCAACAATTCAGATAATCCGGCATTCAATAAAGACAACGAGTTCTTCTTCAAGGCAAAGGCTGCACTGCCATTTATGAGCGACCGTAAGGCTGAGGTCACCGTAGGTGGAGCCATACACAGCGACTATTATCTTGACGACAACTCTTATATGTCAGATTTTGAGTACAACAAGAGCCATTATAACATATTGGGAGTATCGGCACGTTTCATCAAGAATACGCTGAATACCCAGCAATATCCCACCTCCGGGCATAAGAGTATCATTGAAGGTGACTTATACACCTCGCGCGAGTTCAGCAAGCTGCGCGGTGAGGTGGCCGAAAGCTTCGTGAACAACAACTCGTGGCTCCAGATGACACTTCTTATAGACCATTATTCACACATATCTGATAGATTCGTCCTTGGAAATTACGTGAAAGTATATTATTCATCGCGTTCATTCTCAAAGAATTACAGTGCCACAATGATGCAGGCTGGCCGCTTTGAGCCAACCGTAAACAGCGTTTTCATTTATAACAATATCTTCCGTGCCAACCAATACGCTGCCTACGGTATAAAACCAATATACGTGTTCAACCGTTTCCTGCATCTTCGCGGCGAGTTCTACGGCTTCCTCCCATTCTCCCCGATCAAATGCGATGAGAACCGGAACGCATATTACGATGATGCCTTCTCTCGGATCTCGTACTTGGGCGAAATATCGCTGGTAGCCAACTATAACCGCATCTCCGCCAATATGTTTGTGAATATCTGCGGCGATAACTATAAGCTTGAAGCGCCGTCATTCGGAGTCACAATAGGCATTCTGATGCCTGGAGACAGACTCATAGATTAATTTTTTTGGTAAAAAAAGCGGCTCTGATTGTTGACAGCAATAAAATTATTTGTACCTTTGCAGCGTCAGAACGGTTCCGTAGCTCAACTGAATAGAGCATCTGACTACGGATCAGAAGGTTTTGGGTTTGAATCCCAACGGAATCACAGAAATCCCCCTCGGAAGTATCTCTGAGGGGGTTGCTTTTTCTAAAGGCCGAAATCTGTGCCCCATTTGTGCCCCATTTTTCCGTGAGCACATTTTATGATACATTTCAGTTTACCACAATAAAGAATGTCCGGAGGCACTTGTGAAAGAGCCTCCGGACGGTGAACTAAAACTTGCTTGCGCTTGTTTCAAAAGCAAAGATACACTTTTCCCCGATACCACCAACACCATTATACTACATTCCCCCAACATTGAACCACCAGATATAAAGTAGTTCAATTCTCCAAATTAGTCACCGTAACGCACTACTACAAAGCAAAATACTCCGTATCTTTGAAGTAACAGCATAACACAGTAACCCATGACCGCCTCCCCCTACTCCCGGCTCACTCGATATTTAGTGGGGACTGCTGATATCAGGTCTCATTTTGAATACATCATGCAAAAACGCCACGCAGTCGTGATGAAATAAAAACACTCATCACTCATCACTAATGGACTTAACTGATTGTATATATGTGCAA
>JAZLKB010000054.1:0-37311 GCA_045597365.1 Bacteroidaceae bacterium | reverse complement strand
CCTGGTGGTGGAATCGACAGCGCAGACCGCATTGTCCGACAGTCTTGCGGCACGCAGGCTGAACAGCTTCATCCTCTCCGATTCAGTGATGTTCTGTGTCAGATATGTGATAGCAGCCGGAGACAGCTCCTTGCCGTACGGGGTCTTCTCTATCCGCTGCCAGCGGGCAACGCGGTTGTAGGAGTATCCGGTGAGGACGGAGAAGTACGCAAGCGTGAGCACGCTGTCCACATACTCGGCATTGCCCTCGAAGACCTTGTTCAGGTCATCCCTCAGGCCGGTCTTTGCAGCAACCTGCTCAAGCAGCCAGATGTCACCGTAGAACCGGTTCCTGTCCGTGTCGGTATATGCGGGTCTGCCTGCGGTCTTGGCTCCGGAGAGCTTGTTCGCCTCGCTGAGGTCCCAGCCCTCGGGGAACACAAGCTTCGCGCGCTCCTCGGGACTCGCGAAGATGTAGCGCTTGCCGGGGATGAACCTGTTGCCATCGGCAACGGTACCCCAGTGAAGGTTGACATACTTGCGTTTGCCTGTCTTCTCGTCTGTCGTGTATGGATGAGTGGATGCGTACATATAACCTCCGTTGCGGTGAATGGACACCTGGTAGATGCTTTCTTGTTTGGTCGGCCTGGACATTGCTATATTGCTTTTTAGTTGTACAAATGTACAAATTAAATTTTAAAGAAACAATAGGCAAACCGGTTAAATTTCAATTATTTGCAGGCAAAATGGCAATTATTTGTACAAATTGGTTTGAAACTCATGTTAGGTAGACAAATCGTCTTACACGTGACGGGGGCACCACTGCATGAGGAGAACTTGCTGCGTCCGCCAATACAGGGCGCTCCATTGTAATAAATCTTTACATGCTGCATTTCTTGTGTTCTTGTATTCAATTAATCAACAACGCAAGTTACTCATAGTCGCACTTATAAACAACTAATAATCAACACTATAGCACCTTAATCAATTGAATAGGGTGACTTTTTATATAGTAGCATTTCAAATATTATTGCATAATTATATCCGGTATCTATCAATCTTATTATATATTTGCACCATGAGGTTATGTCATGTTATTAAGTACATCATCTTTGTGGCCATTTCAATTGCGTTTGTATCGTGTGGAACGGCTAGAAAGTCTGTACGGTCAGAAAGAGCAGAAGAAAAGTCTGTACGTTCAGATGGAACAAAAGAAAAGTCTGTCGTCGTTGATTCCTCTGCAATAGTCCTTGCCATGGTGGATCGCATGACTATCCAAGAGTCTGCAGAATTCTATAGAAATAACAGCGCCCGGTATCCATTCCTTTCAGAATACTATAATGAGAACATCATTTCCGGAATTGATGAACAGCCATATCAATATGTCAAATATATCTATGGGCTGTTTGAGCAGACCGATCTTTCAGGGGAGTTAAGAGAGCTCTATTGGGCTATGAGAGACTCGCTTCTGGCGCAAGCTGATTCACAACTCGAGGAGTATTTCATGATCGAGAACAACGTACTTGCCGATATTGACACATATGTAAGCCTGTGTGCATCAAAATACGCCATGGATGGAGTCACCACCGTGAGCGATGAACTGATGGATGAGTATTTTTCTGATTTTCTATCTAATATTTCGGAACATATCCAATCATTGACTCCTAAGCTGGATGATTCAAAGACAATCGCAAAGATTCTGAAAAAAGGAGCAAGCATCAAGGACAGGGCCTTGAACTGGGTCATTGAGAAATCAGATGTGATTTACGAAAAGATTGACCAGATGGAAGAAAAAATCCGCCCGACAACTGACGAAAACTTCCTTGCAGTATACGGAATAGGTTCTGAAGATAAAGCGGAGCAGAAGTTTGTCGCTTTGGCAGACACGCTTTTCAGCCGTTATTTATCGACTGATGCCATCGTGGATACGGTGATGGTATGCATCGACGAGTTTTGCGCATTATCGGCAGAACGCAGATTGGATATCCTTTCATCGATACTTGAAGTGTCAGAGGCGCCTGACAGCGTTTTGTTTCAGGGATTTGTACCTCCGGCTCCTCCAACGTGGGAAAATATTGGTGAGGATTATCTTCGAGGTGTTGCCAGAATTAAAAGCAGGTCTAACAAGTACGATGCGACATCATTCGTGGCATCATTTGCCGCGAATCTGATACCTCCTCCGTTCAACACCGTATATGATGCTGTTGATCTGGCTGCTGGTATTTATCTGAGTCAAAAAGCCGGGATACTTGCTCAGGAAGATCTTGAACAATATTGCACTCTGTTATCCGATAGCCAGATGTCACGATTCATCAATTACGCCAGTATTCTGATTGAATCCTTGTCTTCAGAGGTTAAGGAATCGCAGAAGAAATTATATAATTATGTCCATGAAGCGTTATAAAGCCATAATAGCGGTAGTTCTGACTGTCTTTGTTACTGGGTTGCCATCTGGGGCGCAAACGGCCGCCATTGCTAAAAGAGGGGCAAATGCCGCGATTCGTTCGACAGTGGAGCTATCTGCCAGGTCTGCCACTAAGGAAGCTGTGGAGCGGGCAAACAAGGAGACTCTGGAACGTGCCATCAGGAGGGCCGGCACCTCTGCTGCAGGCGATGCATCTACACGGATTGCCAGAGAAAGAATAGTCAGAGAATCTTTTGAGAGAATGCTCCACTCTTCAGGCACAGGACACCAGATTGTGGCAGACCGTCTTGGACGTGAGGCTGTCGAAGATGTGCTGATTAAAACAGGGAAAGAGGCTGCCGAGGATGCTGTCTCCCGTGAAGGCGCAGATCTTGTTGCCGGCCGTGTGGCAAGAGAGGGTGCAGAAGAGGCCGCGGAGCGCTCAGCCAGGGAGGCGGTCGAGGGCAGAGCCGCACGAACGGCTGCAAGCGAGAAATATGCTCGCGCCAAATATCTTGACGAACATCCGGAATTGCACGAATCATTAAATGATGAGGACCGGCTTCTTCTTGAGCAGTACAGGACGACTAGGTACAGAGCGGACAACGGACTGCGCAATGTCCCTAATACTGGTTCGTGGGCAGGAAAAAGAGGCGATTCCAGATGGAACCCCGATGGGAACTCCATACCTAAGAAGTACAATCCGGACGGAAAAACATGGGAACAGATTCTGAAGGAGAATGGAGTAGACGGGTTCGACTTCAATAACGGGGAACTTGATTTATCAAAGCTTTCCGTCAAGCAGACGACACTTGATTTTGAAACGGAATTGAGCGAGAAAGCCAAGGCTGCACTTCTAGGACCCAAAAAGGACCGCCAGTATCTGCATATGGAAGTGTTTGAGAAGATGGCAAAGGAGAGCGGAATGAGCGTAGACGAGATCCGTGTTTTGAAAGGAGATAAGGAACCGGTACGGCGCCTTATGGCTAAGTATGGATGCAGTGAGCAGGAAGTTTGGGAGCGTTGCGGTAATCCGGGAAGGATTCAACGTGTTCTTCATGAATGCCCTGACTGCAAGACGGTATTGTTAGTTTCAAAAGAGGTTCACGACAACCTGAACCATTCAGGCGGTGTCGACATGTTCCGCGCTTTCCATGGATTATAGAAGCAGGACGTTCCTAAACACTGCCGATCTGCTCATCTATTAATCTTCATCATACTCGTCAACTACAGCAGCATTGGTCACATATCCACCACTCACCAAAGCAATACTTTTCACACTTCCATAACTCCAGCATTCATTACTCAAGGATAGTGATTACTCAATAACTAATCATATCACGAAAGTTTCTTTATCAATAGAGGATAGGAGACCTATCAAAAGAGGCTCAGAGGGGAGAAGAGAGGGGGCGGCAGGCCTGCCTTTGTGCATCGGCCACATCTCCACCGGAGCCTCACCCATGCGTTGGGTACGAAGCCGCTCAAGGATACAAGCAGGCTCAATGGAAAGGGCTCGGAGGGTTGCACTCATATGCTGCTCTTAACGTGGTGCATTCAGCACATTAGTCATAAGTTATACTTTCTCTTCCCCTCTGAGCATATATGGTTAGTCACCCCGGCCATTTTACTGTTTCACGAATTCACTGGCCTCAATTGGATTGGCAATTTATGAGAAAAGTATATACTTTTGTAATACTGACATTATCTCACGGACAATGAAAAGAATATTACTGACGACAATCACCGCTCTTTGCGTTCTGTCTGCATCATCACAGAATCTTAAGAATTATGAGCAGGGCAACCCAAATGATCCCAACTATGCATATCTGAAGGACTATGCCCCGCTGAAGAATTATATCGACTACAGCAAGTATCCGAATTTCCGTCTTGGCACCGGCACTATTGTCAGTGATTATCTGAACAATTCCTCGATCAAAGGACTTACCAACGACAATTTCACCGAGACTGTGGCAGGCAACGCCATGAAGATGGCGAGCTGCGTGAACAATAGCGGCAATATGGATTTCACGCAGGTCAGGAATTTTGTGAATGCGGCGGAGAAGGCGGGCATCAGCATATATGGGCACACTCTTGCATGGCACTCACAGCAGCCCAACGGTTGGCTGAGAGGGCTTATCAAGGACAAGCCGGCCATACCGTTTGAGAATCCCGACACAATGGTGTATGTCGTGGTCGGCTCGAAGGATTTCCGCACACAGCAGAATGTCGGGTGGACCGCTGACAAGTCGCAGTACGGTTTTTCGCTCAAATTCTCATCGACAGACGGTTTGAACATACATACCACAAAAATTGTAAACTCGTGGGAGGTGCAGTTCGTCTGCTATGACAACATTCCTCTGGAGGCAGGAAAGACATATAAGTTCACATACGAGATAAGAGGATCGAAGTCCGGCACGATGCATTCCAAGCTTGGCGACTGGAGCAACGGAAGTAATACGAACTTCTCTTTCACGACAAGCTGGAAGGAAGTGTCCGTAACATATAAAAGCCCTGTCAACAGTCCTTTCCTGCTATTGCAGTGCGGAGACTTCGTAGGCGACATCTATATACGGAACATCAAGGTGGAGGAATCTGTCGGTGCAATGCGTATTGACGGGGAAAGCCGATACCTGAAGGTCGAGGCTACGGCCAGACAGTCGGAGGTGTGGGACAACCAGTTCTGGGTTGTGTGCCCATCATCTTTCGCTTCGGGCCAGAGCTATGTATTCACCGCTGATGTGCGTGCTGACAAACCCGCCAAGGCATCTACACAGATACACAACGATCCGACTAATTATGTAGATTACAATGCTTTGGGCAACATAGACTTCGGCACTGAGTGGAAGACAATACAGGTTTCGGGTAAATTCGCAAAGGGAGGCAAGTCAATCGCATTCAATCTGAGCGAGCTTGCCGATGCCAACATCTACTACTTTGACAACATCAGCCTTAAAATAGGCGGTGTGGAAAGAATCACCAACGGAACCATTGACAGCGATGTGCTCACATCGTTCAAGATGAAGAAGGCTGGAGGCTCCATCACGAGTCCGCAGATAGAGAAATGCGATTTCACGCTTAAACTTCCACACAGCACCCCGCTGACAAAGGCAGAGAAGCTTGAGGTTCTCAACGGCGCTATGGAAAAGTGGATCAAAGGAATGATGAATGCCTGCGGCGGCAAGGTGAAAGCCTGGGATGTTGTAAACGAGGCTATCTCGGGCGGTGGCGATGACGGCTACGGCAACTACACCCTGCAGCATTCCGAGGGATACAACGGCAATGCCACATGGGATGTAGGCGGAGACTCATTCTATTGGCAGGACCACATGGGCGACCTGGAATACGTGCGCAGCGCCGTCCGCTATGCGCGTCAATATGGCCCGTCGGACATCGAGCTCTTTATCAACGACTACAATCTTGAGAGTGATTGGGACGGCAACAAGAAGCTCAAATCGCTAATCAACTGGATTAAGAAATGGGAGGCTGACGGAGAAACTTACATTGATGGAATCGGTACGCAGATGCACATCTCGTATTATGAGAACAGCAGCACTCTGGCGAGCAAGAAGAATGCCATTACCAATATGTTCAAGCTGATGGCGGCCTCGGGGAAACTGGTCCGCGTAAGTGAGTTCGACATGGGATATGTCGATGCCGGCGGCAATGATGTCCATACTCCGAATATGACAGAAGCACAGCACAAGAGGATGGCAGACTACTACGAGTGGATATTGAAGGAGTATTTCCGCCTTATTCCTCCGGAACAGCAATGGGGCATCTGTTTCTGGTGTCCTACTGACTCACCAGCCAATAGCGGATGGCGTGCGAACACGCCTGTTGGCATATGGACCAACAGCACATTTTATCGCAAGCATGTGTATGCGGGTATTGTAAGAGGTCTTGGCGGCGTTGACTGTACTGATATCGATGAAGTTCTGACAGACCAGGCGTCATCAGTGAAATATCAGGCAAAAGGCATTGTCAGTATCAATGGTGTCCGCTTTCCTGCAAATACGGAATACTCCGACCTTCCGTCCGGAATCTACATCATTGACGGAAAAACTGTGGTAAAATAGCAAAGCAGAAAGTGACAGCACCAGACTTGACAATGCTGTCACTTTTCTATTCATGCAAATCAATACTGTTCTTTCTCGTTAGGGAAATCGCCACTCTTCACATCCTCGACATAATGTCCGACAGCCTGTGTGATTACACCGAACAAATCGGCATAGCGGCGCAGGAAGCGTGGTGAGAAATCACAGTTCATACCAAGCATATCGGCTACGACAAGAACCTGGCCGTCAACACCTGACCCGGCTCCGATGCCGATAACGGGGATGGATACCTCGCTGGCTACGCGTGCTGCCAGCTGGGCAGGAATTTTCTCGAGTACGAGCGAGAAGCAGCCGGCATCTTCAAGGGCGTGGGCATCGGATATGAGTTTCCCGGCTTCGGCTTCTTCTTTGGCGCGGACGGCGTATGTTCCGAACTTATTGATAGACTGTGGCGTAAGTCCAAGGTGTCCCATCACGGGAATGCCGGCATCGAGAATGCGGCGGACTGAAGGAAGTATCTCCACCCCACCCTCAAGTTTCAGGGCATCGGCGTGTGAGACTTTCATTATCTTGACTGCATTGGCTACGGCCTCGACATCGCTTATCTGGTATGTGCCGAACGGCATATCAACAACTACCAGCGCGCGGTTCACTCCACGGACAACAGATTTGGCGTGATATATCATCTGATCGAGGGTAATAGGCAGAGTGGTAACATTTCCGGCCATTACGTTCGATGCGGAATCACCTACCAGAATGACATCAATGCCGGCTCCGTCAACGATTTTGGCCATAGTGTAATCGTACGATGTGAGCATTGATATTTTCTCGCCGCGCTGTTTCATCTCTCTAAGTCGCTGAGTGGTGACTTTTTTCTTTTCTTCTGCCAGATATCCCATAATAATAAGTAATGAATAAACTTTTTAGCGGTATGTTTATGTGGTGCAAATTTACACGTTTTATCAATGATTTGGTAATTTTACAATTCAAATAAAAGAAATAGGCAATGGAGGAATATTCGCCACTCGTATTATACAAAGCATCGGCAGGCTCAGGAAAGACTTTCATTCTGGCTGTCCGGTATATCTCATTCCTTGTAAGAAATCCGCAGGCCTACAGGCACATTCTGGCTGTCACTTTCACCAATAAGGCGACAGCCGAGATGAAACAGCGCATCATGAGCCAGCTGTACGGGATAAGCCACGGCATAGCGGAATCGGCGGCATACTTCTCGGCAGTACGAAAGCTTACGCCGGCATCGTATTCCGACAATACAATCAGGGATAATGCCGGTATTGCGCTGAAACTGATACTGCAGGATTACGGAAGTTTCCGGGTAGAGACGATTGACAGCTTTTTCCAGTCGGTGCTGCGGGGGCTGGCACGTGAGCTTCAGCTTGGAAGCAACCTGAGTATTGAGCTTGACGTTGAGTCGGTGATAAGTGATGCCGTAGATAGCTTTCTGGCAAATCTGGACCCGAAATCGGGCGAGAAAGACTATGTTCTTGACTTTGTGCAGGACAACATTGACAATGACAAGCGATGGAATGTTGATCTAAGGCTGAAAGAATTCTCCAGGCAGCTGTTCAGTGAGGCTTTTATGGGTAAAAGCGATTTGCTGAAGGATATTCTGGAAAAGCCTGATGCCATCAGGACTTATTCCAGGAAAATGAGGAAAAGAAGGGATGATATGGCAGAAGAGCTGACAAAAAAGCTGATAAGATGCGGTGAGAGGATAAAATCGGAAATTGAGCGTAAAGGGTATCCGATTGACACGCTGGCGAGCAACGCCGGCAAATTGATTGTTTCTCTTATAGACGGCAGTTTCTTGTCCAAGCCTGCAGGAAAGACTATCGGGAACAGTGTGGCTAATCCTTCAGGTATATTCAAGAAGGCGCAATTGAAGGCTGACCCATCATTGGAACAATTCACTGCCGGGATAACCGCCCCGTTATTCAACGAGGCCGCCAATATCCACGATGAATACGATAAATATGCCAACTCTTTCAACGCGGCACTGAGGTATCTGAACGAACTGGCATTAATCCTGGCTATCAGACGCGAGATAAACCGGCAGAATAATGAGGAAGGGCGTTTCGTGCTAGCCGATACGGCTCATCTGCTCAGCAGTCTCACTGTCGATGACACATCGTTCGTGTTCGAGAAGACAGGAAGCACATTCCGGCATTTGATGATTGACGAGTTCCAGGACACATCTATGATGCAATGGATGAATATGAGCCTGCTGTTGCACGAATGTCTGTCACAGGGCAAGGAATGTCTTGTTGTAGGCGACGTGAAGCAGTCAATTTACCGATGGCGCGGCGGAGACTGGAGCATTCTCAACACCGGTATTGAGAAAGAGTTCGCCACATACAGGCCCAGGACTGAGCGGTTGACCGCAAACAGACGGAGTCATGCCAACATCGTGAATTTCAACAATGAGCTGTTTCCTCTGGCTGAGAGAATCTTGAATGAGAGTTTCCAAAATCAGTTCAACCGGAATCACGAGTCAATGAGTCAGGCCTATTCCGACGTTATGCAGGAATACCCGGTGAGAGACACCGACGGAGAGCCATACAAACCGGACGGCAACGTGAGAGTCAGATTGCTGCGTGAGTGCGGGAAGGACTCGGACACCACTGCAATGGCGATGCAGATGCTTGAAGAAGAGTTGGACCGACTTACCGGGGCAGGAATAGCGCTGTCGGATATTACGATATTGCTGCGCAACAAAAAAGATATCGCATCAATCGCGGGCTATTTCGCATCGGAAAGGCCAGAATATAAAATGGTGTCGGGCGAGGCATTCCAACTGGACTCATCGCCGGCGGTAAGAATCATAGTAAATGCGTTGCGCTGGATAAATGACGACAAGGACCAGATTGCCATCTCATCGCTGGTTTTTGAATGGAGCGGGCTTGTACTTGGCAGGGACACCGACTTTCTGGAGATAATGTCGGACGACCCGGCACGGATGCTGCCCGGGGAGATACCCGGCAAACGGGAGGCTCTGCGGAACACTCCGCTATATGAGCTGACCGACAAATTATACAAGATTCTTGAGTTGGAGAAGATACCGGGACAGGATGCCTATCTGCTGGCCTTTATGGATATTGTCAAAGACTTCTCATCAACAGGCTCGTCGGACATCGCCGGGTTCATAAAGGAATGGGACGGGAAACTGCACAAAAAGTCCATTCCTCAGGATACTGCCGACAGCATCAGACTGATGACAATACACGCCTCGAAGGGATTGGAGTTCCACACTGTAATTATTCCTCATTGTGACTGGACTTTGTGCAAAAGCGGGGATAATCTTTGGTGTGAGCCCGATGTGGAGCCTTTCAACGAGATTCCGCTGCTGCCTGTAGGATACTATCAGGAACTTGCAAATTCTATTTTCTCTGACGATTTCATTGATGAGACCGGAAGACAGATGGTTGACAACCTGAATCTTCTATATGTGGCTGCAACACGGCCGAAGTGCAATATGGTAATTCTGAGCGCGAACCCTCAAAGCAAGTCGGGCGATAAGATAAGCCGTATCAGCGACATTATGGCAGGTGCTCTATGTTCCGACAAATTCGGCTGCGCCGTTGACGGGAACGGAATGATTGAATACGAATACGGCAATCTGATACCCAGCAAGGAGCAGAAGGATGCATATTCAGAAAATCCATTGAACACGATACCTGAGCAAGGGAAAACCGCCATGAAATCGTATAATATGCAGGCTGGATTCCGACAATCGGGGGAATCGGTGCGATTTGTCCATTCTGCGGCAGATACGGCAGATTCGGGGGATATCCGGCAACAGGGTTATATAGACAGCGGCAGGTTGATGCACCAGCTGATGTCGGCTGTAAACACTCCTGAAGATATCGACACTCAGATAGAGTCACTGTTGTCGCAGGGACTTATCGAGAGTCACAGTAAGGCAGCCGAAATAAGCAGGCTGCTGCACGAGGCGGTGACAGAGCCGGAAGTATCGGAATGGTTTGACGGGCACTGGACTATATTCTACGAGACATCTGTCTTGTTCAGACACAACGGCATATCACAGTCACGGCGTCCGGACAGAGTGATGTGTGACAGAAATGGGACCATCGTGGTTGATTTCAAGTTCGGACGTGAGAGAGAGGAGTATCTGCATCAGGTCAGTGAATATATGGACTTGCTGCGCGATATGGGATACCAGAACGTAAAAGGATATGTATGGTATATCTATTTGAAGAAAACAATAAAGGTTATATGAGAAACCAGGATATGGAACATTTTCTATCATTGGCAGCAGCCGATCTCACCGGCAATTTTGTTGACGCGACAAAGGGTTTATCACATATTACCGTAGTGTTTCCGAACAGAAGGGCAAGACTGTTCTTTGATGAGTATCTGACGCTTCATAACGACAAGCCAGTATGGTCGCCTGTATATATGACCATCTCCGACTTGTTCCAGTCACAGACTTCGCTGCGGATAGCCGACAGGAACAAACTGGTGTCGCTGCTCTACAATATCTACAAGGATGTGATGAACAGCGATGAGACGCTGGACAGTTTCTGGAACTGGGGCGAGCTCATGCTGGACGATTTTGACGATATTGACCGCAATATGGCAGATGCCGATGCAATATTCGCCTGCCTTGAGAACCACAAGGAGATTGCCGCGAAGCCGTTTCTGAGCGAGGAACAGTCTGACATCCTTAAAGAGTTCTTTGACCACTTCAACGGAAGTGACACAGAGCTGCGCGTAAAATATTCCCTGATATGGAATAGGCTCGGACTGATATATAACAGGTTCCGCACAGAGCTTATGAATGCCGGGCTGGCATACGAGGGTATGCTGCAACGCGAGGTAGCTTCGGGAGCAAGTCTGAAGCTACCTGAAGACGGTCTCTGTGCATTCATCGGGTTCAACAGTCTTGACAAAGCAGAGAGAACGGTTTTCCGCCGTTTGAAAGAATGCGGGAAAGCGCTGTTCTACTGGGATTATGACAAGAGCTACATAGAAGACCCCTCACTTGAGGCGGGACTGTTTATGCGCGACAATCTGGCTGAGTTTCCGAACAGACTGAATGGGAGTCTGTTTGACAATATCAATAAAGATAAGGAGCTGACCATTATTGAGACATCGTCCGACACGGCGCAGGCGGGCTACATTCCTGATTGGATTGCACAGATTGACGGGAAGCCGGGAAAAGATACTGCCATAGTATTATGTGACGGCAGCCTGCTGCAGCCTGTAATCAACGCTATACCAACCGATTCTACAGAAGGATTGAATATTACGATGGGCTTTCCATTCAAGGCCACACCTTTATACAGTTTCATCAGCGCCATACTTGACACACAACGCAGCATATTGCGAAACGGCGGAAGGCTTACGCTTGATATGGTCGGACGCGTGCTCAACAACCCTATTACAAATATGATTTGCGGGAATGCCGCCGACACTTATCAGGAGCTGATAAAATCACATCGGTACTACCCGGACATCAACGAGATTAATGCAGGTGATACATTAAGTCTCGTCTTCAGGGCCAGCAAGGACAATCTGTCCCTGCTGGACAAGATATCGGAGATTATTCAGGTACTTGCGCCGGTCATCAATGGAAGTGTTGTCGAGAACGTTTTCCAGCCTTTGTACTGCGAGGCTTTATACAGGATATACACCAATGTCAGCCGTATGCGCACTCTCATCGAGGAGGGATCTTTGGACATCAGCACAGATATGCTGTGCAAACTGTTGCGGAAGATAATGGCGGGAACGACAGTTCCATTCCACGGAGAGCCTGTTGCAGGAATGCAGGTAATGGGACTTATCGAGACCCGTAATCTGGATTTCAAGCATATATTGCTGTTGTCAGCATCCGAAGGTACCCTGCCGTCAGGCAACGGCGGGACATCGTTCATTCCGTACAGTATCCGAGCTGCGTTCGGTCTGACTACGATGCGTGAGAGAAGCGCTGTGGCAGCATATAATTTCCACCATCTTCTGCAAAGGGCCGAGAGCGTCACGATGGTTTACAACAGCAATGCCGACCAGTCGGGAATAGGAAAAGGACAGATATCCAGATATCTTCTCCAGCTCATTGTAAGCGGCAGGCCGATCCGCCGTCTGGCGCTGTCATCGGACCACTGTGAGCAGACTGCTGACCGTTGCCTCAGCAGCGGCAAGAGTACGGAGGTAATGCGAAGGCTGTACGGGATGTACGACACAAGTGACACATCGAAATACATCTCCCCGTCGGCTATCAACTGCTATCTTGACTGTAAATACAAATACTACCTGCGATATGTGGCGGGAATACAAGCCAGGCAGGATGATCCGTCGGGCATAGAGGCTAATCTTTTCGGGACATTGTTCCACGATAGCGCCGAACTGGCATATAATGCACTGGCGGAAGCCAGCCCGGACAGGACAATAACAAAGAGTATGCTGGAAAAGCTGGCAAAGGATAAAACGATGATAGAGTCGTTTGTCCGCGAGGCGTTCAAGAAGGATTTATTCGATGGAAAGGATATAAGCACGTCTGATTATAATGGTACACAAAGCGTCAATTTTGAGGTTGTTTGCCGATATCTGTACCAGACGCTCAAAACGGATATGATTTACGCGCCTTTTGTGTATGTGGGAAGCGAGGCGGCTGGATTCAGTCATTTGATATCACTGCCACATCCGGAGTATCCCGGCAAAGAGCTGAATGTCCGTATAAGCGGACGTATTGACAGAATAGACTTGAAGGACGGCATATACAGGATTGCCGACTACAAGACCGGACACGTGGAGAAGGATCCTAAATGTATGGATGATCTTTTCTGCAACTCGGACAACAGATGCGGATATGCATTGCAGACCTTCTACTACGCCACTCTCGTACACAATGCACCGGGCTACGGCGACAAGAGGCTTGCCCCGGTATTACTGTATCTCAGACGGACAGCCAAGCCGACGGCCGACAACATTTATATGAGAATGGATAATGTGCCTGTTACGGATTTCGCTGCCAGTTATATGGATGAATACGGCAAAAGACTGAGAGAGACAATAATGGAGATTTTCGACCGTAATGTTCCATTCGCACAGACAGATGTCAGGGCAATATGCGCAAAGTGCGACTTCAGGGAATTGTGTATGCGTAAGTCAGATACGTTTTGACACTATCAGCACTTTCTGTGACGGAGCGGCTGTAGTAGCGAATATATAGTAAGGCTCACCGTCAAGTATATGGTATTTGTCGCGTAACGCATTGGCGGTAAGCGGGAAGTTTCGTGTTGTAATACAAGCCCTAGGGTACGTCTGAAAGAGTCTCTTTGCTGAATGTTTGTCAAATGGCGCGACAGCCACCATACCGAAGCGACGGCCGGGGAAGTCGGTAACAGATTTATCCGATACATACAGGTGCGAGTTCGGATGCAGCTGCGAGACGTCATACCTACGGCACAGCGTACGGTAAAGTCCGCTCTTCATAAGCGATGGAAACGGCTCGTACAGATAGTTTCCCGGGCGGACCATACTCACATCTGCAATTGGTAACGGCAATGCGGCATCTGCAGCGGAAGTTGAGCGGAGAATACCGCAAGATGCTACATCTGATGCTATATCGACAGCCAGTATCTCCGGCTCTCCGGAAAAGTCCCGCCGCATAACGGCGAGTATCTCCTTACACTCGCCTGCCAGCGACAACACCCACAGCTGCATTACTGACGATAATTCCGACAGAGCGACACTGATATCGAGCATCGGCGACATCTTGACCACAAGCGTATCGGAGATTGACATCATCGTGCCTTGGAGCGCCGTTATGTCGGGCTGACAATTTTTTAATGATACCATCCTGCCACCCGACTTGGAACGCCTCGATGGGTCTATATAAATCAAGCCGAAACGTTCATTGGAATGCTGGACCAGGAAATCCTCTGCACTCTTGTTGCTCACGACAACATTTCTCCGGCCCAGCCGTGGAAAGTTGTTTTCCGCAATTGCGCACAGCGTACTGTCTATATCGTTGTAATAGACTGATGCGGCATTTCGTGACAGGTAAAAGCAATCAACCCCCATTCCACCGGTTAAATCGGCCATTTTGAAACCAGGAGCCAGAATCCCGTCTATTATTCCGGCCTTGAATACGGCCAGTGCCTGACTAGTGCACTGCTCCATTGATATATGCTCAGGCCATTTTATACCATCGACCTTTACCCAGTCAGGGAGTTTTGATGAAGCGGACTGATATCCGGAGATTTGGACAAGAGCCTCACGGATATTGACGCCGGACGGGTGCTGTCCCAACGCGAGCATACGGACATCATCGTTTATATGTTCCTTTATATACGACGCTGTATCCATCAATGCCGATATTATTATCGATGTATATGGTGCAGCTCCTCGGCGAGGAATCTGGATGTGAAGCCTGTTCCTGATGCGGCGACCTGCTCAGGTGTACCCTGGATGACAATCTGACCACCGCCACGGCCGCCATCGGGTCCCATATCGATAATCCAGTCGGCTTGCTTGATTACATCCATATTATGCTCGATGACAATGACAGTGTTCCCTTTGTCAACCAAACGGTTCAAAACGTTCATAAGCACACGGATATCCTCGAAATGCAGTCCTGTTGTCGGTTCATCGAGTATATACAATGTCTTGCCTGTATCACGCTTGGCCAGTTCGGTTGCGAGTTTGACACGCTGGCTCTCGCCGCCGGATATTGTGGTGGATGGCTGTCCCAATTTCAAATAGCCGAGACCCACGTCCTGCAAGACTTTTATCTTGTTCAGAATATTAGGAACATTCTCGAAGAACTCAACTGCCATATTGATGGTCATATCAAGGACATCGGCGATGGACTTTCCTTTATAACGGACCTCAAGGGTCTCGCGGTTGTAGCGTTTGCCGTGACAGACCTCGCAGGGTATCATGACATCGGGCAGGAAATTCATCTCGATAGTCTTGTATCCGTTTCCTCCGCAGGCCTCGCACCGTCCGCCGCTCACATTGAACGAGAAGCGGCCGGCCTTATATGCACGTATTCTGGATTCAGGCAATTCAACGAACAATGAGCGTATGTCACTGAATACTCCGGTATAAGTGGCCGGATTGGATCTTGGCGTACGGCCAAGAGGAGACTGATCGACATCTACAACTTTATCTACGAACTCAAGTCCGTCGGCACTGTCGTATGGCAAAGGCTCTTTGAGAGAGCGGTAAAAACGCTGGGACAGAATGGGTTGCAATGTCTCATTGACTAAACTCGATTTACCGCTGCCTGACACGCCTGTCACACATATGAGTTTTCCTAACGGGAACTCTACATCTATTCCACGCAGATTATTGCCACGGCAACCGTGAAGCACGATTCTGCATCCACTTCCAGTCCTGATCTTTCTGTTGGAATCGCAGGTGTTCAGAGTACCATTCAAATATCGGGCGGTCAACGTGCCTGATTGCAGCATCTCGGCGGGAGTTCCTGAGAAGACCACTTCGCCGCCGTGACGTCCGGCCTTTGGTCCAAGATCTATGACTTTGTCTGCGGCAAGCATCATGTCGCGGTCGTGCTCAACGACGAGGATGGTGTTTCCGACATCGCGCAAGGTCTTTAACGAATTGATAAGGCGCTGGTTGTCACGCTGATGCAGACCGATGCTAGGCTCGTCCAGGATATAGAGCACGTTTACAAGTTTTGAGCCTATCTGTGTGGCAAGCCGGATACGCTGCTCCTCGCCGCCAGACAATGATTCGGCCGGACGGTTCAAAGACAGATAATCCAGACCGACATCGAGCATAAACTGCAGACGTGTACGAATTTCTTTCAGAATGCTTGCGGCTATCGCGTTCTGACGGTCTGTCAACCGTGTGCTTACCTGATCGGTCCAGACAAGAAGATCAGATATGTCCATTGACGCAAGCTGATGTATGTTTTTGCCGTCGATAAGAAAATACAAGGATTCTTTCTTCAACCTCGATCCGTGACATTCGGGACATTCAGTAGTGACAGCAAACTGGTCGGCCCATTTCTGCTCGGCTGCCGACAAATCGGTCTGCTGCCTCAGGGCACGTATGTATTTGACGATTCCGTCATATTCCATAAAGACAGAATCAGCCTCGCTGTTTATGCCTGTTATCTGGACCTTTATACGCTCGGTACTGCCGTTGAGAATCTCATCGATGACATCATCGGATATTTCGGACAACGGCGTGTCAAGAGTATAGTCGTATTTCTGTAGCAGAGATGTTATCTGACGGAATATCAAAGTGTTCTTAAATGGGCCAAGAGGTGCCAGAGCCCCTTTTCGTACAGACAGGGTGCGGTCCGGTATGACTTTGTCGGTGTCAACCTGCGATACGATGCCAAGTCCTTTGCACTTGGGACAATATCCCTGCGGCGAGTTGAATGAGAAATTATTGGGAGCGGGATCGCTATAGGACAATCCGGTATCAGGACACATCAGACGACGGCTGTAATGACGCAGGATTCCGTCAGCAGATGTTCCTGGAATAACGTTTTCTTCCAAAGACAACACCATCATCAAGCCGTCACCATGCTTCATGGCAATTGAGACATCGTCCTGAAGACGATGACGGTATTTCTCATTCACTACAAGCTTGTCTATCACAACCTCGATGTCGTGATTCCTGTATCGGTCAAGCTTCATACCTGGCTTGATCTCGCGTATCACGCCATCTATCCTCACATTGATGTAGCCCTTGCGCCGTGTACTCTCAAGTAGTTCTTTATAATGTCCCTTGCGGCTTCGGACCAACGGGGCAAGAATGTATATGCGCCGGCCATCATAATCGCTGATTATCAGGTCTAGAATCTGTTCTTCGGTATATCGGACCATCTTCTTACCCGACAAGTAGGAGTAGGCCTCGCCTACCCTTGCGAAAAGAAGCCTGAGGTAGTCATAGACCTCGGTCACCGTTCCGACTGTTGATCTTGGATTTCTGTTTGTGGTTTTCTGTTCGATGGATATAACAGGACTCAATCCCGTTATTTTATCTACATCGGGACGTTCCAGATTGCCCAGGAAATTACGGGCGTACGAGGAGAATGTCTCAATATAACGACGTTGTCCTTCTGCATAAATTGTATTGAACGCCAATGATGACTTGCCACTGCCACTAAGACCCGTCACGACAGTGAGTGATTTGTGTGGAATCTCAACATCGATGTTCTTAAGATTGTTGGCCCTCGCACCGGATACGAGGACAGAGTGCGACTTATCACTCATAGTCCGTCAGTTTACAATATCTATACCCAGACCTGTAAGCACATTGATATCCGATTTACGGGTATAATGGATTCCGCCAGCGCCATCGGCCTCAATATGAATGAAATATGTTCCGTCTGGAACGGTCTTGCCTTTCGATGTACCATCCCAGCAAATATAATAGCCGTTATTGTCGTCACCGTCTTCATATTCAAGAGTATTCTGGTCTCCAGTCGCTACCACCTGACCCCATCGGTTAAAAATTACCATATTGAACGATATGATCGATTTGACCCGCACCTTGAACACATCGTTCTTGCCATCTCCATTTGGAGAGAAAGCATTCGGGACATACAGATCGGACACATCGATGGCAAATGACAATGGAGGCTGCTCATCACCTGGAATCACCTCGGTGGAGCCTGCGTTGCGGAATGAATATGCAAACTGGACTTCAAAAGTGCCGTTATCGTTGATATCCAGGAATGTATGTTGCTCTTGCCGGACAAGATATTCTTCCTCGCGGCTGAAGCCGTCGTCATCGTATGTCCGCGTTATGCGCCACTCACAAAACACCAACGTACCGGGCTCCACTCCGCTCAGTCCGGCATCAAGCTCCACATGCAGCGGAGCCTCGTATGCTGTCTGCCCGCTACCGCCCACGCAGATTGTATCAATACGTCCGGATTTGTCCCGCAGTGCGGCATATGCTTTTGTAACCGGGTCCGCAAAAACAGAACATGATGCGGCTAGCAAGGTGAGAACCAGAATGATTTTACGCGAATAATCCATACCCACATCGTTTTCAATTGCGAAGTTAGCGTTTTTTTTGCTAATAGTTCCAGTTTTGACTAACTTCGCGTCTTGTTAATAATTCAGATATGCATAGAATTCTTCTTGCACATATAATATTCATTCTGGCTCTGACGAATATCCTGACAGTTTCAGCCCAAGATACGCAATATGTAACGCATACGGTGCAGGCGGGTCAGGGATTATACTCCATATCCAGAATGTACGGAGTGACAGAGGCTGACATAATCAATCTCAATCCCGGTAGCGAGAAAGTAATAAAGGCTGGCGAGCAACTGATAATTCCAGTCAGGAAAAGCGGTAATGCCAACGTTCATCTGGTAAAACCCGGTGAGACTTTATACAGTTTGGCCAAGACATACGGCACAACCGTACACGAGCTCACAGTACTGAATCCGGAGATTGCCACCAATGGCTTGAAAGCCGGTCAGCAGCTGAAGATACCTGGGACATCCGCCCCGTCAGCAGAATCAAGTGTGCCAGAAATGCAGCAACAGGTTTCCGGTAACAATGATAATGCGGGCAGCATTACTGAAGCATTTGCTACGACACATATCGTAAAGAAGAAAGAGACGATTTACAAGATAAGCAGGAAATACAAGATTTCCCAGACTGAGCTTCTCGAAGCAAATCCGCAGCTTAGATATTCCAAGTTACAAGCTGGCAGTGTGATTAATATCCCATACCCTAAGACTAAGGACAGGGAACCGGTGATTACTTCTCCTTTTCCAGCCGCTGACTCATCAGCCATCTCCAGAATAAAGGAATACACAGACACTATCATATCGGATATAATAAAAAAGGACGAGCCACACGCCCTTGAAGTAGCCCTTATGATGCCATTCGAGCTGAGCGAGCCACAGAGCACAAATCAGCATAAAATGGTGGAGTTCTACCAGGGAGTTCTTCTGGCTACCGAAGATTTAAGACGCGATGGTATTTCACTGAATCTTCACGTATATGATACGGATAACGACAGACACTCCATCGGCGATATTCTCTCAAAAGAGGAAATGGGCAGGATGGATATCATATTCGGCCCCAGATATGCCTCGCATATTGCCGAGGCAACCGTATTCGCAGCCGCAAATAGGATTCCAATTGTATTGCCTATAAGCTCAACAGTAGAGTCTATCGATCATAATCCCTATATCTATCAGTTGAACACTCCGCAGTCTCAGATGGCATCAAACGTATGCAAGTATTTCCTCAGGCAGTTCAAGAACCCAAAGGTTATATTTATCGAAGCCGATGGAGACGTAAGGAATCCTTTGGTAGACAAGCTTCAGGATGCACTCAGCAATGCCGGCAAGCCATATCAGACATTCAAGATCAATTTCGAGGACAGCGAGATAGGTCAGCGGCTTGCAGAAACCTTGTCGGCGGATTCGCAGAATATTTTCATGCTGACATCGAGCAGCAACGGCCAGCTTGCTTCCGTACTGCCTATTATCCAACTGGCGACAAGAGCAAAAGGAGATGGAATAGAGACGCATCTGTTCGGTTACCCGGAGTATCAGGCATATGCGATGGATCACATGGACGAGCTGTTTGAGGTTGACACTTGGTTTTACAGTTGGTTCTTTACCAACAACAAATTACCAGAGGCTGTCAAATTCGACTACAATTTCCGTCACGCGTTTGGACGTCAGCTGATGCAGTCTTATCCGAACTATGCAGCATACGGATACGATATGGCACTATTCTTTTTAAAAGGTATTTCCCAATATGGAAGCCAACTGCCGGATCATATCAATGACATACACATAAAGCCTGTCCAAATGGGATTCCGTTTCAACAGGGAGGGAAGTAGTGGCGGTTTTATTAACCACAAGGTTTTCTTTGTACATCTGTCAAACAAATATACAGTAGAGAAGATAGAATTCGACTGAGTGAGATGAGACTTCACGGCAGAACATATCTTATATTATTGCTGTTCTTGACGTTTTTACCCGCATTGACAGCAGCGCAAGTGGGAAGTCCGCGTAAGGAACTGGCCGTTGGCGGCAATTTCGGTTTTGACCACTCAAGCATCAGCTTTACGCCTTCTATCCGACAGAAGTTCAATATGGGAACGACGTTTGGCGCAACGGTCAGATATACAAGCGAGAAGTATTTCTTCTTGATTTGCGGAGCCCAACTTGAGACCAATTATGTTGAGCGCGGTTGGAAAGAGGATATCGATGACGGCAGCGGAAACGAATTCAACCGGCGGCTGTCATATCTGGAAATACCATTCTTCGCTCATCTCGGTATCGGACGTGAGGCGCGCGGAGTGCAGGGTTTTCTGAATATCGGTCCTCAAATAGGCTTTCTGATGAATGACAAGGAAAATTATGGCGGTCAGGAGCCCTGGGACATATCAAACCGTCCCAACAACATTACCAATCAATATGGAAAGCCCATTGACCGCAAATTTGAATACGGAATAGCAGGTGGTCTGGGATTGGAGTTAAAAACAGGTATCGGGAATTTTATTCTTGAAGGCAGATATTATTTTGGTCTGTCAGACATATTCTACAATTCAAAGAAGGACTACTTCTCACGTTCTGCCAGCAGCTCAATTTACGTGAAAGCAGCTTATATGATAAGCCTCACTCACTAATTGAAAATATATTTCAATCCAAACTGGAGGTACCAGCAATTTGCCGCATTCTGCAACGGTTTGAATGTGTTCTTCAGCAAGCCATTTGCATCACTGTACAATGAATACTGCGGACGGTTCGCACTGTCTGTACCTGCAAATGTGAGTATCCTTCCATCATTACAGCCAGAAGGGGTTTGCTGTACACCCCATTTATCACAAAGCAGGTTTCCTGCATTCATCAGATCAATCGAGAGCTGCACTTTGTGAGAGTCACGACCGGAACCTATCCGCAAGGTCTCGACAACACGTACGTCAAAACGATTGAGCCAGGGACAAAGCGCATCGTTGGCCGAGGCATATTCTCCTTTATGTCTGCTCAGATATTTGTCATTACAAACAAACGACCAGAAAGCATCCTGCTGCTGCTCTGCTGAATAGATGTTATTATCCACGAATTGGATATCATCTTTCGAGGATGGGATATACACCAGGTCATTGACGACACCGTCACCATTCATATCATTAATGTACATATAGCTATATCTCCCTGTATTCTTACCATCATAGAACAGGCCTATGGAGGTATTGAATCGTTTTCCATGATTGAGAGTGTATGTAACTGCAGCCATCACCCTATCCGGCATAACGTATTTCGATGAGCGTGCCACCTCTTCATTCGGATCATTGACTGAGACCACACTTTTCCAAGTGGAATATAGTGACGAACCGCTCATATCGGAGACAGATTTTGAGCTTTGATGGATATACGACAACTCTATCTTGAGATTCCTGACGGGTTCCATATTCAATGTCGTTGCCAATGACCAGCTGTAGCCGTAAGATGTATTGCTTAACAACATTGCTCCACCGGTGACATTCCCGTTCACTAATGGAGAAGCTGGAGTATTGCTGTTATCCTGACTACGGTAATTCAGGCGGTTGTCACTTCCGGTAAAGCGGACAAAATCCTTATGATTCAAAATGTTGATGTTTCTGGCATATACGGCATTTATATCCTTATTGTATATTCCCTCAACCATAATAGAGGCAGGGAAGGAAAAAGGTATATTCCATTCGGCGCAGAGCGATGTTTTGAAGACTTGAGGCAGTTTGAAATCTGATTCTATGCCACATATTGAGGCATTACGGACAGGCGCTGTTGAATTGGCGGACATCGGATAACCGCATGAGGCCAGATATGTCAGAAGTTCTTCTTGCGTATGAAGGAATCTGCCGGCAAGACCAGACAGGAAACCATCTGTGTCACTGCTTACCATTACAGTATTCTGCAGCATATTGCTGTAATTAGGCAGATTCGTAAGGAATACCAGCGGAATATTTCCGGCAAACAAACCGGCACCTCCGCGCAACACAAGATTTCCGTTTCCTGTCACATCCCAATTAAAACCGACTCTTGGCGATAACTGCACCGAGGTCTCAGGCCACTGGCCAGTATCTATCCTAGGCGTATTCCAACTTGCAGGTACACTTTCGGAATGAGAGAAATAATGATTCGTCCAATCTAAATTATAATAGGAAAGATTAGTGGAAATTTTATTGAAATAGTTCGTCAAATCGGCACGCAGCCCATATGTCAGTCTCAGCCTTTCGCCGAAATCAGTCTCGCCTTGAACAAACAGAGCCCCCTGCCCCAACGAGCTTTTGGATGCCGGATTGTCAATGCCGTCATATCCATATGTGTATCCGAAAGCTATTGGAGCATTTCCATTCTCAAAATCCTCAATTGACTGGTATTTATAATAGCCGGAACCGAATTGCATATAGTTTGTTGACGCTGTATGCAAATCATAGCTTATTCCAAAGGTCAAAGTATTCCGGCCGACAGTCATACGTGCATGGTCGCTTAGGTTATATGTGTAGGCATTGTTACCTGTGTTCAACGAGAAAAGCTCATATCCGGCACTCATGAAAGCGTCACCGTCTTTCCAAATGTCAATATGAGGAAATAAATCAGAATCAGACCCACGGCTGTTCCCTACCATTGATGTGGTCAGAAGCAAACGGTTATTCACTTTTCCAAAGCGGCTGTTCAACTCAGCGACAGCAGACCATGCCACATCATCCAAAGTATAACAATTTCCTTTAAACGCATAGGCGTTTTTAGATATTCTCTCGGACGGTGCCTTAATACCTACTGTAGAAGTGGCATTGGGTGTAAGCCACTGGCTGTTCTTGGTATAGTTGAACCTTAGCATCAGGTTATTGTTATCTGAGATATTCCAATCCAAGCGTGCCAGCACTTTCGTGTTTGTAAGACCGCCGTCAGTCAAATCTGTAGTTCCGGCATCATAGCCATACATTGACAACATGTTTTGGAAACGGTCCATATCGGACTGCGTGACACGGCTCACCATCGCGGCGCCATCGCCTATTCCATCGGAAGACAAGCGCCAACGGGTAATAGGCTCCGGGCTACGTTCCAACTCGCCGCTGACGAAAAAGAAAAGCCGGTCCCGCAAGATTGGGCCACCAACGGTCAGTCCATAGACTGATCGTGATTCTTTCTGCCGCTCGCCAAGGTCATGCCCGTCAATACTATTTCCACGCAGGCTGCCATTCCGTTGAAACGTGTAAGCAGATGCCTTGAATATATTTGTGCCGGACTTTGTCACAGCATTTATTCCTCCTCCTACAAAACCGCTTTGACGTACATCGTATGGAGCTATTACCACCTGCACCTCATCAATGGCATCAACAGAGACTGGGTTGCCGCCTCCGGGCAGATCAGATGACAGACCGAAAATATTACTCAACCCGGCGCCATCGATTGTCAATGTCGTCATACGTCCGTCACGGCCAGCCATGGAGTTGTCCAAGCCACTGTACGGCGAAAGTCTTGTGTAATCCAGAATACTCCGACTGATGGATGGCAGCAATTCAATCCGCTCATTTTTCACGGAATAGGTCTGCCCTGTCTTCACTTCATTGAAATGTGAGTAATAGGCACTCACATCTATATCCGGCGTCATGTATTCATCGGCAGTAAGTTCCACGTCAAGAACATAATCCTCACCGAATGAGACTCTGACATCGCTCACGGTCAAAGTCTTGTAACCAATATAGCTGAATGAGACATCATACATGCCAGGACGAAGGCCGGAAACGGAATAAAGGCCGGTTTTATTGGAGGCGGCTCCTATTACTGAGTTTTGAGCCTGACTCACAAATTGCACGTTTACCCCTTCTAACGGTTCACCTTCGCTTCTGACAGTTCCTGTAATGCCAGCAGTTGTATTCTGCCCGGACAGCAGGGCAGTAACACACAAAGACAACGCCAATAGGGCAAATAACCTTCTCACCTTTATTATCTAACGACAAGCCCGGATCTGAGTCAATCGGTCAGATCCGGGTTTATTATCCTTTTACTTATTCCGGTAAATTTACTTTCAGATGCAACTCATCGAACTGTATCTGATCGAGAGGACCCGGGGCATCAAGCATAACATCACGTCCCGAGTTGTTTTTGGGGAATGCTATACAATCACGTATGCTGTCAAGACCGGCAAAAATACTTACCAGTCTGTCCAGTCCGAATGCCAGGCCTCCGTGTGGAGGAGCTCCATACTTGAATGCATTCATCAGGAAACCGAATTTTGCCTGAGCCTGCTCGGGTGTGAATCCAAGCACCTTAAAAATAATGGACTGAAGTTTACTGTCGTGAATTCTGATTGATCCGCCGCCGACCTCAATACCATTTATTACCATATCATACGCGTTTGCACGGACAGCCTCCGGATTGGTCTCCAACAGAGGCACATCCTCAGGCTTAGGACTGGTGAAAGGATGATGCATAGCCATCAGACGGTTCTCCTCATCGCTCCATTCATACATAGGGAAATCAACGACCCAAAGACACGCGAACTTGCTTTTATCGCGAAGACCTAACTGACGCGCCATCTCAAGACGCAACTCCGACAACTGTTTGCGGGTCTTCATAATATCTTCTCCGCTCATTATCAGAATCAAATCGCCAGGCTCAGCGTCAAAAGCATCACGCATACGTGCGAGAACGTCTTGCGAATAGAATTTATCCACACTGGATTTAACCGTACCGTCAGCCTCCACTCTGGCATAGACAAGTCCCTTGGCACCGATCTGAGGACGTTTCACATAGTCGGTCAGCTGGTCAATCTGCTTACGGGTATATGACGCTGAGCCCTTGGCACAAATGCCTCCAATGTAAGCCGCATTATCGAAGACTCCGAATCCATAGCCTTTGAGTATGTCCATCAGCTCGACAAATCGCATATCGAAACGTATATCCGGCTTATCAGAACCATAATATCGCATAGCATCCTGCCAAGTCATTCTTAGGAACGGATTTTCCATCTCTATTCCAAGTATGGTCTTGAACAAATGCTTGGCCATAGCCTCAAACACCTCTATAATATCCTCCTGCTCGACAAAAGACATTTCACAGTCAATCTGAGTAAACTCAGGCTGACGGTCGGCACGCAAATCCTCGTCACGGAAGCACTTTGCAATCTGGAAGTAGCGGTCAAAGCCCGATACCATAAGGAGTTGCTTTAGAATCTGCGGACTTTGCGGGAGTGCATAGAACTGGCCAGGGTTCATTCTGGAAGGAACCACAAAATCACGAGCACCTTCGGGAGTGGAGTTTATAAGGATTGGAGTCTCGACCTCCATGAAATTCCTGTCATCAAGAAATTTCCGGATCTCCATCACAATTTTATGGCGCAATTCAAGATTACCGCGCACACAACTGCGGCGCAAATCCAAATACCTGTATTTCATACGGATGTCATCTCCGCCATCACTTTCGTCCTCTATTGTAAAAGGAGGAGTAAGAGCAGGATTGATAACATTAAGTGTGTTTACAGATATTTCTATATCGCCGGTAGGAATTTTTGGATTTTTACTCTGGCGCTCCGAGACAACGCCTTTGATTTGTATTACGAACTCACGACCGAGACGGGCTGCCTGAGAACAGAGCTCCGCATCTGTACGATCATCAAATACCAGTTGGGTAATGCCATATCTGTCTCTCAAATCAACAAATATCATACCACCCATTTTTCTTGCTCTCTGAACCCATCCTGCCAGAGTCACATTTTGTCCACAATCGGAGATTCGCAGCTCTCCACAAGTCTTACTTCTGTACATTTCAGAAATTTTTTTCGCAAAGATACTCAAAGTTCTTGTTGGCTTCAATTAAAAAAGTATTTTTGCAAAAGTTTTACTGATGCCTAATATCTATCGCCTAATTAATATGGAAAGTTTACTATTGATTAACCTGCAGGCAGCTATTGCACCCGCAGAGAGAGTATGGCTAATTATTCTTATGATTGCCTACACAGTGTTGTTAACTTACAGTATCTACTTCTTTCGAGCCAGACGGAAAGATGCAGAAAGTTACAAGTTCAAAAACTTCAAAGACAAGCCGGAAAAGCAGACATCGGCGAAAGCTGATTATGCAAGGCTTTTGTACAGGCAGCATCCTGATTTGATCAGGAATCTGAATGACGCAAACAGCATATACAAAACGCTGGAAAAGCGTTTGTCACACGACGATCAATTGATTTCAAAAGTTGAGATGTTCGTTGACCAGAATTATGCAGACCCCGAATACAATGTAACACGCCTTTGTTCAAACCTGAACATGGAACGTTCCGGTGTATATAGGATTATTTGCAGACACACAGGTTACTCTCCATCAAATTTCATCGCATTGCGCCGCATATCAAACGCCTTGAAAATCATTGATAGTAATCCTAATTTGAGTAAAGCAGAACTAGCCGCAATGACGGGGTTCAGATCTGTCAAATCCTTTAATCTTTACTTCGAGAAATACGCAGAAATCGCTCAAGAATATAATAGAATTGCCGCAGAAAAGAAATAAAAGGCAAGAAAAGAGGGTGACGAAGTGATGTCACCCTCTTTCTTATTCACGCTTTGTAATCAGCCCGTATATAGTCCCGCATCAAATATCAATTTCAAGCCCGTCATACGCAAAATGAACAGACTCCGGTAATTTGGCATCTACGATGGAATGCAGTCCGACCCTATGACTCATATGAATGAACCACGTTCTATGAGCGCTGACTCTTTCGGAAAAATGAAGTGCTTGAATTACATTCTGATGTGTAGGATGTTCTTTAGTATGCAATGCATTGACTACCAATGTACGTACGCCACTCAGCATGTGCATCTGGTCTTCCGGGATACTCTTCATATCAGTTATATATGCCAGATTGTCGATCCTATATCCTACTATAGGCAACTTGCCATGCATAACTCTGATTGGGACTACTGGTACATCACCTACACAGAATTTAACGCCCGGCTGCGCTTCAATCATTTTCAATGTCGGTGTACCAGGATACTTGTTACTACCAAAACAATATGGGATACGTTCCATCAAATGCTGTATTACCTGCTTTTCAGCATATATCGGAATATCATGCGTTGCACAAAACGGGCGCAAATCATCAATGCCTGCCACATGATCATAATGTTCGTGCGTAAGGAGAACCCCATCAATCCTATCTATCGGACATCTCAACATCTGCTCCCTAAAATCCGGGCCGCAATCTACGAGCAGATTTGTTTGCTCAGTCTGAATGAGCACTGATGAGCGCAGACGTTTATCCATAGAATCGGTTGAGGTACAAACAGGACATTTACACAACATTTCCGGGACTCCAATCGATGTCCCGGTTCCTAGGAAAGTCAGTCTCATCATTCTATATAATTGACTTCCGTATTTAACTGAATACCAAACTCATTCCATACACTTGCAATAATGGTGTCGGCAAGTTTTCTGACATCTGGACCAGTGGCACCACCCTTATTTACAAGTACCAATGCCTGACGATCATGAACGGCGGCCGGTCCAAGAGATTTACCTTTCCACCCACATTGTTCTATCAGCCAGCCAGCTGGTATTTTACGAAAGCCTTCGGATGATGCATACGATGGTATATCCGGATATTTCCGGGCTATTTCCAGAAATTTGTTCTCAGGAACGATAGGATTCATAAAAAAGCTCCCGGCATTGCCGAGTACAGCAGGATCGGGCAGTTTTGAAGCGCGAATCTGTCTTATGGCCCCACTTATATCAACCAACGAAGGATCGGAGTTTCCTTGCAGACATTGTCTTATGTTTCCATAATCCAAACGTGGAGCAGGGAGTTTTGACAAACGGAATGTCACATATGTTATAATGTATTGGCCTTTTAATGATTTCTTGAAAATGCTGGTACGATATCCATACTCACACTCTTCATTTGAAAAAACTCTATGTGAGCCATCTGTCAAGGATATTGCGCTTACCTGCTCAATTATGTCACCTACCTCTTCTCCGTATGCACCTATGTTCTGAACGGCTGCGGCTCCGACTTCGCCAGGGACAGAGGCTAGATTCTCAGCTCCCCACCATCCGTTTTTTACACAATACATTACGAACTCATCCCATATCACGCCTGACCCGACTTTCAAACAGACAGATTTATCATCGTCATGCAGAATTTCTATTCCTTTTATCGATGAATGAAGTACTGTGCCCTGAAAGTCCTTCATAAATAACAGATTGCTGCCTGAGCCTATCAGCATCAACTTGTCTGTACACAATGGGATAATACCCAACAGCTCGTCTTCATTCTCAAATTCCACAAACAGTCCGGCCTTTACATCGATACCGAAAGTATTACGGTTTATTAATGGATAATTTATTATTTTCCTCATTGCAGACTTTTACTAAAAACACATACATGGCTCAGAAAGTTTGCCATTGGTTGCATATCGGCAAAATTATGAAAAAAAGCGGTGTTACATTCTTTTTTACTAAATTTGCATTTTGATAAGAAACAGAATCAATCGATTGATATGATTATTGAAAAAATTGAAGGCCTTCTTAAGGAGCTTGATGAGCTGAAAGCCCGCGATGCTCAGGAATTAGAGCAACTCAGAATAAAGTATCTTAGTAAAAAAGGCATCATAAACGACCTGATGACAGACTTCAGGACAGTACCTGCCGATAAGAAAAAAGAAATAGGCATACAACTTAACCTATTAAAGACAAAGGCCCAGGACAAGATAAACGAGCTTAAGGTAAAATTCGAGGAACAAGCCGAAATCGAGAATAAGCCAGATTTGACAAGAAGCTCATATCCGATTGAGCTAGGAACGCGACATCCATTGAATATCGTCCGCAACGAGATTATCAGCATTTTCTCCCGTCTTGGATTCGTACTTGCCGACGGTCCTGAGGTTGAGGACGACTGGCACGTCTTCTCTGCAATGAATTTTGCCGAGGATCACCCGGCACGTGATATGCAGGATACATTCTTTGTTGAAGCACATCCGGATATCATACTTCGTACTCATACCTCATCTGTTCAAAGTCGCGTGATGGAGCACACACAACCACCAATACGCATTATTTGTCCGGGACGAGTCTATCGCAACGAAGCCATAAGTTACCGTGCCCATTGTTTTTTCCATCAGGTCGAAGCCTTGTATGTTGACAAGAACGTAAGTTTTGCAGACCTGAAACAAGTATTGTTGTATTTTGCACAAGAGATGTTTGGAGCGGATACAAAGATACGGTTACGCCCAAGCTACTTCCCGTTCACGGAGCCAAGCGCCGAAATGGACATAAGTTGCAACATCTGCGGCGGTAAAGGCTGTCCGTTCTGCAAGGGAACAGGATGGGTGGAGATTCTCGGATGCGGGATGGTTCATCCTAACGTACTGGAACTTAATGGCATAGACAGCAAAGAATATACCGGCTTCGCATTAGGAATGGGAATAGAACGTATCACAAATCTGAAATATCAGGTCAAAGACTTGCGTATGTTCTCAGAGAACGATGTCCGTTTCTTACGTGAGTTTGAGGCTGCCAACTGACAAATCAGGCCGTTCCAATGCGCAAGACTGAGCTATACGGCCGATGTATTGATTATTTCAGCAAAGCCATACCTGTTGCGCAGACAGAATTAATCTTCAACTCCGAGTACGAGCTGCTTGTTGCCGTAATGCTGTCAGCCCAATGCACCGACAAGCGGGTCAATATGGTGACGCCGGCATTGTTCAAGCAATACCCCACTATTGCAGACTTGGCGATGGCAGAGCCGGACGATATACTACCTTATATAAGGAGTATTTCATACCCAAATTCCAAAGCTGCCCATTTATCGGCCATGGCACGTCAGGTAATGGAAAGATTTAACGGTGTAATACCACACACTCTGGAGGATCTTGTCTCTCTGCCCGGAGTGGGTCGGAAGACTGCCAATGTCATGGAGGCTGTAGCCTTTGGAGGGCAGGCCATGCCGGTTGATACACATGTATTCCGTGTGAGCCACAGAATCGGACTTGTGCCTGACAGTTGCAACACACCGATGAAAGTAGAGAAGATGCTGGTCAGATACATACCGCATAATTTACTCTCCACCGCACATCATTGGCTGATCCTGCACGGGCGTTATACATGCACTGCCAGAAATCCCAGATGTTCAGAATGCGGCATTGCCAGTATATGTGATTATCAGAGAAGTTATCAACAAAACAAATAAACACAACATTTATTGCTAAATTTGCGATTGCTACAATAGCGACAGTAATACAATCATTAATAATAAACAAAATGGCAAAAATTGAGAATTTCAACTTCGCTGGAAAGAAGGTTTTCGTACGCGTCGATTTCAACGTACCTGTTGATGAGAACTTTAACATCACCGATGATACCCGTATCGTCGCAGCTATGCCAACCCTTAAAAAGATTATTGCTGATGGCGGACGTCTGATAATCGCCTCGCATATGGGTCGCCCTAAGAAGAATCCTGATCCAAAATTCTCCCTCAAGTATATTCTTGCTCATGTAAGCGAATGCCTCGGAGTAGATGTAAAATTCGCAGAAGACTGCGCCAAGGCTCAGGACGCTGTAAATGCATTGAAGGACGGTGAGGCTATCCTGCTCGAGAACGTACGTTTCTATGCCGAAGAAGAAGGAAAGCCGCGTGGCATCGATAAAGAGGATCCTGCATACGATGCAGCAAAGAAAGAGCTCAAGGCTTCGCAGAAGGAATTTGCAAAGACATTGGCTTCGTACGCTGACGTATATGTAAACGACGCTTTCGGGACCGCACACCGCAAACACGCAACAACTGCTGTAATGGCAGATTCCTTCGATGCAGACCATAAGATGTTCGGATATCTGATGGAAAAAGAAGTAGTGGCTGTAGAAAAAGTATTGAAGGACTCGACAAAGCCCGTTACTGCTATTATCGGCGGTTCAAAAGTATCATCAAAAATCACAATCATTGAGAATCTGCTTCAGAAAGTTGACAATCTGGTAATAATAGGCGGAATGGCCTACACATTTGTTTTAGCAAAAGGTGGAAAGGTTGGAAACTCTCTCTGTGAGCCGGATCAGGTAGATGTTGCCTTAGCCGTTTTAGCAAAGGCCGAGGAGCTTGGCGTTAAAATAATACTTCCTGTTGACTGTCTCGCGGCTGACAAATTTGATAATGAGGCCAATACCCAGTTTGTTGACAACAACAACGTTCCTGACGGTTGGGAAGGTATGGATATAGGTCCGAAATCAGTAGCCGAGATGACTGGCATAATTGAATCGTCAAAGACTATCCTCTGGAACGGTCCTGCCGGTGTATTTGAGTTCAGCAACTTCCAAGCCGGAACAAAGGCTATCGCAACTGCTGTCGCAAACGCAACCGCCAACAACGGTGCCTTCTCGCTTGTAGGCGGCGGTGACTCTGTCAGCGCAGTCAAGCAGTTCGGCTTTGCAGACAAGGTATCATACGTATCAACCGGTGGCGGTGCACTTCTCGAGGCTATCGAAGGCAAGATTCTGCCAGGTATAGCTGCTATTCAGGGATAATTATTCAAACGATAGATATGGGGCTGCCGGTATTATAATGCGGAAGCCCCATATTTTTTAACAGATTCGGTCAAATGAGCAAAACGCCCAACCATTCAGACACTCGCCGGCAGATACTTGGACTTTTATTGGAAGACAGACTTGGCGAGGCATTACAACTCATTGGTGTGCAGATAAATGATGTCACTGACTGGCACGTGACATCTGAATTTGAGAATCTGAACACATCTTACAATTATATGATTCAGTATTTCGGTCAGGGCGTACCGGACGCTGAACGCTCAAACCTGTTCAAACAGCTGATAGGCAGGGCAATACTGCTGAACGACGATGCGTATATACAGTCCATGCTACCATCATCGACATTACTTTATTTTCAGGCCAGACGCCAGAGCATCAATCATCCGATTGACTACTCACAATCCAAATCAGCATTGGAACGCTTTGCGGCAATGCAGCCATTACCGGCTCCCGGCAATGACACGCCGGAGTTAATACGCATCATGTCAGATCATGAGACACTACTCTCCAACATCTTCACCAGCATTTGGATAAACGGACTATGGAGCAGGAATGAGATTGATCAGATTTCAGACATATTAAATTCCAGTGAAGTGCTTGCACAGGATAAATCTCTCATTATCAGTGCAGTTACGCTCTCATTGATAGAGAGGTTCGATCCCGGTAAAATTTCCCTTCTAGGCCAATTCAGTTCAAGCCCTGACATCACAATCTCTATCCGTTCACTTACTGGTTTCGTTTTTGGAATAATCAGATACGACAAGATTATACCTTATTTTCCGGGCATAACCTCTCTTTTGCAGCTGATGTCAGACTCCATCGAGATACAGATAGGAATACAGAGCATTCAATTAGCACTATTACTCTCACGCGAGACTGATGAGACTGACCGTAAGATGCGCGAAGAAATCATTCCTGCAATGATCAGGAACATACCGAATAATCCTGCAAGTGACAACACAGCTACCGAGGACATTAATCCGGATTGGGATAAATGGATGGACAAATCCGACATTCAGAAAAGACTTATGGAGATGACGGAAATGCAGTTGGAAGGTGCAGACATCTATATGAGCACATTTTCCAATCTGAAGAACTATCCCTTCTTCAAGCAACTGTCAGGATGGTTCAGGACATTTGACACGAACCAGCCGGACGTACGAGCTTCGTTCACAGGCACAGAATTGCTAAAGACAAACATAGGTCAGCACCTGCTTTCATCTGACGTATTCTGCAATTCTGACAAATACTCGTTGTGTTTCACTTTCCAGCAAATACCGGAGTCGCAGCGAAAGAGTATTATCGACCAGATAATAAGTCAGAATGAGGACATTGAGGAATCTCTTGAGAATCAGCCGAAGAGTCCTGTGCAATATGACAAATGCGTGCGCCAGTACATTCAGGATATTTACCGGTTCATAAAACTATATCCCCGCAGACACGAGTTTTGGGACCCGTTTCCAAGTCAGACCAACCTGTTCAATATCGACTGCCTCAAACTATTTGTATCAACGCCACAATTTGAAAGGACAGTGGCTGAATTTCTCTTGAAAAAGAAACATTATGCCGAAGCTTCCGTGCTGTTTGATATGTTGCTCTCACACAATGGTCCGGAGAGCACGGATTGGCAGATATGGCAGAAGATGGGCTATTCACTGCAAAAGACGGGAAAATATGCAGACAGTATAGAGGCATATCTGAAAGCCGATATTCTGGAGCCGGACAACACATGGACATTGAAGCACATAGCACTGGCCTGGCGTGATTCAGGGAACTCATACAAGGCAGTCGAATATCTGTTACAGCTGGAAAAAATACAGCCGGACGATATTCAACTGTCATTACTTACAGGAGAATGCCTGATGAGCATAGAAAGATACGACGAGGCATTGAACCGCTTCTTCAAAGTCGAATACCAACAGCCTCAATCCATACAGGCAAAACGCGATATAGCCTGGTGCTATTTTCTCTGTAACAGATATGAACAGTCTCACAAATACTGGTCACAGCTGTTAAGCGAATCAAAAGACAATCTCAAAGCTGCAGACTACCTGAATTCCGGCCATTTGGAATGGTGTTCAGGGAATTTGGTATTAGCCATATCACTTTACAGTTGCGCAAAGAAAATGACCGGCGAAGAAGAATTCCTCAAACTACTTCAGGCAGACAGGCCGATTCTCCTATCACACGGCATTCAGCAGACAGATTTCATGCTGATGCTGGACCTGCTCCGCAAATAACCATCCTCCGCAGCTCATATCCTGGGTTTCAGAGTAATGTGGATAACCAGTGAGACCAGATAGACAACAAGTCCAAGGATTGCCACGTTGATTACCGGATAGAAACCCTTTGCAAGGAAAGCAGCCCATTCCCCCTCTTCCAGGCCGACCCGTTGCGCCACATCACACACCATACGGATGTTTTCCATACATTCGAACAATGTAACGGCAAGTACCGAATGCCCCAACAGTCTGACCCACTTCTTAGCTTTGAATGCAGCGATTATCAGACCTGCCAGAAGCAGAATCACCAATATTGTATATACAAATACTACCGGTTCGAATATGCTGCCGACAGCATGGGGAAAACTATACCCTTCAGTCAAAAATTCTTTCCACATATTGTTTTTATTAATCTGTTATACAACAATCACTTCCTTGGTTTCTGAGCCAGACTTATTACCAGAGAAATGACATAAACCAATACTCCGTACAAAGGTGCTATAAGGGCCACTTTCATTCCGCCGCAGAACGCTGTCGGACTGATATCGCCAGCCAGTTGAATACTCTTGCAGGCCTGGCTGAGGCCAAGCAGACAGACAAGGAAACCCAACACCAGACCGATTATCCCGATTTCCCGCACCCAGTTGGGTGCTTTCCAGGCGGCAATGAGGACTCCTACAAGAGCCAGAGTCACAAGTGTCATATAACCTGCACTACCCTCCACATACAATTGAAACAATCCATTCATAACATAAATCATTAAGGTTAAACTAAAGTTGAAGCCTTGGAAGTTCCAGACCTTTCATAGGCTTTACCGCTGCAAGATTACGGTTATCTGGGCTCTGTACCAAATCTAAAACCCTTTGAAACGGATTCAAAACCCTTTCAGAAGGGTTTCAACAACGAATTGAGGTGATTGTGGCAAGAAATATTGATTATCTTCGCAATGATATGAAAAAGAAAGCAATAATGTATGCTTATTGGGTGCTTGTAGTGCTGATGACAGCCACCATGCTGCACAGTCTATCATACACCTTTCTTGAATCATTGATGCTGGGCACACTGCTTCTTCCTGGTGGAATTATCATCAAGTTTGAGCTACCCACAATTCTTAAGCAGCCCGTCAGGCAGAAGACAAGCGGCCTGATCCTTCTGTCGCTCACCGTCATTGTAATTGGCTTTCTGCTAATGTTTGCAGGACACGCCATACTTATCGGTATCAGGCACGACTTCAGTTTATATGACTGCCCCAGGCAGACAGAATATATCCCCAAGCTGCTTTTAAATCCAGTCTTTCTTATCATTCTGATGTTTGCTTTCAGCGGTGGAGACTATCTTCTGGCAAATTTCCTGCGGGAGCACCTGAAAGAGTCTCCCTCCAGCATAACATTCACAAGTGACCGGAAACCAGTGACGATGCTCCATTCTGAAATTCTGTATGTGGAAAGTAATGACACTGAGGTCTGGATACATTCCACAGACGGTCAGAAGTACCGCAACAAAACTCCCATCTCACAGTGGGAAAACCTTCTTGGCATCGATTTCCTGCGTATTCACCGTTCATATCTGGTTGCCTGCGCACACATTCTGAAGACCGAAGCCGATACCCTCACCCTGGACAACGGTCAGATTTTACCCATTTCACGCAAATACCGTGATCTCTTCCGCTCAGAATAGGACAACTGCACATCAATTATGCTTATGCAGGTTAATTTCCTGAACCAGCATTCTCAACATAGCAGTCTTATATTCTGTTGCCTTTATCAGAAATGCCTTATACTCACTGTCCGACATCAGTTTCGGGTTTTCCGTGTAAAACGGGTCAGCATGGGCATCAAAGAAATCGGCTGCCTCAATTATGGAATCGTATATGGACAATGCATATTCCTTGGAAGGAGCACTTGCCAAAATCAGGGGACTGAAGGTGTTGAAAAAGAGCGCTCCTTCAAGAGCTGCCGACATTTTCTGGATATCATTTTGTGACCAGTCATCAAGTTCAGCTGCCTCAATCAGATTATCATAATAAGAATATTGTCCAAAATTCACAGTACTATATATTGGTTTTTCGTGAATAGTCTCCTTGAATTTATCATACAGACGGAAGTACAGCTGTATGTTTGCAAGCGAATTGAGTCCCATCCACCTGATCGAATTCAAATCATTGAATCCGTCCTGTGCAATGGCTTCAAACAAATCATTCGTCCGAGCCGGAACACTGAGCATATATCTTGCAATGACCGAATCATTCCGCATCCCCATTATAGCCACAGGATATGACATTCCGTATGCCAGATAATCCTGAATCTGATATATCCTGCACATAGATTCATAATAATCCATATCGCCATCCAGAATACTTCTGGCCATTACATGTATGCTATCGGCCGCCCATTCCGATTCAGTATCACCACCAATGTACGGCATAACGGTTGCGAACGAGTCAAGCGCATTGACATACGATTTTACAATTCCGATTTCGTAATCCTCCATCAATGAGTCCGATGTCTTGGAGTGGCAAACACAGAACTGTGAAAGCAGAAAAAGGAAGAAAACGAATCTTTTCATAAAAATCCATCTATAATGTTCTTGACACTCCGGCCGTCAGTATCGAAGATACGTATAGTGCTGTTACCCTTAATACCGCTCGCCGTAATACTCTCCACCGCAGTTTTTTCTTCGCAGAAAGTAAGCTTTGCAAGATCCGACAAAGGATATTCAACGCAAGTTTTCTCGGTTCTGAGTACAAGTACATCATTCTCGTACGTAATGACCGGCTTCTCCGAAAAAGCATAACATACCACGGCACCAGTCTTTGAATGGACACTAAGCACATTCTGAGCCAACACAGTGGTCGAAAGCAGACATAATATTGACAATATCGCCATTCGCTTCTTCACAAAATCCCGATTTCGAATCTTTCTTTCAATCATTGCGATCTTTTAATTTGAGATTATTTCTACAAAAAATATGTACAACCGTATTTATTGCAAATCAAGCAGGAGCGATTCACCGTTGGCTTCAAGGAACTCATCGAATGTCATCGGAAACATGAACATAGAATGGATTCTTGCTACTCCGTATGTCGGGATATCCTCAAGCGCGAATTCCAGTAATGAACCTGCAGCAATCACA
>JAZLKB010000053.1:0-10150 GCA_045597365.1 Bacteroidaceae bacterium | reverse complement strand
ACTTTTCCTGACAAACAACGCCGTTTTCGTTGATAATACAGACGAATACACTATTTTTGTGCACGTCAAGACCACATACTTGTCTCATAGGCAAAATAATTTTTGGGACAATGAGCCCGTTTAACAATAATACTGCGGCATCCCGCGAGGCATTGACAGCACGCCTTCAAAGATAGTATGTGGTCTTGATTTTTATCTCAACGGGCGTAAAAGACGCGGATTGTATATAAGTTTGCGACTGCAATAATGTAGCAGTATATGAACAATCTTTTCTCCAAAGAAAGAATAAACACCGGCAGACAGTTGGAGCTTGATTTGGTAAAGGCCGTGGCAATCGTCATGATGATTTGGATTCATACGTACGAGGAATTGTCCAATGGGTTTGAGCCGTCACTGAGTGCAATCAACGCCTATTTGATAGGCTCGATTGGTGTCGCGACCACGTTCATGTTCTGTATGGGAATAGGGCTCTCCTATACCCGACACAATTCTGCAGTGGAGTTCCTTCGACGCGGAGCCCGACTTCTTACCTACGGTTTTGCGCTGTTTCTGTTCAGGGATATTCTTCCCACATTGTTGAGCAGTTGGATTTACAAATGGCACGAATATTTGGCATATCTGATTCTTGGTTTCAGTGGAGATATCTTCCAGTTTGCAGGTCTTGCTTTTCTGTTTGTCGGCTGTCTCAAGAGACTGAAAATCGGATACGTCGGGATGCTGATTATATCCATTGCATTGAGTATTATCGGTACATTGCTCGAAGGGATATCTACCGGATGCTATCCTGTTGACCAGATTCTTGGCTTTTTCTGGGGTACCGAATCAGAAAGCTATTTCCCGTTTTTCAACTGGTTCATTTTCGTAGCGGCCGGACAATGGTTCGGCGACAAATACCAGTTTCTACAGGACAAGAAAAGGTTTCACGCCATATCCCTTCTGGTCGGAACAATATTGTGTGCAGCATACATTTATGTGTCGTTCAATGTCGAGCAGAATATCTTCAAGGGCTTGACAAGTGAAAGATATCTAGCACACCGCCCGATTTCTGATGCAATTGTATGCTTGCTCATCAATGTGGGATTGATAAGCCTGTTTTATTTCATCTGGAAACTGATACCCCGGAAATCAATACCGGTCATTATCCATCCGTCCATACACACAAGTCAGTATTTTTGTATATCGTGGGTAATCATTCAATCCATTCTATATCTGTATCCTAAACTTAGTGAACTGGATAATGATGCACAAGTAATTACAGCCTGGATTTGTATTTTTGCCGCAACGATATTAGCAGTAATCATATACACAAAATATCTCGAAGAGAGAACCGAAGCCTTCTTTGGGAAACACAGGGTCTTCTGGACGGTTTTCGTGTGGGCAGCGTGCATTGCTTCATTCATATTGGCAATATGCTTGTTTGACAGTCGCCCGAATTTTATGAACGGTTACGATATCGGAATCTGACAGGATGGCAGCGTACAATCATTATACGTATTTGTTTTGGTGGTTATCATTACATATTTGATTCATTCATCCGTCTGTACATATGATTTTAACCCACTGAGAAATAATAACCGCACCAGAAGGCGCGGCAAATAATTTTGTCCAAGTAGCATCTATAGATTCAACTTTACTGAAAACTCTGCTGTGAATGGTCTCACGAAATAACCGATTACAGGCATGTTTTCATAAGAATCATCCACATCTTCCTTACGAAGAAGCGATGCTGAAGGGATGGAACCGCTAGCCCCCTTCTGATTAAGGAAATTGGTCAGATTAACAGCTAGACTGAGTCTGTCGTTTACCTTGAAATCCACTCCCCCGAAACTATCCCATCTACCGGCATGGAACAGTGAATTTGTCATATTCACCATCCTTCGTCCGCTGTATCGGATGCTTGCCCAGACATTGAAACGCTTGTAGGTGTAGCTCGGATTCAGCTCGATAATCTGTTGTGGAACAGAAGTGACGGTATTCCCGCTCATATCGAACGTTTCTTTGTAGCCGTCCTTGAATTCCGGAGTGAAAACAAGGTTCTTATACTTTGGATACTGCAATGTGAAGAGGGCGTGAATCTGCAATCCCGCCAACGGCTTGAATACGACATCAGTAGTCCATCCGAATGTCCGAACCCCATATTTGATTGTCTGATAAGATGCATCGACATAACCCTCCGGCAATGTCCCGACCGCCTTTGTCAAAGGATGGAAAAACGTCATTGACGACTGATAGTTTGACTGTGTCACGTAGAAGACCTTGGAAGCCAGTTCCATCCAGGCGGTATTCCAGAAGATTCCGATGTTCGCCAGATGCAGGTCAAACTGGTCGTATGTCGGTAAGGTGCTTGAGGCGTAGTGCTCGAGCGAGATGTAATTCCTGTTGAACAGGTATTCTGCGGTCAGACCGAAATTGTTGATAATATGGTACTTGACTGCACCCTCTGCCGCACACTCGAAGAAAGTTTCATTGAAAGGCGTCTTCACTCCAGTCTTGAGCGACCATCCCTCACCACGCTCGTTTTGCGGTGTGTCGTCAGAAGCGGCAGCGTTGTCGCCTCTGAGATTTTTGACTTGCAGACGGACACCGGCACTTACTGCCAATTTCCGGCTTATCTTCCAGTCATCAGAGGCAAAGAGAGCGAGTTTGTTCTCGTAGCCGTCATAGAATTCAGCTATCGTGTTGAAATTTGTAAAGAAGCCTCCGTTGGCATACAGAAGTTTCGGTCCGGGCTCACAGGTCATCATAATGGAACTGTTTGTGCATCTGTTCGAGGCGTGGTTCCACCATTCGTTGAGTCCGATACGCCAACTGTGGCCCCCATTCAATATCCCCGACAACTCCGCCGTGAGCATGGCATCACGCGAAAAGCCACTATTCGGAATCAGCTGCATACCTGCCGCCATACCTGCAAAAGGCTGTCCGTATTCGGATGCAGAGCCCAAGTCGCGATAATGATAGCCGGCATCATGACCTACCTCCGACAGACCACTTCCCATGGTCGAGAAAGAATTACTCTCCGCCGTCTTGAATTTGGCGGAAACATCGAGCTTCATCGTTGGCCAGGAATAAGTCACTCTTGCCAATGCCGAAAATGAAGGGCTCTTCAAGAAATCCTTGACAGGCTTATCCCTTTTTTCGCCCGACAGCACATCGACATACTGGATATTTCCCAGCAGTGGAAAAAAATAATCTTTTCCCGTGTCAAAGCCTGGGTAAGGAGTCACGGTTCCGGATGAGGCATGATAATAAAATGCACTGGCAGAGTTGGCATAATCCGAAAATGAAGAGTAGTTGAGAATAGCGGATACCTTTCCCCGCCCCTCATTCCAGCGATGAACGACGCCAATCTTGAAAATTCCCTGTGAAGTCTGCATCAGGCCGTCCGGAGCGGGGTTGTTCCCGGGGTCACGCACAATGAAGGCACTTCCCATCAGTCCCCAGTTCCTGGAGATGTTCCCGTATGCCGACAAATCTGTACTGAAACCACCGTAGTGCGTCACGCCAAACAGCATGTCCGAATGAAACGGGGCATCCATATCGGGAAGTCTCGACTCGCTGTCAATTACATAGTTCACCACTCCACAGCGCAGAGCCGCTTCACCAAGAGACATCACGGACACATTCTTTTCCGCATTTCCCGAATGCCAGTTGAAAGAAGGAAGGTACGGCCACGGATAATACGCTGTCGGCAGTCCATCCTCAAAGATACTCGACGAGATGGTTGGCGGCAGCCCGATGGAAATCTGCCTCGGCTGGCTGATGCTTGATTCGTTCAGCATTATGTTTCTGTTCTTTACGACCTTATCGTTGGTGGAAAGAGTGTCGGCTGCAGTTGCTCCATTCTGTGCCATGAGTGGCAAGAACGAAATTACAGCCAATGATGAAAGCAATAATCTCTTATTCATTCGGATGAAACTTTTTGAATACTATCCGGTTTGAACTGAAGTTTAATGGAAAGAAGCGAATAATGTGAGCCTTGCCAAAGGAATCCCTCCACCAGGAATTTTGCCACCGAAGCCCAGTGTCAAGGCAGAGCGCATACCTGACTCCCATTTCTATAAGCAAGTCCTTGAATCGTTCACACTGGGTTTTCACGCGGCTTTCGATTATGCAAAGTCTGCCGCCATAGTCGCCCAGTGCCCTGAAATGATATTTTTTGTCTTTTTTCTTAAACCAGAGGCTGGTTCTTTCTCCATTGAAAACCCAACTTTGCTGCTGAAAAGCCACTCCGTTTTTTTTAGCAGTATCCTCAAGCAAATCTTTCAATTCTTTCTCGGAAAGTTCATAATGGAACGTATATTTCCCGTCACAAAACACAAAGGTATCAATCTTTGATATGAACTCCGAATAAAGATAGGCTTTCCCGTCGGAAACATGCCATCCCATAATCCGGTTGTGAGACGGTATCAGCCTGCAGTTACGAGTAAAAGGACCAGCAATGCTCATGGTTGCATCCTTGTGAAAGCAGGGAATCATAATGTTCGTACAGCGCAGTTCGATGTTGTCGAACCTTGGATAATATATATCCAGTTCCTTGTAATGTATCAATTCCTTTTCGTTCATGACTACCCGAAGAAATGATGATACCAAACCAATAGGGCGTATGCCCTCCATCTTTTTCGCCAGCCTTTTTCATTAAGACAGAGATCCACTGTATGTCTTCCTGCAATCGATTCCAGAGTGCCATCCGAAAGAGCATTGTCAACGGCTGTTTTCCACTCATCAGTATCCATCCACTCCGTCATTGGTACAAGAAAACCTATTTTCTGGCGATATGCAAGCTCTTCGGGGAGAACTTTGTGTGCCGCCATCCTGAATGCGATTTTGTTCATTTCGTCCGTCAACTTGCAATCTGAGGGGATTTCCATACACAGATTCGCAAAACGGCTGTCCAAAAATGGGAAACGAATATCAATCCCAGATGCTTTGGACGTTGCCTGAAGTGAAGGTAACAAATTATCGCCCAATCCTTCCAAACAGTCAAAAAGTTGCCGGGAGAGAAGTTTCCGCTCATCCTTTATGAAAGGTTCAAAATGGTGGTAGCCGAGCATCAGTTCGTCAACGCCTTCGCCCGAGCAAACTGTTTTGCATCCCTTCAGTTTAGACAAACCGATATACAATGCGATGTATGATGGATCCTCTACAGGCATTTCACGTGCGGCAATAGCTTCTTCAGTCCGACTCATGAATTCATCGCGGGGAATTGATATCTGGTTGTTTCGGATACCAAGGAATCCTGCAATATCGGCAGCTCCGCTGGATTCGTTCTTCTCCCTGAATATTACCGTATATGTTTCCTTGGCAGGCAGCATGGCAGAAAGGTAGGCACTGTCAACTCCCGACGACAACAGACAGTCCTTACACAGCTCTTCGCGGCTGATCTCTTCAACCACTTTATGAAGCCTGTCCGCCCATTCCCGAAGCGATATCTCTGAGTGTGAGCGCAAAACCGGCTGATAGTACCGAACAATCTCCGTCTTCCCGTCGTGCCGCCATAGATATGACCCTGAGTCAAGCCGCATTACCCCATCAAAAAGAGTCTGTCTTCCATGGGGAAAAGTGTAGCGGAGATATGACGTGACTGCATCTTTGTTGGTTTTGCGTTCCAATCCGGAACGTTTGATGACATCGATCAGGGAATTGCCGCACACAAAACCACTGTCAGAAGAATTCGTATAATACAGAGTTCGCGATCCGAAACGGTCCCTCGCGGCAAAGGTCTCACCTGTAGTCTTGTTGTCAATCACGAAACAGAACAAACCGTCCAGGTGGCAAACCATATCCTTTCCGTACTTCTCCCATAACAGAGGAAGAGATTCGGCAGGGCATTCAACACCCTTTATGTAACCTTGAAATTCTGCAAGAACTATTCTGTCCGTCATATCTTGATTGTAGTATGGTTCATATTCCAAAGCCACTGGTATCTGACATCTTTCACCATTTCTTTCACAAGAGCGAAATCTGTGGAAAGGAATTTGTCAACCTCTTCCATTTGGCCTGTTCCGTTCTGCGTTATCTGTTTGATGTGGAAATCTTCGTACAGCTTACTGGTATCGAGATGCTGTCCGTTGTCAACCATTACAAGCTGCACGTCTTCTCCGTCTATTGTCAGGAAGATATCAATGTAAGTCTTGTCTTTGAACTTTGTAAGACTGTAACCTGTGATTTCATCAACGCAGAGCGCCACACGATAAGCCTTGCCTGCAGAGAGACCCGACTTGGTGGCAAAATGCTCCACATTGGCTGCTAATGACCCCCCCATATCCGATGTGATGCAATATGACGCCAGCGATTTTCCTCGGTTATTCTCTTCCTCCCGTCTTGACTCTTGAACGGTGAATGCCAGAGCCAGAACTGTTGATGCCACCCCTGCAATCAGGAACGAATACCATATTGACGTTCCGCCCTTTGCGAAAAGCAATACAAGGAAAGCCGGCAGAAAGGCAATGAAACCATTGACCAGAGTTATCAAAGACGCTTTCTTTGATTGCTGTAACATAATCAGGAAACCCGACATAACTTTTTCTGCGGAAAGGAACAGTAATGACAGGGAGAAAATTCTTATAGCCGTCATATCATACTCACTGATTGCGTCATACCCGAATATATGGAACAGAAAATCCGGATACATCAACACAACGGCGGTAATAGTTAATATTATGACAGATAACCAAAAAGTAGTCCTCTTCAGCATATTGAGGCAGGCTTTGAAGTTTCCTATGCCATATTGCAAACCGACAATAATTCTCATCACTCCGGAAAAGCCTTCAATGAAGATGAAAGAAACAGAGATTATGAATGAGCGGATGCTCAGGCATCCCAATGACTCACTGCCCATCGCAAGGCTGAGCCCCCAAACCAATATCCAACTCTTCAAGAGACTCTCCAACTGACCGATGGCACCCGGTATTCCCTGACGAAGCATTTCTTTCGTCTCCTTCTTCCTGTCGGAAACGATTCCTGAGTCATCATTGCCGCATACCTCAGAAACTCTTGTCGTAAGGAAAGGTGTCTGCTTTCGTATGATAAATACAGTAACCAGACATCTGGTGGCTGTCGCTATAACAGTGCCAAGTCCCACTCCAGCAACTCCCATACCTAACACGCCCGTAAACAACAGGTCGAGCAGCAGGTTCAAAGTGCCTTCTCCGATTGTAAGCAAGGTTGTCTTTGACATCTTTCCGTATGCGTCCAGAATGCTGACTCCACAACAACTGACCAAGCCGAAAGGTGCCGTAATCATCAACATACACATATACGTGATTGCCATATCGTGTATTGCAGGTGTAAGTGATACTGACCCGGCAATAATCCACGGGAATGGGAGCAGTAAAACGGTGTGCGTAATAGCAATAATCGTAATGAGCCTTCTTCCTGCACTGATGCAGATTGTCGTGTCACGAGCATCGCTTCTTCCAAGTCGATACACCAATCGGGACGAGACTCCTACCGTTAGAATGACAGTGAAAATTCCCATAACGAATGTCAAAGGATATGCCGTATTTATCGCCGCAAGAGCGTCTTTGCCGACATAATTGCCGACGACCAGGCTGTCTGCGAAAACTATAAGCATCGTCGAAACCTGTGATAAAAGCATATACGGCAGGAATTGCCGGATCTTGAGGTCTATAAGTTTACTGTCTGAAAATAATGTCATAATCATGCAAACTTTCTCAAACTAGTATTCGATATACTTCAACATGCCGTGTTTCAACCAATCTCGTGCCGATATTTTTGTGATTTGTACTTTATTGTCCCGCGCCGGAGAGCACTCCACTACTGCTCCGTTTCCAATGTATATGCCTACATGATCATCCATCCACACTATCTCGCCTTCAATGATAGTGTTGAAGTCCGTTGAAACATTATGGCAGAAATCGGGTCCGATAATGGTATTCGCGTCAACATCTTTCACGCCATTTGACGCATAGACTGCCCCACCGTCAATATCATTCACATCACTGTTCCATCCCCACAGGATGCCTTTTATCAAGCATACACAGTCGAAACCGAATGTATCGTCGCTGGCATTGTTTATCATAGACGCACGTTCTGCTTGCATATTGTACGGGTAATTTGACGTATATCTGATTTTGTTCACGGCGTTGAGAGGCGCTCCGTAACATCCCATAACATAAAGCGTTTTATAATTGCAGGCTATATTTCTGGCCATTGATGCAAAATCTGAAGAATTCATAAAAAAACTAATGAAGATTAAATGATAAACCTTACTGACGGGGCAACCCTTAATATTTTTCGGAGTCTGATGGATTCGGAATAACAGGGAAGCCATATTGCAGGAAGTCTGATTTCCCTGATGGCGGAAACGAGTTGGCTGACGCCCATCAACAGAGCTACTCTTTCAGTATCAAAGCCGGACCGGATGAAATGTTCATACCATAAGTATCCGGTTCCCCCGGTAATGAATATTTTCTTGATGTGCGATGCCCCCTTCAGCACGGACAAGTCTGTTTTCCCTATCCAGTCTGTGAACATATCATCCGGCAGTTCAGCCGCCTGAGCCAGAACTATTGCCATATCGTATTTCAAGGATGCAACATATTCCGCCATCACGTCAAAGGATGTCTTGTTTTTCACAAGTGCCATACGCATCGGAATATCATCGATACTGAAAGTTTCCATACGGCTTGCAACAGGGAGGACATCCTTCAGATGTGGAGCAAAGTCGATGGTGTTCATTCCCATAGCCTTGATTGCAGTAAATGCGGCCATCGCATTATTGACGTTGAATGTCCCGGGAATTGATGAAACAACCTCCACTGTGCCTTCGCCCTCTATGGAAAGGCAATAAGAAAAACCATCTTCAGTCACATCTGAAACTGTTCCATCCCACGACACGCATAAGTCTTTGCCATTTCCGCCGGTATTTCCGAAAAGGAGTGTCTTGCCTGCGTATTCCGATGCCAGTCGCGAGGCATATGTGTCATTCGCATTCGCACAGAGTGAGGCAGAGCCGCCGCAGGCTTCAAGTCCCGACTCTATCCTTCCATATACATATTCAACCGAAGGGAATCTGCTGACCTGGTCTTCCCCCAAGTTTGTCATTACTACAATCTCCGGCCTGATGGCATTGCATACGGTCGGCATAAAGTCTTCGTCGCATTCGATAACTGCATAGCGGCATTTCATCCTTCCGAGTAAGTCGGTGTTGCGTATCAATTCGAAGGCAATGCTCTGTGGAAGGTTGATGCCTGGAGTGTTCTGCAAAAGTTTATCTCCGAATTCCCGTTTCAACAGTTCGGACAAAAGATGAACGGTTGTAGTTTTCCCGTTGGTGCCGGTCACACATATGCAGTGTAAGTTTTCCGAAAGTTTCTCCAGAATGCCGGGATATAGTTTCATAGCAATATACCCTGGCAATGTATCACCCTTCCGCCCAATGAGTTTCAAGAGCAGATGCAAAATCCGGCAAAGGCAGACGACAAAGAATATAATGAAGTCACTCATAAGACATCATAAGCAGTAAAAATCATATTAATATCTCCATTATTTATGTGACTATACGGATAGCAAATATGGTTTCCATCTGAAACCATTTGTAGGAATCTCTATCGGAGCACATTGTCGCAGCGAAATGTAATTCGTTGATTATAAAACAGTTGCTTACCCCTTCCACACACAGATTAAAGGGGCAGTCGCTCTAATTTATTAAATCAAAAATCATAATATCAAGCAAAGTTACTCAAACCATATGGAATTCAAGCATTTTTCTGCGTATTCCCGACACTTTTGTATTCACCAATAAACAATAAACACTTACGACAGGATACAATCAAAAGACAGGAGGGTTTATCTTGAACTGAACGTAGAGCAGGAGGATCTTCGTATCGTCAATGATGAGAAGTTCCATCAGGTGGGAAAGATTATTGATGAGAGGATGTTCAACAAGAACGGCGGTATCCGTCACGACAATTTTCTCAAGCACCTTCTCCGCTGCGAGGAATGCGGAAGCCGCTTCACTTCTGCGATGTGCAAATACGGCAGGTCGTTTTGACAACAGACTCAGTATTTCAAATCCAGGAGCACCTCTCGTAGAAGTCAACCGAATGATTGATACTCTCCCTGTTTCCCGAAACAACAGGCTTGCAGAAGTAATGTTCTATCTTCATCTTTGCGAGAAACGAGGCAG
>JAZLKB010000052.1:0-72071 GCA_045597365.1 Bacteroidaceae bacterium | reverse complement strand
ACCTCTTGGACTTCAGCGGAGACAATGTATATACTTCGGCTGTGTTCGAACGAAATGTGGCACTTGCCGTCAGGTTAGTGACAGAAGTGAAATAGCCGCGATATTCCAAACGTCACGCAGCCGTTTGTCAATCATGTTTTGCGTGCTTTTTTGTCCTATACTTTGATTTTAGCCCTGTGTAAAATGACTCCTGTAGGCAACCAAACTCATTTGTTTAACGGCCCTAACCCTATCGGAAGTTCAGACAGTCTTATTGTGACCTAGGTGCGATTGTTGGCGGGATCCCTTATTGAACTATTTTGAAGGGTTAATCAGAGTATTTGGAGCTTATTGGTACAAAATGTCAAAATGTGCGTGCTACCCCAAGTAGAATTTTCTGCCTTATGAAGACATAATCTTTTGGTTGCTAGTCAGCTCCGAATACAGCAGGAATATACAAGGCACTTTAGGCAGCTCTATATTCCCGTGCTTCCAGGACTGGACGGTCTTTGTCACGGCACGCTCATCCGGGCAAGTCAGATTCGAGGCTACACAGACACGGGTATCGGGACGGCAGACCGAGAGAATGTCGTGGAGCATTTTATTGTTACGATACGGTGTCTCAATGAAAATCTGGGTCTGACGCTCATTCCTGGCGCGTTGTTCAAGTTGTTTTATACGTTTCAGACGCGCGTCCTGCTCTATGGGCAGATAGCCGTTGAAAGCGAAGCTCTGACCATTGAAGCCCGATGCCATTACAGAAAGTATGATGCTTGAAGGTCCCACCAGAGGCACAACCCTCAGACCTTTGCCCTGCGCTATTGCCACGACATCAGCACCAGGATCGGCCACAGCCGGACAACCTGCCTCGGAGATGACACCCATAGGCTCGCCATTCTCCAAGGGAGCCAGCATACCGGATATATCTTCGCGCCTCGTATGGACATTCAATGTAGAAAACGAAAGCGAGTCAATGTCTATGCCGCGATCTACGGCTTTCAGGAAACGCCGTGCTGTGCGTACATCCTCGACGATAAAATGTCTGATTCCGAGAATTATCTCACGATTATAAGGCGGCAGGACCTTATTGACAGGGGTATCGCCCAAAAGTGATGGAATAAGATACAGAGCAGTCTCCATAACAGTCAACCAATATGTAAATCCGAGAAACGGCTGACCCGCCGTACATAATGCCACCATAGCAGGCTGAACCCTGCCATTTCGGGAATATCTCTCAAAAACGTATTTGACTGACAGTCATTTCTCTTTTCCTCAAACTCCGGGCGGATACGACGGAATTCCCTGCGCGCCCTGAATACGGCACAGGCATCTTTGAGCTTAAGCTGCAGGACAAACATCAGCGCAGCCAGCATATCGAGCCAGAATCTGACAAACATAACTTTACGAAGTCGCTCACCGGGCAGATTCTTATAAAGCATCAAAAGATTATTACGGAAATTCAGAAATGTCTTATAGGGATTAGATCTGTTAAGAGTGGCACCACCAACGTGAAAGACTATACTCTGCGGAACACAGACTATCCTACGGCCACGGCTGCGTAGCCGCCAGCATAAATCGACTTCCTCCTGATGTGCGAAAAAACGCTCATCAAACCCGCCAAGATTGCGGTAGTCGCTGCTGCGCACAAGAAGTGCAGCTCCTGTGGCCCAGAACAAATCGCTAATTTTGTCATATTGGCCATTATCACGCTCAACGCTGTCCATAATTCTGCCACGGCAGAACAGATAGCCCCATTTGTCCATAAAGCCACCCGATGCACCGGCATACTCGAACAACTGCCGGTTGCTGTAGTCCAGCAGTTTCGGCTGGCAGGCAGCAACATCGGAATGTCGGTCCATATAATCCAGCATCGGCTCCAGCCAGTGCTCTGTAACCTCGACATCTGAATTCAAAAGCATATAATATTCTGCCTCAATCTGTCTCAAAGCAAGATTGTAACCGCCGGCAAAACCGTAGTTCCTATCAAGGAGTACGAGTCTGATATCAGGAAATTTCTGACGCATCATCCCGACAGAATTATCGGTGGAGCTGTTATCTGCCACAACGATGCTGACACTGTCGATAGCGGAGCAGGATATAAGCTTAGGAAGGAATGTCTCAAGCATTCCACATCCGTTCCAATTCAGAATTACTATGGCTAGTCTGTCCATAAAATGTTATATTAGAATCGCTCTCAAGGAGTCACCTTTCCCGTTGAATGAGTCCAGACGGACTTTTACAATTCTGTTTTCCAGATTTTCCGTACTCTCAGCCTCGACCCTGATATAATTCCCGGTGAAACCGTGAGCAGGGCATCCTCTTTTCGGTCTTTCAAACAGCACCAAAGACTCTGTGCCGATATGCGACTGGTAAAAAGCGTGTGTCTTGGCTGCGGATAAGTCCAGAAGGCGACAGCTTCGCACGTGTTTCTCCTGCGGATTAACGGAATGCGGTATTCTCAAAGCAGCAGTGCCCGGACGCTCGGAATAACTGAACACGTGGAGTTGCGACACATCGAGCGACTCGATGAAACGATATGAGTCCTCGAAGAAATCATCAGTCTCGCCCCTCATTCCAACTATTACATCAACACCGACGAAGGCATCCGGCATCACACGTTTGATACGCTCGACCTTCGATGCAAAGACATCGCGCGTATAGCGCCGGTGCATCAATTTGAGAACATCGTCTGATCCGCTCTGCAAAGGAATATGGAAATGCGGCATAAATGCCCGTGACTCCGCTACAAAATCAATGATCTGATCTGCGAGCAGATTCGGCTCTATTGATGAGATGCGATAACGGGAAATACCATTCACCTTATCCAACGACTTTATCAAGTCCAGCAGGCTCTCACCTGTACTTTTTCCATAGTCACCGATGTTGACACCGGTAATGACAATCTCGCAAGCGCCCTCTGCGGCAGCCATCTCTGCCTGACGCACCAAATCCCCGATCAATGCATTACGACTGTGACCACGCGCAAACGGAACAGTACAATATGTGCAATAGTAATCACAGCCGTCCTGAACCTTAAGGAAATAACGGGTCCTGTCACCGCGAGAGCACGACGGGACGAAATTCCGTATCTCATTTGTCCCGACAGTTCTATGAATTCCGTACTCCCTCTTGACCAGATTATTCAGATTATCCACCACCTCGCCTTTTCTGTCCTGTCCGAGCACTATATCCACACCTGGAATAGAGGCCACGACATCCGGTTGAAGCTGGCCGTAGCATCCGGTTACTACAACGTACGCATTGGGATTCTGACGTACTATGCTGTGTATGGCCTGACGGCATTTCTTGTCGGCAACCTCGGTAACCGAGCAAGTATTTATGACACATATATCGGCCTTACATCCCTTCCGCACAGCGGTGACACCAGCCTGTTCCAATTGACGGGCAATGGTCGAGGTCTCCGAAAAATTCAGTTTACAGCCAAGTGTGTAATAGGCAGCGGTCTTGCCTTTCAGAAAATCGTACTCCATGCTACCTTGAAAAATCGTAATACCAGTAATAAGTTCGATGGAAATCCTCATACAGGGAATCGGACTGACAACTCACAGAGTAAGCAGACAGCATTTCCTTTCGCCGCAGGTAATCGTCAAGTACAGCACGCTGCACGGCGGCTTGCCGTGGATACCTGTCGTACAGGAATTGTGTTGAATCGTAACTTAATATATCATTCAGCAACAATGCCTGCATATAATACTGCGGCATCTCCAGCTGCCATTTCGAATATGTCACATCAACTGTATCGGGAGCATAGTACATCCTGCCCGCGAAATCGAAAAGTCTTTTCCTAAGTAGCATAGCCGATAGCTCCATATTCTCGTGAATGGCCCCGAATGTAGTATCAGATTCAAGTATCCGCGCCGTGCGGTTCGCATACTTTTGAGGATATTCAAACAGGTACCGTCCAAGATTGTCACCATCCACTTTTGTTGACTTGTCCTTGAGATACGCCAGAGACAATGCCCGATATTCCTCCATGCTGGCAGTCGTAATTCTATCACTATCACCTACTCTCAACAAATCGTGATATTTTCCATCGGCAAACATTCTCTCCATACGCATCTCATAATGACTGACTCTGTCGGTATTTCCGATAAGTGGAGGAAGTATTATCAGCAGCATAACAAGAAACAGATTAATTGACAGAACGTGATTCCTGTCATTTTTACAATTAATCAGCCTGAGTTTGGACAAGAATCCGCAAAAAAGGAGAAATAAGGCGGAAACTATAATTATGACAACCCAGAACAGAAGGCTGTGTCCGACAAAATAATCATCATTATAGCTTGTCGCCGCGCTCAAAAGCAGGATTGACGGTAAATAGTTGCAAGGTTCCCAAGCACCCTTGAACTTGAGCAAGGCTGAGATCGGTATCGAAATAGAGACATCTATCGCTGTGAAAAGCAAAGCTATCCACAGAGGATGAAACGCAATTATATTATTTGTAATGATAATATGTACATGTCTTTCCAGATCGGTCTGAAAAAAAAACAGGTAACAGAACGTGAAAAGCAGGAAAATTATCCTGTCAAGCTTTCGCACACTTTCCGAACTCGCTCCGCTGCTGTAATATGCCCTCATTGCTGCTGATGTTTCAACACAAAAGCCGTTCTGGCAGGAAGATAAAGCCGCAGCCATTCCTTGCCGGCGGGCTCGTAAAGCGGGTCTGCGATGGTAAAGTGTTCCTGCATATCATCGACCAGTCCATTGCCGCCATATTTTGTATTGTCAGAATCCAACTCAACCCTGTAAGTGCCGGGTGGCACCAGAAGGCCGTAATCGCAGAACGAGCGTGACGGATTGAAATTAAAGACGAACAACAGTTCTCCACGGCTGAATGCCAGCACCTGATCTGGCTCGTGGCTCCATACTTGAACTACCGGAGTCTTCTGGAAGTCCGGATATGATGTGATCAAGCTGACAGCAGCCCGATCAAAATCACCGAGCCAATGGTATGACAAATCGTGATTATCGACAAGGCTCCACTGGCGGCGGGCATACTTGTGACTCCAAGCATTACCCTCACGCGGAAAATCAATCCACTCAGGATGTCCGAACTCGTTGCCCATAAAATTCAGATATCCTCCGTTGATTGTTGCCATCGTGACCAGACGAATCATCTTGTGCATGGCAATACCGCGTGCAGTAACGAGATTGCCGGTTCCCTTCTTGAAATGCCAATACATATCGGCATCTACCAGACGGAATATAATGGTCTTGTCACCAACCAGAGCCTGGTCGTGACTCTCGGCATACGAGATAGTCCTCTCGTCAGAACGGCGGTTCGTAAGTTCCCAGAACATCTCCGACACATTCCATTCCTCGTCACGACATTCCTTGACAGTCTTTATCCAATAGTCCGGAATATTCATTGCCATACGGTAATTGAAGCCGAAGCCGCCGGAGCTGAACGGGGCAGCCAATCCGGGCATACCGGAAACCTCTTCTGCAATTGTTATAGCTTTGGGCCTTATCTGATGAATCAATCTGTTGGCAAGCATCAGGTAGCAGATAGCATCACCATCCTGATGTCCATTGAAATAATCCTGATAATCACAGAAGGACTCACCCAAACCGTGGCTGTAATATATCATCGATGTCACTCCGTCAAAGCGGAATCCGTCAAAGTGAAACTCGGTAAGCCAGTAATTACAATTCGACAGGAGATAATGCAACACCGCATCTTTGCCGTAATCGAAACAGAGCGAGCCCCAAGCCTTGTGCTCATGGCGGTCGCCCCGGTTGAAATACTGATATGGATCACCGGCTAAATCTCCAAGTCCCTCCGTTGTATTCTTCACCGCGTGGGAATGAACAATATCCATAATGACGGCAATCCCCATTCCGTGAGCAGTGTCAATAAGTTCCTTGAGTTCCTCAGGTGTACCGAAACGCGATGAAGGAGCGAAAAAGCTGGACACATGATAACCGAAACTGCCATAATACGGATGTTCCTGAATGGCCATAATCTGTATGCAGTTGTATCCGTCAGCCTTAATACGTGGCAGCACATTGTTTGTAAACTCCACGTAAGTACCTACATCTTCTTTTTCCTGAGCCATACCGATATGGCACTCATATATCATCAGCGGAGCTGCTGACGGCCTGAAGTCGTTGTGTTTGAACACATACGGTTCAGGTTCCCAGACCTGTGCGGAGAAGATGGCCGTTCCTCTGTCCTGGACAACCCTGCGGCACCAGGCAGGAATACGGTCTCCACAACCGCCAGACCACCAGACACGCATTTTGTAATGCTGTCCGTGCCATATACGGTCCATTGGCACACGGACTTCCCAATTGCCATAGTCGTCAAGACGTGTCAGCCGGAACTCATCACGTTCCTGCCAGTCCGAGAAATCTCCAACAAGACAGACAGCAGTCGCATTCGGAGCCCACTCACGGAAAACCCATCCATCCTCAGTACGATGCAGGCCATAATAGAAATGTCCTATTGCAAACTCCCTCAAACGGCCGGATTCACCGCACAGAGACCTCATTCTGCGCGCGGCATAATCGTGCCGGGCCTGAATAATCTTACTGTAGGGTTTCAGCCAAGGATCTTTTCTGACAATCTCAAGCATAGAAAGCGGAAATCAAAACGAGTCTATCGAATAATTCTCAATCACACCGGCAAAAGATTTGTTATCGCCGCAAGGTTCAAAGTCCTCGGGGACATCGAATTTCCTGGACGGAGAATAACCCAGATTCAAAGAATCGGCATAAACTTTCTGAGTATATATACCCCATATCGGCAATGCCATTCGTGATCCCTGACCGAACTGCATTGAATCGAAATGGATATCCCTGTCATCTCCTCCAACCCAGCAACCGGTCACAAGCTCAGGGGTATAACAGATAAACCAGGCATCAGAATGATTATCTGTCGTACCAGTCTTTCCGGCACATTCACCCCGGAAATAATTACGGGCACGCAAACCGGTTCCCTCAAATATCACAGCGCGCATCATATCAATCATCTTATACGAAGTCTCCTCACTGAACACCTCGTTGCTGCGTGCCGAAAATGTGGCCAGCGTATTACCATCAATATCCTCAATGCGTGTCACATATAGAGGTCTGGTACGAATACCTTTGTTCGGGAATGCCGTATATGCGCTGACCATCTCAGCTACTGAAACATCGCAGGTACCGAGACACAGCGAAGGCACAGGCTCGATAGCTTTATTTCTAAGTCCGAACTCATGAAGCAGATTCTTAAACTCGTACGGGCTGAGCTTGCTCATCAGAAACGCCGTGATGTTATTGTTGGAATGTGCCAGTCCCCACTTCAATGTAACAAGTTGGCCAAGCATCTCCGTACCCTCATCCTTGGGTCTCCATATCTGACCTGCCTCGGTAAGTATTGTCTGTGTCTGATTGACAGTCTGGTCGCAAGGCGAGAATCCACTCTCCATAGCCAGCGAATACAGATAGGGTTTGATGGTCGATCCGACCTGCCTGCGGCCTTGAGTAACCATATCATACTGGAACTGGCGGTAATCAGGGCCACCCACGTATGCGCGCACGAAACCGGTTACCGGTTCCATCGACATAAATCCAGTACGCAGATAGTATTTAAGATATCTGAGTGAATCCATAGGACTCAGAACAGTATCTCTGTCACCGGAATAGGAGAAAACCTGCATCTGGCGTGGAGTGTCGAAAATCTCACGTATCTCATTATCGTTCTTTCCGGCCGCCTTAAGACTACGGTATCGGTCTGTCCTCTTCATTTCCCGTACCAGGATGGCATCTATCTCAGATGGAGTCAGATTGGACGAGTACGGAGCATTCTTTGTATTTTTCTTGACTCTGAAGAATGTAGGCTGTAAATAATTATGCAAATGCTCATCAACAGCCTCCTCGGCATAGCGCTGCATTCTGGAATCTATCGTCACATATATTTTCAATCCGCTGGTATAGAGATTATAGTTTTCCCCATTCTGTGTCTTGTTCTTGTTGCACCATCCGTACAAAGGATCCTCAGCCCAATCAAGCGAGTCTTCATAGAATTGCTGCATCTCCCACCCCCGGTAATTTTTCTTCTCAGGTTTCTTTGCTGTCAGCACTCTTTTGAGATACTCACGGAAATATGTGGCCAGACCCAGTTTGTGGTCAACACGATGAAAGTTGAGTTCGATATCTGTAGCGCACAAAGAGTCAAGCTCTGTCTTGCTGATGCATCCGGAACGCTCCATCTGAGACAGTACGACGTTGCGTCTTTCCCGAGTAATCTCCTTACGTCTCAGCGGATTATACAAAGAAGAATTCTTGCACATTCCCACCAGCATCGCCGCCTCGGTAGTTGTCAGCTCGCTGGGTTCCTTACCGAAATATGTATTCGATGCGGTATATATACCGATGGCGTTGTTACAGAAATCATACTTATTCAAATACATCGTAAGAATTTCCTCCTTAGTGTAATAGCGCTCTATCTTGACGGCAATCACCCACTCTATCGGTTTCTGGAACATTCTTTGCAGACTATTCTCTGCGACATGTCCGGTGTATAGCAGTTTAGCCAGCTGCTGGGTAATAGTACTTCCTCCGCCAGCACTCTTCTGCTGAAGTACAAGACGTTTCACAAAGGCTCTTGTCAAAGCCTTGAAATCTATGCCGGAATGCTTCAGGAAACGAACATCCTCGGTCGAGACCAGAGCTTTGACAAGCTCAGGCGACAACTCGTCATAGTCAACCCACACGCGGTTGTCGTGGCTGTAAGAATATGTGCCCAGCAGTTCTCCATCCGCCGAAATGACCTGAGTCGCAAATTTATCAATCGGATTCTCGAGTTCTTCCACCGACGGCATCCTTCCTATCCAGCCCTTGGATATTGAATAAAAGACAAGTATGAGTACAACCACACCGGCTGCGAATGCTATCCAAAGCCAGTTCATCACTCTTGTCACTAACCTTTTAGAATTCTTTTCCACTGTCATTGCTAATATTTCACAAATATACGCATTAATCAATACTCACACTGACATTGTTCTTAATTTTATTACCTCCTTGATGTTCTTACAGATTTTTTAGCGTAACTTTGCTTTTCGAAAAAAGCAAATACAATGGCGGGAAAAAGAAAGAGCCTGACATCGCTCGAAGAACTGACAAAGGACAACATTCTACGATTGTTAGAACAGGCTGAGAAGTTCGAGGCGGAGCCAAACCGCAAGATTCTGGATGGAATGGTTGTCGCTACATTATTTTTTGAACCTTCAACACGTACACGTCTGAGCTTTGAGACCGCCGCCAACAGACTTGGCGCAAGGGTAATCGGATTCTCCGATGCGGCAACTACAAGTTCAACAAAAGGCGAGTCTCTGAAAGACACCATCATGATGGTCAGCAACTATGCCGATGTCATTATAATGAGACACTATTTAGAGGGCGCGGCACGCTATGCAAGCGAGATATCGCCAGTTCCGATAATAAATGCCGGTGACGGTGCGAACCAGCATCCGTCCCAGACAATGCTTGACCTATATTCAATAAAGAAGACACAAGGCAGGCTTGACAATCTCGACATAACGCTGGTAGGAGACCTCAAATACGGACGCACCGTACATTCCATGCTGACAGCTATGCGTCATTTCAGCTCCAGATTCCGCTTCATCGCTCCCAAAGAGCTGGAAATGCCGCTCGAATACAAGGAATACTGTCAGAACAATGGAATTCATTACGCCGAAGGAGCAGATTTCAACGAGGAAGTCATAAAAACTTCCGATATAATATATATGACAAGAGTCCAGAAAGAACGTTTCACAGACCTGATGGTCTATGAGAGTGTGAAGGACGCCTTCATATTGCGCAGGCAGATGCTTGGCGGAGCCAGACAGAACCTGAAAATTCTGCATCCCCTTCCAAGGGTCAACGAGATTGATCAGGATGTTGACAATCACCCGGCCGCATATTATTTCCAGCAGGCCAAGAACGGTCTGTACGTCAGAGAGGCGCTCATCTGCAACTCGTTAGAAATTAATGTATAGCATCTGTTGTTATGGAGAAGTCAAAATTAATGGTGGCCGCCCTTGAGAATGGTACTGTCATAGATCATATACCATCCGACAAGGTATTCGATGTGGTTAACCTGCTTAACATTCAGAATATCAACACTCCCGTCACCATCGGAGCGAATCTGGAAAGTCACAAGATGGGGCGCAAGGGCATCATAAAGATTGCCGACAGATATTTCTCGGACGAGGAAGTAAGCAAACTGTCTGTTATTGTGCCCAACATCGTTCTGACTACCATTCATCACTACGATGTCACGGAGAAACATCACATCACAATGCCGGACGAGGTCACGAACATAATACGCTGCCCGAATCCAAAATGCATCACCAACCACGAGCCTATGCAGACTATATTCAACGTGGTTGACAAGCAGAGAGGTACTTTCCGTTGCAGATACTGCAATAAGGAAATCGGCAAGGATGATATAAAACTGCTCTGAATCCATGGCTGTGCTACGCCATATATCAATACTTACAGCATTATTGATTCCGGCAATATGCTTTGCAGGCCGCGACACAGACATCACATCGAGACGATTCAACTTCGGGGCTGCCCTTGGATGCGGCTCGACCAGCCTTTATATGCAGGATATACGGGTCGGTGACTACACTACCAAAGACTACAGCCGCAGTGCTGAGGTATGTTACATCTTAGACGCGGTCTGCCGTCTTAACATAAACAAATGCTATTTACAATCAGGACTGTCTTTCTACAACTGCGGCTCATCGGTGACATTCGATGTTCCCGACACAAATACAGGGAAAGACAAAAGGCAGAGCTTCTCATTCTCGGGCGAATATCTGCAGCTGCCAATCACATTAGGCTACAACATAATAAAGCAGAGCCCTTATTGTATGTCGGTCTTCGCAGGTCCAAAAATGGCATTTCCGATCAAAGGAAAATACACTAGCCACTATTCCGGATTCGGAGAGAGATACAACAGCGAGGACATCTATCCGATAAACATGAAACTGACTCTGGGTATGTGTTTTAACATAAGTCATTTGTTTCTTGAATTCGGATACGATTTCGAGCTTGGCTCCCAGTCAGACGGAATAATATACTCCACGCAGCCCGACTCAATGGCAGAAGTCATCATGAAACGTACTACAGGCATACTTCATTTCTCAGTGGGATTTTTATTTTAACAAACATACTATAAGCAAAATGAAAAGAGACGAACAGATTTTTGACATTATCAACCGCGAGCATCTGCGCCAGCAGAAAGGAATTGAGTTGATTGCATCCGAGAACTTTGTCAGCGATCAGGTAATGCAGGCCATGGGCTCATGCCTTACTAACAAATACGCAGAAGGATATCCCGGCAAACGTTATTACGGAGGCTGTGAGGTAGTTGACGAGGCCGAGAGACTGGCAATAGCACGCATCAAGGAACTGTTCGGTGCCGAATACGCGAATGTACAGCCACACTCCGGTGCTCAGGCAAACGCCGCAGTCCTGCTGACAGTACTCAATCCTGGTGATACATTTATGGGACTTAATCTGGCACACGGCGGTCACCTGTCACATGGTTCGGCAGTCAACACATCCGGAATATTATATAACGCTGTGGGGTACGACCTCAATCCGGAGACAGGCCGTGTCGATTACGACAAGATGGAGGAACTGGCCTTACAAGTAAAGCCCAAACTGATTATCGGCGGCGGCTCGGCTTATTCACGCGAGTGGGATTACGCACGTATGCGCAAGATTGCAGACGAAGTCGGAGCTCTTCTGATGATAGATATGGCTCATCCCGCAGGTCTCATCGCAGCCGGTCTGCTGGACAATCCTGTAAAATATGCTCATATCGTAACATCTACCACCCACAAGACCCTGCGCGGACCTCGTGGAGGTATCATACTGCTTGGCAAGGACTTTGAGAACCCATGGGGCAAGACTACGCCAAAGGGTGAAATCAAGATGATGTCGCAGCTTATCGACTCGGCAGTATTCCCTGGTACTCAGGGAGGTCCTCTGGAGCATGTCATCGCAGCTAAGGCAGTCGCTTTCGGCGAGGCTCTGCAACCGGAGTTCAAGGAATATCAGAAGCAGGTACAGAAAAATGCCAAGGTTCTGGCCGAAGAATTGATGAAACGCGGTTTCACAATTGTATCAGGAGGTACCGACAACCACAGTATGCTTGTTGATCTTCGCGCCAAGTATCCGGAGCTCACAGGTAAAGTCGCCGAAAAGGCATTGGTTGCCGCCGATATCACAGCCAACAAGAACATGGTTCCGTTCGACAGCCGCTCAGCATTCCAGACAAGCGGTCTGCGATTCGGAACACCTGCTATCACCACACGAGGCGCCAAGGAAGACCTGATGGTCACCATCGCAGCTCTCATCGAGGAAGTACTCAATGCTCCTGAGGACGAGAAAGTCATCGCATCGGTACGTTCCCGTGTAAATGACATTATGAAGGACTACCCGATGTTCGCGTATTAATATGAATCTCAACGAGGAGCTTCACAAAAGGATTCTGATTCTGGACGGTGCCATGGGCACTGAGATTCAGAAACTCGGTCTCACATACGATGGCAACAACGATGCGCTGCCACTCACCAATCCGGATGTGATTATCGGCATACACAAGGCATACGTAGATGCAGGTGCAGACATACTCTGCACCTGCTCGTTCGGTGCCAACCCAATGTCGCAGGCAAGTTACGGAATGGCTGACAAAATACGGGAATTGAATATTGCCGCTGTTCAAGCCGCACGACAGGCTGCGGAAAGCCAGACAGAGCGTAAGATATGGGTGATGGGAAGTATGGGACCGACAGAGAAGTCGCTGACCATCATCGAGCTTATGATGGACCCGGCAGAGACTCTTGACTTTGAAGGTCTCAAGAAAGCATACAAGGCTCAGGCAGAGGCTCTTGCCGATGGCGGTGCCGACGGATTCCTCGTTGAGACTATCACAGACCTGCGCAATGCCGAGGCAGCACTGCAAGCCATTCAGGAGGTCCAGGAAGAGAAGGGTTTGGCTATGCCCGTAATGATATCAGCCTCATTGATGAATGGCGGATGTCTGATGACAGGCTCGACAATCCAGGAGTTCATTGCTATGGCCGGGAAGTACAATCCTGTCAGCATAGGTCTGAACTGCTCATCAGGAGCAAAAGAGATGACAGAATATGTCCGGGAGATAGCATCAACCGCGAAATGCGCTGTCAGCGTATATCCCAACGCAGGGTTGCCGACGGCGCACGGCTACGATGAGACCCCTTGCGACACAGCCGATGCTCTTGCCGCGATGGCCAATGAGGGGCTTATCAATATAGCAGGAGGATGCTGCGGTACAACCCCCGACCACATCCGTGAGGTGGCAGTTCACCTCAGAGGTCTCGACCCGCGTAAATTCTAACCCATTAAGACAATGCAGTCACGGAAACTATACCATAAAGTCCTGATCTATGCAATACTGATTGTATCCTGCCTATCTTCCTGTAAACGCCAGGAAGCAGGAACAGTCAAAGTTGACGGAGGTTGGATCCGTGGTATTGTCACCGATGATATGACCATTTACAAAGGTATTCCATTCGCAGCCCCGCCCGTAGGGGACTTGCGTTGGAAGGCCCCACAACCGGTAAAGCCCTGGAAAGGAATTCTTGCCGCTACGGACTTTGCACCGAGTCCGATACAAGACTCCGATGAACTCACCATCAGCGAGGACTGCCTGTATCTGAACATATGGACACCTGCAAAATCGCCGGCGGACAAACTGCCGGTCATGGTATGGATTTATGGCGGCGGATTCTCTCTATCAGCCGCCTACTTATCAATTGCCTACAAGAGCAAAGACTTCTCAGTGCGGATAGCGGCAACACCAGATACGTTCTCCATTATCCAGAAAGAATCGGCAAAACGGCGTACGATATCAAGATCGTGCGATGATAAAAGTATTGTCTTTCCCTCATCACGTGCCAAGCGAAGGAGCAGCCTCATCAGCTCTTCCTTGCTGGGATAATCAAGGAATGCAGACGGTTCATCCAGAATGATCACAGGTGTCTGCTGTGCGAGAGCCTTAGCTATCATCACCTTCTGGCGCTCACCGTCACTCAAAGTATCAATATCACGCTCAGACAGATCATCTATACCGACCAGACTGATAGCCTCACGCACAGCGATATTATCGGAGTCTGTCAATGTGCCAAGCAACCCTGTAAATGGCATACGTCCGAAACCGACTATATCAAACACCGAAAGTCTTGACAAATCAGAGCGTTCAGTCAGCACCACACCAATAAGCCGGGACCGTTCTCTCTGAGTCATCGCTTCTACGGACTGAACGCACTCCGCCGCTCCTGCCAGAACACGACCGGCAATAGGTTTCTGAAAACCTCCCACAGTACGTAAAAGCGTGGACTTCCCCACTCCGTTCACACCGACAAGGCACACCAGAGAACCGTCATCAGTGTTCGCGCACAAGTGCTCCGCCACGACTTTGCAGTGATGACCGGTTGTATATCCTACCGAGAGATTATCCAACTTAATCATAGGCAAACGGTATATAAATCACTTTCTTTTTGTGTCCATAATTCAGTAAACTTACATTCTATTGAAATTCGCTGATTTTTGTTGTCGGCCGTCATATCTACGACTGATATACGTTCACTCAGACTTTACTGCCATAGCGATGGTTTACCTATGCAAATTTATATCTTTCAGTAAGGAGATGTGATAATATGGTTGAAAAAATATACCGGGCACTCCGTACCCGGTTACTAATAGTATAGCCTTCCAGGCTGAACATGCGAAACTTGAATTACAAAACAGGTTCTAAATTTAAACAGCTTCTAAATACCCAGGCCAAGATGAAGGCCGAAGCAGCTTGTTGAGATGGTCGGACCGAGGAAGAGATGGATATTCCTGTAAGCACGGACGCGCACGCCAGGCTCGAACGCCAAAAGGAAGCGGACATCCCCAGGATTATCCGTTATCACCTCGGTCATACCCGTTTCAGGATAGTAACTGTATTTGCCTGTAACCTTATATATCCAAGCCGCGCCGATTGAGAAATCACCGTACAATGCGACAACATCATGTTTTCCAAGATGTACATAACGCCGAAAAAAAGCCGACGTATGGATACTGTATATATCACCCGGAGCAGCATCATCAATAAGATGTCCATAGCCGAGCATCAATCCCAACGTCCGTTTCCCGTCAATCCTGACACCACCGGACAAGACAAGGCCTTCGGAATATATACCGACCTTTCCCCTGAATGTAAATTCAGGTTTCCACTGCTCACGTCCTTCGGCCGAAAAAGCAGCTGCCCACTCGTCCGCCGGATATTGCACATCAGATGTTGATTGTCCCATCAACGGTACAGCAACAACGAGCGACAAAACATACAGAAGCATTTTTCTCATAGCGGCGACAATTTTTATTTATGCAAAAATAGCTCTTCATTTGCGAAAATCCGCAATAACCACTAAGTTTGTGGAAACTTGAAGAGCAATGATTAAAAAAATCGTTACATTTTTGGCTGCAATGCTGATATTCCTCAATGCAGATGCAGCGACAAAGAATGCAAGTATCAATATTGACAGCAGGGTAAAACACCAGCACGTCACCGGATTCGGAGGCTTCTCGCCAAGCCCGCAGTGGTCATACTGGCTCGGAGACAATGAGATGGACAAACTCTTCGGCAAGGGAGAGGATCAATTGGGATTGAACATCCTGCGTCTGTATATAGCCAATAACAAGAGCTACTGGAATGCCGGTGTGGCAAATGCAAAGCGTGCAAAGAAATACGGTGCTTTCGTCTTTGCCTCGCCCTGGGCCCCACCAGCCTCGTGGAAATCAAACAACGACGAAGCCAATGGCGGCTCACTGCTCACATCACGCTACAGAGATTGGGCAGTGTGGCTCAACGACTACTATAAGTTTCTGAAACAGCAGGGTGTAACCATCGATGCCGTATCAATACAGAACGAGCCCGACTGGACTGCAACATACCAGAGCTGCATCTGGACAGGCACGCAAATGGCATCATTTCTCAAACAGTATGGCTCGCTCATTGAATGCAAGATAATTGCGCCGGAAGCCATACACTTCACAAAAAACATGCACGAGCCGATGCTCAACGACCCGGAAGCCTGCAAGTATCTTGACATTCTCGGTGGCCACTTCTACGGATGGGACGGATCCTCGTATCCGCTTGCCGCCCAGAAGGGCAAGGAAGTGTGGATGACAGAATATCTTATCAACGAGCGGCAGGAGAATGGAAAACAGAACATAAACTGGATAAACGACGGTTTTCTGTTTGCCCACAGTATAAACGATGCAATGCTTGCCAATATGAGCGCCTGGGTGCATTATTCATTGAAAAGATACTATGGCTGTCTGGGAGATGGACAATTCGGCACAGTAAACAACCAGATAACCAAGCGTGGCTATATTCTTTCCCATTATGCAAAGTACGTATCGGGTACGACACGCATCAATCACGCATTGAGCGACAACACAGGCAAACTGTCTTCATCAGCGTATCTCACGCCAACAAGCGACAGCATTGTGGTGATGGTAATAAATGAAGGTGCCGACACATACAACACTACAGTAACACTGCCCTTCTACACCAGGAACACAAGACTGATTACAACAACCGAAACCAAGAATATGGTTAAAAGCAATCTGGTTTGGGAGGATGAGACTTATCAGCCGGCTGTCAGCGTAGCCCCATACAGCGTCAACACTCTCATATTTGTCAAGAGTTCACCGAGAACCGACATCGAAGACATCGATACTGACGATGAGAACGTGATTTTCTCCGACAACTTTGACCTTGACGGAACATCTTATATACCAAAGGGATGGATAGCCAAATTTGAAGAAGGCACACGATATTCCGGGAACTACTCCCTCGGTCCGCGCGTAATGTCATTCTCGCGCGAGGGTATGATGCCATACGCATTCTACTTCCGCACAAACGCCTCCGCTGCAGGATACGTCTCGTACGGTGAGGACTCAAGCTCGCGTCTGAAGCTCGGACCGGGCAGATACACACTGTCTTTCTCGACTGTCGGATGGAAAGCGACACCAACGGTGACCGCTTCCGTTCAGAAGGTCGGAGGCAATACAATAGCCTCAGTCAACGCCACGCCACAATCATTCATCTCTTCAAACGGTTCTTCCGTACGTATTTCGAATACAACCGACAAGAAAATAGAATTCGAGATAACAGCTTCAGGTAACTATATTCTCAAATGGCAGGTGGCAAAGGCAACGGGCGGACTGAACGAGGCACTCGTCGGCAACATCCGGCTTGTAAGACATAACGATGCGACAGGAATAACCGACATTCACAATGCATATAATGCAGACGATTACATCTACGATTTAAACGGTCGGCGAATGCTCAATCCGTCAAATTCCGGCATTCATATCAATCACGGAAAGAAATACGTTGTAGATTTATAAATTTCGCGAAAAAACCCGCAGACTCCACCCATATTCCACCGTTTCAAGGATTCCCATTTGCCTCCGTCAAATTTTCGAACAGGGCAAATCTGTTATATCTACATTCTGTCTTTGACAGCCTGGCCCGCGCCGGTTCCCTTGTACTTGCTTGCCGTGCTGTTGAAATGGTAAGAAATCCGTATTCCGACCGCTGGCTGGTTATAGTCATTGTCCTGATTGATGATATGGCAGCCTGAATCAAGCAGAACCGTCTCGTGCGATTGGTTCAGGATGTCTGTGGCGCTCACCTTCACCGTCAGGGCGTCATCTTTCAGGAACGATTTCTGAACGCTGCATTCAAGATAGTGCTTTGAATTGGTCATCTGGATGTTGCCATAGTCAAACTTGCTGGCAAACTGATAATCAACAGAGAACTGCCAGCTTTTCCTGAAGCGGAAGGAGTTGTTGAGCTGCGCCGAATACATAGGCCTGTTCAGATTCAGCTCGCGTTTGCCGCCAGGTGCCAATTCATCACTGACCATCATGTTGAAGACCTGCTTCCTGATGCCGAGTGTATATTGCGGATACCAGACCCCTATATTGGGTGAAGCTGTTATGTATCCGCTCCAGATATTGATGTCCTCCGGCAGGTTGATGTACGTTATGAGTACCACTCCTTCATCGTTATAAGGTACAGTCCAGTTCGTTATCCCATCAGTTACACGCTCGTATGTCGCGCTTAGGGTGAGCCACTTCCAGTTGGCATTGATGGCACAATCCAGATACTTTTCGTTTTTCAGTGTCGGGTCACCTATCTGATATGCGAAGCGGCTGTGATACTCCATATTGTTGGAGAGTTTCCAGAATCCCGGTCTCTGGGTTTTCCCTGTCAGACTTGCCGATAGTGAAACCGGTCCTGTCTTTGACGATATCGAGAGAGATGGGAAGAAGTTATCCTGCTTTCTATCCATACCGGTGTCTCCCATTCTGTCGTCAAATACGAAATCCACATGCTCGTATCTCAAGCCGGCCACAATCTGCAATGGCTTCAGAGGCAGGGCATATTCCAGGAATCCCGCGTACGAATTCTCCCTGATTTCAGATTCAGACTGTGGCAGCTCATCGAAAGTGATGGCATACTTCTGCCGTATTCCGCTAAACGTCTCTTCGGTACCGAACTGAAGCTTTCCTTTCCAGACTGGATGTGAGAACACAAGTTTCGATGCGATAAGAGTATTCCTCCTGTCATTCTCAGATTCCATCGAGCGGGGCTCTATCCGGCTCTCCTCGGCGGTCAGGGTTTCAGTGTCATCCCTGTCTGTCTGGAAATCGGTATTGAATTCTATTTCCATTTTCTGTACAGTACCGCTGTAGTAAATGTTTCCATTCCAGCTGGAATAATCCTTGAGGAATGCATTGTTGACGGACACCAGATGATCGGTCTTGCTCTTGTCGGTAAATACATCCACATCCATCGTCTCTGTGTAATGTCCGTTGAACATCTGCTTGTTCTCAAGCTGGAATCCCAAAGAATGACTGTTGTTGATCTGCCAGTTGAGACCGAAGCGGGAATTCAGTCCATTCTGATGCTGTATCACATCCATATCCGCCAACTGTTCGAACAACTTATGTCCGATGTGCGATGTCTCGACAACGTCGGCTATCTGGAAACCATGATTGTCCCAATATGTAATCTTCCCAATCAGATCGACTCCTTTCTTACGGTAGTTCAAGTCAAGGACCGTCCACGAGGGGTCAAACTGCGCAGTATTCAAATATTTGCATCCCTGGCTTGTAAGCGCAAAGCTGAAACCCTCGCCATTGCGTTTGACGGTTCTGATGCGGACCACGGCCTTGATGTCGCCACCATACGCGGCACCCGGATTGTTCACGACGTCTATGCTTCTGATTTCTTCGGACATCAGGCTGCGCAGTTCGTCGTTGTCCAAAACTCTGCGTCCGTTGATGTAGTACACAGGTTCTCCGCGCCCGATGACTTCCAGTTTGCCTTCACGTGAAATCATGCCGGGTATTTTCGAGAGAATGTCCTGTGCGTTTCCCGAATGTTCCAGCACGGAACCTTCAATCTTGGTGACTATGGCATCGCCGGACATCTGAGTCTGCGGCAGATGTCCGGTTATAACGACTTCGTCAATGGCCATGACATCGTCCTCAATCATTATTTCACCCACATTTATGTCCTGCCCTGCTATTGTCAAAGATTTTTCATTGTTCCTGTACCCTACCATCGATACGCAGAGTATGTACTCACCGCTGTTTGCCTTTATCTCGAAGTACCCGTCTTCGTCGGCCATAGTTCCAGCTATTACGCTGCGTGCGTTATCCATCAAAGCTACTGTAGAGAAACAAAGTCCCTCGCCAGTACTCTTCTCGATAACATTTCCGCTTATTGTCACTGCATTTCTCTGCGCTACGCAAACAGTGGTAGCCATCAGCATCATAAACGATGCAATCATCCCAATCCGTTTCATTTTATTTGTGTGTCGTTTACAATATTGACGATAAAGTGCGCAGAATGTTACAAGACGTCAACATTTTTTGAAAACTACCCAACATTATAGCCATTCGGTTAGCCATAGCCTTGCTGTCGAACCGGTGGCATGTCCATGCAGGGTTAATTCCGAATGCGATTACTTACGTTTATTTCATTACAAGTCTTGGAACGTTCATTACAAGACCTGTAATGATGATTACAAGACTTGTAATGAAATCGTGCCAACTGTGCGAGGATACCGTGCTTACAGACTGTTACAAATCCCGGCCAATCGAATGGCAACAACGGGGTATTTCCGCCCGGGTGGAGTCAGGGTGACAACAGGGTGGAGTGTGCAAAAAGGCTTCACCCTGTTGCTGTCTGAATATCAGTTGGTTAAATAGCAGGGTGGAGTCTGCGGTTTTTTTTCGCGAAATTTAATTTTTGCTATAGACTTTGCCCGTAACCAGTCTTTCAGTAAATTCGCATATCAAAAACAAATAACAGACGCACAATGAGCATCACATTGAAAGATAATTGCAAGTACGCGCTTCTGGTCCCGACAAGTATGGGGCTGCGTGTGACTCCAGGGAACGGCCAGCCCATACAGTGCAGCGACGTGCTGAACGTCCAGGCAACAAGCGCTGAGACAAACGTGGCCAGCATCGCATCGTATCTGGGAATGCCGGTGAAAGTTTTGACAACATTTGTGCAGGGAAGCCCGTTCTCGCAATTCATAAAGGCCAACCTGCGCAGCCGTGGAATGGACTTTGAGGGAATTGATGTACCGCAGGGAGGTCCCTGGGGCTACCGTCATCAGATAAATGTGGCCGACAGCGGATACGGCTCACGCGGGCCGCGGGTGTGGAACGACCGAGCCGGCGAGGTAGGACGCACATTGAACGTCAAAGACTTCGATTTGGACAGGATATTCGGTCAGGAAGGCGTACAGATTGTGCATCTGTCAGGACTCATCGGAGCACTCAGCCCCGAGACCAGCCGTTTCTGTCTGGAGATAGCACGCGCCGCAAAAAAATACGGCACACGCATCAGCTTCGACCTGAATTACCGCGCATCGTTCTGGCAGGGTCGCGAGCAGGAACTGCACGACATTTTCTCGGAGATTTGCAGCATAAGCGACATACTGATAGGAAACGAGGAAGACTTCCAGCTTTGTCTCGGCATCGAGGGGCCTGAGGCTGGCGGCAAGGACATATCGGCCAAGATAGACGGTTTCAAGCAGATGATAAGCCGCGTAAAGGCACAGTATCCGAACGCACAGGTATTCGCAACCACACTGCGGCAGGTGGAGCACACAAACAGCCACAACTGGGGCGCGATAATGCTCGAGGGCGATACCTGGCACGTTGTAGAGCCGCGCAACATTCACGTTCTGGACCGCATAGGCGGCGGTGACGGCTTTGTAGGCGGACTGCTGTATGCCATTCTGAAAGGCTGGGAGCCGGAGAAATGGATACAGTTCGGCTGGGCAACCGGAGCACTTGCCACTACATTCCTGACCGACTACGCGCAGCCGGCCGACGAGGAGCAGGTTTGGAGCATCTGGGCTGGCAACGCCCGTGTCAAAAGATAAGCAGGAAGCGAGCTATGCTGTATTTCGCAAGAGGCTCAAGGAACGACGACATAAGCGCCGCCGAGGTATGCGCCATACTGAAAGATGTATTTGACGGTATGGGAAAGAAGAAGCGCGTGCTTGCTCTCCCGCCCGACTTTACAAGAGCAAACTCGTACGCCGGCCCTATCACCGAGATGGTCTATGACTATTTCGGCAATACGCTGACCGACGTAATGCCCGCTTTAGGCACACACTCGCCGATGACCGGGGAACAGATATCAGCGATGTTCGGGCATACGCCGCACAATCTTTTCCGCGTCCACGACTGGCGCAACGATGTTGTCACTGTGGGCGAGGTACCCGGCGAATACATCAGCAAAGTCAGCGAGGGCCGTCTGAGTTACAGCTGGAAGGCCCAGGTAAACAAGCTGTTGCTTGACCCGTCGTTCGATTTGATATTGTCAATAGGCCAGGTAGTGCCTCACGAGGTAATCGGAATGGCCAACTACAACAAGAACATATTCGTAGGAGTGGGCGGAGCCGAGGGCATCAACAAGAGCCACTTCATAGGAGCGAGCTACGGAATGGAGCGCATTATGGGGCGTGCCAAATCACCGGTGCGCGATGTGATGGAATATGCCTCTCAGCACTTCATCCGACATCTGCCAATAGTCTATATACAGACAGTACTCTCAAAAGGCGATGATGGCAGGATGAAGCTTCGCGGACTGTTCATCGGCGATGATTTCGAGTGTTTCGAGCGGGCCTCGGAACTTGCACTTGAGACCAATTTCATAATGGTCAACAAGCCCGTGGAAAAATGCCTGGTCTGGCTCGACCCCGAGGAGTTCAAGAGCACCTGGCTGGGCAACAAAGCCATTTACCGCACAAGAATGGCGCTTGCCGATGGTGCAGAGCTGATAATCATGGCATCGGCTCTGAGAGAATTCGGCGAGGACAAGACCATAGACAGCCTGATACGCAAATACGGCTACCGTGGAACACCCGCCACCCTGAAAGCCGTTGATGAGAATGCCGACCTGCGTGAGAACCTCGGAGCAGCCGCGCACCTGATACACGGTTCAAGCGAAGGCCGCTTCGGAATAACATACTGCCCGGGGCCGGATATATCGAAGGCCGAGATTGAGGGGGTAGGATTCAAATACGACAGCCTGGACAAGATAATAGGACGGTATAAGCCTGAGAGTCTGCACGATGGCTGGAACACTATGCCCGACGGCGAGGAGATATATTATATATCGAACCCGGCGTTGGGACTTTGGGCCCACCCCGACCGTTTCAAAAATTGAGAACCTGTTATGAAGATAGTCTGCGACAACAAGATACCTTTTCTGAAAGGAGCTTTAGAGCCTTACGCCGATGTGGTGTATCTGCCCGGCAGCGAGACGACAGCCGATGTGGTGCGCGACGCCGACGCACTGATAACCCGTACACGCACAAAATGCAACGAAAAACTGCTGAAAGGCTCAAAAGTCAGGATAATAGCTACAGCCACAATAGGCTATGACCATATTGACACCCGTTGGTGCGAACAGAACGGAACAGCCTGGACAAACGCCCCGGGATGCAACTCGTGGTCGGTACAGCAATATATTGCATCGCTGCTTGTCACTATGGCGGCAGAGATGGGATTCAACTGTGCGGACAGGACGCTCGGCATAATAGGAGTGGGAAACGTCGGCAGCAAAGTTGCGAGGATAGCATCGGTGCTGGGGTTCAAAGTGCTTCTGAATGACCCGCCACGCGCCCGCAAGGAGGGAAGCGACGGTTTCGTATCGCTCGATGAGCTGATAAGGGACAGCGACATAATAACCTGCCACGTGCCTCTGCAGCGCGAGGGCGGGGACGCCACATACCATCTGTTCGACAAGGAGCGCATTGCATCGCTCAGGAAAGACCAGATTCTGATAAACAGCTCGCGCGGTGAGGTGGTTGACAACGCAGCCTTGCGCGAGGCACTCAGAAGCGGCTCTATCAAGGCTGCATCGCTCGATGTCTGGGAAAATGAGCCCGACATTGACCGTGAGCTGATGGATTTGCTTTTCACTGCTACGCCGCACATAGCAGGATATTCGCTGGACGGCAAGGCAAACGGCACTTGGATGAGTGTACAGGCCGTGGCCAAGGCTCTGGATCTGCCCTGCAAAGACTGGCGTGTAAAGGAGATTCCGCTGCCGGCCCAGCCAGTCGGATTCCAGCTGGACGCATCCGGCAAGAGTTTCCAGCAGGTGCTGACAGAGGCGATATTATATACATACCGCATTCGCGAGGACGACACAAAACTCAGGAATGAGCCAACGGCATTCGAGCGTCAGCGTGCCGATTATCCTGTAAGGCGCGAGTTTCCGGCATACACGATTACCCTTTCGGGGGCTGACGTGAGGCAGAAAGCCGCACTCAGCGACCTCGGATTCAAACTGATTGAAAAAGACTAAACTTTGATTATATGAAAGAGATTTCAGACATCGGCCTTATAGGCCTTGCAGTTATGGGCGAGAACCTTGTTCTGAATATGGAGAGCAAAGGATTCCACGTAAGCGTATTCAACCGCACAGTATCGAAGGTGGAGAATTTCATCAACGGACGCGGCAAAGACAAGAACATTTATGGTGCAATGACACTCGAGGATTTCATCGCCTCGCTGAAACGCCCGCGCAAGGTGTTCCTGATGGTGAAAGCAGGACAAGCTGTAGATGATTTCATCGAAAAGCTCATTCCATTGCTTGAGCCGGGCGATGTAATCATTGACGGCGGCAACACCCACTTCCCGGACACGGCACGCCGTACGGCATACGTCGAGAGCAAAGGCCTGCTGTATATCGGCACCGGAGTGTCAGGCGGCGAGGAAGGCGCGCTGAGAGGTCCGAGCATGATGCCCGGAGGTTCACCGGCGGCATGGCCTATAGTGAAGCCCATATTCCAGAGCATCTGCGCGAAAGTCGCTGACGGCAGCCCGTGCTGCGACTGGGTCGGCGAAGGCGGAGCCGGACATTTTGTAAAGATGGTCCACAACGGCATCGAGTACGGCGACATACAGCTTATCTGCGAGTGCTATCAGATTATGAAGGATGTGCTGGGAATGAGCAACGACGAGATGCACCAGACATTCGCCGAATGGAACAAGGGCGATCTGGACTCGTACCTTATAGAGATTACCCGCGATATTCTGGCAAAGAAGGACGAGGATGGCCGCTATGTACTGGACTACATTCTTGACACAGCAGGCCAGAAAGGCACAGGCAAATGGACTGCCATCTCGGCTCTTGACGAGGGGACTCCGCTTACACTTATCGCCGAGGCTGTTTTCGCACGTTGTCTGTCGGCACAGAAAGACGAGCGTGTGGCAGCCGGCACCATTCTTGCAGGCCCGAAGCCTGTAAAGTTCGAGGGTGACAGGACTGCAGTTCTCGAGGATCTGCGCAAGGCCCTGTTTGCGGCAAAAGTAGTATCGTACGCCCAAGGCTATGCTCTGATGCGCGCCGCGGCAAAGGAATTCGGCTGGAATCTGAACTATGGCGGCATTGCGCTGATGTGGCGCGGCGGCTGCATAATCCGCAGCGTGTTCCTGGGCAGGATAAAAGATGCCTTCGACAAGAATCCTGAACTGGCCAACCTGATGCTTGACAGCTATTTCCGCGACAAGCTGGCCGACGCACAGCCAAGCTGGCGCAAGATTGCCGCAACTGCCATTATGAATGGAGTGCCGGCCCCTACCCTCACAGCCGCATTGGAGTACTACGATGGATACCGTTGCGACCGCTTGCCGGCTAATCTGCTGCAGGCACAGCGCGACTTTTTCGGAGCACACACCTACGAACGCACGGATAAGCCACGCGGCGAGTTCTTCCACACGAACTGGACCGGACACGGCGGCGACACTGTTGCCGGAACATATACGGCATAAAGACAAAAAAGAAGAGGAAACCGAAAGTTTCCTCTTCTTTTTTGTACGCGATCAGGGATTCGAACCCTGGACCCATTGATTAAGAGTCAATTGCTCTACCAACTGAGCTAATCGCGCATCACTCTCTTGCCTAAAGGCGGTGCAAAGGTAGTAATATTTTTAAATTATACCAACGTACCGGCGTTTTTTTACTCAAAATTGGAAGTAATTTTTCGCGTTGTAGTACGATATGTCCTCTACCATCTGTTCCACACGGCTCATCTCCGATACGGGAATCTCGCCTTTCTCGACATCCTGCGCAATCAGATCGCATAAGATGCGGCGGAAATACTCGTGACGCGTATAAGACACGAACGAACGGCTGTCGGTGAGCATTCCCACGAAACGGCTCAGGAGTCCCATTACGCTGAGCGTATTCATCTGCCTTTCCATACCATCTTTCTGGTCGCAGAACCACCAGCCTGCGCCGAACTGGATCTTGCCCGGTATGCTTCCGTCCTGGAAGTTGCCGATCATGGCGGCTACCACAGCATTGTCGCTCGGATTCAGATTATAAATGATTGTCTTTGCGAGTTTGTCCATACTGTTCAGCCGGTCAAGGAACCCAGCCATCTTCTTAGCCGATGCGCACGGTCCTATTGAGTCAAAACCGGTATCAGGCCCTATCAGACGGAACATTTTTGAATTGTTGTTACGGATAGGCCCGTAATGGAACTGCTGCGCCCAGCCGGTCTCGGCATCCATCTTGCCGAACTCAAGCATCATAGCAGTCTTGAACTTGGCCATCTCGCCATCCGTCAGCTCACACCCACCGTTATAGACTTTTGCAAATATCGTCTCAATCTCATCGTCGGTGAACGGCTCGTTGTAGAACTCCTCCATTCCATGATCACTCAGGCGGCAACCTTGCTCCTCGAAGAATTTATGGCGGACGCGAAGGGCTTCGACGACATCGTGGAATGAGCCTATCCTGACATTGCTGACATCCGACAGCAAATCAATATATTTATGATACGCCTCAGGATTCTCGACAGCCATAGCCTTGTCGGGACGCCAGGTTGGCAGCACCTTTACCTTGAAGCCGTCGTTGCGGGTGCTGATATGATACTCAAGCGAGTCAACCGGATCGTCGGTGGTGCAGACGGCCTCCACATTGTAGCGGAGCATCAGGTTGCGGGCTGAGAACTCTGGACTCTGAAGCATCTCGTTGCACTTGTCGTATATGCGGCGGGCATTCTCGGGGTTCAATGTCTCATCAATGCCGAAACAGGTTTTAAGCTCCAGATGAGTCCAGTGATACAATGGATTCCGCAACAGATACGGGACGGTCTCGGCCCACTTCAGGAATTTTTCCCAGTCCGAAGCAGAGCCTGTGATAAAGTGCTCGGGAACGCCGTTTGAGCGGAGAGCGCGCCATTTATAATGGTCCTCGGACAACCAGAGCTCGGTTATGGAACTGAAGCGATGGTCCTCGGCCACCATCTTCGGGTTCAGATGGCAATGGTAGTCTATTATCGGCAGACTCTTGGCGTGATCGTGAAACAGATGTACGGCTGTCTCAGAGTGAAGCAGGAAGTTCCCGTTGATAAAAGGTTTCATATCTGAATACGGAATTAATTAAACAATCGTTTTACGTGACGCTCAAATATATTCTCGGTGACCTGACGCCCTACCACCTCGCGGTTTCTTTCCAGAGCATCGTAGTATTCATCGCCGAACTCGGCTGCAAGTTTGTAACTTACATGGATAAGCTGTCTGAAATCGGGATTGTAGGCGGGCTCAAGTTTGTTGTGACGCATTGCGGCGGCAAACTGTGCTCCGGTCCAGGAGTTTATTTCACCGGCAGACGGCAGACGGGCCGGATTGATGTCGATTACCGTGGCGTAAGGAGCGCAAAGTTCATCGATACGTCCCAGAGCCGACACCGCCAGTCTTTTGGCAAGCTCAAGTGCTTTCTCGTCTGACAGGGCGAGACCAATGATTTCCTCAAGCCAGGTAGTACCGGCGGTCTTTATATGTATGCCTTTGTCGTATTTCCTGATCAGTTGGCCCATAATCGGATAAATTGAGAACTTGTCACTGCCGGAATGTACGCTCAGCTTAAGGTTGTCGGGAAGTCCAAACTCACGTACGGCATAGTCTATTACCAGAAGGTCGGCCTCGAACTCTGCCTTGAAACGATTGACATCGCCAACATAATCAACACCTTTGTTGAAGCGTCCGGTGAATTTCGGAGCGATTGTCTGCGCAGGAATACCCTCGCGGGCTATGGCAGAGAGAATAAAAAACATCTCAACGGGGCTTTGGGGGTCATCGACCTCGTCCATCGAGATTTCCGTAACGAAATTGTCAGCACCCTTGTGCCCGGCTATATGGCGGTATATGCGGCCAGCCTCGCTGACAGCAAACAGATAGCGGACAGCAATCTGACGGATCAGGGTCTCAGTAATCTCAAAGGGCTGCTCCAAGCCGGGTATTGCCAGACTCCCTACGTATTTTGAATTGCCGCAGACAAAAGCATCGATATCGGCCTGAGGAGCTGGCTTTCCGATATAGTCGGCCACATCGATGGTAAAGAAATCGGATGCATCGATAAAACGGTCAACATTGTTCATATTGATATGGTCGGCATCGACAAAATATGGTTTGTCATAGCCTAAGGCCTTGACCGCAGCATCGGCCTCCCGGCGGGTATCGCAAGGCTCAGACCCAACAATCTGATGCTCACGGTTCGACTTGTTCCAGACTGGAACAAAACTTACGCCACACTCTTTCTCAGCGCGTACAAGCGCTTCGAGCTGGGACTCACCCTCGTGCGAGAAGCGGTCTCCTATTCCGAATGAATATTTATCTATTCTCATATATTAAAATTTAAAATTCATATAAATCAGATGGCGTCGTACGCTTGAGAGCTGTCAGCCCGACATCTTTACCGGCGATGACACCGACACTGCGAAGTCCGTACTCAACTGTCTTGTAGGCAATCTCCGGATGGTTGTTCTCGCCGCTCAAATGGCAAAGCCAGATATGCCGCAGTTTCTCTGTAATATTCTCCGACAGGAAATTAGCGGTATCCCTATTGCTGAGATGTCCGATGGGACTGGTTATCCTGTCTTTAAGAAACTGCGGATAATGCCCCATACGAAGCATATCCACATCGTAATTCGCCTCCATTATCAGATATTCCGCACGGACTATATAGCTGGCGACAGTCTCAGTGATATGTCCAAGGTCGGTTACGAAACAGAAGGTCTTTCCATCTGCCTCGACAAGATAGCCTACGTTATCGGTTCCATCGTGAGGAACCTCGAAGGCTGTTATTCTGAACGGCCCGTATTCAACCGGCTCGTCCTTCTCTATATATCGCGTACAGGCGGCGGAGAGTTTCTCACTCATACAATAGTTATTGTTGATACCGGCGTGTGTACGCATAGTCGCGTAAATTGGCAGCAGGAACTTGTGCCCCAATGTACCCAACGCCTTGATGTGATCGGCGTGGTCGTGAGTGACAAACACGGCTCTTACATTACTGAATGACTCACCGGCTTTCTGCAAATAATCTTTAATTTGTTTGGCAGGAATACCGGCATCTATCAGGATAGCCTCTTCGCCCACACTCAAGTAGTAGCAGTTTCCGCTGCTTCCGCTTGACAAGCTCATAAATTTCAGACTCATCTTTATTTTGTTTTATTTTTCCCATATCAAATGTGCTCCCGGTTTTCAGAATGGATATCCAATCGCAAAATGCAGTGCATAATCGCGATAATCCACTTTATTGACAAAAGGTATATGCCCTGGAGTTGACTCGTTATAAGCGGGATTGAAAATCTGCTTACCGTAGTCAACACGAACAACCAGGAAACTGAAGTCCAAGCGTATGCCGGCTCCGCACGAAACGCCAAGCTGCCTGTAGAACTGATTGAACTTGAAGACACCGCCCGGCTGCTCATCATATTCGTGGATAGTCCAGATGTTGCCGGCATCGGCGAACAACGCGGCATTGACTTTCCAGAACAGATGTGATCTGAACTCCAAGCTCGCCTCAAGTTTTATATCACCGGCTTGCTTTATATAATTTACAGCATCGTTCTCTCCACGATATGTACCAGGGCCCAGCTCACGGACAGCCCATCCGCGGACACCGTTGGCACCTCCGGAATAAAATCTCTTCTCGAAAGGCACACTGGTGGAATTCGAATAAGGATAGGCTATTCCATACTCAGTGTGAAAAAGAAGATTGTTCCATTTGTCAATCCGCCAGTTCAGCGTAAGTGCGGCATCGGCTTTCGCATACTGGGCAAATGCCACCCCAAAGCACTTGTACTGCTGCTGGTCGTTTACGCTGGCATGTGTAGTGCGCGAAATCAAATTCAACAGGTTTCCCGAAGACTCAGCGTTCAATGTGAGAGACAGGTTCAAGGGACGTACCACCCTGGCATCGGCGGTTGAATAATAATACCGGTATTCAAACGAGGACAAGAGCATATCCTCGTAGTTATACCTCAATATTGAGCTTTGACCACTGATCGGGTCAAGATATTGCTGTTTGAATTGTTCCGAGATCCATGGCACTGTAAGGAAGTTGATATTTGGCAGGATAATCTTGTGAGTGTGCTTGCGGGTGCGCCACAAATAGCTCCAGCTTAAGGTGAATACCATTTTATTGAATTCAGGCCTGCGCTGTGAGTTCAACATTATTCCAAGTTGCGATGTAGCCTGGCTGCGCCGTTGGAATTCCGGCTTGACAAACGGGAGCATCAGTTTGGGAAAATCGAGGTTCACCTCCGAGCCGATTTCGATATAGCTGTTTCCTGAATAACCCGGCAGATTGTTGATGGCCTCAAAAGCTCCACGCAAGACAAACTGCAACTGCTCGCCGCCGCCGAAGATATTACGGTTTGTCAGTGACATAAGTGCGGCGACTCCCAAGTCACCGGCAGTATTCGTGCCCTCAAGCTCAGCCGAGAAAGAGTATTTTTTGTTTGGTACGATATATACCAGGGCATCCAGCCCATCCTCATTGCTGTTCTCGCTAAACCGGATGTTGGAATAGCGTACACAGCTGAGATTTGACAGAGAGGAATATGTACGCGACACCATATCGGTGTTATACAGACGGCCTCGTGTCAGGAAAGAATGATTGCGGATAATTTTTGGTTTCAGGCGAAGTTTTCCGGTCCCGTTATCTATGTAATAGTACGAATATCCGTCATCCTCAAGCTTTGAGTATTTTGCAAGATTATCTGAGATATCAGTGTTTTCAGTAAGCACATAACTGACAGAATCGATGTGATATACAGGATACGGAACATCATTCCCGGCATCGTCCGTGCGATACGGTCTGATACTCATTGTCAAAGATGTTCCGCTGAAGCCGCTTACTGTGTCAGCCACAAAAGAGACGTTGTCCTTGCTGAAATCATAATAGCCACGGGTCTGCAAGAGTGCGGCTATTCTCTCGCGCTCGGAGTCCAGGACAGATGCGTCCAGCCACATACCTTCCTCGATGTAGGGCTGCGACCTCCCGTCGGATGACACCAGCAGTGAGTCAATGGCATCATCCGGAACATCCCGATAGATTTCCGAGACGTAATAGCGAGGGCCGGGATGGATGATGTAACTGACATCAGCCTTTGGCTTCTTATACAATTTTACCTCCTTATCCACACGCGCTTTGAGATAACCGGCATTTGACAATGCCCGTTGCATGTTTACAATCGAGTTCTCGCACAGCGTACTGTCAAACAGGACGGGTTCCTCGCCCATATTTCGGAAGAGGCTCTTGGAGTCAGGATTCTGAGCGGTTTTTCCGGACAGGGAATAGAGACGAAGCGGTATTCTGAATGCTCCAAGCCAGCGTGTATTCGGTGACTGATATGATAATTTCTTATATTGCGACTGGTTCTCGACTTTCCCGCTATCGGTACGGATATCCACATTGTCCAACAAGTATTTTCCTTCGGGGACATACTTATAGACAGAACATGATGCCACCATCACTAGCGTGGCTATCAAGCATAGATATTTAAGTCCGCATCTCGCCATGTTAAGTCACAAAGTTACGCAAGAATAAAAGTTCTTCCAAATTATTCACTAAATTCGCCACATTGTATATTCACATTTATGTTGAGCGCGGCAAACATAAAGCTTATCCACTCTATGGCGCACAGGAAATTCCGTGTGGAGAACGGTCTGTTTCTGGCCGAAGGCACCAAGCTGGTGGGTGAGTTTCTTGAATGTTTCGATTGCCGCCTGCTTGCCGCTACCGACGCCTGGCTCAGCAGGAACCATCTTCCAAAAGGATTACAAGCCAATACTGTGACATCCGAAGAATTGCGCAAAGCCAGCCTCCAGCAGTCACCGCAAGAGGTGCTGGCTCTGTTCCGTATTCCGGAAATGAAGGGAGATTTGAGTGTTGCAGCTGCCAAAGAATTATGTATTGCACTTGACGGTGTGCAAGATCCAGGGAACTTAGGTACGATAGTACGTCTGGCTGACTGGTTCGGAATAGAGAATATATTCTGTTCCACCGGAACAGCCGACATATTCAACCCCAAAGCAGTCCAGGCTACAATGGGAGCCTTGGCCCGGGTAAACGTACATTACTGTAATCTTGAGGAAAGCATCAGGAAGCTGCCAGCCACCGTACCTACGTACGGAACTTTTATGGATGGCTGCAATATTTACACCGGCAGTCTGAGCAATAACGGCGTCATTGTAATGGGTAATGAGGGCAAAGGTATAAGCGACGCCATATCATCTCTTGTCAATCACAGAATCGGAATTCCAAGCTTTCCGGCAGACAGAGCCACATCGGAATCTCTGAACGTGGCTGTGGCCACAGCAATAATATGTTCGGAATTCAGGAGAAGGACGCTCTGAAAGCCTACTATTCAAGCATTATAAACTCTACAGAATCCTCGAGTGGCTCATCTTCGTCGGAAACATTGACAGTATCGGCCACCGCATCAATCGAATCGGACTGAATAGCAAGCGAATCGGCATTAATGATATTGCGATGGGTACGCAACAGCAGGACATCTGTCAAAAGAATCCGTTTTCTGCTATCTGCCAATGTATCCTGATAGGTTATTGAGCCGACAAGTCTGTCGGCAGTCTTCTTGTCATCGCTGCCGAGTTTCAGGCTGAACGTCCCGGAACGTTCCATCAATGTATCAACGGTGGATATGCTGTCTCCGTAATCAAGCGACATCGAAATATATGCGAAGTCTGACGAAGGGACAGTGTCCTGGAAGGTGATGCCGGCAGTCCAGAAGATTGAATCAGAAAGATAGAATGTAGTATCTACATTTATATCGAAAACAATAGGATTCAAGTAATGAGACTGCGTCAGAATCTGATTGTGGACACGACCCCACAGGTCAATGCTATCGCCGGAGCCGACAGGGTCAAGTTTCTTTTTGGCTATTTCGATGCGGTGCAGCAAGACCTCGCGGTCAGCATCCACCCTGTCATACATTTTCACGTAGATATCATGAAATTTACCGGGATGGCGTGTATAATACGAAAGCGTACGGTCAAACTCATCACGGGTAATTCCGTGTTTTTCGAACACATAATTATAGTACAGCTCCTGCTGGTAGGCATTGCTTAGGGAAAGATCCAATGACAACGACTGGGCAAGATGATAATCGTACAGGACCGCCGCGAACTTGCGGGCAGACATGACATTATCTTTGTCACCGCCACAGGATGTCATAAACAATGCAGCGAGCAATACAGCCAGGAGTTTCTTTACCATATTAATTTTTCGGTGCATGAAGTCCGCTGCTGAGATATTTGGAATAAAACAGCAGCAATGCAATCATTCCACAGGTAATACATGAATCCGCAACATTGAACACAGGACTGAAAAATATGTCTCCACCCATCAGAGGCACCCAATCGGGCCAGGTCCACAACGGGAAATAGAACATATCTACGACTTTCCCAAAAAAGACAGACTCGTAACCGTTTCCAAAAGGAACCAACGACGCGACTCCATCAGCATTATATCCGCTTGCGCTGAATATCTGTCCGTAGAAGAGACAGTCTAAAAGATTTCCTATAGCGCCGGAGACTATAAATGCGATGGTAGCAACGTATCCGGTAGGAAAGCCCTTGTTCAATATCTTACAGAGATACCATACAAAGAAACATATAGCCACTATTCTGAAGATGGAGAGGAAAAGCTTTCCAAACAGTTCCATACCGAACGCCATTCCATTATTCTCGACAAACAAGATGTAGAACCAGTCTGTCACGCGGATCTGCTCTCCCAGGAACATATTCGTCTTTACCAGATATTTAACTGTCTGGTCAATTATCAGGACCGCAATGATAATCAGCAGGGCAAGCCAACCTTGCCGGCATTTGTTTGCCGGAGATGATTTGGGATTCATATCAACAACGACGGGAAATTACTTTTTCTGTTTGACCTCTATACAGAGCGTAGCATGAGGTACGGCACGCAGTCTTTCTTTCGGAATGAGTTTCCCTGTCTCCCGGCATATACCGTACGTCTTATTCTCGATACGCACCAAAGCAGCCTGCAGAGATTGGATGAATTTCATCTGACGCTGTGCAAGGCGCATTGTCTCTTCTTTCGAAAGAGTATTGGCACCCTCCTCCAAGACCTTGTATGTTGGCGAGGTATCGTCAGTGCTGTTGTTGTCAGTATTCATCAAAGATGCCTTCAATGCGTCATAATCGCGCTGTGCTACAGCAAGTTTCTCGTTAATAAGCTGACGGAACTCATCAAGTTCCTCGTCAGAATAGCGATTTTTCTCGGCCATTGCGTTACTGTTTGAATTAATGATTAATTATGTTTTCTGACTACTACTCTAAGCGAGCATTCGTCAAATGATATTTCCTCGCCCTGACTCAAATCCGGGCAAATCTGCAGAGTGTCGGCCAATACCTGTTCCCTGATCCAGTTTCCATACTCTTGTATCGCAGGATCAGTTACAGGACTTGACGATACAAGAACATCTATGCGGTCTGTTATCTCAAAACCGGAAGATTTTCTTATGTCCTGTATTCTCTTCTTGAACTCGCGGGCTATTCCCTCACGCAGCAAGGCATCAGTAAGTGTGATATCAAGAGCAACAGTCAGTACGCCGTCATTAGCTACTACCCAGCCTGGTATATCCTCACTGATAATATCCACCTCGTCGGTATTGATGACCGCCTCTTTGCCGTCAACAGTGAATGTGAACGAGCCGTCGCGCTCCAATGCCGCGACATCGTCCTGACTCATATTCTGAGCCGCGGCGGCAATGCTCTTCATGAGCGGACCGAATTTCTTGCCAAGTATCTTGAAGTTGCATTTTACTTTCTTGACAAGTATTCCGGCTGTGCCTTCGACAAATCCTACCTCCTTTACATTTACCTCGTTGCGGATGAGTTCTGCAACAGGCTCAATATGGCTTCGCAGGCTTGCTGTAACCGGAACAAGTATCTTTTGGAGTGGTTTGCGGACATTGATTCTCACATCGTCACGCTTACGCAGGGCCAAAGTCATCGATGTTATTTTCTGAGCCAGCTCCATACGGGTCTCAAGCTCCTTGTCTATCATAGAATCATCACTCTCAGGGAACGGTGCAAGATGTACAGAGCCGGACTTGATATGTCCTGTCACACTATTCAAATCGCGGAACAGACGGTCAGCGTAGAACGGAGCAATAGGAGCCATAAGCATCGATATTGTCTCCAGGCAAGTATATAGAGTCTGGTATGCGGCAAGTTTGTCCTCATTCATCGCGCAGCCCCAATAACGGTCCTTGGTAAGACGGACATACCAATTGGACAGATAGTCGTTTACGAAATCGGTTATCAGACGGCCGGCACGTGTAGGCTCGTAATCATCCAGGCAATCACGGACATTCTTCACGAGAGTGTTCAGCTCGCTGAGTATCCAGCGGTCCATAACCGGACGATGCTCTACGGGGATTGGTTTTTCGGAAAAGTCAAAGCCATCCACATTGGCATACTGTGCGAAGAAACGGTATGTATTATGAAGGGTACCAAAGAATTTGCGTACCACATCGCGCACGCCCTCCTCGTCGAAGCGAAGGTTATCCCAAGGCTGGGCATTGGTAATCATATACCAGCGCAACGGATCGCTGCCGAACTTCTCAATCTCACCAAAAGGATCAACGGCATTACCCAGACGCTTGCTCATCTTATTGCCATTCTTGTCAAGAACAAGTCCGTTGGAAATAACCGCCTTGAATGAGACTTCTCCGCATACCATCGTAGCTATTGCATGCAGGGTATAGAACCAGCCGCGGGTCTGATCTACTCCCTCGGCAATAAAGTCGGCAGGGAATACACGACCTTCATCAACAAGCTCCTTATTCTCAAAAGGATAATGCATCTGAGCAAAAGGCATAGCGCCGCTGTCAAACCACACATCGATAAGATCTGTCTCACGACGCATCGGCCGGCCTTCGGCCGAGATCAGGACGATATCATCGACATACGGTCTGTGAAGATCTATTTTCCCGTAATTCTCTGCAGTATATAAATCCGGTACAAACCCTTTCTCCTTGAATGGATTTGAGCTCATGACACCGGCCTTGACGGATTTCTCAATCTCATCATAGAGCTCGTGGACAGAGCCGATGCATATCTCATCGCCATCATCATTGCGCCATACAGGCAGAGGGGTACCCCAGTAACGGCTGCGGCTGAGATTCCAGTCATTCAGATTCTCAAGCCATTTGCCGAAACGTCCGGTACCTGTCGATTCCGGTTTCCACTTTATGGTCTTGTTCAGTTCTATCATTTTGTCACGGGCTGCCGAAGCTTTGATAAACCAACTGTCAAGCGGATAATAAAGAACAGGCTTGTCGGTACGCCAGCAATGAGGATAATTATGTACGTGTTTCTCTATCTTGAATGCGGTGCCGGCCTGCTTCATTTTAATGCATATATATACATTCAGGTCCTCAGCCTTCGATGCAGCCGCCTCATCGTATTTTCCACCGGCATTGAATTGCGGGTCGTATGCGTTCTTGACATAGCGGCCCTCGTATTCGCCATACAGGGAGCTGTCAACGAAATTCTTCACGAAATCGGAATCAAGCTCATCCAATATCCAGTATTTACCGGTAAAATCAACCATAGGACGTGTCTCCATCTTACGGTTAACCATAAATAATGACGGAATTCCGGCCGCCTTGGCTACAAACGCGTCATCGGCGCCGAATGTCGGAGCTATATGGACTATTCCTGTTCCATCACTTGTAGTCACATAGTCACCGTGAATGACGCGGAATCCGGCATCACTCGGCTTAATCGAGCCGTCCTCGTCTTTATATACAGGCTTTACCCACTGGAACAACTGTTTATAGTGCATTCCTACCAGATCCGCGCCCTTGTAACGTGCGACGATACGATATGGAACTATCTTATCGCCCTGGCAATACTGATCCATTGGAAGACTCTCGCCCTCTTTGTTCAAATAAGCGGACAGGCGTTCTTCGGCCAGAACCGCAGTCAAAGGCTTGCCGTTATATGGATTAAATGTACGGACTGCTACATAATCTATTTTGTTGCCCACGCACAGAGCCGTATTTGACGGGAGCGTCCATGGGGTAGTTGTCCAAGCGAGGAAGAAAGGCTCGCCCCACCCTGTCATCTCGGGTTTCGGATCGGTAATCAGGAATTGGGCGGTTACAGTGGTATCTTTCACGTCACGGTAACAGCCAGGCTGGTTCAGCTCGTGGCTGGACAATCCGGTTCCCGCTGCCGGTGAGTATGGCTGAATAGTGTATCCCTTGTACAAATATCCTTTGCCATACAATTGTTTAAGAAGCCACCATAATGTCTCAATATACCGGTTGTCGTATGTAATGTATGGATTGTCCAAATCCACCCAATAGCCAATCTTACGGGTAAGTTCACTCCAGGACTCCTTGTATTTCATCACCTCGGTCCTACAGGCATCATTATATTCATCGACAGGAATACGCTTGCCTATATCCTCTTTTGTAATGCCAAGCTTTTTCTCTACGCCAAGCTCTACCGGAAGTCCGTGCGTATCCCAGCCGGCCTTCCTGTTTACCTGAAAACCGCACATTGTCTTGTAGCGGCAGAAACAATCCTTTATTGTCCGTGCCATTACATGATGAATTCCGGGCATTCCGTTTGCCGAAGGCGGTCCCTCGTAAAAAACAAAAGACGGACACCCTTCGCGTTCTTTTACGCTGCGATTAAACAAATCCTCACTTATCCAGTCGGCCAGGACCTCATCGTTAAGTTTCGATAAATCAAGCTGACTGCGCTCTGCAAACTTCCGGTTCATCTTGTCTGTAATTTTGAATTTCGTTTAGAAGCGCAAAATTAATCTATTTTTTAATAAGATGAAAAATAAAAGTAACACGCCTTCAAATTAAAGGACCTCTCAATGCTATTCGTTGATTTTTTATAATTTTGCAGTTTCAAAGGAACAGAATATACAGGTTTGGAATGAGAGTCGCCATTATCAAATATAATGCAGGCAACATTTGCTCAGTCATTCACGCATTGAAAAGACTCGGAGCGGAATACGTACTGTCCGACAATGCCGAGGTCATAAGCAGTGCCGACAAAGTTATTTTTCCAGGTGTCGGTGAGGCAGGCACTACAATGAATTATCTGCGCGGACACAATTTGGACAAAGTAATAAAAGGACTGAGTCAGCCTGTCCTGGGCATATGCCTGGGACAGCAGCTGCTATGTTCGCACAGCGAAGAAGGAGATACCGGCTGCCTTGGCATTTTTGACGTTCCAGTTAAAAGATTCAAACCTTCGAGATGGGCCGACAAGGTGCCTCACATGGGGTGGAATGAAATAACATGCAATGATGACGGTCTGTTCAAAGGGTTTGACAGGAATGAGTTCGTATATTTCGTACACAGTTTCTATGTACCCGTGTGCCAATGGACAGCTGCAAGCACAGACTACATACATCCATTCAGCTCAGCACTGCATAAAGATAATTTTTATGCAGTTCAATTCCATCCCGAGAAAAGCGGTCCTGTAGGAGGCCGGATACTCTCCAATTTTTTGAATTTGAAAGAATAATATGACAATAATACCTGCTATTGACATTCTTGACGGTAAATGTGTCAGGCTGACTAAGGGAGATTACGCAAGCGGAAAGATTTATAGCGGTAATCCTGTTGAAATTGCCCGCGGATTCGAGCGTGCAGGCCTCAGGAGACTGCATCTGGTCGATTTGAACGGTGCCGGCAGTGACCACATAGTAAATCGTGATGTATTAAGACAAATATGCAGCAGCACTAGTCTGACAGTCGATTTTGGAGGTGGAATCAAAAGCGATGAGGACATAGAGGCCGCTTTCGATGCCGGAGCTGCCATGGTAACTGTGGGCAGCGCTGCCGTGACTAGTCCGGACAAGACAGCGGAATGGATAGAGCGATATGGGGCAGAACGGATCATTCTTGGTGCCGATGCCCGCAACGGTACAATAGCAGTAAAGGGCTGGAAAGAGGACAGTTCATTGGATCTGTTGGATTTTATCGCATCTTACAGGGAGCTCGGCATAACCCGTGTAATATGTACAGACATTAATCTTGACGGCACGTTGCAGGGACCAGCGACAATGCTCTACCGAAAGATACTGTCACATTTTCCCGGTCTGCTGCTCACTGCCAGCGGCGGTGTGTCATCAGTGTCAGACCTGCGTCTGCTGGCCGAGGCAGGCTTAGACTCAGCAATCGTAGGCAAGGCATTTTACGAAGGACACATCTCGGTTGAAGAGATGGCAGCAATTGATAATGAGTAATTTTTGAAGAGATGTTGGCCAAGAGAATTATTCCCTGCCTTGACGTTTGCGAAGGCAGGACCGTCAAAGGGATAAATTTTGTAAATCTGCGCGATGCAGGAGACCCCGTCGAACTGGGCTGCATGTATAGCGGACAAGGAGCCGACGAGCTCGTTTATCTTGACATAACAGCCAGCCATCAAGGCAGAGAGACATTTACTGATGTTGTGAAAAGAATAGCCGAAGGAATATCAATACCGTTTACTGTCGGTGGTGGCATAAGCAGCGTCAGTGATGTGGAGCGGATGCTGACTGCAGGCGCAGACAAAGTATCTGTCAATTCCGCCGCTATCCGCAGACCGGAACTGATCAGCGAGATAGCACGGAATTTCGGGCAGCAGGTATGTGTTGTTGCCATCGACGGGCGTATGACCGCTAACGGATGGCGCTGTTTTCTGAACGGAGGCCGGATTGAGACGGAGCTTGACCTTTTCGATTGGGCAAAGAAAGCCGCAGACTTGGGAGCCGGCGAGATTCTATTTACAAGTATGGACCACGATGGCGTCAGACAAGGTTATCCAAACGACACTCTGGCCAAACTTCACGAACTGTTGCCGATTCCTGTGATAGCTTCGGGAGGAGCCGGATGTCTTGAGCATTTCCGCGATGCTTTTACAATCGGCAAAGCCGACGCTGCCCTTGCAGCCGGTGTTTTTCATTTCGGAGATATCAGTATAAAGGAATTAAAGAAGTATCTTTGCGGGCAGAATATTCCTGTGAGACTATAATATTGAATATATGAAAATTGATTTCGAGAAAATGGGAGGCCTGGTACCTGCCATAGTTCAGGACAACGTAACCGGCAAGGTATTGATGCTCGGTTTTATGAACAAAGAGGCTTACGATATTACCGTAACCACAAAAAAAGTCACTTTTTATAGTCGTACCAGACAAAAATTGTGGACAAAAGGAGAGGAAAGCGGCAATTTCTTAAATGTTGTAACCATACTGAATGATTGTGACAACGATACTCTGCTGATCAAAGCCAATCCCGTCGGTCCGGTATGTCACACAGGAGCTGACACCTGCTGGGGTGAGAAGAACGAGTCAGACATTAATTTTCTATCGTACTTGCAAGACTACATCTGCAAACGATATAAAGAGCAGCCGGACAACTCATATACCACATCACTTTTCAAAAGTGGCGTAAACCGTATGGCCCAGAAGGTTGGCGAGGAGGCTGTCGAGACAGTCATCGAGGCTGTCAACGGTACAGACGACAGGCTTATTTACGAAGCTTCCGATTTAATCTACCACTTGATTGTGCTGCTCACATCAAAAGGACATCGCATTGAGGAACTCGCTGCAGAATTGAGAAAAAGGCACAAATAAGACGTAATGGCACTCATCGAATACAACAGGATTGAGATACATCAGGAAGACATGTATGTACTCGGAGATGTATCTTTCACAGTCAACGAGGGCGAGTTTGTTTATCTGATAGGGAAAGTCGGCTCAGGCAAAAGTACGCTCATAAAAACGCTGTACGGTGAGCTTGACGTCATTAAACAAGACCAAAGCAGCTATGCGAGAGTTCTTGGAGAGGACATGACCACCATCAAGCGCAAGCATATTCCAGGGCTAAGAAGAAAATTAGGAGTGATCTTCCAGGATTTTCAGCTTCTCACCGACCGTAGTGTATCCGACAATCTGAAATTCGTTTTGGAATCGACGGGGTGGAAAGACAAACAGAAAATCAGTCACCGGATACTGGAAGTCCTGACTCTTGTCGGTATGGATGCAAAAGGCTACAAGATGCCGCACGAGCTGTCGGGCGGTGAACAGCAGCGCATCTGCATTGCCAGGGCATTGCTCAACAACCCGGAATTGATTCTGGCAGACGAGCCTACAGGAAATCTGGATCCAGATACAGGACGCCAGATAATAAAGATACTGCATAAAGTCCGCGAGAATGGTACTGCCGTAGTAATGATTACACACAATCCCCAATGGCTCTCAGAGTTTCCAGGTCGCGTAATGGAATGCAGAGACCGTTGTCTGATTGACGTAAGCGATTCTTACAATAATAGCGTTAACAACAATTAGTTTATAGGAGTTATGAAAGTTCTGAAATTCGGAGGCACATCTGTAGGGAGTCCACAACGGATGAAGAATGTGGGAAAGCTGATCTGCGCCGACGGACAGCAAAAGCTGGTAGTGTTGTCAGCTATGTCTGGAACAACAAACAGCCTGTTGGATATATCAGGATGTTACAGGAATAACGACATTGACAGAGCAGGCGCAGTGTTGGACAAGCTGCAGTCCACATATTCCCAGCACATAGCAAATCTATACGATTCCGCCTCATACAAGCAGAACGTGCAGAATTATGTCGATAATGAGTTCGACTATATCAGGACTCTCGGGACTAAGGAGTTCACGGAACAGACAGAGAAAGAGATTGTTGCCAGAGGCGAGCTTTTGTCAACATTCATGATGACCAGCTACCTGTGCGAACAGGGAATAAACGCAGCCCTTCTTCCGGCGCTTGATTTTATGAGAAAGGATGCCGACAACGAACCGGATATGAGCTACATCAAGTCTGCTGTTGAGCATCTGATTGACTGGGAGTCAGACATAAGGATATATATCACCCAAGGATTCATCTGCCGGGACAGCAGTGGCAAGATTGACAATCTGCAACGCGGAGGCAGTGACTACTCCGCATCCATTATCGGAGCCGTACTGAACGCAGAGGAGATTCAGATATGGACAGATATTGACGGCATGCACAATAATGACCCTAGAATTGTCAACAAGACACAACCCGTCCGCCATTTGTTATTTGAAGAGGCAGCCGAGCTTGCATATTTTGGAGCCAAGATTCTTCACCCCACCTGTGTGTTGCCGGCTAAAAATGCAGGGATACCGGTACGCCTTCTCAACACAATGCAGCCGGATGCCCCAGGCACATTGATAGATAATATCCCAGACCATGGAAAAATCAAAGCAGTAGCAGCTAAGGACAATATCACGGCCATCACCATTCAATCCGGAAGGATGCTGCTGGCATACGGATTCCTCAGAAAGATATTTGAGATATTCGAAAGCCATAAGACTTCAATCGATATGATCTGTACCTCAGAGGTTGGAGTATCCATGTCTATCGACAATCCGCAGAAGCTGGATGATATTGTCAATGAGCTCAGGGAACTCGGTTCCGTTCAAGTTGAGAGAGAGATGTGCATCATCTGTGTGGTCGGGGATATGAAATGGAACAATGTTGGATTCGAGTCTCGCGTTATGGAGGCATTGAGTGATATTCCAATACATATGATCTCGTATGGAGGCAGCAGCTTCAACATATCATTTCTTATAAAGGAAGATGACAAGAAACGCGCACTGCAGAGATTAAGTGACACATTGTTCAAATAATGACAGAGACCCCATTCTACCGATATGACATCGGCTTGCTGAAGCAGACATTGAACGAGCTGCGGAGTCAAGTCGGGAGTGATGAGCCCTATCACATACATTATGCCATTAAAGCCAATTCAAATCCTTTGATATTAAAGCCTATACTTGATAATGGACTTGGCATTGACTGCGTAAGCGGAGGCGAATTGAAAAAAGCCGTGGAATTTGGATTCGCCCCTGAAAAAATAGTTTTAGCGGGTGTCGGCAAGACAGACTGGGAGATTGACTACGCCGTCAGCCAAGGCATTTTCTGCATAAACGTAGAATCTGAGGCTGAATTGGACGTGATTCAAGAGAGAGCACGTACAATAGGCAAGACCGTACACATTGCGCTAAGGGTTAATCCTGATATTGATGCACATACACACGCCAATATTACCACAGGACTGGCAGAGAACAAATTCGGCATCAGTTTGGAGTTACTCAAACCCATCGTACTCAAAGCGATGGACATGGACCATATCAGTCTTGATGGGCTTCATTTCCACATAGGCTCGCAAATAACGGATATGGGGCCATTTCAGGAATTATGTCTCAAAATCAATTCCATTGAGAATGAGCTGGACGACATCGGTTTCTCGGCTAAGCACATCAATGTCGGTGGAGGTCTCGGAATTGACTATATTGAGCCTGAGTCCAACAGCATTCCAGATTTCAAAAGCTATTTTGACACATTCCGCAATAATCTTGATGTACGGCCCGGACAACAGATTCATTTCGAGCTGGGACGCTCTATTGTAGCACAATGCGGGCAACTGATTACGAAAGTCCTGTATGTAAAGAAAAGTGTAACGCGCCAGTTCGCCATTACAGATGCCGGAATGACAGATCTTATACGCCCGGCCTTATACGGGGCATACCACAAAATTGAGAATCTAAGCAATACCGGCGAGGCACAAAAATACGATGTAGTCGGTCCCGTTTGCGAGTCTTCCGATATTTTCGGCAAAGACAGACTGCTGAGCGAAGTACACAGAAACGACATACTTGCCATCAAATCGGCTGGAGCATATGGAGAGAGCATGGCCTCGTGCTATAATTTGAGGCCTTTGCCAAGATCTGAGTCATTCGAAACGGATTGACTTTGCAGGACTTATACGTGATATTACGGCCGATGGGCCAGCCAGCATCAGGACTGATGCCGCAAACGTGAATATATTGAGCAGCACCAGCCATACGATGCCCAGTTGGCAAGGTACGCTGTCAAGATAATATGTTTCAGGATCCAATGGAATCATATGCAGTTTCTGTTGCGCTATACAAAAGCCAATACCTGCTGCATTACCGATCAACATTCCTTTCAGAACAACCTTAGATGCAATCAGAAGAAAGATTTTGCGGATACCTGTGTCACTTGCCCCAAGTGCCTTAAGCAATCCGATAGTACCGGTACGCTCAAAAATCATAATCAGAAGTCCTGATATGATTGTAAAGCCGGCGATTCCCAGCATCAGAAGCAGAATAATCACAACATTGATATTGAGTACATCAAGCCATGCGAACAAACCGGCATTGATTTGCCTTGTGGTACGGATCAGGAAAGAGTCACCTGTCTGCTCATAGATGTTCTCGAACACATCACGACAGTCCAGATACGACTCATATATAGTGGCCTCGTCAACCGCATCGACTTCGACCCCGGTAACCTGAGAGGAATTCCAACCATTCAACCGTTGAAGGGTGTATATATCCGTGACAGCATATATTTTATCATAGTCCGAGAAATTCGTCTGATACAATCCGGTCACCTCCAGCCGGCGTACTCTTATTCTCTCATCCATGAAGCAGGCATCAACCTTATCACCGACTTTCAAATCCAGCAAATCCGCCAGAGTAACAGACAACAGTATTGCGCCCGAAGACGCAGTATCGGACAAGACAGGAAAGCTACCCTCGACCATTTGCCCAATCATATAGGATGTATCGTATTCAGGGCCAACGCCCTTTAGGACAAATCCTTGGAACGAGCTGTCTGTTCGAAGAATTCCTGATTTTTCGACATACCTCTGCGCATGGCTGATATATTCTTTTGATGCCAATCTATCAAGTGTCTCAGGCAGACAGACAACAGGCTGGCTGTCGGTCCCCTCGGTCTGGAAATAGCTGCACACCACAATATCCCGCGTGAAACCGGTGACTTTGCGTGTAATCTGAGTGCGGAATCCTTGAGTAACAGCTATAGTAAGAATCATCACGAACATGCCAAGAGACACGCCTATCGTGGCGATAAGTGCGGCAGGACGGGTACCACCCTGCCTTTTCTCACGCTGTCTGTACAATTTATCTGCAATGAATCTCTCCAGTACCATAAATGCAATTGCGCTACGAAGATACTCTTTTTCGCAAATTGTTTTGTAAGTTTGCCAAATAAACATAGCATGCATTCAGATGGACACAAATATTGCCGGCAGGCTGTCGGCATTGCGGGAATCACTTCCGGACAACGTTACATTGGTCGCAGTATCAAAGACTCATTCCGTCGAGCTTATTAAAGAGGCATATAACGCCGGCCAGCGTATATTTGCAGAAAACAAGGTTCAGGAAATGATAATGAAACACGGGCAATTGCCAGAAGATATCCAATGGCAATTCATCGGCCACGTACAACGCAACAAAATCCGTCTAATGGCTCCATTTGTCTCTTTAATCCAGGGGATAGACTCTTTTTCTTCCCTGGTTGAGACAGACAGGCAGGCCGGAAGATTCGGGCGGAAAATCGGTTGTCTGCTTCAGATCCACATATCATCCGGTGACAACAAACACGGCTTCGTCCCGGACGAGTGTATTTCAATGTTGCGGGATGGAGGATGGCGTTCATTGGAGAACATCAGCATACGTGGCGTAATGGGTATGGCCAGTCTGACTGCTGACAAAAGTCAGATATTTGAGGAATTCCAGGCTTTGACATCGTTTTTCCATACTGTAAAGGATGAGTTTTTCAGGAACAATTCTGATTTCGGCACAATTTCCGCAGGTATGAGCGATGACTATGGACTTGCCGTAAAAGCCGGAAGCAATATGGTCAGAATCGGTACTGGCATATTCGGTAAACGCATATATGCGCCAACAGACAAAAAAGGATGACACACTGTCTGCCAATTCTGTTTTTTATCGTAAATTTGTCCATAATATGATACGTTTCACATCAATCTGATCTCTCACAACAATCAAGCCAAACAATATGGACACAGGAGCATCTGTCATCAGCAAAATTCAGGAAAGCATTCGCAAGAACTGGGATCTTGAGGCATTGACTGATTACAAAGGTACTACCCTGCATTACCGGGATCTTGCACGAAGAATAGCAAAACTTCATATTCTTTTCCGGGAAGCGGGTATTGCACCCGGTGACAAAATTGCAATTTGCGGGAAGAACTGTTCCAACTGGGCTGTATCATGCCTGGCCGCTATAACCTACAGAGCAGTTATCGTACCAATACTTCACGAGTTCAAGCCAAACAGCATTCACAACATAGTAAACCATTCCGAGGCAAAGCTGCTGTTTGTCGGAGAACATATTTGGGAGAATCTCAACGAGTCACTTATGCCGGGACTTATTGGCATTATCCTTATTGATGACATATCCATTGCTGTATCACGGGACGAGAGACTGACGAATGTCCGCGAGCATTTGAATGAGTTTTTCGGACGCCAGTATCCCAAGGATTTCCGTCCGGCTGATATTTGTTTTCAGCCAGCGGCACCCGACGATCTGGCTATGATCAATTACACATCCGGATCAACAGGTTTCTCAAAAGGTGTCATGCTGCCATATCGTTCAATTGAGAACAACAGGACATTCGCACAAAACGCTATTCCTCTATTAAAGGCGGGAGATAAGGTTATTTCAATGCTTCCGATGGCACACATGTACAGTTTCTCGTTTGAGTTCCTGTATGAAATTGTAACCGGATGTCACGTCTATTTTCTTACCAGGCTGCCCAGCCCCAAAGTCATATTCCAGGCTTTCAATGATATAAAGCCACGAATAATCATCGCCGTCCCGATGGTGATTGAGAAAATCATAAAGAAGAACGTACTTCCAAGGCTTGAGACTATGCAGATGAAACTGCTGCTCAAGGTACCGGTTGTAAACGATCAGATAAACAAAAAAATACGAGAGGAGCTGATCAATTCGTTCGGAGGGAATTTCTATGAGATAATCATAGGCGGTGCCGCATTCAATCAGGAAGTTGAGAAATTCCTGCATTCAGTCCATTTTCCCTATACTGTCGGTTATGGAGCGACTGAATGCGGTCCGATAATATGCTATGAGGATTGGAAAACGTTCGTCCCGGGATCTTGTGGAAAGGCTGCATATGGAATGGAAGTCAAGATCTTGAGTAACGACCCTGAAAATGTACCCGGTGAGATAATATGCCGCGGACCGAATGTCATGCTTGGCTACTACAAAAACGAGAAACTTACCGAAGAGACCATCGATGCCGATGGATGGATGTACACAGGCGACATAGGCATTATGGACAAAAATGGGAACGTTTTCATCAAAGGCCGCAGCAAAAATCTTATTTTAGGTCCTTCCGGACAAAACATTTATCCCGAAGAAATAGAGGACCGGCTGAACAATATGCCTTGTGTCGCGGAATCGGTTGTGATAAGCGAACGAGGAAAACTTACAGCATTGGTATATCCTGATTTTGACGAGGCTCTCAAGATGTCATTGACCGAAGAGCAGATAGCCAGTACGCTTGAACAGAACAGAATGGAACTGAACAGGGAGTTGCCGGCTTACGAGCAAATATCCACAATCCGCATATATAACGAAGAGTTCGAGAAAACGCCCAAAAAGAGTATAAAGAGATTTCTTTATCAAAAAGATTAAGTATGAGACAGACATTTTTAAAAAAATATGGAGCCTATATTACGGCCATAATTGTTTCCATATTAGTGGGATGTATATACTGCGCCCCATCACTGAGTGGAAAGATATTAAATGCCGGAGATGTCAGCAACTACGACGGAATGGTGCAGGAAGTAAAGCAATACCATCAGGATACCGGTGATTACTCATTTTGGACAGGATCCAGTTTCTGCGGAATGCCGACGTACCAGATTGGCGGGAACCATTATAAATCCAACACCTTACTGAAGCCTTTAACAGTCTTATTGAACGACATCGGAACTACAAGAACACCTGTGATCCTCATCATTTACTTTTTGGGATTCTTTATCATGCTGCGTTGTTTCGATATAGACAAATGGATTTGCATTGCAGGTGCCATTGCCATTACGCTGTCGTCATACTTTATTCTGATTATTCCTGCCGGACACATTACCAAAACTACGACAATAGGCCTTATGGCCATTGTCATCGGTGGATGCCGGCTGATTTACAGGAAAAGATATGGTTTGGGATTTATATTGACTGCGATTCCGACCGCAATCTCATTCACACGTCACCCACAAATGGCTTATTACATCTGCCTTTTCATAGGAACATTAATAATCGCAGAGTTATATGTACATATCCGCGAAAAAAAGATCAAAGACTTTTTGGTATCAACACTTGTATTCATCGTTTCTCTAGGAATAGGATTAGGAACAAACTGTGCAAATGTCTTCGCCAATAAGGAATATGTAAAAGAAAGTATCAGAGGTGGCCACTCCGACATACAGGACGATGATGTATCAGGGTCAACCGGTCTGAATTTAGAATATGCCACACAATGGAGCTACGGCATAGATGAGAGTCTGTCATTTATGATTCCAGGAGTAATGGGCGGAGCATCATCAGTAAATGTCGGAAAAGATTCCAAACTGTTCAAGTCTTTGACAAGCAACGGAATTGACCGGCAGACTGCTGCGCAATTCTGCGAGCACATTCCTTTATACTGGGGTGATCAGCCATTTACGTCAGGAAACGTTTATATGGGAGCGGTTGTATGTATGTTGTTTGTCTTGGGACTTATTATTGTAAAAGGTCCTTTCAAATGGGCTATAGCAATAGCTACCGTTTTATCGGTCACACTGGCATGGGGACATAATTTCATGCCATTGACATCAGCATTCTTCAATCATTTTCCACTATACAACAAATTCCGCTCAGTATCTTCAATCCTGATTGTTGCAGAGATAACCATGCCTCTTCTGGGTTTTATGGCAATTCGAGACATAATGGAAGGGAAAGTAAATAAAGGGAAAACCATAAAAAGCATATATATAGCTACCGGAATAACTGGTGGTATCTGCCTGATTCTAGCCCTGTTCGGGAAATCCATCTTTTCTTTTACCAGTCAGTCGGATGCCTCATTGGCCGCACAACTTCCGGGATTTATTTTCGACGGCATTATAAACGAACGTAAGGCTCTTCTGGTTACCGACTCTCTTCGCTCGCTGATGTTCATAGCAGCTACTGCGTTTGTTGTATGGCTGTTTTCATTGAACAAGATAAAATCCTGGCATATGGCTCTTGCATTGGGCATTCTCGTTCTGGCAGACATGTGGCCGGTTGACAGACGATATTTCAACGAAGATGACTTCATAAGCCCGGCAATGAAAAGAGGCCAGTTTGAGATGCAACCATATGAAAGGCAGATCCTTACTGACAAAGACCCGCATTTCAGAGTGCTGAATCTTACCACAAGCACTTTCAATGATGCGCGGACATCATACTATCTTAAATCGCTGGGAGGATATCATGCAGCTAAATTACGCAGGTATCAGGATCTCATAGATGAGCACATATCCAAGATGAATATGAATGTGATCAGCATGCTCAATGCAAAATATATCATCACGACCGACGAGAATGGCAATGCGGTGCCGATGCGCAACACCCGGGCCATGGGAAATGCGTGGTATGTTGACACAATAAGAATCGCAAGCGACGCACAAGTGGAATGTGAGGCTTTAAACAGCACGGATCTCACCACCACTGCAATTGTAGGGACTGATTTTGCAGATTTTGTAGGCAAGCAGACTTTAGCACACGATGACAGTGCCTTTGTAAACTTGACAAAATATACGCCACGGTTTATTGATTATGAGAGTTCATCCACACAAGATGGAATCATTGTATTCTCCGAGATTTACTATCCTTATGGCTGGAAAGCTTTCATTGACGGTAATCCGACCGGACATTTCCGCGCAAACTATGCATTAAGAGCAATAAATGTGCCGGCTGGCCATCATACAATACATTTTGAATTCGCACCGGAAAGCGTTGTGAAAGGGGATACAATCAGCGTAATCTGCGTAATCATTATGTATCTTGCCACTTTGGCTATAATAGTAATGTCCGTGATAAGGAAAAAAGCTCTTCGCACTCAAGCTGAAACTGGCAGAGAGTAAGAACCATTTTACATTTTCTTTCCATTCAGTCCTCTTGTCACATTCCTGCGGAACCGTATCAACTTGGCACCACAGGCAGGTTTTCCTTTGAATAGGTATAGAACTGACAAAACGAGTGTCCCGCCCCATTTGACAAGCTCTTTAGCCATTCTTACCAAATATGTCTTTTTAGACACAGCCAGGGTTCGCGCACGTTCGCTGCTGCCTATGCTATATGTAAGCCTGTTGAAATATTCCGGTTCAAGTTTATAGTGCGGAATGCTATGATACAGAATTGCATCAGGTATATATTTGAACGACATTCCAGCAACTGTCATCTTATTGAAGATATCCTTTTCCTCACCACCGGCCAAGCTGTCGCCATTGCGTCCCAATTCTACATTGTATAAGCCTACGGTCTCAAATACCCTTTTCCTATAAGCGGCGTTTCCTCCGCCAGGATAATTGTCGCCCGGAAAGTTTCTTTCTTTCCCACCGAAATACAGATATCCGGTCAACAGCCGTTTAAGATGATACGTCATCCAATCCGGCTCCAGCCCGTCCTCATAATGAGGGACAATAGGACCACCGGCAGCATCAACCTCCGGGTTATTTGCGAAAAACACAGAATAAGCGGACAGATAATCCTTGTTTACAGTCGCATCATCATCAACATATACCAATATATCGCCTTTCGACTCACGGATGCCGCAATTCCTGGCATACGACAATCCCTGTGAAGTCTCACGCACGATCTTCATATTCACGTCAGGGTAATCATCGGCAAAACGATGAAGCTCGGCCTCTGTATTATCGGTGCAATTATTGTTGACTACTATAATCTCGTACTTATCTGGCAGATATGTGCCGACAGCTATGCTCTGAAGCACGTTAAAAATATACTTGTCGCGATTATAAGTACAAATAATGACAGATATCATATTACTGGTTTTTTAATGAACGCACAAATCCTATTATCTTGGTGGAGGAATCCAGACTCATGCTTCTACCCCAGAAACGCTGAAGAATACCATCCCTTAAATCAGCATTTATATTGTAACCATCATTTTTAATACAATCTAACAGTTCTACAAATGAGCATACCTTTGTACCAATGACATTTTCATCAAATGGGTAATAGAAATCACGTTCGCTCACATATTCATCATAGTCATATAAATATAAAATCACACCCTTTCCAGGCATGAGCAAATAATCATATAGAACAGATGAATAGTCTGTAATGAGCACTGTTGTATATGGCAAAAGGGGATACAAATCAGCGTTTGATGCTATAAGTTTAATGTTCGAATATGACGATAAATCATCAACTATTGTATTTGCATGCGGTTTCAATAACAGTAATGCATTCTTATTAACCATAACCTTATTCAATTCACTAAGATTCATGCTTTGAGCAAATACGCGCCGTTGTGAGTCGCGCCAGGTAGGCATATAAACGAATACCTTATCATATTGCCGCATATCATTCATCAGTTCAAGGGTCTCTGTTGGTTCATATTTTGAAATGAACTTTGTCCGATCGTTTTCAGAAGCCAGTAAAATTGAGTTTCGCGGATAGCCAAATTCCAAACATCGCTCAATTGGAACTCTGAATGCTTTGGAAAACATTACTGTCTGAAAAGGAGCGGAAGAGATAAGATAGTCGGGGCTACGAAATGACTCAGGATGATAAAAGACCTCTTTGATATTGTGTTTGACAAAACGTTCATACATAGGTCCTGATATTGAATTGAAATCAGTTCTTTTCAGACCGATACCGTGCCACAGGTTCACACACACAGCCCCGCCGGAGAGACAGAACATAATATCAGATGTATATGAATTGAAAAACCAATATTTGGATGACAATGCAAACCAGGCTCCCTTAGGGGTTAAAACATTATAAGCTCTGAGTCCAAAAGCTCTGACCAGACGGACAGTATCGCTGTTTGTTGACAGCCATGCCGCGTCAGCTTCTTTACAATTCTCAGATAGCCAGATATACAGATATTTCGCATTATCATTAAAAGCGCCTCTGAAACTTCCGAATGCATAACGTCCATTTCGTCTGGGAAAAAGAAATGAAAACGGATATACTAGATAACAAATTATGAATGCGATAAATTTCATATAGCTTGTTACTTTTGTATTCTGACATCAAACACCTGTCCAGTCACATCTGTAAGCAATACAGAAAGAGAAGATACAGCAACAGTAGCTGCTTCAAGCAATGTACCATCTGGTTCATTGCCAAAATTACGCATTCGCATGGGAGTTTTAGTTCTTTCAGGATTCATGACATTGACCCTTATCCCATCACAATCCCATTCTTGTGCAATAGCCTGCATAAAATTAACCACTGCAGCTTTTGTAGAGGAATAAATACTGTAAAAAGACCTGCCTCGAGTGTATGAACTTGATGTATAAAGTAATAATTGCCCTCTTGTAGCCTTTAGATATTGGTAACTCTCCAAAGCGATATTCACCATTCCGTCATAGTTGGTACGAATCATTCTGTTAATAACAGCTCTATCCATAGTCACCAATGGTTCTTTAACCAAAATGGCAGCGGAGTTCACTACATAATCTATATGTTTCACTTTTTTAAAAACGCTCTCTAATGCATTTCTAACCGCTTCACAATCAGCGATGTCGGTATTCGTGGAGGTACGTGAAAATGAATAGACTTTTGCACCATTACCCACAGCGATACGGGCTATTTCGGCCCCAATTCCAGAACTTCCACCAAAAACAACCAATACCTTTCCTTTCAACGATGATAAATCAGCATCACTTCCAGCTGTTGAAGAGCGCAATTGAAAAAGTTTGTCCAACAAATACGAATCCTCTTTATATGTCAGCTTCATATTTGACTCTTCGCCCGTAACAACATAAACTTTTTCGTCCGGCAAATATTTGACTACAGTACCGCAATCATCTGAAGACACGAAATCTGGATCTTTCAAAGCAATCTCATAAGCCTTACTGATTATGTTTTGTTTAAAGGCCTGAGGTGTCTGTCCTCTACGCAAGAATTTTCGGTTAGGAATATTATTTATCAGTTTGCCACTCTCATCAACTTGGATTATTGTATCTGTAGCGGGAACGGCCACATCAACAGCATTATAATTTTCCAAAGCACCAATAATATCATCTATTATCCGATTACTTAGCAACGGGCGCACAGCATCATGAAATATAAGATTGCAGTCAGGTGCATTATCGTATGCTCTTATGGCTGCAAGACTGGAGGAATATCTTTCAGAACCACCCAAAAGAACTTTTTTCAGTTTTTTCCAATTGTTACGCAAGATAATAGCCTCAACCTCCCTGACAAATGAGGAATTAATCACTACAGCAATCTCATCAATCCCTGTATGCTGTTCAAACACATCAATCGTATGTTCCAAGACAGTCTTTCCTGCAACCTTATAAAACTGTTTTGGAGTACTCATTTCCATTCGGGTTCCAACTCCTCCCGCTAAGACAACACCTATGTTCATTTTTTCATATCATCTAAGACCATATTGATAACACGCCTAGCGCTATTGTCATCTTTGTAAATATGATATTTATTCAAATCGCTCTCTGGTATCCAATATTTTTTGAATTCCAATATATCCATCACATCATTCCAATTGTAAGCTTTCACAGCAGACATGCACTCATTGTAATTAAAGTATATATCTCTGGAGTTTTTTATATAATCATCGTAATCAAAAGGAGCCAACACCACTGGTTTGCCCAACAAAAGGAAGTCAAAATAAACACTTGAATAATCAGTAATAAGTATATCAACATCTTTCATCAACAGATACAGATCAGTATACTTACTATCATCCAAAACAACAAACCTTGGATTATTATTTATATTCAAGTCTGGTAACTGTAAATCATAATAATGACCTTTATACAGAAAAATCATATTATTTCTCTCTATAAAATCCAGAAAAGCTGATGAATCAAAGCCAAACGAAGAAAAAGGATTAAAGGCTTTATGCTCATACATAGTAGTGCTATCTCTAAATGTTGGCATATACAAGACCACGTTCGCATTTGAGAAAGTATTTCTAAGATCCACTATCAACTGCTCAGAATCAGCTCTCCAGAAGACATCATTTCGAGGAAGTCCGGTAATTTTTATCGATTGCCTGTCTGAAATTTTGAATGCACTTTCAAATACATTATTCCAAAAAGGATGAATACTGATTAATGCATCTGGAATACTTCTTGCATTTTGCGGGAAAAGGCAAAGCATCCGCCATTTCCAACCAGAAGGTGTCTGCTTTGATCTGTCGTGCCTGATTAATTTTATCGGCATTCCGTGCCAAAGCCAAATCTGTTTTGCTCCATTTACACGAAGTCTGTCTATATCATCCGTCTCAACTGTTATAAAATAATATTTCGCTTTTCTGCAATATTTGCGTCCTTCTCTGGATTGCATCATTGCAACCGGCTTTTGTTCCAATGAGAGTCTTTCAAAAATATCTTTTGATTGAGTAATCCATACTGGTGTTATTTCATGATATTCCGCTAAGACACATTCAAAAACAGCCCGTGCATTATCGGAATAAGCGTTTCCATGCCATGCTCCAAACACCCACAAACGCTCTTCCCGCTTTTGCAAGCCAAACACCAGCCATAGAGGCATCTCTATCACCGCTTTTGCAAATTGTTTGATTGCCCTGCGTATTCTATATGATATTTTCTCCAATTTTTTCAAGATTCACTTCCAATTGTTAAGTAATCTTCAAAAAACAACTTGGTAATCTTTCCGAATCTTTTGCGCCCATATTGTTTGTCTCATCTCACTATGCCAGCATAGTTCCTTATTCAACAATCAATCTGGTCACAAAGACTTTCAGCTTTCTTACCAACTTATTTTTTTGCGTTTACTGAATTACCGAATATTTTATTTATTTTAAGTGACATATAACATAACAGATGTCTAAACTCATTTCTTGTCATACCTACAAAGCAGACTGTAATTGCGACAGACAACATTGAGCATATTGTTACAATAATCAGCTTCATCCACCCCTCATTCATTGTCAACTCCAAAAACACAGGAAAAGCGAACGATATTACAGTTGTAAAAAAAATGGGAACAATAACATTCGTGAAATATGAGCGCAACGGTAACCCAACACTATGTCTGACGAACAACAATCGGACTCCAATTGATAAAAAGCATATTACAATCGATACATAATATACATATTCCGGATTAAATCCCAGTTTTAGAAAAGCATACGACACTGGGAGTATCAGCAAAGTAAATCCACCGCATACCAAATGGTAATCTCTGATTTTTCCATAAGCCTGCATCGCCGTGGCCAATGGATTCGCAAATACATCAATCAGCACATTTATCAATGTCAGGCGTAAAAAGACAACTGTATAATATGGAACATCAACCAACCAAATATCCAGCAATTGTCTTGTTTCCAGAATAAAAGGCATCGATATCAGCAAAACCAGAAAATATGAAAACTTTGAGCTTTGATAAAGAAGTCCCAACATACCGTCCGTATCTCCAGATGAATATGACTTCAGCATTTGTGGACGCATTGCTGTAAAAAGATTGTCGGCAAATTGCTGGACAGTTGAATAAATTTTGTAAGCCATTGCCCTGGCAGCCACAACTGCATTACCACACATTACATTCAATAATACGGTAATACCCTGACTTTTACATGCATTTGAAAGAGAGCCGATCATATTCCATCCTGCAAAACTGAATATTTCATTGAATTTACCTTTATTCCAATAAAACACATATTTACATTCAGGGAAATAGTGTCTGCAGAACAGTACATAGCTCATTGAGACAATAATATTCGATATAAGCATCAAGGCTCCGTAAAAGACAAGTCTGTCAATACGTGTATAGGAGATTAGCAACGCTATTGCAAGGTTCATCAAAGCTTCAAGTACGCTTACATACGCGAACACTTTCATTTTCTCTTTAATGATAATCATTCCTTGGTACGGTGTTCGGCATACAGTAAAGGCAAAAGACAGAATGGCAAACTGAAACACCCATCTTGCAGCCTCAGCACGCCCCTCGACTTTAACTTTTTCATTTAACATCCAAATGCCACATATCTCGCTGCCAAGAACTATTATGCACGCTATGACTATAAAGACCAATACACTGAGACTGAATATACGTTGCAACTCAATGCGGTTATCCTGGGCAATCTCAACGGCAAAGAACCGCTGACATGCCACAGATATGGTATTACTAAGAAAAGCAAACATCAACACTATGCCGGCCACAGTATTGTAGATACCGACATCAACCTCGCCTAACTCCTTCAATACGACACGTGTAGTATATAGACTGATTAATACAACCAGTCCCATTCTAACATATAGCAAGAGTGTATTATCTACTATACGGTCTTGATTTATACCAGACTTAGTCATAAATATTGAGATATCTCTCCAAACACCACAATAGCCATTTCTGATTTCCGGTAAATGAATTCATTCTGAGTTCATACTTAAACTCTGGCCGTACAGGTCCAGCCCATGAAGCAAAATAATCATCAACAGGACGTGGCATAGGTATCTTCTCAGGAACTTGTATTTCAGGATATTTCTTCTTGAATAGATTTCTGATTATATATTTAGATTCACCTCTTCGTATTCTCTCAAGATCTAATGGCACCGACATTTTTAGAAACATATATGGGTCAATATATGGCATACCGGCAGTAAGGAAAGCGTTCTGATAAGACAAATAACTCTCTTCAACAGCAATGTCATTTAAGAAACCGATATAATCAATACTCCTAGCTCCTATCCGATACCTTTCAAAGAGATAATTCATAGATACTGGATTGATGAGTACATCATCAGGATTGACATAAATATATCTTTTCATGAACCCGTCAAAAGTCCAGTTTGTGGAATATAACCTATCCATCCCCGCAAAAACGTAATCACTGCCATTTCCAATAATCATTAAAGATATCCCATCTGCTTTAGCTTGTCGGGCTGCATGACAAATTTGAGGTTCAATAGAATGTACGGGAGATTTTTTAGTAATCATCACATCATCTACAGTTGACTCAACTATATTCCAATCTATATCGACATAATGTAATTTCAAGTTGTAACATCCGGCATAGTATTCAGCACGTTCCAACTCATCTTTCTGATAAGAACCTCCTAGAAAGCGGAAAGTATATGCATCACAACCTCTCAAATATGAAGCAAGAATTGCGCTGTCCATTCCGCCAGACAATAACAAACCGACTTTCTCATTGCGTACAAGACTCAGAATGGTATTCAACGCGACATCAGCATCATCAGCCGATGAAACCAAATATTTCCGCTGTTCGGGGACCAGATGACACTGTTCCCTTTTCTGCTCATCAAAAAAAGTCTTATCAGCATCCTCCACATATCGGAGTGCCAAGAATGAACTCATGCAATACTGTGTGTCTATCATTGCGGAAAGAAAGAGCTAATCATTATTTCTAACGTGTTCCAAAGTCTCGTTTATCTTAGTCGAGGAAATGCCTTTTGTATAAGGGAAATATACTATTCGTATTCCCGCTTTTTCAAACTCGCACTCGTAAGCTTTCCATTTTTCAGTTCCATACCAGTCATCACCAACAAACAAAACAGAAGCGCCCAACTTCCTACACATAGTCAATTTATCCATATCATATTGTGGTACAGCAGCATCCACATACTTAACGTTTCGTACAATCTCAATACGATCCTCAAAGGGAATCATAGCATGTTTTCCCTTATACAATACCAAATCATCTGTTGTAACTCCAACTATCAGTTTGTCGCATAATCCTTTTGCATTCTTCAGTAAATTCAGATGACCTATATGGAATAAGTCAAATACACCTGCAGTATAACCAATAATAGGTTTTTTTTTCATCATAGATTGTTATTTATTTTGTGTACTGTGTCAAATCTAAGGTTCGTTCTCCGAATCAAGAAAATCATAAAAAGGGAAACCGATAAATTCAAAGTTACTTCAGCAGATTACCCAAAATGGAGCGTGTGAGGTTGCGGACAACCGACGAGGCGGCGGAGCTTGCGGCTCTTCCTGCCACGGATTTGGCCGATGTAGTCTTTGATTTTTTACCTGTTATCTTATTGGAGACTGATGTACCTACGCTACGGCTGACAGAACTGATAGCGGCACCGACTGCTGCGGTAGCCAGGGTCTTGGCAAGACTGCTGCCACTTTTCTTCGATCTGGCTTTGTCGCTTGTTGCCGTAGCCGCTTTTCCCTTTGAAGTTTTCCCAACCTTCTCTTCATTATCAACAGTCTCATCTTCCTGTTGAGTCTGCAGATTACGTGCGGCCTCCTCGCTTTCAGCAAGCAGAACCTCGAACGCACTTTCCCTGTCAATCGGATGATCGTACCGGCCATATAACCTGGAAGCATTTATCAGTTGCTGACGCTGGCTTTCGGTAATAGCGCCAATCTGGCTGAGCGGGAACAGCATTCTGGCCCGCTGCACAACACAAGGAGCACCTTTCTCATCCAGGAACGACACCAATGCCTCACCGGTCTCAAGCTGCATAATAGCCTCTTCGGTATCGAAATCCGGATTGGCGCGGAAAGTCTGAGCCGCAGCCCTGACGGCCTTCTGGTCCTTTGGAGTATAAGCCCTGAGGGCATGCTGGACACGGTTGCCAAGCTGTCCCAAAATAGAGTCCGGTATGTCTGTTGGATTCTGCGTTACGAAATATATACCGATGCCTTTGCTTCGTATCAGTCTGATAACTTGTTCAATCTTATCGACCAACGCTTTTGATGTACCGTCAAACAAAGTGTGGGCCTCGTCAAAGAAGAACACCAATTTCGGGAGTTCCATATCGCCGACCTCGGGCAATTGGGCATAAAGATCGGACAACAGCCACAAAAGGAATGTTGAATATAGTTTTGGGTTAAGCATCAGCTTGTCTGCGGCAAGTACGTTCATTACGCCTTTGCCACCCTCGCATTGCAACAGGTCAAAAATATCGAACGAAGGCTCTCCGAAGAACTTCTCTGCGCCCTCGTTTTCCAAAGCGAGCAGAGCCCTTTGAATGGCAGACACGCTTACAGCACTGACAGCGCCATAAACGCGGCTTATCTCCGCAGCATTGTCCGACACATAAGTCAGCATCGACCTTAAATCCTTTATATCAATCAACAGCAGGCCACGTTCGTCTGCCACGCGGAACAGCACATTGAGTACACCCTCCTGAACATCGTTCAACTGCATCAGTCGGGCCAACAGCTGCGGTCCCATATTGGATATCGTGGTTCGCATAGGATGTCCCTGCTCGCCATAAACATCGAAGAATCTTGTCGGACAAGGCGCGAACTGCGGATTTTCAATTCCGAACTCAGCACAGCGTTTCCTGATAAAGCCGCTGGACGAACCGGTCTGACTGATGCCGCTCAAATCGCCTTTCATATCGGCCATAAAGCACGGTACCCCGGTCTGACAGAAAGTTTCAGCGATGACCTGAAGCGAGACAGTCTTTCCTGTGCCTGTCGCACCAGCTATAAGTCCATGACGGTTAGCCATTTTACCACTGATACACAACGGCCCGATCTTTTCACAATGAGCCACATATAAGCCTTTTTCTGAATCAAACATAGCGCACTTAATAATAGTTTCTGACTTCAAACCGAACAATACGGAATGCCGAAGGTCAAATTTACAACAAATACCTTTAACATCATTCAGTTTTTTATTACTTTTGGGGCAATAGAGGATGATATAGATCAGCATTATTATGGATAACAGCATTTTCGGTTCAGTATTGGACAGCAATGGCATCATCAACGTAAACAACCCAAGTGTCATAGGATTCTTTCAGGAGAGTTTCACAAACAATTGGGATTTAAATGCCTTATCTGACTATCAGGGTGTTACATACACTTACAAACAGGTAGCAGAGCAAATTGAGAAAGAGCATATAATCTATAAGAGCTTTGGCATAGAACCTGGGGACAAAATAGCAATATGCGCCAAGAACTGCGCGAACTGGGCAATTACGTTCTTCTCGATTCTCACATACGGTGCTGTTCCGGTTCCTATATTGGCCGACTTTAAAGCTGACTACATACACAATATTGTCAACCACTCCGAGGCAAAGCTGCTGTTTGTTGGAGACAGTCAATGGAAAAGCATCGAGCCTGACAGTATGGAGGCGATACTTGGCATATTCTCAGTTCAGGACTTCAGTCTTTTACACACAAGCGATGATAAGTTCAGCGGGACTTGCAGCAATATCAGCAACATCTATCAGGAGAAATACCCCGCCGGGCTACGCAAAGAAGATGTGGATTATTATAAGGAGAACAATCCAAATTCAATGGCCATACTCAACTACACCTCGGGAACAACCAGTTTCCCCAAAGGCGTAATGATACCATACCGTGCTCTGCGTAAGCTTATTACTTACAGTCTGCGCAAAATGCCTCTGAAGGCAGGAAGCGATACTGTGTGTATGCTGCCGTTGGCCCATATGTTCGGCTTGATGTTTGAGCTTATCTATGACATCACACTTGGATGCCATATTCATTTCCTGACCAGAATTCCAAGCCCCAAGATAATTTTCCAGACTTTCAAGGAATTCAAGCCGACTCTTATCATCACCGTTCCGTTAGTTATCGAGAAAGTTGTACAGAACGGAGTATTTCCTGCCATAAACAAGCCATATATGAAGATGGCATTACATATTCCCGGCTTGAAGCAGCTTATCCTGAAGAAAATCCGTCAAAGGCTGATAGACATTTTCGGTGGAAAGATGGTCGAGGTGATTATTGGCGGTGCCGCGCTAGACAAAGAAGTTGAGAAATGCCTGCACATGTTGAAATTCCCGTATTCCGTAGGTTACGGGGCAACCGAATGTGCACCGTTGATAGCATACACACATTGGAACACATACAAGCCACATACCTGCGGCCAGGCAATCGAGGGCGTGACAGTAAAGGTACACAGCTCTGACCCGGAGAATATACCAGGCGAGATCACAGTATTCGGCGACAATGTGATGTTAGGATACTACAAGAACCCCGAGGCCACTGAACAGACCATAGACAAAGACGGCTGGTATCATACAGGAGATATAGGCGTTATTGACAAGCAAGGCTTTATCACCATCAAGGGACGCAGCAAGAATATGATTCTCGGGCCATCCGGTCAAAACATATATCCCGAAGAGCTGGAAGGAGCTATCAACAAATCCGCACTTATCGCAGAATCATTGGTTGTTGAGAGAGACGGAAAGCTGGTCGCCCTTGTCACAGCGGAGCCCGGCATTGTCAAAGCCGAGAATCTGAGCAAACAGCAGATTGAGGAGCGTTTGGAGGAAATACGCAAGTCTGTAAACGAGGAATTGCCGGCATACGAGCGTATCTCACTCTTCCAAGTCATGGAAAACGGATTTGAGAAGACCCCGAAGGGAAGCATCAAGCGTTTCCTGTATCAGCAGAAATAAAAGCCCGGTCTCTGGACAGAGACCCATAACAAAAAACATTTTTGTCCCCCCCCTCAGACTCCACCTGCATTTGTATATCACAGTATATCACGCACATAAAGGGTGGAGTCTTTTTTCAACACTCCACTCTTTTGCCACCCCCACCTGTTGCGATTACCCCGACAGCCAACTGTCCACCCTGTGATATGCCGTTTCCCTAAACGGCATATTCCCGAGTCATAAACTTGCAAGCAAGACGTTCTTATAGTTAGTAATCTTCAAAAAAACTACCAGTCCAAATCCGTCAATTTATCACCGTTTTAAATACTTTTTGAGATTACCTTCTTTTATCACCTCCTTTTTTAGTATTATTGCAATTATCAGACGAATATTTATAATGCCCAAGTTAAACAGAACAAGAGCAGTGCTCGCAGAGCGTGACCTTAACAACATTACAAGCACCTATCAGCCAAGCCTTCAGGTGCTGCTTGACTTAGCCGCAGCGTTGGGTGTCCCTGTGCAGGAACTGGTCAGTCAGGAAGAGTACAATCAGGAGAAAGAATCTTGATTACATGCAACTTATCTAAAAAAACACCACAACAGTAATGAATAAATTCACCATACAACAACTCCAGCAGATGCGCGAATCCGAAGACCGCGTTGAGTTCAAGGCGGGCGAGAACGGCAACGTTTCATACGATGGTCGCGGTAAGCCCAATCCGAAGGATCGTCGCCGCTGCATACTTGGCTATGTCATCGCCCTTTGCAACGAAGGCGGCGGTCGGCTTGTCATCGGCATGAGCGACAACTATCCGCATCACATCACCGGCACCCGTCAGGCACAGGATGCCATCGGGCAGTTGGAGTCGGCCATCTATCGCGATACCACTATACGTCCGGAAATTTACGAACTCTATGACGAAGAGAACCGTCGTGTATTGGTGATTGAAGTTCCATCACGTCCTATCGGCAAGGTTTTCAAATTCGAGGACGTACCATTGATGCGCATTGGCGAAGAACTCAAGCCAATGTCCGATGCCATGTATCTCAAGATTCTTCAAGAGTCTGAACCGGACTTCTCAGAGAAGATATGCGAGGGTCTTACCCTTGAAGACCTTGACGAGGATGCAATCCGTGTAATGAAGAAAGGCTATGCAGAACGTTGGAATAAGCCGGAGTTTGTCAGCACACCTACATTGCAGGTGCTCCATGACTTCGCACTCATAAATAAGGATGGTCAGTTGCCCAATGCCGCACTCATTCTGCTTGGTAAATCGGAAGCAATACGAGAGCATCTATATTGCAATCGAGTGACAGTTGAGTACCGTCTCTACCACTCCATGATTGAATACACCGCGCGCCAGGAGTTCCAGCAGCCACTGTTGCTGATGGTAGATTCGGTGTGGAATTATATCAATCAACCTGCCAGCAACCCTTTGCAGCACTACAATGACGGCTTCCGTATTGGTGACATCCCTACGTTCAATCGTGAGGTTGTGCGAGAAGCCATCCTCAATGCATGCTGCCATCGCGTAATGTATATTCAGAGCGATGTGGTTATCAAGCAATACCCCGACCAACTTGTTATCACCAATGCCGGTGGTTTCCCTGTTGGTGTGGATGTTGACAACATCCTTACAGTCAACAGTATGCCCCGTTGCAAACTCATCACCGAAGTGTTGCAGAAGGCAGGCTTCATCGAGAAGAGCGGACAGGGCGTTGACAAGATGTTCTACCACTGCCTGATGGATGGCAAGCATCTGCCCGACTACTCTCTGACCGACGATTGGCAGGTATGCCTGCGACTCCCTGGCGAAATCAAGTACCCAGCCTTCATGCTCTATGCCCGTGAGCTGCAGAACGCCAGGCCAGCAAACAACAAACTCAACGTGTTCGACCTTCTTGCCCTATTCCGCGCATCACAAGGCGAGAGTCAACGTCATACCGACGAGGCGACACTCCACAAACTTATCGATGAAGGATTACTCATAGCCACACAAGATGGATATAAGTTGTCTGACAGGTATTATGAGATTGCCAAGAATGTTGGAACTGTCGAGAATGTTCAGAGGAATGACACAATAAAAGTCCAGGTAAATGATACGGTAAAATTATCGCAACTTACTGAAAGACAGCGAAAGATTTACGAAGCGATAAAAAATGTCCCTGTAAATGTCCCTGTAAATGTCCCTGTAAATGTCCCTGTAAATGTCCCTAATCTTGCATCAATGTTAGGCGTATCAGAGAAAACCATCAAGCGCGACATTGCAACTCTGCAATCAGCAGGGTTCATTAAGCGTGTCGGAAGTGATAAATCAGGGCATTGGGAGATAACAAATAAGAAATAGCAAAAAGCCATGAAGTCAGAAGAAATTAAAAATCTATTCGACAAGTTCGAATCCATTGCATGCGAGTATGATGGCGTGGAATGCTGGAGTGCCCGCGAACTATGCGGTCTGCTTGGATATGCCAAGTGGCAGACATTTGAGAACGTCTTAGCAAAGGCACAAGAAGCATGCCAAAACGCCGGCATACAAGTTACAGATCATTTTACCGGCGTCAGTAAAACGATACCTATGCCGAAAGGAGCAAGCAAGGATATCACCGATATCATGCTCACCCGTTACGCCTGTTACCTTGTAGCCCAGAACGGCGATCCCCGCAAACCGGAAATATCCTTCGCCCAGAATTACTTTGCCGTACAGACGCGCATAGCAGAGACTGTTGAACGCAGAGTATTGGAATATGAGCGCGTGAAGGCAAAAGACTTTGCTGCCGAGATGACAAGCGTAAATGTCCAGCAGAAAGACCTTCATGGAATGACATTAATAGAAAGGGAACACGTTGACAACAACAAAGCTGTACGCGACATGCTCCTCAGCCGTGGTATTGTTCCTGAGCAACTTCCTGCAGGCGAGGACGTTAAGAAAGTAGAACGCAGATTGGCATCGGACGAGAAGAAGGTGCAGCCAAAAAAGTAATCAGGTTTGCGTAACGTGAATTTCATTAATCATATTGGTAACAAGCCACTAGTGGAAAGAAGTTGAAAAAGAAGAATAATTCAAAATATTAAATATGACCATTTCTGAAATACTTAAAGGCAGCGACTACAGCTTGTCGCAGTTTAGTGATGAAAAGATTTCTAAACTTGAAGAAAAAATTGAGGAAAAGGATGTAAAGGGTAAACTTACTCCTTATGTCAATTGTATTGTTAGAAATAAATTTATCAAGCTGACTCCAGAAGAAATCGTCCGCCAACTTTATTTGATGGTTCTTATTGACGATTTTCATTATCCAGTGTCACGGATGGAATTGGAATATGTGGTGACTTTCGGAAGGGAAAAGAAGCGTGCCGACATTGTCATTTTCGATAAAGACCAAACTTATACGCCTTATATCATTGTCGAACTGAAAAGCCCGAAACTGAAGGACGGAAAAGAACAACTGAAAAGTTACTGCAACGGAACGGGAGCGCCGATTGGCATTTGGACGAATGGCGAAAGTATTTCATACTATCACCGCAAGGATCCGAATTTCTTTGAGGATATTCCGACAATCCCCAATGCAAACGAAAAGCTTTCCGACATTTTAAGTGAGCGTTGGACGATTGACGACTTGATTGCAAAGGACAAATTGGTCAATGAACGCAAATCGTTGAAAGACCTGATTTTGGAAATGGAGGACGAAGTGCTTGCCAATGCGGGTGTAGATGTCTTCGAGGAAGTTTTCAAACTGATTTTCACAAAGCTATACGATGAAATGGAAAGCGGTCGAAAGAAAGACCGCCATCTTGAATTCCGCAATTATGGTGACACGGAAACCGAACTGAAAGAGAAGCTCCAAAATCTCTTTAATGAAGCCAAAGAGAAATGGGCGGGAGTTTTTACCGAGGATGCAAAACTGATGTTGACTCCTTCGCATTTGTCAGTTTGTGTGAGTTCTTTGCAGGACGTAAAGTTGTTCAACTCAAACCTTGATGTGGTGGATGAAGCCTTTGAATATCTGATAAACAAGAGTAGTAAAGGCGAAAAGGGACAGTATTTCACGCCGCGTTATGTGATTGACATGTGCGTGCGGATGCTCAATCCATCGGTTCATGAAACAATGATTGATACGGCGGCTGGAAGTTGCGGTTTCCCCGTGCACACCATATTCTATGTTTGGCAAAAGATTTTGGAAAGTAAAGGCTTGAAGAAAAGCCACCTGTTCACCTTGGAACAGAAACCGCAGGAATGCACGGATTATGTGCAAAGTAAAGTTTTTGCCATCGACTTTGACGAAAAAGCCGTCCGTGTGGCGAGAACCTTAAACCTTATTGCAGGTGACGGACAGACCAATGTCTTGCACCTCAATACATTGGATTACGAGCGTTGGGATGAGAACCTGAAGGATGAGAATTGGCAGGAAACCTATTTCAATGGTTGGAATAAGTTGAAGAAGATGCGCACGAACAAATCTTCCAACCGCGATTTTCAGTTTGATATTTTGATGGCCAATCCACCGTTTGCGGGCGATATAAAGGAAAGCAGGATTCTCTCGAAATACGAACTGAGCAAAAACGCAGCCGGAAAGATGGCAAGCAAAGTGGGTCGCGACATTCTTTTCATTGAGCGTAATTTGGACTTTCTGAAGCCCGGTGGACGTATGGCTATTGTGTTGCCGCAAGGCCGTTTCAACAACAGCAGCGACAAATATATCCGCGATTACATAGCCGAGCGTTGCCGCATTTTAGCGGTGGTCGGCTTGCATGGCAAGGTTTTCAAGCCGCATACGGGTACAAAGACAAGCGTCTTGTTTGTGCAGAAATGGGACGATGTGCTTTGCCCGAAAAAAGAGGATTATCCGATTTTCTTTGCCACCATGCAGGAACCGAGCAAAGACAATAGCGGAGAAAAGATTTTTGTGAAGAAAGGTGACTATACTCAGCTTAGTCAAGTATCCATTTCAAATAATAGTGTTCCTCTATCTGACCCACTCAGTTTTTACGAGTTAACTCCGCAAGATAAAAACGAATACCTTTTGGACTCTCACGGCCATTTAATTGTGAAGCACGACCTTTTCAATCACGACGGCTTGACCCGCGACGGCATTGCCGAAGCTTTTGCTGAGTTTGCCAAAAAGGAAAGACTGAGTTTTTTTTAGGTAGCCCTTTCAACGAAGCTAAATATAAGCGATTGTTGGAAGGGTTGGAAATCAAAGAAGAATTATTTTCTAATACCATTGATAATAAGGATTTTAGAATAGATAGCCAATATTATACCCAAGCTCCTATTAAAAATCCTATTCTAAAATACAAAAAGATTGGTGATGTTATCCATACGTCTCAATATGGAATTTCTATTGAGATGAATGAAAATGGTCATGGCTACCCCATATACCGCATGAATGAATTGCACAATATGTTATGTGACATTGAAGTCAATAAGTATGCGGATATTACGCAGGATGAGTGCCAGCGTTTTGTATTGAGAGATAGAGATGTTTTGTTCAACAGAACTAATTCCTTTGAATGGGTCGGTCGGACTGGGGTGTATTATCAAAATGACACAGCAGAAAGGACTTTTGCATCTTATCTTGTTCGTTTTAATCCGATAGAAAAAGTTATTCTTCCGGAATATCTCTGTGCTTTTTTAAATACCAAGCAAGGAATACAGGATATTAAAAGAAGGGCAAGACAATCAATAAATCAAACGAATGTGAATCCTGAAGAAGTTAAAGAGATTGAAATACCAATATTAGATATGGATTTTCAGTTGCGAATTCAGGAATATTTTGAAAAAGCAAACTTGTGTAGGTTAAAATCTTTGAGTTTATATAAAGATGCCGAAATACAGTTAATATCAGAACTTGGTTTAAAAGACTGGCAACCAAGCAAAACTCCGATTAATACCAAGCAACTGAAAGAATCATTTTTAGCAAGCGGTAGATTGGATGCGGAGTATTATCAGCCAAAATACGAGGAATATGCTGGGTTTATTAGGAAATACAAGAATGGTTCTGATGTTTTAAGCAATGTCTGTTCGTTAAACGAAAAGAATTTCAATCCTGTTGATAACACGGAATACAGGTACATAGAATTGAGCAACATTGGTAATTCGGGAGAAATCACAGGATACACAACGGCAACTGGGGTGGACCTTCCGTCAAGGGCAAGGCGACTTGTGCATACAAATGATGTTATTGTTTCATCCATTGAAGGCTCACTGCAAAGTGTGGCATTGGTAACAGCCGAATACGATAATGCCATTTGTTCAACGGGCTTTTATGTTGTCAAATCCGAGACAATAAACCCTGAAACCTTGTTGGTGCTGTTCAAATCGAATCCAATGCAAGAATTGTTAAAGCAAGGTTGTTCAGGAACAATTCTAACGGCCATAGGTCGCAATGAACTGCAAAATATTGTAATGCCAAAAATCAGAAACGAGGTTCAAACAGAGATTGCAGAATATGTGCAAAAGAGCATTTCCTTACGCAAAGAGGCAAAGCAACTGCTTGAAAATGCGAAACTTCAAGTAGAGCACGCCATCTCTACCCCCCCCAATTTATTGATAAACAACTAGTTGCAAAATACAATCAAATGATTGAGGAAAGCACATATTACTATCGCCTGGCAGAATGGACACTGTTGCAGGATTTGTATGCCGAAAAATGGACTACAAACACCACGGCAAACTACTCTATCAAGAACTATTCGGTCTGCAAAACGACAGACCGTTTGGACGCGGAGTATTACCAGCCAAAGTACGATGAGCTGTTTTATAAATTGTCACAATTTGAATGTGATACAATCAAAGACATCGCAAACATTAAAAAATCAGTGGAGCCAGGAAGCGAGGCTTATCAAGAGAGTGGCATCCCGTTTGTCAGAGTCTCGGATATGACGAAATTCGGCATTTCTGAGCCTAATGTTTTCCTGTCGCCAAAAGATTTCGATTTGGCAGAACTGCAACCCAAGAAGTATACCATTCTCTTGTCGAAAGATGGCAGCGTTGGCATTGCCTACAAAGTGGAAGAAGACATGGATTGCATCACATCAGGCGCATTGCTTCACTTGTCGATATTCAACAAAGATTATGATCCAGATTATTTGACATTGGTGCTTAATTCTAAGGTGGTACAAATGCAAGCAGAACGTGATTCCAACGGTGCCATCATCCAACATTGGAAACCATCGGAAATAGAACGAGTAATTATTCCCAAACTGACAAAGCCAATTCAAGAAACCATTTCCGCAAAGATTCAGGAAAGCTTCGCCCTGAAAGCGGAAAGCAAACGGCTGTTGGACGAAGCAAAGACTATGGTGGAAATGGAAATTGAGAAATGAGGTGAATAATGGTAAATTTGTTTTCGGGACATAAAGATGAATGGAAAGCATTGGCAGACATAGATTATCTTGGTGCCTTTGTTAGGGCATATATTCCATTCAATGCGTGGATGAATCTAAGTTATCCAACATTAGATACTGATAGAGCAAAAATTAATGAGATAAAAAAGAATTCAAATACTTTCCGTAACAAGATTTGTGCTTTGCTGGATGCAAGTAATCAAGATGGGAGTCGATTTAGAAGTATGCTTGGCGAATTGCATGATTTACTCGAGAACAATCATATACATAATCAAGATAAACGAATCACGTTCATAAGCGTTACAATTGGCAAGAATACTCAAAATATATCTGAGGATTCTTGGTATGGCATTGGATTTCGTGTCCAATATGGTAATGGTAGTGGAGTTACAACCGAAACACGTTCGTTAATTAAAAAGAGAGATGGTTCGAGTATTTTCAATCTGCGACAAAATAATTATACTATTGATGAGTTATTAACGAATGCTGATTTTATTGCACAAAGACAAGAATACAAAACCCATCTGATAAATTGTTATAAAAATGTTGAACCTTACATCCAAAAGAACTTCACTATAGGATTTAATGTTTCAGACGCTAATTCTTATATTGAATGTGGCAACTATAAATTCATCAAAGAACCTGAAAACATCGCAAAGGGTATTATTGAGGTCATATATAATCTTAGGAATTCACTGTTTCATGGCGAATTAGTTCCAAACGAAGAGGCAAATCAAGTCTATGGTGCTGCTTACAGAATACTGTACATGTTGATACAGCCTTTATAATATGTGAAATTCACTACTATATTATGAACATCCTCTTAGACAATCCTGATGCGTTGGAAGTGTCCGGGCTTGCCAACAACTTGTACCATAACGAGCATCTGCACGAAGTTGGAGTCTATGGTTGGACGGCGGATGACAATCTGAAATGGCGGCAGCAATATGCCCCTCCCATATTGAAGGCGCTAAAGGCAAAGCTTGAGGAAATCAAGGACAACACGGCGAAGTATCCGCCGAAGAGCCAGATGCACAAAGCCGCAAACTACTTCCTGAACGAATGGGACGGAATCGCAGCCATCGCAAACTACGGAGATGTCGACTGGGACAACAACCGGCTTGAACGCATCAACAGGTACATCTCCCTGTCAAGGCACAACTCACTTTTCTTCGGAAGCCATGCCGGAGCAAAGCGGGGATGCATCTTCTACTCACTGGCCTGCTCATGCCGGAACCTCGGCATCAACTTCTTCGACTACATCACGGATGTCCTGAACAGGGCGGCAGCTCTGCCGCCTGGATTCCCATCGGAAGCATACCGCAATCTGCTGCCGAACAGATGGACGAAAGATGAGCAGGGCCAGTGACCCTGCTTTTTTTATGATGTGGTTACGTCAATCCGGAGACACTTACAGAAAAAACATTTTTGCCCAAAAAAGCCTACGGTTTCTCACTGAAAATCTGAAAGTGATATATTGTTGTACAGTGTTCTGCACCGCGTCCGCAGGTGGATAAGGCATTGTCAGTTCGTCAATCTCCGATTTCCAGATTGATGACATAACGATGTTGACGAAAAAATCAACATTTTGACTTGCCCGTTCACAAATAATCGCATACATTTGCCACCATAGACTGAGGTCTGCAAAACATTTAAAATCTAATTTTTGAAAAATATGGTGGAAATTGCCAATCCCATTTTTGACATTGTGTTCAAGTACCTGATGGAAGACGAGAGCATCGCTCTAACGTTTCTGTCGGCACTGCTTAAGAAGGAGGTCATCTCGGTGGAGATGCGCCGCAACGAGTATTCGAACCAGACACGCGACAATCTGTCCAACTTCAGGATAGATTTCGGGGCGAGAGTACGCGAAACGGACGGAGCGGAACGGCTGATACTGATAGAATTGCAGAAGAACTGGCTGGAGACCGAAATCATGCGCTTCAGGCATTACGTCAGCGTACAGTATTCGAACACGGAGAATATGAACACCGGAGAGGATTCGCACTACGCCATTCCGATGGTGAGCGTCTATCTTCTCGGCCACAGGATACAGAATCTGAAGGAGCCGGTGCTGTACGTACACCGTAAATGCTTCGACTACGACGGCAACGAGGTGACGGAAGGTCTTCCCGACAGGTTCATTGACAGTCTGACCCATGACAGCATAGTCGTCCAGATACCGCGTATCACAGGGCGCATACAGAACAGGCTGGAGAGTGTGCTTGGAGTCTTCAACCAGTCGCTGGTCGGCGAAAGTCGTCAGATACTGACAATAGACGAGGCATTATACGGCGATGACCCAGAAATGATAAGGATAATACGCCGCCTCCAGTCAGCAGCAGCAAACAAGGAAATACGACAGAATATGACAGTAGAGGAAGAGTTTTTCAGTGCGATAGACACTCGCGATGCAGCGATTGCCGCACGCGATGCTACGATTGCAGATTGTCATGCTACTATTGCAGATCACGAAGCCACTATTGCGAATTGCCATTCCAAAATCACCTCTCAGGAGTCCATAATAGCGGAAAGCTGTCGTCTGCTCCTAAGGTCAGGTCTGACTATGGACGAAATAGCCGGTTCATTGAAAATGGACAGACAGCGGCTTAGTGACTTGTTGAACGGGTAGTACAGTTGAAACCGGGTGACTGATACCTGATTCGTAAGCTACTGGAATAAAGAACCAGGCCGGAACCGCATCGAATATAATCAAATGCGGTTCCGGCTACGTTCATAATGTAGTGAATCAGGCACCTGTCCCCTGATTCACTGATTCACTGATTCACCATCGCCTTTGAATATTCAGGAGCGAACCGGAACAATCTGTTCAGCGGTGAATGTGATAATACATTGTCAAGCATATGATATGTGCTGTAATGCTGGAAACACCCTAAATATGAATTCAGCGTTTGTAGCATACGCAAAGATCTTTCCGCAGACACAGCATAGCACAATTCCGCTTCATATTCCCTAACGTGTGAAATGAATGTCCTGACTGTACGCCGTGACGGCACACGTCTATATGGCAAAGACCATGCTCCAAGAAATTGAGCTCCTTTTGATACATGTTGAATATATACCTTGTTGGGATGTAGCGTAGCATGAAGCTCTGTTTTAAGGAACTCTCTTATTTTCGGTACAAGTGAGAGTAATTCCGTTTTGGATTCTCCAATGATAAAAAAGTCATCCACATACCTTCCATAATGCCGACATTTGAGAGTTCTTTTCACATATTGGTCCAGTTCGTTAAGATAGATGTTGCTGAACAGTTGGGAAGTCAGATCTCCAATTGGCAATCCA
>JAZLKB010000051.1:0-28729 GCA_045597365.1 Bacteroidaceae bacterium | reverse complement strand
AGCGTGCTGATATGAGCGTCAACCTCGGCGGATCTACACGTAACCCGACCGACTGGCGTAAGGATCACCCGGAGGACGAGCTTTGAACAGGGGACAGGTTCCGTTCACGTTTTAAGCCATATAGCGTAGTTGGAGTCACCTTGTGACGATTGTAAAATATCCCGGTGCTTGAGTTTTTCCTCATCACCGGGACATTTTTATGAACAGGGGACAGGTTCCGTTCACAGCACATTTTTCACCATATAGCGTAGTTGAAGCCACTTTGTACCGATTGTGCCAAAATAATCAACATTTTGACTTGGCTGTGCGCAAATAATCCCATACATTTGCCGCCGTGACGGATAGAGATCCGCAACACACAACACGCTAGAAATCTAATTATTGAAAAATATGGTGGAAATTGCCAATCCCATTTTTGACATCGTGTTCAAGTACCTGATGGGAGATGAGAATATCGCTCTCACATTCCTGTCGGCACTACTCAAGATGGACGTAATCTCAGTGGAGATGCGCCGCAACGAGTATTCAAACCAGACCCGCGACAATCTGTCCAACTTCAGGATAGATTTCGGGGCGAGAGTCCGCGAGACGGACGGAAGCGAACGGCTGATACTGATTGAGTTGCAGAAGAACTGGGTGGAGACTGAAATCCTGCGGTTCAGGCAGTATGTCAGCGTACAGTATTCAAACACGGAGAATATGGAAACTGGAGAAGGTTCGCACTATGCCATTCCTATGGTGAGCGTCTATCTTCTCGGCCACACAATACAGAATCTGTATGAACCGGTGCTGTACGTCAGCAGGAAATGCTATGACTATTACGGCAACGAGGTGACGGAAGGACTTCCGGACAGATTCATAGACAGTCTGACCCATGACAGCATAGTCGTCCAGATACCGCGTATCACAGGGCGCAGACAGAACAGGCTGGAGAGTGTGCTCGGCGTCTTCAATCAGTCATTGGTCGGCGAAAGCCGCCAGATACTGAACATAGACGAGGCATTATACGGCGATGACCCCGAACTGACCAGGATAATACGCCGTCTTCAGTCAGCAGCAGTAAACAGGGAAATACGACAGAATATGACAGTAGAGGAAGAGTTTTTCAGTGCGATAGATACCCGCGATGCGGCTATTGCCGTACGCGATGCTACGATTGCCGTACGCGATGCCACGATTGCTGCACGCGATGCCGCGATTGCAGATCACAAAGCTACGATTTCCTCTCAGAAAGTTCTGATTGCTGACAGTTGTCGTCTCCTGCTCAAGTCCGGTCTGACTATAGACGAAATAGCCAGTTCATTGAGAATGGACAGGCAACGGCTCTGCGACTTGCTGAATGGGTAACTGTTACCTTATAGTCTTTGAATTTTAGTAAAGAGCGGCCTGTGTATAGGGGAGTTGAAATATTTGTCATTAAAGTTTTGCATATTCCAAACTGCAGTCATCAAGGAACTGTTAAGGAGAAGGAAAAAATTGTAACTACAAAGTTGAAAAAATGTAGTTACAATTTTCCAACTTTGTAGTTACAAATTTTTACAAGCCCAATAGGGCACTAAAAGCAGACTCCCAGGGTGCGCTCCAAGGCGCAGTCAAATGCCGAAGACGTGACCACAGCCGCCCTCAAAATGACAACCACTTGCGAAACTTGGATTTGTCATAAATTTCCAACATAAAAGCCATTCCAAAGATTCATACAGAAACGTTCCATTTCCAGCCAACAGAGGCTTTGACGGCAGGGCGGCGGGACATTCCGTCGGCAGGCGTAAAGCGAGGTAGCTCGGACGCGCGTAAAGAACGGCGTGTGTCTGAAGGACGTTAGACGCACCAGAGGTGCGGCTAAAAGGACTGAGTTAGCCGTTCAGCGCGTCTGAGCGTAGGCGAGCAGCCGGACGGCGTATGCCCCGCCGCCCTGCCGTCAAAGCCGTCCCGATGCCCAGAACGTGCAGATTATGTGATAAGAATCAATCCAATTTCAGAACGGCAAGGAAAGCTTTCTGAGGAACTTCGACATTGCCGATTTGTTTCATACGTTTCTTACCCTTCTTCTGTTTTTCAAGAAGCTTCCGTTTACGTGATACATCACCACCGTAACATTTGGCGGTAACATCCTTACGCACCTGCTTTATTGTCTCACGCGCTATAATCTTGGCGCCGATGGCCGCCTGTATGGCAATGTCAAATTGCTGGCGCGGTATAAGGTCCTTCAGTTTCTCACACATACGCCTGCCCAGATCGTATGCATTGTCAACATGTGTAAGTGTCGATAAAGCATCGACCGGCTCACCGTTCAACAGAATATCGAGTTTTATCAATTTTGAAGGTCTGAAGCCCGCAGGATGATAATCGAATGATGCATAGCCTTTGGAGATACTCTTCAACTTGTCGTAAAAGTCAATGACAATCTCGCCTAGAGGAAGTTTGAAGTACAGTTCCACCCTGTTGCCGGCAATAAACTGCTGTTTAACCAACTCACCCCGCTTGTCAAGACAAAGCGTCATTATCGGGCCGATATAATCGGTGGTGGTTATTATAGATGCATCAATATAAGGCTCCTCAATATGGTCAATCAAAGTCAAATCGGGCATACCGCTGGGGTTATGCACCTCGGTACAATTGCCCTGCTTGTCATATACCATATACTGAACGTTCGGGACAGTCGTGATAACACTCATATCGAACTCACGGTCAAGACGTTCCTGCACAATCTCCATATGCAGCAGCCCCAGAAAGCCGCAACGGAAGCCGAAGCCAAGAGCCATTGATGACTCAGGAGTGAAACTAAGCGAGGCATCGTTCAACTGAAGTTTCTCGAGCGATGCACGCAAATCCTCAAACTCATTCACGTCAATAGGATACACACCGGCGAAGACCATAGGTTTCGATTCCTCAAAGCCGGATATCGCCTTCGCACAAGGTTTGTTGACGTGAGTGATTGTATCACCGACTTTCACCTCGGTAGATGTCTTTATTCCTGAAATGATATATCCCACATCGCCGGTCTGCATCTCGTCACGCGGCACCATATCCATACGCAGCACGCCAATCTCGTCAGCATCGTACTCCTTGCCGGTATTGTAGAACTTCACTTTGTCGCCGCTGTGTATTGTACCATTGACAATCTTGTAATAAGCGATGATTCCGCGGAACGGATTGAACACCGAGTCGAAAATCAGTGCCTGCAACGGTGCGTCCTTATCCCCCACAGGATGAGGTATGCGCTCGACAATGGCATCAAGGATTTCCTGGACGCCCATACCGGTACGCGCCGACGCGCGGATAATGTCCTTACGGTCACAGCCCAGAAGATCGACAATTTCGTCCTCGACCTCATCAGGCATAGCGCTCTGCATATCGCATTTGTTTATGACCGGTATTATTTCCAAATCATGCTCAATCGCCATATAAAGATTGCTGATAGTCTGCGCCTGCACGCCTTGAGTAGCATCAACAACAAGTAAAGCACCCTCGCACGCGGCTATCGAGCGCGACACTTCGTACGAGAAATCGACATGCCCCGGAGTATCTATCAAGTTGAGAATGAACTTCTCGCCCGAATGCACGTATTCCATCTGGATAGCGTGGCTCTTGATAGTAATACCACGTTCCTTCTCCAGATCCATATCATCAAGCATCTGACCCTCGGTAACATCGATTGTATGGGTGAATTCCAACAGACGGTCCGCCAGCGTTGACTTGCCGTGATCTATATGTGCTATTATGCAGAAATTCCTGATATTTTCCATTTTTCCGAAATATACCGCGAATTTAATCAAAAAAACACTCCTGCAAAAATACATTTGCAGGAGTGTTTTATAGCAAACAATCTCTCTATTACTTCAATGCAAAGTAACACTCGTTCTCACCTTCAGTGACATTGAGCTTATCTTCACGCAACAACCATCCCAAACCTAGATAGAACTCTTTGTCCTTTAATTTGGCAATCTTTTTGATTTCCTTCTGGGAAAGGGCATTATTGCCATCCAAAGCACGCCAAATCATACCGGCGTACTCACCTACCATCTGTGTAAACATCTTATTATTGGTTTATTAATTCGGGTGCAAAGTTATTATCAATTTACCGATTTGGCAATCAATTAATTAACTATTTAACATTATTTGCATCGAATGTAGTTTTATTTTGTAAATAATCATTGAATATTCCAGCCGCACTTGCAACCATCCCGACACAAGGACGTTTTTTATAATACTGTTCGTTCCTTTCCTCGGGAACAGGATTACCGTTTTTAGCCACCCCGAGCAATTGATTGCAAAAAATCGAGCCGTTTCTCTGTCTGAAAGTGGCTGCCAGCTGCTGGACGACACGGTAATTATACGCTTTTCCCTCCCTGTCTCCGGCCTTTGCGCTGCCGCAATCCAAGCCAGCAAGAATAAACATACCCGAGGCTGCACCGCAGACCTCGCGCATACGGCCGATTCCGCCCCCGAACGAGGCGGATACCAGCAGCGCCTGCTCGCGCGTAAGTCCATACAGATCGGCGAAGGCAGCAGTAACAGCCTGCGAGCAATTATAACCTTGCTTGAACAGTTCTACAGCCAGCGCTACCCTGTCAATCTGCTCCTCCATCAAATTATTCCTCTTCGTCCAACGGACGCATATTCGTATATACGTTCTGGACATCCTCGTCATCCTCAAGACGCTCGACTATCTTGTCAATAGTCTCACGCTGCTCAGGAGTAACATCCTTAAGGTCATTCGGGATTCTTGTAAACTCAGCGGCCTTGACCTCAAAACCGTTTTCCTCCAGATATTTCTGAATAGCGGCATACGACTTCGGATCGCCGTAAATGGTTATTTCGCCCTCTTCCTCATCATAATCGTACTCATCCTCAACGCCAAGATCGATAAGCTCCAGAATCAGGTCATCCATATCAACGCCGTCTTTCCTGGCTATTGTAAACTGGCACTTGTGGCTGAACATGAAATCAAGACTTCCGCTTGTACCGAGAGTACCGCTGAATTTGTTGAATACGGCACGTACATTAGCGACAGTACGTGTAGTGTTGTCTGTCAGAGTCTCTACATATATGGCAATTCCGTGAGGACCGTAGCCTTCGTAGTTCATCTCCTTATAATCCTTCTGATCCTTGCCCATCGCATTCTTGATGGCACGCTCGACATTGTCCTTAGGCATATTCTCGTGCTTGGCAGTTGCGATTATCGCGCGCAAAGTAGGATTGTTGTCCGGGTCTGGACCGCCGGCTTTGACGGCAATGGCTATCTGTTTACCAAGACGGGTAAATGTCTTTGCCATATTACCCCAACGTTTCAGCTTTCTCGCTTTTCTGAATTCAAATGCTCTTCCCATAATTATGTTTTATTTAGTTTATCTCAGTTTAGCATCGAGTTTTGTCTCAAGATTGTGTATTATACTATTCATGACTTTGTCTATCTGCTTGTCATTCAAAGTCTGAGACTCATCCTGAAGCATAAAGGCCACGGCATAGCTTTTCTTTCCCGGTTCCAGATTCCTGCCCTCATAGACATCAAACAGCGATACGTCCTTCAAAAGGCGCTTCTCCGATGCGTATGCAAGGCTCTCTATCTGTGAGAACGTGACATTATTGTCAACGAGCAATGCCAAGTCCCTGCGGACTGCGGGATATTTGGGTAAATCGCTATAGCTTATCCTGACCTTTTTCGTAGCTTTCAGCAGTTCATCCCAAGCAATATCAGCATAATATACCGGTTGATCTATATCAAAGCGCTTGAGCAGTGCAGTCCGCACGATTCCCATTCTGGCAACAGCCGCACCGGAGCGCAGGCTGTAACTCAATGCCGAGGAATAAATGTCTGTAGAGATTTCCTCAACCTTGAGGGTCTTGGCATCGAGTCCCAAACGTTTGAAGATATTCATCACGTCGGCCTTCAGCTCATAAAAAGATGTCATTTCTTCCTGATGCGCCCAAGATGACGAGATTCTCTTTCCCGTTATCCACAAGCCTACGCGATAATCCTCGGAATATGCGCGCAGAGGATTACCGTCCTCGCTCTTTGCTGCAAGTTCGCGGCGTCCGGCATCGAAATAATAGCATTTGCCGAACTCAAACAAATGCAGATCGGAATTCTGTCTCCTTATATTGTAAGACAGGCTCTCAAGACCTCCGAAAAGCATTGTCTGACGCATTACATTAAGATCGGCGCTAAGCGGATTCATAAGGTGCACCAATCTGTCTGAAGGATAATCCCCGAGTCCGTCATAATATGCGGCTTTTGTCAGCGAATTGTTCAGAATCTCGTTGAAGCCGCAGCCTACGAGCTGTTCCGACACCAAGTCCTGCATTGTATGAGCCCTGTCAACACTGCCTTGGACGGTCAGACTGGATTGGACGGATTTTCCGAACTCCACATTATTATATCCGTATATACGGAGTATCTCCTCGACAATGTCGCACGGATGTTGCACATCAACACGGAAAGGCGGCACGGAGAGCGCGAGTCCATCGGCAGACTCATTCTCGATTGTGATACCCAGATTGAGAATAATACTCTTCATAGTATCTCTTGGAAGGACCTTTCCCGTCAGTCTGTCGGCATATTCGTACTTGAAATCAACCTTGAAATTCTCGATCGGTTTCTCATATATATCCTTGAGGGGCATCGATATTGTGCCGCCGCCGAGTTCTTTGATAAGCATCGCAGCCTGCTTCAAGGCATAAAGCACGCCGTTTGGATCAATGCCGCGCTCAAAGCGGAATGACGCATCGGTGCTGAGCTGATGCCTGCGCGCTGTCTTTCTGATCCATGTAGGATGGAAATATGCGCTTTCCAGAAAAACATTCACAGTTGATTCTGTGATTCCCGATTTCAAGCCGCCGAACACGCCTCCGATGCACATGGGCTCCACGGCATTGCAAATCATCAGGTCATTACAGCTGAGGGTATGTTCCTGGCCATCGAGTGTCGTGAAAGGAGTTCCGTCAGGCATAGTCTGCACAATAACCTTTCCACCGTCAATCTTATCAGCATCGAAACTATGCAGAGGCTGGCCATAGGCAAAAAGGATATAATTTGTAACATCTACAACGTTATTGATAGGATGCAGGCCTATGGCTGTGAGCCTGTTCTTGAGCCACGAAGGACTCTCGCAGATTCTCACGCCCTTGATGCTGACTCCGGCATAGCGGGGACAAGCCTCTGTATTACGGACCTCTATATCTATTGTCAAGTCCTCATTGTCAACCTTGAATGCACTGTCTGAAGGACGATGAAGTTCAGACTTATACCCATTCTGCAACAGCCACGCATAAAAATCGCGGGCAACGCCCCAATGCGAGCAGGCATCGGCGTGATTCGGTGTGATATCGACTTCTATTACATAGTCTGATTCAAGGCCAAAATAAGAGGCGGCAGGAGTTCCGGGAACGGCATCATCGGGAAGCACCAATATTCCAGAATGGTCATTTCCCAAACCAAGCTCCTTTTGTGAGCAAATCATACCATTCGATGCGACGCCGCGCAGTTTGGACGGTTTAATGGTGAAGCAGTCGTCCCCCTCATAGATTTTTGCTCCGCAAGTTGCCACAACAACTTTCTGGCCTGCACCCACATTCGGTGCACCGCATACTATCTGTTCGGTCCGGCCTTCTCCAAGATTGACATTTGTCACATGTAAATGATCAGAATCAGGATGTTCCTCACAAGTAAGCACCTCTCCTATTATGATATCCTTCAGGCCGCCTTTGACCGACTGCACCTCTTCAACTCCATCCACCTCAAGGCCTATCGAGGTCAAAGCCTCGGCAACCTGTTCCGGAGTCATGTCAAAATCGACATACTCCTTAAGCCATTTGTACGATACGTTCATAATCCAACCGAAAAAATAACAGCTTATTGTATAAGCCCGATTTAATTTGCGAAATTACTAATAATTCCTGACAATCAGGTTTTCGCCCAAGATTTTCATTCCAAACGCAATAGATATCAGTATAAGAGGACATTTGCGCACATATACGGCAACATTCATTGCGGTGTAAAAGATTCTGCATTGCTGTTGTTCGCAAAAAGTTCGGTTTATTAAAAAAAGATTAATAACTTTGCACCAAATAACGTCATTTTACGAATGGGTAACAGAGTAGTAATAACTGGTATGGGCATATGGTCCTGCCTCGGGCAGGACTTGGATACTGTCAGAGACAATTTGATAAAAGGCGTCAGCGGTATTATATTCGACGAGAGACGCAAAGGGAAAGGATTCGGATTCCGCTCAGCTCTCACATCAAATGTTCCAAAACCAGATTTAAAACCTTTTGTCGGACGTGACGAGCGCAAATATATGCACGAGGAGGCCAACTACGCATATATGGCGACAAGACAGGCGCTTGAGAATTCCGGATTGGATCCTGACTATCTCTCATCGCACGAGGTCGGCATATTGTATGGCAACGACTCCGTATCGGAAGGCACTGTCGAGGCTTGGGACAAGATACGCTCTGTAGATTCGACTGCTGCCAGTGGAAGCGGTGCCATTTTCAGATGCATGAACTCCACTATAACAATGAATCTGGCATGCCTCTTCAAATTGCGTGGAATAAACATGACCGTAAGTGCCGCCTGTGCATCCGGAAGCCACAGCGTAGGTCTGGGATGGCTTCTTATAAGCCAGGGATTGCAGGATTGCATAGTCTGCGGCGGTGCCCAGGAAGTCAATCCATATGCAACCGGACCTTTTGACGGGCTTCAGACTTTCTCAACGCGCGAGGATGACCCAGCCAGAGCCTGCCGTCCATTTGACAGAGACCGCGACGGGCTTATTCCCGGCGGAGGTGCCGCGACCGTAATATTGGAAAGTTATGAGCACGCTGTCAGGCGTGGGGCCCATATTATCGCAGAGGTTATGGGATATGGTTTCAGCGGCAATGGAGATCATATGACCACTCCCAGCATAGAAGGACCGCAGAGATCCCTGGAAATGGCAATCAGAATGGCCGGCGTTGATTTGCGTGATATCGGATATATAAACGCCCACGCCACTTCCACAAAAATAGGTGACGCACGTGAGGCCCACGCGATAGACAACGTATTCCACGGACTGAATGTGCCGGTAACATCAACGAAAAGCCAGACCGGTCACGAGATGTGGATGGCGGGGACAAGCGAGCTTATTTACTCCACACTGATGATGAAGAACGGATTCATCGCCGGAAATCTGAATTTTGAGAATCCGGACGAGGATACTGCGCTGCTGAACATTATCCCGGAGACACGGGAAGCGCATTTTGATATGTTCCTCAGCAATTCCTTTGGTTTTGGAGGAACCAACTCAACACTCATAGTTAAAAATTTCAATTAAAAAGCAGATAGATATGTCACACGAGGAAATCGTATCAAAAGTCAATGCCGTACTGGCAGAGGAATTTGAGGTAGAAGAAAGTGTTATCACTCCTGATGGTGATATCCGCAAGACACTGGAGCTTGACAGCCTCAGGTTGGTTGATTTGATATCAGCCATCCAAGTTGCTTTCGGTGTTAAAGTAACAGCAGAGGAACTTCATCTGATTTCAACCTTCTCAGATCTTTACGAATATATTGAGAAGAACATCTGACACATCTCAGCAATAAGCGCCGCCTATGTTATTCCAGGCAGAAGAAGTGTTGAGGCTGATACCACAGCGGGCACCGATCGTAATGGTTGACAGGCTTCTTGACGCAGATGGTGACATGTGCCACACGGGACTTTCCGTCAGCAGCGAAAACTATTTTATAGAAACAGACGGGAAGTTGGCAGAGACAGGGCTGATTGAGCACATTGCTCAGTCAGCTTCGGCTTTTGCGGGATACCGGTATTTATTGAAAAATCTCCCTGCACCGATCGGATATATAGGTGAGATCAAGAATTTCGTATGCATGGAACGCCCGGCAATAGGAGCAGAGCTAACTACAGATATTGTATTTGAGGCTGAAGCAGAAGGCATTACACTTATGTCGGGAAAGACCAGCTGTGAAGGTCGGCCTATAGCAAGTACACGGATGAAAATTTTTGTCGAACCTGCATAACAAGTCCTATATGCTGCTATTGGACAAGTTCTTCAAGTTGACACAGATTGAAAGGATATCTGAATCGGAAGTTGAATGCAAAGTACGGCTGATTGAAGATTGTGACTGCTATCGTGGACATTTCCCCGGCAAACCGGTCAGTCCCGGTGTCTGCAATATTGAAATGATACGTGAATGCGCGGAAGCCATTCTTGAAAAGGATTTGTTCATCAGTAATATCAAACAATGCAGACTTACGGCTGTATCCTCACCTGCTATCTGCCCGGCATTATCTGTAAATATGGATATAGCTTCAACAGACGCAGGATATGCAGTTAAGGCGAAGATTACCGATGACTATAACACATATATGGAATTCAAAGGGCAATTGATTGTCAAACAGTAAATTCAATCATTATGGCAAAATATGCACTTGTAACAGGAGGTAGCCGGGGCATCGGCCGTGCCATTGCTGTCAGAATAGCAAAAATGGGGTATAACATTATCGTCAATTACGCCAGACGTGCAGATGAGGCCGAGAAAACGATATCGATGATCAATGAGGTCGGACAGAGCGGAGAGGCAATACAGTTTGACGTGGCATCTGCAGAGCAGACCAGAAATGCTATCGAGGACTGGCAGAAGAGACATCCGGACGAATATATTGAGATTATTGTAAACAATGCAGGTATCCGCCGTGATAACATTATGGCATTAATGCCGGAAAACGACTGGAACAGCGTGCTGCAGACAAGTCTGGGCGGATTTTTCAATGTAACCCAGCCTCTGCTTGCTCCTATGCTGCGCAAGAAATACGGAAGGATCATATCCATTGCCAGCGTAAGCGGAATAATGGGAATGCCCGGACAGACGAATTACTCGGCAGCCAAGGCAGGTATTATCTCTGCATCGAAAGCACTGGCCAAGGAGATTGCACGAAAGAATGTGACAGTCAATTGCGTAGCGCCTGGATTCATCAAAACCGATATGACCGAAGGTCTTGACGAGGCAGCATTAAGCAAGAACATTCCTGCAGGACGTTTCGGCACAGTTGATGAAGTAGCTGATGTAGTTGCGTTCCTGGCATCGCCCGAAGCATCTTACGTTACAGGCAACGTAATATCCATAAATGGAGGTTTATACACCTGACAGCATACTGACAATCATTGTATGAGATACGATGTTGTAATAATAGGCGCAGGACTTGGCGGGCTTGAATGCGCCGCGCTATTGTCACGTCAAGGTAAGAAAGTTTGCGTTCTGGAACGACAGAATGCTCCTGGAGGATCTATGCAAAGCATTCTCAGATATGGATTGCGTTTAGATACCGGACTTCATTACATTGGCGGACTTGACTCCGGGCAGCCATTATACAACCGATTCAAATCACTCGGATTGATGGAGCTTCCGTGGCAGGAGCTCGATCCTGAGGGCTTTGATTTGATAACAATAGATGGCGACACCTTCCGATTTGCAAAAGGCTTTGAGAATTTTGCAGATACAATGGCCGGGTACTTTCCAAAGGAAAAGGACAGTTTATCCGACTACTCAGCTATGCTTGCCTCTTCGGGGAATATGACGCCTTTCGAGAATGCCAGCGCTTGGGAATACCTGCACAGCAAGTTTCACGATGAGTTATTGATTAATGTACTGAGCGGCTCATCGATGAAACTGGAGCTCAACCGTGAATCTTTACCTTTGTTTGTATTTGCCCACATCAATGCTCCGTTCATACAAAGCAGCTGGCGGTTAAAAGGTGACGGCAATTTAATTGTCAGGCATCTGATTGACGATATTGTAAACAATGGAGGTGACGTTTTCTGCAACTCAGATGTTTCCCGGCTCACTGTAAAAGACGGCTTCGCAGTCAGCGCCATTACCCAAGATGACAAGTGTTTCGAGGGATCATTGTTCATAAGCAACGCACACCCGGCGGTAACCACAGCAATGATATGCGATTGCAAGAATATAAAGCCTTCATATCGCTTCAGAATGTCTGATATCAAGAATACATATGGAATCTTCACAGTATCGCTGCAACTGAAACCTGACAGCATCCGATATTTCAATCATAACAAATACATTTACTGCAAGCCAAACGTATGGGATTTCTACAAGGAGAACGGCCCTGTAAGCGGTGTGATGGTTTGTTGCAGAGTGCCCGATGACGGATCAGACTATACTCAGAACATTGATATTCTTACCCCGATGCTATATGACCGACTGGTTCAATGGTATGACACGAAGGCCGGCAGAAGAGGTGACGAATATATCCAGTTCAAGAACAGGATTGCTGATGAATGTATCGGGCTTGCAAGCACAATCATACCGGATTTGAAAGACAACATCACCCATCGCTGTATCAGTACTCCACTTACATGGCGGGACTATAATGGAAATCCCGAAGGTTCGGCATACGGTGCACGCAAGGACTGGAACACGCCACTAATGAGCTATATGTCTCCAACCACACCTATTCCAAATCTGCTTATGACGGGGCAAAGCCTCGTATTACATGGTATTCAAGGTGTTACTGAAACAGCCTTCGAAACAGTAAGACTTATCAACCGTTGATTTTTATGGAATCACAGGGACAGACAAGAAAATCTGCAAGGACACGTCGTGCAAGCACAGATTTGATGGAAATGAACCATCTGCAGCCTCAGGCATTGGAACTTGAGGAAGCAGTACTCGGCGCACTGATGATTGAACAGGACGCATTTCCAAAAGTCAGTGAAATCATCAAGCCCGAGTCTTTTTACGACCACCGTCATCAGGTTATTTATCAGTCTATTATGGCATTGGTAATGAACCAGAGGCCAATTGACATCCTGACCGTTACGGAACAGTTGAAAAGCAACGGTACTCTAGAGGAAGCCGGTGGACCTCTTTACATAACAATGCTGGCCGGTAAAGTCACATCATCAGCTCACATAGAATATCATGCAACGATTATAGCTCAAAAAGCGATGGCCCGCGAGCTTATAACTTTTGCAAGCGAGGTCCAATCGCGCGCTTTTGACGAAACGTCAGATGTATCCGATCTGTTGCAATCGGCCGAAGGTGAGTTATTCCAGATTGCGCACAAGAATGTAAAGAAAGACTACACCCAGATCAACCCGGTTCTGGAAGAGGCTATGGAGAGAATCAGCCAGGCCGCAAAGCGTTCAACCGGGCTAAGTGGTCTTGCAAGTGGATTTACAGATCTTGACAAAATAACTTCCGGATGGCAAAAGTCTGATTTGGTTATTCTGGCTGCACGACCGGCCATGGGAAAGACAGCATTCTCTCTTTCAATGGCATTGAACATTGCTGTTCATAACAGACAACCTGTCGCTATGTTCTCATTGGAAATGAGCAATGTCCAATTAGTAAACCGTCTGATTACCAATATATGTGAAATATCGTCAGAGAAGCTGCGCAGCGGCAGGCTCGCGCCATACGAGTGGTCTCAATTGGACGAGAAGATTAAAATTCTGCAAGACGCACCCTTATATCTTGATGATACGCCATCATTGTCCATTACGGAATTGAGAACAAAAGCTCTACGTTTAAAAAGCGAGCACGACATACAGCTTCTGATTATTGATTATCTGCAGTTGATGAATGCAAGCGGATGGCATTTCAACAACAGGCAAGAGGAAATCAGTATGATCTCACGTCAGCTGAAAGGTTTGGCAAAGGAACTGGATATTCCAATAATAGCGTTATCACAATTGAACCGTAACGTAGAAGGACGTGAGGGATACGAAGGCAAACGTCCTCAATTAAGCGACCTGCGTGAGTCCGGATCAATAGAACAGGATGCTGATATCGTATGTATGATTCACCGGCCTGAAGTATATAAGATATATGAGGACGATCATCACAACGATTTACATGGTATAGCAGAGATAATTATTGCAAAACACCGAAATGGCGGAGTTGGCGATGTCCGTCTGGCCTTCCAAAGCAACTATGCCCGTTTCTGCGATATCAGCAAGAATCAAAACCAGCACGAGGAAATGCTCATAGGCTCACGTATGAACGAGCAGGTAGAAGACTACAGACCGGCCGACATTCCTGATGATCCGCTTGGAGGACCAGCCCTGTCGGGAGACATACCGTATTAAATAAAACCAGTGTGCGGCTTAACGCCGCACACTTTGTTATTACCATTTTATGCCGGAAGCTCTGGCGATTTTAACAGGAATCTCTATATTGTCAATCTGACCGGTAAACTGCTCGGCACCGCATCCAATTGCGAACACAGGCACATATCCGCCCGAATGCTGACCTGTTCCCCAACTTATCTGAGAGATGTCACACATAGTTTTTACAGCAAGATCTGACAATTTATCGGCTTTGTAATATTCATAGAACTCCTCATTACTCTGTGTTACAGTACCTTCATTTTCCACAGGACCTGGCCTTCGTCTGCTGGGAGTGGCAAAGGTAGCCGCATAGGCTTCCTTTAGTTTTTCCTCCTGCGAGGCGGAAATTCTGACGTGATCCCAGAAGCCGAATTTGGCAGAGAGCTCAGCTTTGACCTCATCCCAGGTAAGCGAATCCTTCTTCTCCTTAGTCAGTTTCTCCAGATGATGAGAGAAAAACTCCTCGCTTATATTTTGATATTGAAGATTGCTGAGAGCCAGACGATAGGCACCATTGCCTAAAGAAAGGCCTCCAGTCTCGTGATCGGCCGTAACCACAATCAAAGTCTCGTCCTTATGCTGTAAGTAGAACTCGTAAGCCACCTTAATGGCATTGTCTAAATCAATAACCTCACGGAATGTGGCAGCAGCATCATTTCCATGAAGCCAATGATCGATATGACCGCCCTCTACCATAATGAAAAAGCCTTTCGAGGGGTCTTTCATCATAAAATCAACTGCTGCCGAAGTGATCTGCGAGATGTTTAAATCGCCATCTACCTGATCAATACTAGGGATGAGTTCTGTATTATTACCATCTTCTCTCGGTTTTTGGAAAAGAATCATTTTATCCGATTCTGCCGCATTGGCCTTATACTCGTCATAACCACGCACAATTCTGTACCCCTGCTCCAAAGCATACTCGGTATTACTCTTCGAATCAGGATTTCTACTGTCAACATCCTGAGCGAAATCCCCTCCCGCAAAAAATTCGAATCCACTCTCTGCAAGCTGACTGGCAATGAGATGCTGACTGTTGCGATTAGCCGTGTGGGCATAAAAAGCAGCCGGAGTAGCATGATCCACCCCAACCGTGGAACAAATGGCAACCCGACGTCCCTGTTTATGAGCTCTTTCCGCAATACCTTCTACAGGCGTTGTCTTATCGTTCAACATACCCATTACATTGTTTGCAGTTTTACAGCCGGTTGACAATGCAGTTCCAGCTGCAGATGAATCCGTAATATCGGTAGAAGCCGAATAAGTCATTACCAGGCCTGAAACAGGGAACTGAGCGAAACACAACGGCTCTATTCCCACCTTTCCATTAATATCGGCCAGATAATATTCTGTACCTATAACCTGATTAACGCCCATTCCGTCGCCAATGAACATAAAAACATACTTCGCATCCTTAGCACTAACACTAATCATTGGCAAAACTGCCAGCAAAGACAACAGCAACTGTCTATAAACTTTCATACCCCAATATATATTTGACATTACTATACTACAACACCCTTTGTATGACATCACAGTTTGGGAACTTAGACTCAGGATTATCGACAGGACTGTTAAACAAGCCATAAACAGTCGAACCCGATCCACTCATTGAAGCATATACAGCTCCCATATCATATATCTGCTCTTTTAACAAACCTATCTCAGGATATATTCCAAAGACACTCTTCTCGAAGTCATTTTTCACAAGTCCGCGCCATTCAGGAACAGGCCTCAAAACGATTTCATCCAAAGGATTTTCCGAGGGTTCCGGATCCACAAAACTGTATGCCTGCCTGGTTGAGACTTCAATATCAGGTTTAACCAACAGCAGGTAATAACCCTTCAACGACAGATCTATAGACTTCATCTCGTTGCCGATTCCTGTGGCAAAAACAGGTACATTTCTTACGAAGAACGCGCAGTCGGCACCCAGACGCGAGGCGTATCTTTCGATGCAGGAATTTGTCATTCGCAGTCCGAAACGTCTGTTAAGCAACATTATCATATGAGCACAGTCCGAGGATCCTCCGCCAAGTCCCGCTCCCGAAGGTATATGTTTATAAAGCATAATATCTACAGGTGGCAAATCAAAATCCTCAAGCAGCATACGATATGCCCTGACCACAATATTATCGGCAGGATTACCCGCCAGAGCATTTCCCTTCAATGTAATCGAACAACTCTCATCCTCGAAATATGTGCCTTTCTCTGACATTTTGAACAATATCGGGCGAGTGGTCTTCAACGGTCTTTTCACGTTAATCTCAAGCACGTCCTGAACATTAACAGGATAAAAGACAGTCTCAATATCGTGATAGCCGTCAGGACGTTTGGCCACGACATTAAGTCCTATATTGATTTTTGCATTTGGGAATGCTATCATAAGATTTATTTGTATTCGGAATTTATCGTACGCGCTGCGATACGGCCGGAAGACATAACCTCAGTGAGTGCATTACCGCCCAAGCGATTACCGCCGAAGAATCCGCCGGTAACCTCACCCGCGGCATACAATCCCGGAATGGGCTGGTTTTCCTCATTCAAGACGTGTCTTGCGAGGTCAACCTTCAAGCCTCCCATTGTATGATGTGTGGCAGGCGCCAGAACCTTGAATGTGAAATTGGCATTCTCAATATCATACGTTGACTTATCGTAGCCGGAGACACCACGCATTGCACTACCGATAATCACAGGTGCATGAGCCTTTCCCGGTGTGGGATTCACGCCATCAATAACAGCCATATCATACTCTCGTATGGTATTCTTGACTATTTCAGCGTCAATATCCAATCCAAGCCCATTGAAGACAGTCTGCATCGTGGCTCCTGTACAGTTTGCAGTCTTCAATGTATTCTTTCCGGAAGTTCCGCCAAATCCGGCAATACCTCCGAAATTATCATTCATTTGAAGTGGTCCGGAACCAAAGCCGGCTGTAATATACAGGAATACTCCGCGGACGCCTCTCCATTCAATACCGTTCTTCAATGAACTTAGCGCAAGGACATCACGTTCCGAGCACTCGTCAACATAACGTTTGCCCGTAGAAGGACTGACAAATACAGCGTTCTCGACACCACCGAAAGCAATCGAGCCGTCACTGACATTACTCAACGGCATCAGCTGCGTCCAGCCCATACCTATGGTAGCAGCGCCTACAGCGGTGGCCATATCAATACCTTCACCACGAAGTGAGGAACGATTAGTAGTACCTATTGTAGGAGACAGGTACATACGAGACCAGTAATTATTAGTCTTGAGCACCTTCTGGATATTTGCCGCATAGCCGCCGGAAGCTATTAAGACGCCTTTTCTGGCGTGAGCTGTAACTTCTGTACCGTCATCCATCACGGCCTTCACGCCCGTAACGCGCCCGTTCTCGAATATCAGCTCTTTTGCCGTAGTTGAGCACATTATACGGTTGGAACTGTTTCCTTTTCTGATAGCGGATATGTGAGGAGCAAAATACGAGCCCCAATTACCAGAATAGAATTCATCTATGCCATCACCGTCAGTATCAACTCTGCTGCCTGTCATTGAATTGCCACGATACCACAATGCACCAATGAGTGTTGACTGACTATCAGTAAAACCTACGCCCAGGCTCATAAGCCAGGGTTTCAATTGCTCACCTTCTTCGACAAACTGCTTTATAAGCTCATATTCACCGTATATCCATTCAGACTTGTCAGTACTCTGACGCAAGCCGCCATAATATGTCTGGAAGATATGAAGATTTGTTGTCGAGAACAGCGTGAGCTGAGTTTCAGGAATTCCCTTATCCAGTTTCGGAGAAGCATATCTCATATATGCGGAGATTTCTTTCTTCAGTTCCTGAAGCACAGGCAGGAATTCCTGATGAACGCCATGCCTGGACAGTTCAACGATATCACCGGCCACAAAATCGTGCGTTTTGTAATAATCAGCATCAAACGGTTCCTCGCTCCAGCCGGCAATCACTTTTAGGTCGTTGATACAACCGATGGTAGAACGAACCTTATTGTGCATTTTCCCGTCATAACCTTTGGCCATCAATGCTTCAGGATTATTGGAATCCCACACAAGACTATGATCTACACTCTGATAAACTCCACCGGCAACAAGAGTATTACCTCCTATTTCAGCGTTCTTCTCAATAACCAGAACTGAATTGCCATCCTGAACCGCTTGCGTCGCGGCACACATTCCTGCTCCGCCGCCACCAATAATAACGATATCCCAGGTAGATTCAACAGGCTCACCCGGCAGCACCTCCTTACTACGCATAATGAAAGCATCGCGGTTGACAACGCCGGCCTGCTCTGCAGCATCAAGGACTGCAGCTTTGGCGGCATGAGTGGAGTAAGTGGCGCCTGTAACGGCATCTACACCCAAGCCGCAGGCCTCTTTTATTTTTGATAACGCCACAGGTAAAGCTGACTCACCGATATGGGCAGTCTCACGCTGGCGAAGCACTTTCATATCAGTTATCGCATCTTCGGAAAATGTCACTTGTACCTGTACCGCACCTCCATATCCATCGGCTTTACCGGTATATGTGCCGGGGGTGAAAGTTATCGGAACGTCTGTCCTGACCGAAGGTTTGTCGCCACGCGCCTGAGCAAGCGCCGCATCTACACCCATCTTTATGGCATTCGATGTATAGGTCGCTCCGGTTATTCCATCCACATCTGTGGACTGATGAGCTATTATGCTATCAGGAAGAATATCAAAAGGAGTCTTATACTGGTCATAAGTATGGCCGTCATCCTGTATGTCTATTTTTGAAATCCGATTCTTCTTTACCGTAACTGTAACATCAACAGTTCCATTGAAATTCAATCCAGTGGCAGTATATTTTCCGTTTGCAAGAGTTGTCCCGTCCGAGGAAGAGTTTCCACCACAGGCAATCAGAACCATTGCCAATACAGGAATAACATAAAAAAGTCTCTTCATAAATATTAATGGTTACCTGTTGATTAATTACATTCCAAGAGCTCTGGCAATACCCTGATCAACGCCACTGAAGCCCATAAAGGCCAACGCCAGAAGGCCGGCAGTAATCAATGCGATTGACATACCCTGCATACCTTTCGGTATCTTTACCATAGCAAGCTGCTCACGTATTCCTGCAAATATTATCAGAGCTATAGCAAAGCCAAGAGCCGTTGAGAAGGCATACAGGACACCAACCAGAAGTGAAGGCTCAAGTCCCTGTGCATTGTATGTGCCATTTGCCACGAGTATAGACACACCCAGAATACAGCAGTTTGTAGTAATGAGTGGGAGGAATATACCCAATGCCTGATACAATGATGGTGATACCTTCTTCAATACAGTCTCCAGCATCTGCACGAGACCTGCAATCACAAGGATAAACAGGATAGTCTGCAGATACCCCAGTCCGAGAGGATTGAGTACCCAGGTCTGAAGGGCATATGTCACGATGACAGCGATTGTAAGTACAAATGTAACCGCAATTCCCATTCCGGCAGCAGTACCGATCTTTTTCGAGACACCAAGGAAAGGACAGATTCCAAGGAACTGTGACAGAACTATGTTATTGACAAAAATCGCCGATATGAATATCAGAAAAAATTCCATAGCTTAATTTGCTTTTCTGTTCTTAATTGAATTGACAATAGCTATCAGCAAGCCAAGAGTAATAAAAGCACCCGGTGCCAATACGAAAACTAGCATATTGGTCGATGCCGGAAGTATCGTATGGCCAAAGAAAGTACCTTTTCCCAGCAGTTCACGAATCATACCAAGCAATGTAAGCGCAATAGTGAAACCGAGTCCGATTCCTATTCCGTCACACAATGATGCCAGTACATTATTCTTTGCAGCGAAGGCCTCAGCACGTCCAAGTATTATACAGTTTACGACAATCAGAGGTATGAAAATACCCAACGTCTTATACAGTTCCGGCACGTATGCCTGCATAATCATTTGAAGTACAGTAACAAACGAGGCTATGACAACAATGAAGCACGGAATCCTGACTCCATCAGGTATCAGGTTCTTCAGTAACGAGATGAAAACATTTGAGCATATCAGCACAAACATTGTAGCAACACCCATTCCCATACCATTGGCAGCCGATGATGTTGTCGCCAATGTCGGGCACATACCAAGAAGAAGAACAAAAGTAGGGTTCTCCTTCACTATACCGTTTATAATAGTCTTGAAGTAATTCATCACTTTGTCTTTTTAGTCTGTGTTGATGCTCCACTTACGGCATCAGCCGCAGTATATCCGAAAAGAGACTTATAAGCAGCGTTTACCGCACGGAGGAAAGCTCTTGAAGTTATAGTAGATGCGGTAATTGCATCAACCGCACCACCGTCTTTACTGACAGCTAAAATATCATCACCAGGATTCATACCTATAATATTATGATTACCTGCCTTAGACGGTTTGCCAAACATAACATTCGCAAAACCTGATTGCTCGACGACATCTCCTCCTGAAGCCTGACGGAACCAGGCATCCGCTTGTGCCCCGAGTCCCGGAGTCTCGGAATGCTCCAGAACCTGATAACCCAGAATCTCACCCTCCGGGCTGAGCCCTACCATAATCTTCAGATTACCTCCGAATCCGTTCGGGTCTGTTGATTCAACAGCAGTACCGAGCACATTGCCTCCAGCGTCTTTAACCTGATGGAATACGAAGCCGTTCTTCTCTTGTGAAGGAGCTACCGAAAACTCAATATCACGATCACCCAATATTACGTTTTTTACGCCATCCGACACAATTTTCTCATTTATTTCTGCAATAGGTTTACTGGTGACTGCATTAACAATTGCCAGTAGTCCCGCTGACACTACCGAAATAACGGTAAGTACCAGAGCCATATTCAAAATATTCGATTCCAGCTTTTTCATTTCGCGTTCACTCCAAAACGTTTCGGCTTACACCAGTTATTAATTAGTGGAACAATCGCATTCATTATCAGAATGGCAAATGACATACCTTCCGGATACGAGCCAAAGAACCTGATTATTACTGTCAGGAATCCGATTCCAAAGCCATACCAGAGCATGCCTTTCTTTGTCATAGGCGAAGTGACATAGTCAGTAGCCATAAAACAGGCTCCTAGCATCAGACCTCCGGCACAAAGATGGTATAACGGATTGACGTACTGCTCAGGATTGACAATATGCATAATCCCGGTAAGTATAGCGACTGTCAATAGAATTGAAACCGGGATATGCCATGTTATCACCTTCTTCCAAATAAGAATCACACAACCGACCAGTAATGCCAATGCGCTGACCTCGCCTATGCAGCCTGCGGTATTTCCTATAAACAGATGCCATATTGAAGGGAGCTGATCAAAAGCCGCGCTGTTGCCGCCGGCAATCTGACCGATAAGATTCAATGGTGTAGCACAAGTCGTCGCATCAGTATAAGCAAGCAACTGATGGGGCTCAGGCCATGAAGTCATGCGCGTAGGGAAGGATATAAGCATAAACACGCGACCGACAAGAGCCGGATTGAACGGGTTATTGCCCAAACCTCCAAATACCATTTTACCAACACCAATTGCCACAAGAGAACCGATGACAATCATATAAAGAGGTATGTTTGAAGGCAGATTGAAAGCCAACAGAATACCTGTTATTATTGCAGATCCATCCGCAATAGTCGATTTTTCCCTTTTAAGAATGTACTTTGTGATACTCCACTCAAAGAAGAGACAGGCTGCCACCGATGTCAACGTTACTATCAGTGCTCCGAGACCAAACACAAAGACAGAAGCTGCCAATGCCGGAATCAGAGCCGCTATCACCCAATGCATATTCCTCTCCACTGTATCACCACGATGCAGATGGGGAGAAGTTGATAATATAAGTTTCTGTGCCATATCTATCATTTCTTGGAATTACGTGAGCGGATAATACCTCCCACTGTTGTTTTAGTAAGACGAACCCAATCCAGAAGCGGACGTCGTGACGGGCATGAGCTCTGACAACATCCGCACTCTATGCATATCATTATATCCTCAGCCTCGGCACGTTCCCAATTGCTTTGTTCTCCGAGCGTAGCCAAAAGATATGGTTCAAGCCCCATCGGACATGCACTCACACATTTCGCACAACGTATGCACGGGCGCTCTTCAGCACGCACGGCATCAACACGAGGCAGCATCAGGACACCGGAAGTGCCTTTCACAACCGGTACGTCCGCATTCATTAACGGCCGCCCCATCATCGGGCCGCCGCTTATAAGCTTACCTGTATCCTCGGGCATTCCGCCAGCGTACTCTATCAGTTGTGAGATTGGAGTTCCCATACGAACTGACAAATTACACGGGTTCTTCACACTCTTTCCCGTTACTGTAACATTACGTTCAATAAGAGGTTTGTTCTTTTGGACCGCCTCATATATTGCAAACACAGTACCGACATTCTGAACAATAGCACCGACATTAGCGGGAATTGCCGGCGGAGCAGGTACCTGACGGCCGGTAACAGCCTCTATGAGCTGTTTCTCACCACCTTGCGGATACTTCATTTTAAGAGGCACGATTTCAACGCCAGGATACTCGCCGGCCTTACTTTTCAAGAGTTCGATTGCATCGGGTTTGTTGGCCTCGATACCGATAAAAGCTCTGTGTATGCTCAAAGCCTTCATTATGATAGATACTCCTGTCAGGATCTCGTCCGGATGCTCCAGCATTAACCTGTGATCAGCTGTCAGGAATGGTTCACACTCTACGCCATTAACAATCAGACAGTCAATCTTACAGTCCTTGGGCGGCATCATCTTTACATGAGTGGGGAAACAGGCGCCACCCATTCCGACAACTCCGGCCGACTTAATTCTGTCAATTATCTCCTGCGAGCTAAGCTCACAATTCCTGATTACAGTGTCTGAACGATCTATGGACTCATCCCATTCATCGCCATCGACATCAATGAAAATTGCCGGTTTGCGATATCCGCTGGCATCGACAATACTGTCGATTTTCGAGACACGACCTGAGACTGACGAATGAATATTTGCAGATACGAAGCCACCGGCTGCGGCAATCAGCGTACCTACTTTTACAATATCACCTTTTTGCACACAAGCCACGGCTGGAGCGCCGATATGCTGCGAAAGCGGGAATACAGCCTGTTTTGGCAAAGCCGCAATCTCTGTTTGCATAGAGCGTGTCAACTTGTTATCGTCAGGATGCACACCTCCTATTTTAAAAGTCTTAAGCATAATCCTAAATATTAAGCGTTTGCCGATTGATTCGATGCTGACGGATTTTGAGCATCAGCAACTTTTGGTGCAGGGAAGTTCACAGCTTGTATTGTATGTTGAGGACATTCATCTACACATTTCCGGCATAAGCGACATTTTTCAAAGTCAATGTATGCCAAATTATTCTCGAGTGATATAGCCTCGAACTGACAAGCTTTTACACATTTACCACATCCGATACAGGCAACGGAGCATGCTTTTTTAGCCACCGGCCCTTTATCCTTATTCACGCAACAGACAAATACCCTACGGTCTTTTTTATTCTTGTTGCGAAGCTCGATGATATGTCTGGGACAAGCACTGACGCATGCGCCGCATGCAGTGCACAAATTCTGATCGACCTCGGGCAAACCTGTTTCAGGATTCATCTTGATCGCTCCGAAACGACAAGCCTCAACGCAATCGCCACAGCCAAGACAGCCATAAAAGCATCCGGTCTCACCGCCGCAAACCATATTCGCTATTGAACAACGTCTTACGCCCTCATATTCATTAAGACGCGGACGGTTCTCACAGCTGCCATTACATCTCACCACAGCCACTTTAGGCGCTGCGGCCTCTACAGAGCCGCCAAAAATGGCAGCGATTCTTTCCATCGCCTCAGGCTTTGAGGCAGCACAATTCATACCCTTCAATGAGCCTTGTTTGACACAAGCCTCTGCAAAAGCGGAACAACCGGGAAAACCGCATCCACCGCAGTTGGCCCCTGGCAACAATGCCTCAATCTGTCCGATGCGGCTATCAGTCTCAACGGCGAACTTCTTTGATACCAGAAAAAGCACGACACCAATGGCCAAACCGGTAATACCAAGGACTATTACTGCTGTTAAAATCAAATTAGACATACAAAAACTTTATTCTACTATTCTGAATTGAAAATTATCCTTGAGCCTGCCACGGCACAAGAACAACGCGAAATAATAAGGAATCATAACAGCAAGCGCAGAGATAGCCGCATATCCGTCAGACATACCGAAAACTTTCCCCAGGACCACAACGGTCAATATCAGAAAAAGCGGTATGCCGAAAGCTATCAGCACAGCATTCATCCCCTGTCCGAATGTACCGGAAACCGAGACTTTCTGTCCGACCTCAATATTGGACGTATCTGCGACCTTCACCTCTATCAATCTTACATCCGATTCCGCGACTTTGCAGAGCGATTTAGCCTGGCATTCCTGACAAGCAGAAGACTTGACTATCCGCACATAGACAGTACAACCGTCTATCGAATCAACAATGCCATCATGAACTATTTCTCTCTGCATCAGTCAAAAATCACCTTTTTCTGAGAATTTCAGCATTCAGCCATCTCTCCAGCTCCGATGTCCACTGAGCCTTGTAGGCAAAGAAATTACCAGCCCCCCAGCCATGGCCTCCACGTGGATAAATATGCAACGTTGCGGATACCTTGTTTGCGACTAAAGTCTGATAATACCTGATACTGTTCTCTACCGGAACCAGATTATCGTCAGAGCAATGAAGTATAAATGCCGGAGGAGTGTCTGATGTCACCTGCTTTTCATTACTGAACAATATCTCATCCTCTTCCGAAGCATTCTCACCAAGAAGAAGATCATGCGAGCTGATATGGGTAAAAGACTTGTCCATTGTTATAACAGGATAGAACAGAATCTGGAAATCAGGACGTGTCTCAGCTGTATAATGAGTTGCAGCAGTCGAAGCCAGATGACCTCCAGCCGAGCAGCCCTGTATGCCCAACTTTGTAAAGCCCAACTCCTGCGCCATGCCCTTGAGTATGTTGATGGACTTATGGACATCGCTGAGAGGTATATCTTTATGGGCATTAGGCAAGCGATACTCAAGAACTGCGTATGTCACACCTATTGAATTGTAGAAGGTATTGAAGTCGTGAGCCTCATGCGATTTGGAAAGCATCGCATATCCACCGCCAGGCAGACCTAAAACGGCAAGGCCATTTGGTTCCTGCGCTTTGTAAATAACCAGAACAGGCTCAAAGCCGGCATCCCTGGCATCAGGACCGCTGCTGTTTGGGGCTCCGTCCGGCCAAATTTTAATCACGATTCTGTTGTCTTGTGTTTCCTGTGAGAAAACACTCACAGAGAACATCATCATCGCCAAGACAGCGAATAATCCAAGTCTTGATTTTCTCATTTTTTCTTATTTAGCGTATTATCTATACTTCTCGTTCAATTTGTTCAAATTTACTCAAATAATCAGTTCAATGAGCACAAATAAGTTTTCATTTGACAGAATATGCCATAATTTTGCAAAAAGTTGTCACTCTGGCAGAGTTATTTGAGGAAAATAAACTATCTTTGCAACGCCTCAACGTGTTTGGGGCATAATTCAAATCATTAATCAATTAATAGAGGAACAATGGCAACAAAAATCAGATTGCAGAGAAGAGGTCACAAAGGCTACGCATTCTATTCAATCGTAATTGCCGACTCAAGAGCTCCACGTGATGGAAAGTTTATTGAGAAGATTGGTACTTACAACCCTAACACCAATCCTGCTACAGTAGATTTGAATTTCGAAAGGGCTTTGTATTGGGTCAATTGTGGCGCACAGCCAACTGACACAGTTCGCAACATTCTCTCGGCCGAGGGAGTTTATCTTATGAAGCACCTTCAGGGCGGAGTGAAGAAAGGCGCATTCGACGAGGCAGCCGCACAAGCCAAATTCGATGCTTGGAAGCAGGCTAAAGAGAGCAGCAAGAAAGCTGTCGCCGTCAAGGCAGAACAGGCAAAACGTGAGCTCGGAAAAGCCAGATTAGAGGCAGAGAAGAAAGTAAATGAGGCTATTGCCGAGAAAGTGGCAAAGAAAAAAGCAGAGGCAATCGCAGCTGCCGAGGCAGCCGCAGCAGAAGCAGCAGCTTCTGACGCACCAGCAGCAGAGCCTGCAGCAGAAGCATAAGCCTTTTTATAACAAAGTTTAAGAGAATATGAAAAGGCGGGTCGTTGAAACCCGCCTTTTCATATTCTCATTACACATAATGAGTAATAAAAAAGGCAGAGCTGCATAAGCCCTGCCTTTGTATATACTGGAATCTTCAATCAAGCCTCAGGCTCTTCTGCTTCAACAACAAAAGGAACAGAAACTTTAACATCTCTATGAAGATCTACCAAAGCCTTGTATTCACCAATAGTTTTTACCGGCTCAACAGTGATAGCTTTCTTATCAACCTCAAAACCTGATTTTGCAAGTTCCTCTGCAATCTGAGCATTGTTGACTCCGCCAAAAATTGTACCGGCCTCATTAACCTTAACCTTAATAGTCAAAGCGACATTCTCCAGTTTCTGGCCTAAAGTTTCGGCATCTGCTTTAATCTTGGCGAGCTTATGGGCACGCTGACGCTGATTCTCCGCCAAAACCTTCTTTGCAGAATCGGTAGCTACAACTGCCATTCCTTTCGGAATAAGATAATTACGTCCGTAACCATCCTTTACCTTAACGATATCATCTTTGTAACCCAAATTGGCTACATCTTGTTTCAAGATAATTTCCATTGCATCAATATTTTTAAGGTTACTTCATCATATCGGTTACATATGGCAGAAGAGCAAGGTGACGAGCTCTTTTAACAGCCTGGGCTACACGGCGCTGGAACTTGAGAGAAGTACCGGTAATGCGGCGAGGTAAAATCTTACCCTGCTCGTTCAGGAATCTCTTCAAGAATTCAGGATCCTTATAATCGATATATTTAATGCCAGCCTTCTTAAAACGGCAATACTTTTTCTTCTTGACATCTACTGTCTGAGGTGCCAGATATCTAATCTCGGATGTTGACTCTGCCATAATTATGCCTCCTCTGCTTTAGATTGTCTTAAATTTCTTCTCCTGATCGCGTACTCGGCAGCAAACTTATCCTGCTTTACAGTGAGGAAGCGCAAGATACGCTCGTCACGGCGGAAGTTCACCTCAAGTTTGGCAATAGCTTCAGGATTAGCATTAAACTCAATAAGTTCATAGAAGCCGGTTGACTTCTTGTCAATAGAATAAGCAAGCTTACGCATGCCCCAACACTCTTCATTGACAATCTCCGCACCTTCTGCTGCGAGAATGCCTTTGAATTTTTCCACCGTTTCCTTCATCTGAATATCAGACAAAACGGGAGTCATAATGAAAACGGTCTCGTACTGATTCATACTTTTTGTTAAAAATTAGTTTATTACAATTTGCGACCGCAAAGGTACAAAAAGAAACGAATTATCATATACCCATAAGGAACAAAACAACATTCATATAAGAAGTTTTTTAAACAATGTTTCTTTCTTAAAATATTTATTGCTTACTTTGCAAATGACAAGAAATTGAGAATAAACAAAAAGTAAATAATAAACACTATGGAATCAATTAAAAAGTTTCTTGGTGCGATTCTGGTAATCGTTGCGGCAATCGTACTTATTTGCAGTTTCTTCTTCGGATGGAACAATTACAATGGTGTTCAGATAGGTGCAATGGTCATTATGATTGCAGGCATTGTACTTCACATTGTATTCAACAAGAAGAACTGACAACAGACAGGAAAAAAAGGAAGACAGGGAGGTTCCGGAAATGCTAATGCCGGAACCTCCCTGCTTTTACATTCTCTGTTCAGACATTCACAACAATCCATAAAACTTCATCCAGTCTTCAGGTTCCTTCCGCTCCTGCTCTATCTCCAGGATATCCTTTATTCCTGCCATATCGTTTATTTTCTTGCAGCCGTCATACGCTGATGGAGTGCCACTGACGGCATTTGGTTACTATTCTTTGTTCTATGTTCTGAGGATGCTATAAGCTTCAAAACCCCCACTCAATCTTCTTCGGGAGCCTCTACCGAAGGCAGCAGGAAATCACTTGCCTTTGCTGACGAGATTGCAGATTTGCCGGTCTTGCTCTCAAGCTGCTTGCGTGCAGCCTTGGCCACACTGCCGCCCTCCTTGGCCACCTTGGCACTCTGAGCGAAGCCCTTAGGATTCTTCTCTTTGGAGATTTCCGCTGTAGAAGCCTCTGCCAGCATATTCAAAGCCAACTCCACATTGGTCATATTATCTCGAAGACCTTCCTTCTTCAGCCCCTTGCGCTGCTTGTACTGACGGGTGGTCATTCCGCTCCACTCCTTGGTGATGATGTCTGTAAGCGAGGCATATTGTTGACCCTGCTTCACTCCCGCACGGTCCCATTCGTCAGTCAGTTCCTTGCGCACCTCAATGCCACGGATACGGCTGTTAATCCACTTATCGCTATATCCCAGACGCTTATAATCGGCTATCGCCTGATCAAAACCCAATTCAGGGTTCTGCATCTGGTCGATGCGTTGCGATGCCACCTGTGCCATCCACTGCTTGAACGGCTCAGCCTTTGGAGACGGGACACTCTGGATTATACGGAA
>JAZLKB010000050.1:0-29887 GCA_045597365.1 Bacteroidaceae bacterium | reverse complement strand
ATTGGTGGTCCTCCTTACAGCCTGGCGGTCCCAGGTGTACTCAAGATCCAACGGATAGGGTTTGTCATTCTCTATCTGTCTCGGCGTGCGGAGTCTGTACCTGCCATGAGGGTATAATCGTTTCGGTCGTCCCATTTTTGTTTGTCTCCCGTGTTATCCACGAGGATGTACAAACATACTGAATTTTATACAAACAAACTCGTTTTTTGAGTTATTTTTAGCGCAAAATACAAACAAATTCGGTGCTTTTAGGACATAAAAAACAGCGATACAAACAAATTAATTTTTGTCTATATCGCTGATTATAAGTTAGTTATTGCGTGAAAATACGCTTAATATTCCTCCTCGTTGAAAAAGAAATCGTCATTAGATGGGTAATCGGGCCACAGGTCCTCTATGCTTTCATACACATCTCCCTCGTCTTCGATTTCCTGAAGGTTCTCGATTACTTCCAGAGGGGCGCCTGAACGGACGGCGTAGTCAATCAATTCATCCTTGGTTGCTGGCCAGGGCGCATCTTCAAGTTTAGATGCCAGTTCCAATGTCCAATACATAACGGTGTCTTATTAGATATTTGTAATTTGGCGCAAATGTAGAAAAAAAACTATTGATGATACCGCTCGCCCCAATAAACTTCTTCACAACCGTTGGAAAAATTCAGCTTGCGTGACATAACAAACAGATAATCTGATAATCTGTTTATAAAGACGAGCAAATTGCAGTCAACCGGATGCTGCTGATGCAAACGTAGGATACATCTTTCGGCACGGCGGCAGACAGTTCGGGCTACGTGACAGATGGCAGCGGTCTCGCAACCACCAGGCAGAATGAATGCTTTCTGTGCAGGCAACCCCACACCGGCATTATCAATCATCCGTTCAATCTGTTGGATATGGCAGCCTTCAATCACGCACGATGCCGGAGTGTCGGTCGATTCGGTGTCGGTAGCCAATGCGCCGCCAACCGAAAAAAGCAGATTCTGTATCCATCTGATTCCGTTGATATCCTCCTGACAGGAAAGTTTCGATGAGAGCAGACCAAGATGTGAATTCAGCTCATCGACTGTACCGTACGCCTCAAGACGCATATCGGTCTTCTGAACTCTGCGCCCGCCTACAAGACTTGTAGTGCCGTCATCGCCGGTTCCTGTATATATTCTCATAAATGATACTGTTGCTTGTTCATTTTCAAATCGAAGAATAGCATCCCCATCGGGCCTTTTGTTATTACCACACCGGTCTGACTGCTTTGCGCCAGATTGTCAAACCACACGCGGCGCTGTTTACCGTTTATACCTTCCACAATTATTACCGATCTGGAATTCATACGAGGCAGCAGAATATCTGTTACCTCACGGAAGAATGCCGTATGCGCCAAGTGCACAAAGTCAATATTGTCGCATTCATCGGCAAATTCCTGCACAAGCGACACAACATCTCCACTGCGGTAATCGATTTGCGGAAACAGTGCGAGATTGGTGCGTACCTGAGCAGTTGCCGGATGCGGTGCATCGACAGTTATGCATGGAGTCTTGCTTGAGACGGATGCCAGATAGCCTGTGCTCACCCCTGCCCCTGTCCCAATCTCAAGAATAGTCCGGGGATGAAGAGCGTTGACCAGCCGGAACAGCAGCTGATCGATATTCTCGTTATATTGCGGAAGATACTCAGGAGCTTTCTCCCAGAAATCATAAAGATCATCGTAGGCATAATATGCCGATTTCTCCTCTATGACATTAGTGATAAGATCGTATGCCCACGGCGAATGGACACCGAAACCACGGCGCGACAGGAAACGGTTGTTTGTCACTTTCATTTCGTATAGTTATTAAGCAATGCCCTTATTATGCACTTGCCAAGTACAATATCCATTCTTACAGGAATGTGGCTGGAATCATCGGCCACATAAACTTTTATGGTCTCACGCTCTACGCCGTCCTTGCTGTCACGGACTGAGAAACGTATGCACTCGCGGCGGTCTCCGCATCCATCCTTTATTATGACACGGCCCTCGCTGACGATGTGCTGCATAACGACCATATCACCGTTTACCATAGGCATATCAATAACGCTACCCTCAACCATTTTTCCCTCATTGATACCACGCAGGTACTTGAGCATGCTGAGCATATCGTAAATCTGTGTATCGCGCACCTCATTTCGATCAATAAAGACCAGACCGCCTCTGGATATCTGTAACCTGACACTGAACTGGTTGTCGTAATTTACAAAATGTGCTGTCTCAACCGCCTCATTGCCGCCCTCATGCACCTGCTTTGTATATACCAACGGGACAATGGAAGGTGTGACATACGATGTAATTGTATCTCGGAGGTTATAGAACAGACTTGCGGCACGACCGGTTGACATTATCATACGCAGGCGGATGGCATCACGACCATCCAATGTGGTGACACTCTCGGAATATGCGGCGTTGCCTGCACCGATTGATACGCCAGCCAATGAAAGGCTCAGCTTATATTCAGCACTTTCGTTCTGAGCATTGAGAAGACAGACAGGAATAAGCAATAAAAAACAGATGACAACAAGCTTTCGCATATCCTATAAATTTAAATTTGAGACTGTAACCGTTAATGAAGTCTGCGATACGGGATATCTGAACAGAGGACGGTTCTGCTCTTGCTGCGAGGTGATGACAAAACCGTTGTTATTGAGGTTATATTCCGTTTCGCAATCCGGGCATTTGGCCTTTCCATCAGTAGTAAGCTTGAGCCTGGCCGATGCTCTGTCACAAACTGGACAGGCCAGATCGTATGCATAAATATAACAGCCATCATTGTCCAACGACGGGGTTCCGATAATCAATCCACCACATCCGAAAAGGAAACTGCGCGACTCCATTTCTGACATAGGCCAACGGGTTACTTTGCCGGAAGCGTCGGTAACTATCAGCTCGTTTCCGGAACTCCGGACTGATATGAACACTCCAAACGATGTGACTGCATTATATGGAGGTAACGTCGGATCAAAGAAGAAATTGACAGGGAACCTGGTACTGAACACCGAATATGAGTTCTGGCAGGAACCTGCGGTCAAAAGCATCACTGCAAATAATATTATGAATTTCAATCTCATTTACCGGCAAGTTTGTCCAAGGCCTTGTCTATTGCATCAAAGCCGAAGCTGTCTGCAATCGCAGTCATTCGCTCATTGATACGGTCATTACACAGATTTCCGATGCTGCCCTGATGTGTATGATGTATCTCTTTCGAAGCTTTGAACTGACCGTTTTCAATACACATACCGACTTTAACGTAAGCATCACGGAATGGAACGCCTTCAAGTACCATTCTGTTTACCTGCTCGACACTGAAAATCGGATCGTATCGGCTGTCATCCAGTATGTCGCGGCGCACAGTGATATGTCTTATCATATATGTAACCATAGTAAGACAATCGGTAATTTCCTCGAAAGCAGGCATAAACACTTCTTTTACCAGTTGCATGTCACGGAAGTAGCCGCTTGGCAGATTATTCGTAATTGACAATATCTGACCCGGGATAGCTTGAATCCTGTTGCACTTGGCCCTAGTAAGCTCAAAAACGTCAGGATTTTTCTTATGAGGCATAATACTGGAACCGGTAGTGCAGTCATCTGGCAAACGAATAAATCCGAAATTCTGGCTGTTATACAGACAGGCATCGAAAGACAGCTTCGACAGAGTAGCCGCAACTGATGCGAGGGCTGAGCTTACAACCCGCTCGGTCTTGCCGCGTGTCATCTGGGCATAAACCACATTGTAATCCATCGATTCGAAACCGAGCAAATCGGTTGTCATCTGCCTGTCAAGCGGAAATGACGAGCCGTATCCGGCTGCAGAGCCGAGCGGATTACGGTTACTGATATCAAAAGCAGCCTTCAGCAATACCATATCATCGACAAGACTCTCGGCATATGCTCCGAACCACAGCCCGAAAGATGACGGCATAGCGGTCTGAAGATGTGTATATCCAGGCAGGAGCACGTCCTTGTTGCGTTCACTTTGCTCAATAAGAGCAGCAAACAGCTCCCGAACCGCATTGACAACAGTTTTCAGGCTGTCGCGCACGAAAAGTTTGATGTCTGTAAGCACCTGGTCATTGCGCGAACGGCCGGAATGGATTTTCTTGCCCATATCGCCCAATTTCTGCGTAAGGAGCAGCTCTACCTCGGAATGCACATCCTCTACCCCATCCTCAATGACAAACTTTCCGTCTTCAATCTGATGCAGTATTTCTCTGAGTCCCACGGTAAGCGGTCCCAGCTCATCGTTGCCGAGAAGGCCGACCGACTCAAGCATCGTAATATGTGCTATAGAGCCTAGCACATCGTATCTGGCAAGCAGAAGATCAAGCTCACGATCACGTCCTACTGTATATTTCTGAATTAACCCATTTAAGGGTTTCCCTTTATCCCAAATAGGCTTCATTGTAAATATTATTTACCCCACTCTGAAGGATTCTCACGCCATTCTGACAGTGTCTTGAGACTATCGGACGGGACATAGCCCGACTCTATGGCAACTTTTATCAAGGTCTCATAATCGGTAAGTGTGTCGAGTCTTACGCCTGCCTCGGCAAAAGCATTTACCGATACGGGGAAACCGTATGTGAATGAAGCAATCATTCCCACGACAGTACTGCCGGCATCCCTAAGTGCCTGCACAGCTTTGAGGCTGCTTCCACCTGTCGATACCAAATCCTCAATGACCAGCACTCTGCTGCCCTCGGGAAGAAGACCTTCTATCAGATTAGCCATTCCATGATCTTTCGGAGCAGAGCGCACATACACAAAAGGTTTTCCGAGTCTGTCAGCTACCAGCGCTCCCTGGGCAATAGCTCCTGTCGCGACACCGGCTACTACATCAAATTCCGGAAATGTCTTGGAATCCTGACAAAGAGCCTCGCAAATCTGCGTCCTAACCTCTGGAAATGACAAAGTACGACGGTTGTCGCAATAAAACGGTGATTTCCAACCCGATGCCCATGTAAAAGGATTATCTATTCTCAGTCTTACCGCCTCGGTAGCCAGCAGCTGACGGGCTATCAAAATCTTTGTATCCTCCATAATGCTTTATTTTTTCGCGAAATTAACCATTTTCGTACGATACCCCCTGACTTTCAACATAAATGAAACTAAAAAAAGCATAAAAACCTTATTTAATTTAAAAGGCGGGCCAATACTCAAGAGTTTTGCGAAATGTTGTTATTTTTGCATCTTATAAGTAAAAATGCATTCTTATGCTCAAAATCAACAAGGCAGTTCTTATTCTCGCGGCGATATTTGTGGCGGTGACATCGTGTAATAATTCAGAGGATGGGTCATCCGAAGCATCAATCAAGTCACTCGCTTTGGGAAAGTTCAATGTAATGCACAATGATGTTACAGTAGATGGAAAAGATACAACTGTAATCGATGAAATTGTCAGTGGAATCTACGAATTCGATATTGACAGCAAAAAAAATCTGATTTACAACACCGACACACTTCCATTCGGCTCGATATTAAGCAGTGTCTCGACCGAGATAAGCGCTTCCGGCAACGTTTTCTACGTTGTGCCCGACTCAAATGGTGTGATCCAGACTGTACCCTGGACTAAGGACTTCAAGATAGATCTCACCGTGCCCGTGCCGATAAAGGTCATATCAACCGACAACTCATACACCAGGAAATATATGCTGTCGGCCAACGTGTATCAGGCAGATCCAGACTCAATGAGTTGGAACAAAGTGACTTCCAGACTCCCCGATGGACTGGTGCCCGCAAATGCAGTGACATACAATAAAGGAATAACGCTGATGGGCATTGATTCTGACGGCAGCCCCTGCACCGTATGGATGGACAGATCCGGAAAAACCACTGAAATGACAAGATGCACTGGTCTGAGCCAAAATGCCGATCTCAAGTCTGTCTCCACTCACAACGGTGAGTTCGTAATAGCGGACAACAACCGTATATGTATATCGTCCGACTGCATCAACTGGAGTACTGTCGGGCAGGAGAATGGAATCGGGACACTCATTCCATTCCTCCAGACTGGCGACGGAGGCACTGCATGGGCTATAACAACCGATGGATGGATGGCCAGTTCCACCGACTTGGGCTCTTGGACAAAAGTACAAAAGGTTCCCGAAGATTTCCCGGACCGTGAGATTACCGCCTTCTGCTATCCTCTGGAAAACAACAGGAATATCATCCGGTATCTATTAATAGGCAATAAGACTGACGCCGATGAGGCACTGATCTGGACAAAACTCTCAACAGAAAATATCTGGGTAAAAGTCGAAGCCGCCAAGAACCACAGTCTGAAATGTCCTGCATTCAACAATCTGTCACTGATAAAATACGATAACAGACTCTATGCATTCGGAGGAAAAGGACGTCTCGGCAAGGAGACGGTTACCGCAATGTCCAATTTCTACGAATCGCGCGATAACGGAATCTCGTGGAGGGAATGCAAATCACTGATAGAAAGCTTCAACACATGGAATAACTTCATGCAGATACCTGATGCCTACAAGGGATATGACGGTCCGTTCCGTACAGTAGTTGACAGCACAAATACCATCTGGCTCATATCCTCAGAGCGGGGTGTATGGACCGGATTCATAAACAGACTTTATAAGGATTGAGTATGCGCGGAACCCTGATGGCTGTAATTCTGGCATTGCTGCTTCTGCCTGCAGGCAAGGCACAGGCACAGGATGATACCGAATATCTTATGGAAATCGGTCCTGCCACAGGCGTCAGTTTCTATATGGGGGATGCCAACAACAAATTCTTCAGTAATCTGAATTTCAGCGGAGGGATAGTGGCACGCTACAAGCCCAATCCGAGATTTGCTGTAAAAGCGGATCTGATAATGGCAGGAATATCAGGAAGTACCGAAAAGCTGACAGACCGCAAATATCCCGAAGAGATTACGTTCAGCCGCAAAGTTATCGATTTCGGATTTCAGTTCGAGGGTAATTTCCTGGCATACGGGCTTACCACTTACAACGACTGCCATAAGCTGGCCCCATATTATCTGCTGGGAATAGGCTTGACTTACGCACCTGCTCCTGCAAAGCATGATTTCGCTGCCAATTTCCCAATCGGGATAGGTCTCAAATACAAACTTTCGGAACGCTTGAATCTCGGTCTTGAATGGACAATGCGCTTCAGCACATCCGACAGACTTGACGTCAAGGACTCAGCCGGCGAAAACCCTTTTATGATAAAAGGAGGGTTTATGAAGAATAAAGACAACTACTCAGTAACAATGATAACCCTGACATACGATATTCTTGCAAGACCCTGCGATTGCAATTAAATGAGGATTATAAAGTATGCTTTACGAAGATAGAATAGACAAGAAACGGATTCCGGCTCACATTGCAATAATAATGGACGGCAACGGAAGATGGGCGAAGAAAAAAGGTCTCAGCCGCTCCGAAGGACATGCCGCCGGTGTAAAGGCAGCCCGAAGCACAATTGAGAATGCCGTCAGCCTTGGAGTCAGATATATCACACTCTACACATTCTCGACCGAGAACTGGAAACGGCCTGAGAATGAGGTCAAGGCCCTTATGAACCTGCTGCTGTCAAACATTGAGGAGGAGGTCTTTATGCGCAATAATGTACGCCTGCGGATAATAGGTGACGTTGACAAACTGCCTTCGATAGTCAGGAACAAGCTGCTTAAATGTGTGAGGGACACTGAGAACAACAACCGGGCGGAAGCCGTTCTGGCTCTAAGCTACTCATCGAGATGGGAAATCACCGAAACGTTGCGCGGCATTGCATCAGATGTCAGAAACGGATTGTTGCAACCGGAACAGATTGATGAGGATTTCGTGTCATCAAGATTGCAGACGAGCTTTATGCCCGACCCGGATCTGATTATAAGGACAAGCGGCGAGATGCGGCTCAGCAACTATCTTATGTGGCAGGCAGCATATTCAGAACTGTATTTCACCGATGTATTTTGGCCAGACTTTGACAAGGAAGAACTTTGCAAGGCCATCTGCAGCTACCAACAACGACAGAGACGCTATGGTCTGACCAGTGAGCAGATTGAGGAAGAGATTTACGACAATGAACAGAAAAAATAAAATACGTTTCAAGACCATCGGCCTGATAGGGGCTCTGATTCTGAATCCAGTCGGTATGACTGAGGGTCATTCACAAAATGACTCTATACAGACTTCTCAATCTGTCCAGGAACAGGAATATCAGGATGAGAATGTGATATACAACCCAACCATCATGTATGCCGGAAGTGCAAAACGTTACGAGATTGCCGGTATCACAGTGTCTGGTGTCGATGAATATGATCATCAGGTCCTGATAAACCTGTCCGGTCTTTCTGTCGGACAAAAGATCTTTGTACCTGGCGATGATATCACCGATGCCGTAAAACGCTATTGGAAACACGGAATGTTCTCGTATGTCAATATCTCCGCGACAAAACTCATCGGCAACCAAATTTATCTGAATATCGATCTGGCTCTGCGCCCAAAGGTATCGGCCATCAAATACTACGGTGTCAAGAAAGGCGAAGAGGACGATCTTAACGAGAAGATAGGAATCGCAAAAGGCGGACATATCACCCCAAATATGATTGACAGGTCCGAGCGTCTTATACGTAGATATTACGATGAGAAAGGTTTTAAAAATGCGGACATACGCATACAGCAGCGCGATGACAATAACGGCGAGAATACAGTTTCACTTGATGTATATATTGATAAGAAGGAAAAGGTCAAAGTAAACAGAATTTATCTCACCGGCAACTCTGTCCTGGCAGACAAGGACATCAAGAAAGTAATGAAGAAAACCAACGAGAAAGGTTATCTCAGGGATTTTCTACGGTCCAAAAAGTACATTGAAAACGAGTATGCTGGAGACAAGGACAAGATTCTGGAGAAGTACGGCGAGCTGGGCTATCGTGACGCATACATCGTAAGTGACAGCGTATCAATTCATCCGGACAACACGGTAGATATCTACATCACGCTTGACGAGGGTTCCAAATATTATCTGAGAAATATTAAATGGGTAGGAAATACAGTATATAACAGTGATATACTGGCCGAAGTCCTTCAGATGAAATCGGGTGATGTCTATAACCAGAAAAAACTGAACGAAAGGCTCAATGACGATGAGGATGCTGTCGGCAATCTATATTACAACAACGGTTATGTATTCTTCGATCTCGTTCCCGTCGAGGTAAATGTCATGGAAGACAGCATCGACCTTGAGATGCGTATTGTTGAAGGTCCGCAGGCTACTATCAACAAGGTAAACATTATCGGTAACGACCGCGTATATGAGAATGTGGTACGACGTGAGCTCTATACCCGTCCGGGTGACCTGTTCTCGAGAGACGCGCTTGAGCGCTCTTACCGTCAGATAGGACAGATGGGACATTTTAACCCGGAGACTATCAATCCCCAGGTGAAGCCTAACCAGAGCGATGGAACTGTCGATATAGACTGGAATCTTGAGTCCAAATCGAACGACCAGATTGAGCTGTCGGCAGGTTGGGGACAGACAGGAATCATTGGACGTGTAGCTCTCAAATTCACAAACTTCTCAATGTACAATCTGGTCCACAAAAGTGACAACAGGCGTTTCCTGCTTCCACAAGGTGACGGACAGACATTCTCCATCAGCGGACAGACCAACGGAAGCTACTACCAGTCGTACAGCGTGTCATTCTTTGAGCCATGGCTTGGCGGCAGCCGTCCGAACTCATTATCGGTCAATATGTTCTACTCAAAGCAGACCGACATCAACGACACATACTACAATTCAAGCTATTATAATAACTATTATAGGTATATGTATGGTTACGGGTCGTATGGAAACAACTACTACGGCAACAATTACTACAACTACGATGCCTATTATGACCCCGACAAATACATCACACTTCTGGGTGCCGCTGTAGGTTGGGGAACACGTCTGCATTGGCCGGATGACTATTTCACTTTCTATAGCGAGCTGTCATATACCCGCTACAAAATGAAAGACTGGTCCTACTTCCTGATTACTGACGGCACGTGCAACAACCTGAATCTGAATCTTACGTTAGGAAGGAATACAACCGACAACAGCATTTTCCCAAGAGTCGGCTCTGACATATCATTCAGCGTAGCGCTCACTCCGCCCTACTCACTCTTCGACGGTATCGATTATGAGCATCTGGCAAATGATCCGACTTCGGCCACCTATCAGCAGGAGCTGCAGCAAAAGCATAAGTGGATTGAATACAACAAGTGGAAATTCAAATTCCGCACATACACGGCACTGACAAGCGGCCAGAAGTGTCTGGTGCTTATGACTAGAGCTGACTTCGGTATTTTGGGACATTACAACAAGTACAAACGCTCACCGTTCGAGACTTTCCACATGGGAGGTGACGGAATGAGTGGTACGTCCTACACATACGCTACCGAGATTGTCGGTCTGCGCGGTTATCAGAACGGAAGTCTCACGCCTACAGGCGAGGGATACGCCTACTCAAGGCTCACTGCCGAGCTGCGCTTCCCTGTAATGATGGAGACATCCACGACTATTTACGGCCTCGCTTTCGTAGAGGGTGGAAATGCCTGGACCAGCATCAAGCAGTTCAATCCATTTGACATGAAGAAGTCGGCAGGTGTCGGCGTGCGCGTGTTCCTGCCTATGATTGGAATGATGGGACTTGACTGGGCATACGGATTTGACCCTATCTATGGATCAAGGGAATATGGCGGCAGCCAGATACACTTTATACTTGGTCAGGAGTTCTGATTAATCCTTTATATATTAAAAGTGTCAAACGAGTGTAACACATTTAAAAAACAATGAGTATGAGAAAATTTTTATCAATCCTATCGGTTATGTGTGTTCTCGCCTTATCGGCGGCAGCACAGAAGTTCGCACTCATCGACATGGAGTACATTCTTGATAAGATACCCGCATACGAGCGTGCGAATGAGCAGTTGAACCAGTTGTCAAAGAAATGGCAGGCTGAGGTCGAGGCTTTATCACAGGAGGCCCAGACTCTGTACAAAAACTATCAGAACGAGGCACTTTTCCTCTCCGAAGAGCAGAAAAACAAGAAGGAAGAGGAGATAGTAGCCAAGGAGAAAGAGGCCAGCGAACTGAAAAGACAATACTTCGGCCCGGAAGGCGAGCTTTATAAGAAACGTGAGAGCCTGATGGCACCTATCCAGGACGAGATATATCAGGCTGTAAAAACCATCAGCGAGGCCAAAGGCTATTCTATGGTAGTTGACCGCGCATCGGCAGGAAGTATGATTTATGCATCTCCTAAAATAGACATCAGCAACGAGGTGCTCGAAAAGATGGGCTATTGATAATAATTGACTACTTTTGCAAAAGTATATCGACAACATATAAAAATGACAAATATGAAAAAGTTATTAGTATTGGTGCTTTTACTCGCACCGGCATTCGCATTCGCACAGAAGTTCGGACACATTGACTCAGGCTCAATCATACAGTTGATGCCGGAATATACCCAAGCTCAAACCGATCTCCAGACATTACAGAAACAGTATGAGGACGAGCTTGCCTATCTTCAGGAGGAGCTTACAAAGAAGAATGATGACTATCTGGCTCAGGCCGAAACTCTGCCAGACAACATCAAGCAGCGTCGCGAGCAGGAACTTCAGGATCTGTACAACAAAATCCAGCAGTTCTTCCAGGACAGCCAGGCCAACCTGCAGAGAGCATCACAAGAGAAGATGAACGATATCACCACAAAAGTTCTGAAGGCTATTCAGGCAGTAGGTGAAGACGGTGGCTATACCTGCATATTCGACTCTGCTGACGGTGTCATTCCTTATATCAGCAAGACAGCGACAACCGATGTCACCGCTCAGGTAAAGGCAAAGCTCGGCATCAATTAATAGCATCACTTTGCATACCTCATTTCCAGAACAGCCAGGGCCCATCGGCATATTCGATTCCGGATACGGTGGGCTCACTATTTTGACCCGCATCAGAAAACTGATGCCGGAATATGACTATCTTTACCTTGGAGACAATGCCAGGACTCCTTACGGCACACGCTCATTCACTGTAGTGTATGAGTTTACATCGCAATGTGTGGAGAAGCTTTTTGAAATGGGATGCCATCTGGTTATCCTGGCGTGCAACACAGCGTCGGCAAAAGCACTAAAAAGCATACAGGTCAACGACATTCCCCAACTTGATGAGAACCGGAGGGTACTCGGTATAATACGTCCTACAGTTGAGTCAATCGGTTCGATAACAAAAAGCAGACACGTAGGGCTTCTGGCTACACCGGGGACAATCAAATCGATGTCATACCCAATGGAGATACATAAATTATTCCCCGATATCAAAGTGACAGGCGAAGCCTGCCCTATCTGGGTTCCTTTGGTTGAAACAGGGGAATATCTGTCGGACGGCACCGATTATTTCATTGAGAAGCATATCAGAAACCTTCTTGAGAAAGACTCTCTTATTGACACTATAGTCCTGGGATGCACACACTACCCTCTTCTTTTGGACAAAATCAGGAATTATGTTCCTGAAGGCATCAACATCATCAGTCAGGGAGATTACGTAGCCACATCGTTGAAAGACTATCTGATGAGACATCCTGAAATTGAAAGTAAATGTACAATGAATGGTGAATGCAGATACCTGACAACCGAATCAACCGAACAATTCCTGCCATCCGCATCGCTCTTTCTTAACGAACGGATAAAAGCCGAGACTATCTCGATATAATCCTGGCGGCAAATCTCCTTACAGGCACAACTACAATAAGTGTAACAGCGGCTACAGTGAAAAGTACGGCAGCCACATCACCTATCCGTAGCCTTACAGGATATGAATCAACAACAAATCCACCATTCTGTCCGAGAGGAATAAAGCCGAAACGCTGCTGCAACAATACCAGTGCCACTCCAATAGACAATCCTATCATTGCGCCCAATACCGATATCAGCAGACCGTCCAGAATAAAAATGCCACGTATCGACTTATCCGCAAGACCAATGTTCGACAAAGTCACGCTGTCTTCTCTTTTCTCAAGCATCAGCATTACAAGCGAGCCCACAATATTAAAACATGCAATAAACAGGATGAATGACAGGAACAGATAGGAAATGAGCTTCTCAAGCTTAATCACCCTGAAGACATCAGCCTGCTGCCCATATCTGTCAAGCACCTCGAAACCGGGACCGGCAAGACTCTTGAGATTGCGGTACGCTTTTTTTTGAGAATAATCTTTTCTGATCCGTATATCAATCGATGACACTCCTGTAGAATAACCGAAAAGTTGCCGCGCAAGACTCATTGGAACAATCACATAATTGTCATCATATTTAGGCTGACTAACCTGAAATACCACACCCGGTGAGAAAAACGACTGTGTCGTGAAATTGGCGGCAGGATTCGTCAGGTTTATTCTCTCACCACGCTTGGGCGCATACAGACAAACAGGCTGGACGGGCTGAATACCACAGTCAAGCGCGTGCATAAGCCCGACACCCATTATACCGAAATCACATACCTGATCCTTCAGAACCGGCTTTCCCGAACCATACAATATATCCTCAATGTCACAGACATCCATAAAATTGTCCTCAGCGCCCTTTACCGTAACAATACGTTGGGAGCCGTTGTATTGCGCCAATGCCTGCTCTTCCAATGAATATGTCACAGCATCCACATATCCAAGCTGTGCGATATTCCCGTCTGCGACTGTTTCAGGATTAAAGACTTTACCACGGCTTGCCACAATCTTGAAATCGGGATCAAACGATGTGAAAAGCGACTCCATCAATCCGCGGAAGCCGTTGAATACGGACAATGTACAAATCATTGCCATCGATGCCAGTGCTATACCGGCAACGGTAATCGCCGATATAATATTGACCACATTCCGGGACTTTCCTGAAAACAGGTATCTTCGGGCTATGAAAAACGGAAGATTCAACTGATTGGGAGATTATTTCTTGAGTAATTCGTCTATATGCTCCATATAATCGAGAGAATCATCCAGAAAGAAACGTAACTCCGGTATCACCCTCAATTGAAAACGTACCCGCTGGGCAAAATCGTAACGCAGTGATTTTACATTGTCGTTTACGTTCTTTACCACCTCGGCGGCATTGTCCGAAGGGAACACGCTAAGATAAACACTGGCATTCTGCATATCACTGCTGACCCTCACACCACTCACACTGACCAGCAGACCTTTAGTCAGTTTGGTCTGTTGCTGGAACATATCACTCAATTCCTTTTGAATAAGCCTTGCGATTTTCTGCTGTCTTGTAGAATTCATAATAATTTATAGATTTTTCCTGATAATTGTAAGTCCGTCACGAATCGGAACGATTACCGGTGTGACACGTGAGTCTGACGCGACTAAGTCATTAAAACACTTTATCGCTTTTGTCTGGGGATCATTGTCATACGATTTATCAGCGACATGACCGTCCCATAGAGTGTTGTCAGCAAGAATAAATCCGCCTGGGCGCACCTTGTCAACAATCATTCCGTAGTAATCCGGATACTCACGTTTCTCACCGTCAATCAGAGCCATGTCAAATTGTATGTCCATCTGCGGAACTATCTTGAGGGCATCACCTATATGAAGGGTAATCCTGTCGCCATACTGCGACTTTTCAATCCAACTGCGGATATAGTCCTCAAGCTCGTCGTTACACTCGACTGTATGAATCATACCACCGGGTTTGAGCCCCTCGGCCATACATAACGCCGAATACCCCGAAAAAGTACCAATCTCAAGAACAGACGCAGGCGATATCATACAGGTAAGCATCTTGAGAAGCCGACCCTGAATATGCCCGGAAGCCATACGGGGATTCAACAGTCTCATATTTGTAAAACGGTACAAATCTGAAAGCAGCTGTCCCTCAGGCTCAATGTGGGCACTGATGTATTCCTCAACAGCATCCTCGCCCGTATAACCTGTTCCCAATCCTTCCATTGTTGAAATAAAAGCGTATCTTTGGGCATATGTTTGCAAACCCTTCGCAAAGATAATGGTTTTTACAATGAACACGGCTAATGACACAGCAACAATGAAACGCTTCCGGCAGTATCTGCTGTTGGAGAAGTCATTGTCTCCCAACACTCTGCAGGCATATACCGACGATGTGGGGAAACTGCTGTCATATCTTGACGATGTGTCTGTACCAATTTCCGCAACAACTTTGGATCACCTGCACACCTTTGTAGCTACATTAGCCGATCTTGGAATCTCGCCACGCTCACAATGCCGCATAATATCGGGCATACGGGCTTTTTTTCAGTTTTTAGTCATTGACGGAACCATCAGCATCGATCCAAGCGAGATGCTGGAATCGCCGAAAATCGGAATGAGACTCCCCGAAGTCCTGACAATCAGCGAGATTGACCGTACCATAAAAGCTATAGACAGGACACGGCCCGACGGGCAGCGCAACCGTGCCATCATCGAGACTCTGTACAGCTGCGGCCTGAGAGTCTCGGAGCTCTGCAATCTGAAACTGTCCGAGGTGTATTTCGATGAAGCTTTTGTCAAAGTAACAGGCAAAGGCAACAAACAGAGACTCGTACCGATATCCGACACGGCCTTGAACGAGATACAGCTGTATCTCGAAGACAGATGCCATATCAATATAAAACGGGAATATCAGGACTATCTGTTCATAAGCTACCGTACCGGAAAGCCGCTGAGCAGGGTTATGGTATTTGACATCGTTAAAAAGCATATCCGTCTGGCCGGAATAGACAAGACCGTGAGTCCCCACACATTCAGACATTCGTTTGCCACACACCTGCTTGAGGGCGGGGCTAATCTGAGAGCCATTCAATGTATGCTCGGCCACGAGAATATCGCCACGACCGAGATATACACCCATATTGACCGCAGCCGCCTCCGCGAGGAGATTATCGCACATCACCCGCGGAATATCAGAAAATAAGTCTTATGGTTTTCTAATTTCCATTCTTTTCCTATATTTGCATATACTTCAAATAAAGTGTTTTAGTCCGGACAATCAACTAACAAATATTATTATGTCAAAAACATTGCGATTCGCGCTTATCAGCGTATGTTTGATCTCATTGGCATCCTGCAAGGATATGACCCTTACAGAGGATGCATTTACAGTTACTCCGCAGATTCTTGAAGAGATTGGAGGACAAGTGCCCGTAACAATTGACGGCGTTTTTCCAGAGCAATATTTCCAGAAAAAAGCAGTTGTTACCATTACTCCTGTTCTGAAGTGGGACGGCGGCTCAGCAAAAGCCGAGGCCATAACCTTCCAGGGCGAGAAAATCAAAGACAACAATAAGGTTGTCAAGAAGAAGGACGGATATGCATTCAACCTCAAATTCTCATTCCCGTACCAGCCCGAGATGGCAAAGTCTGAGCTTTACATGACATTCGATGCAACCGTTAAAGGAAAAATCGTCGAGATTCCTGCGCTTAAAGTTGCCGATGGAGTTATTTCCACCGAGGATCTTTTCAGAGCGACCGCGGCAAATGCCAACAGCGCAGCATCCGAAGATGCATATCAGCGTATCATCAAAGACGCACAGCAGGCAAACATCATGTTCGCCATCCAGCAGGCAAACATCCGTTCCTCAGAGACAGGCAGCGATGAGATGCTGGCATTGAAAGAATATATGAATCTGTTCGCCCTTGACAACAAGAACTACAATGTTGAGAATCTTGAGGTATCAGCATACGCATCACCTGATGGCGGAATGTCCCTTAATGAGAAACTCGCAGGCCAGCGCAGCGAGAACGCCATGAACTATATCAAAAAGGAGATGAAGAACAGCAAGCTTGACGCCCAGCTCGATTCCAAATATACTGCCGAGGACTGGGAAGGCTTCCAGACTCTTATTGAGAAATCAAACATTCAGGATAAGGATCTTATTCTGCGCGTTCTCTCAATGTACAGCGATCCTGAGCGTCGCGAGGCCGAGATTAAGAATCTGTCATCAGTCTATGCCGAGCTTATTGACGATATTCTCCCACAGCTGCGCCGTGCAAGACTGACACTTAACTATCAGGTTATCGGACGTAGCGATGAGGAGATTCAGGCTGCTTACAAATCAGATCCAAGACAGCTCAGCTGCAACGAGCTGCTCTACGCTGCCACACTTACCGACAATGCTGCTGAAAAGAAGGCCATTTATACCGCCACATCACAGATTTATCCGAATGACTACCGTGCATTCAACAACCTCGGCGTGCTGGCATTCCAGGCAGGCGACTATGAGACCGCTCATCAGTTGTATCACAAAGCCATGAATATCAACTCATCAGCTCCTGAGATCCACGCCAACCTGTCAAATATGCTTCTTGCTATGGGAAAAGTAGCCGAGGCACAGAACCATCTCTCAAAGAGTGGTGACAGCAACGTAAGCAAGGCCGCTCTTGGAACAAGCTACATCGCTCAGGGACAGTACGCACGTGCAATTGAGTCATTGAAAGGTACAAATACTGAGTCTGAGGCTTTGGCATACCTTCTGAACAAGGATTACAACAATGCCCAGAAGATACTCGATGCCATAGCAAATCCTACAGGTAATACATATTATCTTAAAGCTCTTGTAGCTGCACGCACCAGAAAAGCCGAAGATGTTGCCGAGAACCTTACCAAGGCTGTCGCAGCAGACCCGACACTGAAGGCCAGAGCCATTAACGATCTGGAATTCTCAAATTATCAAAAAGCCATATCATCACTATAAGATTCAATACCTGTGAACATACCCCATGAAGAACTGACAGCGTTGCTGACGCTGAACAAGATTGACGGCATAGGTCCCGCCAAAGCCAGAATTCTGTACGAACAGACAGGCAGCGCGCTGGAGATATTCAGAAACCACAAAGATCTGGATAACATTATACCCGGAGTCACCAAGTGCATCTCAGATGCGCTCGAGGACTCCGGGCCTTGTCTTGAGGCCGACAAAGAGCTTCGTTTCATCGAAGAGAATCACATACGCTGCCTTTCTTTCGCAGATGAGTCATACCCTGCAAGGCTCAGAGATTGCGGTGATGCCCCACTCGTCCTGTTCGGAATCGGGAACTTCAATCTCAACGCCCGCCACACCATTGCGATAGTCGGAACCAGAAAAGCCACATTATACGGCAAACAGCTTACCGCCAAATTCGTAAACGAGTTGTCACAATTATGTCCTGACACTCTTATAATAAGCGGACTGGCATTCGGCATCGATGCTGCCGCGCATAAAAGTTCGCTCGAAAACGCAATTCCCACTGTAGGTGTTCTGGCACACGGACTTGACCGGATTTATCCTGCCGCTCATCGCCATATAGCAAAGAAAATGATTGACAATGGTGGACTTATCACCGAATTCATGAGCGGTGAAATGCCACTCAAATATAATTTCGTACGCAGGAACCGTATCGTTGCCGGCATGGCCGATGCAGTCGTGGTAGTGGAATCACCCCCAAAAGGCGGTTCTCTGATAACAGCCGAGCTTGCCGAAGACTATTGCCGCTCGTGTTTCGCATTCCCTGGCGAGGTCGGGCGTGAATCGTCGGCAGGCTGTAACTGGCTTATCCGCAGCAACCGCGCCGGGCTTATTCAATCAGCAGCCGATTTCATAACGGATATGGGCTGGGAAAGCTCTTCAGGAAACAAGGCAGTTCAACAAGAGATATTCCCCGACCTGTCACCCGACCAACAAAAAGTAATGGATTGTCTGCACAGGAGCATCGGTGGTATCCAGCTCAATACACTTGTCGTAGATTGCGACATCCCTGCAGGACAGCTTCTGTCAATCCTGCTTGAACTTGAAATGAAAGGTCTGGTAAAATCGCACCCAGGCTGCATATATACCTGTTGAGAAAGCCTCGTCCTGCCGAAAGCTGTTCTAATCGATTGCCTCGATCAGAAAGCTCACAGGTCGGAACCCGTCGTTGCACGAAATCATCGCCGACTTCGGATTCTTCATCCAGCCATCGTAAAAGTTACCTCCGCCTTTTGCCAGTTCCTCAACGAAAGGCCTCATAACCTCCCACGCACTCTCACAGAACCCATCCGGCCGCTCACCGTTCAATGCAACGAACGACTGACCCTCACACAGATCGCAAGCGTGCTCAATCGGGTTCTCATACAACTCTGACAAATCCTTATAGCAGGCTTTGCGTATCACTGTAATCCTTACATTTCCCATAACAATAAAAATTATGACGTGTCCTGAACAAAGAGAGCCCCGGAACAATCCGAGGCCCGCCTTTATCTATTATCCGATAAATCAGATCAGTCTTTCAGCTTAGCCTTGATGAACTCGCGGTTCAGACGGGCAATATTGCTGATTGAGATGCACTTAGGACACTCCGCCTCGCAGGCGCGGGTGTTGGTGCAGTTACCGAAGCCAAGCTCGTCCATCTTGGACAGCATAGCTTTGGCGCGACGTGCGGCCTCGATTTTGCCCTGTGGCAGAAGAGCCAGCTGGCTGACCTTTGCGCTGACAAACAGCATGGCAGAGCCATTCTTGCAGGCAGCAACACAAGCTCCGCAACCTATGCACGATGCGGCATCCATAGCCAGATCGGCCTTCTCCTTCGAGATAGGAGTTGAATTGGCATCAGGAACACCGCCTGTATTGATTGATACATAACCGCCTGCCTGCATAATCTTGTCGTATGCGCGGCGATCTACCATCAGATCCCTGATAACAGGGAAACCTGCCGAGCGCCAGGGCTCAACTGTAATGGTATCACCATCTTTGAAACGACGCATATAGAGCTGACAGGTAGTAGCACCTGTGGCAGGACCGTGCGGGTGACCGTTCACATAGAGCGAGCACATACCGCAGATTCCCTCGCGGCAGTCGTGATCAAACACTATAGGCTCCTCGCCGGCATTAATCAGGCTCTCGTTCAGGATATCCAGCATCTCAAGGAAAGAGGTGTCGGTAGGTATATCCTTCATCTGATAGCTTTTGAAACATCCCTTCTCCTTGGGACCTCTCTGACGCCATACTTTCAGTGTAAAGCTAATATTCTTTTCCATAGTGACGCTGTTTAATTCTTGTAGTTACGGGTTTGTACCTTAATATACTCATAGTTCAGAGGTTCTTTGAGCAACTCCGGCTCTTTACCCTCGCCCTTATACTCCCAGCAGGAAACATACGAGAACTTGTCATCGTGACGCAGTGCCTCGCCCTCGGGAGTCTGATGCTCCTCGCGGAAATGACCGCCGCAGGACTCCTCACGGTTCAGACCGTCGTATGCCATCAGCTTGCCAATCTCAATGAAATCGAGCAGACGCAAAGCCTTCTCCAGCTCAACATTAAGTGTTGTAGGAATGCCTGGAACACGAAGCTCTTTCCAATAAACCTTCTCCAGTTCATCGAGTTTCTTAAGAGCAGTCTTAAGAGATTCCTCGGTACGGCCCATTCCGACGTACTCCCACATAATGTGGCCAAGCTCCTTATGTATGGAATCGACAGAACGCTTTCCGCCGATGCTCATTATCTTGGCAATCTTGTCCTTGACAGCCTTCTCTGCAGCCTCGAACTCAGGACGTTCAGTGCTGAAGCGCGGAACCTGAATCTGATCGGCCAGATAATTCTGGATTGTATAAGGCAGTACGAAATAACCGTCGGCAAGACCCTGCATCAGAGCAGATGCACCCAGACGGTTTGCACCGTGATCCGAGAAGTTGCACTCACCGATAGCAAACAGACCCGGGATAGATGTCTCGAGCTCATAGTCAACCCAGATACCTCCCATTGTATAGTGTATTGCCGGGAATATCATCATCGGGTTCTCGTATGGATCAACATCGGTAATCTCCTTGTACATATCGAACAGGTTGCCGTACTTGTCGGCTACAACCTGTTTGCCAAGACGCTGGATAGCATACTTGAAATCGAGGAATACGGCAAGACCGGTGTTGTTCACACCAAGGCCCTTGTCGCAACGCTCCTTGGCGGCACGGCTGGCTACGTCACGAGGAACCAGGTTTCCGAATGCCGGATAACGGCGCTCCAGATAGAAATCGCGGTCCTCGTCAGGAATATCGTTAGGATTCAGAGTTCCGGCCTGAAGTTTCTTCGCATCCTCAAGCTTCTTCGGTACCCAGATACGGCCGTCGTTACGCAGAGACTCCGACATAAGTGTCAGCTTTGACTGCTTGTCACCGTGAACAGGAATACAAGTCGGGTGAATCTGGGCAAAAGCAGGATTTGCGAACCACGCACCCTTGCGGTAGCACTGCATAGCCGCACTTCCGTTGCAGCCCATAGCGTTTGTTGACAGGAAATAGGTATTTCCGTAACCGCCGGTGCCGATAACGACTGCGTGAGCCGAGCAACGCTTGATTTCGCCAGTTACAAGATCGCGGTAGATGATACCACGGGCGCGCTCCTGACCGTTCTCATCCTTGATAAGTACAAGGTCGAGCATCTCGCAACGTGTGAACAGTTCAACATTGCCCTGATGAACCTGATAGCTCAATGCTGAGTAAGCGCCGAGCAGAAGCTGCTGACCGGTTTGGCCGCGGGCGTAGAACGTACGCGATACTTGTGCACCACCGAATGAGCGGTTGGCCAGAGTTCCGCCGTACTCACGTGCGAAAGGAACACCCTGTGCCACACACTGGTCAATGATATTGTTCGATACCTCGGCCAGACGATACACATTGGCCTCGCGTGAACGGTAGTCACCACCCTTGATTGTATCGTAGAAAAGACGATAAACAGAGTCACCGTCGTTCTGATAGTTCTTTGCAGCATTTATACCACCCTGTGCGGCGATAGAGTGTGCACGGCGCGGGGAGTCCTGAATGCAGAAACATTTTACCTTGAAGCCAAGGTCACCCAGAGTCGCGGCGGCAGATGCGCCTGCAAGACCGGAACCTACAACTATAATGTCGAGCTTACGTTTGTTAGCCGGATTGACAAGTTTCTGATGAGCCTTGTAATTTGACCATTTCTCAGCCAACGGGCCTTCTGGAATCTTTGAATTTATCGTTGCCATACTGAATGATTTTACTGATTGATTATCAAGCCATCAGGCTTTTGCCGAAATAAAGGAACATTACGCTTGCAAAACCAAGTACCAGCAGAGTAGCATAGATATTGCTGATAACCTGCCAGCGCTTGTGCCATATCCTGCCGCTCCAGCCTAAAGTCTGGATAGCGCTCCAGAATCCGTGTGTCAGATGGAACCAGAGAGCAAGCAGCCAGATGCAGTACAATACAACATAGTACCACTGTGAGAATGTGTATTGAATAAGGAAGGCACCGTTAGTTGGTGATACCGACTGTCCGTCAACAACAGCCATTGTACCGAGAATTTCCTGTAGCTGCATCTTTGACCAGAAGTTGAACAGATGCAGACCAAGACCTACAATTACGATGATACCGAGAACAAGCATATTCTGCGATGCCCACTCTACTGTAGAAGGTTTCTCAGTAACAGCATAGCGCTGTGCGCCACGGGCCTTTCTGTTCTGGAATGTCAGCCAGAAAGCGTAGATGAAATGAATCAGGACCAGAACTGCCAGTCCGACCGTACCTACCAGTGCATACCAGTTGGCTCCCAGAAACTCACATACGGCATTGTAAGCATCGGCCGAGAACAGGGCCGCGCAGTTCATCGCCATATGGAATGTCAGGAAAAAGACAAGCGCGGCACCGGTCACGCTCATCACAACCTTACGTCCGATTGATGAATCAATTAACCACATAACTTAAAATATTAATAATTACTGTATTTGTTTCCTTTGAACCCGTTTTGGACGGTTCTTGCAATAAGTCTGCAAAAGTACGTTAAAATCAACATCATTCCAACAATAAACGGGTAAAATAAGACTTCGCGGACCAACATACTGACAGGAAACGACATCCCGTTTCCGGATTATCAGTTAATACCGTACGTACAATTGAAAAATACGTAACTGCTCAGGTATCCCTGACCTGATTATAAACTGAGGGAAGCGTGGGGCTTTCGCCGCCCTGATATAACTTTTTTCAAAAATTTTCATTGTGTCGCATATTCGATTTTCAGCCCATTGTAAATCAGCCAATTATTGCTATTTAGAAGGCCCTGTGAGGCTCTCAAAAACTTTCCGTTTGACCCTCCGAACAAAAGGGTGTCAAATCCGCCATACAGAAGTCTTGAGCATACGGGACTGGAAGTCAATGGACAGTTACGACTTCCTGTTTACCGGATATATAAAATAGCTGATATGTAGGAGTTCAAGATGGCAAGTTCCTTTTTTCGGTCTGTTACAGCAGCTTGAGAGACAGCATGAACTCGCCTTTCTCAATGCCTCCGCCCCAGATGCGGGCATAGCCTGCCGACAAAGTAGTCTGCATATGTGTGAACAGCACCAGAGGAATATTAACCTGACTGCCAACACTGATGTAATTGGTCTTGCTGCATCGCTCGCTACCCCAGTAATCGGCCATCAAATCGTTTGCGAACAGATTGATCTGGATATAATTCGGATAACACTGCAACGCTCCGAAATTATTCAGTCGGATTGGTGAGAAGCTTATTTCACCGTTGAATTTGGCATAACTGTGTGCACAGATTGCATCAATGTCGGCACCCGGCATAGACAGAGTTGTGCGATACCGGTTAATCGCGCCGTTATCTACATAGTTATTGCGGAAGCCGCCGAAGTAATCGTTTCCGAACGACGAGCCGCTGTCGCCGAAGTTCTGCCCGAATGTCCCTCTCAGCCAGAAAGAGTTGTGCTTGCCTACAGGCAACAGGACTCCCTGCTCAAACGTTGCACTGACCGATGGGAACAGCTTGCCGTCAACCAGATAGACATTTGCCGATGCATCGGCCTTGAAACCCTGCTCAGGCTCAATGCCGCCAAGAGATTTACGGGTTTTTTGGGCATTGATGTAAAGATCCAGAGTCTGGAACGACGTAATGCCATTGTCAATCTCAATCTCCTGATACATTGGCAGTGCATCCAAATCGCCATAATGAGCCAGGCTACCACCCCACCCCCATACAAACGGAGTTTGCAGTGAATGGGTCACATCGTATGCCAGCGATACACTGTAGCCCTTTCTTGACGAGCGCCTGGGACCGAACAGATCATAGAAGCTGGTCTTGTTCCACGAGGCATTAAGTGTCCAGTTCCAGTACTTGAGCTCGGCCATTGCATGGAAACGGTTCTTCCAGTCATTATTGCTCCAAGGCGATGCTCCCAGAAACAGATTTACCGAGCAAACCGACAACGGATCATAGAATGAAAGATGATAGCCGAGCACCGGTGTCATATTGTTCCACGCCTGACGGTCGGTAAATCCGCTGATATCGGGATATGCGCCCTGGAACTTCATTTCCTTGAAAGGATTATAAACCGTAATCGAGTCATACACCTGTCCGAACGATATTTCCGGAAGCTCTTCCTGTATGGTACTTAAATCTGCCAGTTCCGGATTCTTCATAAACGCCTTCTGACCGAGGAATTCCACGCTGTTGGCATCGTTGAGAATCCTGTAATCGAAGGTGACAGGTGTCATACCTTCTGAACTGTATTCAAGAGCATAAACAGTACTGTCATTATTAAGATATGGTGCGAACATACCGGTCTCTACATTTGTAAGCAAGTCGAAATCGCGGCTTGCCAGATCAAGAACCCAGATGTTAGGTACACCGGTATAATAGCTGAAACCAACCAGTTTGCTATCGTCCTCACTGAAACGGAACTGACTTAGATTGGAATCATCAAGAGAATACAGTACCTCATATTGTCCGGCAGCATTCTCAAAGTCAGAAGTATTGAACATAATGAGGGAATGCTGTCCGCGGGTACCCAGCAGTGCTGCTACAATCTTTGTTCCGTCATGCGAAACATTCAGGTCGTTTACACTCACTCCGAAAGGAAAACTGTATAAGATCTCACGATTTTCAATTTCGGAATCATATCTTACCAAATGGCATATTCCATTACTACTCATCAATCCATACAGACAATTATTGACATTGTCATAGGAAATATCATCTGTCCGCTGATACTTAAGATGTTTTACTTTTTTACCCTTCTTCAAGTCATATACCACGAGCCCACGCATTTTTCCGTTTCGATCAGTCCATATAAGGCGCTGATTACGCTTATCGTATGCCAGATACGCTGTCTGGTACACCATAGCTCCGTCAATATAGGCTATGCGATTAATTCTTTTTCCTTTAGCCTCTTTGTTCAGATTAATCGCATCAATCTGGGAAAAATCTCCAGGATGATTTACAGCAATGTATGCTACGCCGACTTCTTCATCAATAATCATTGGTGAAGTCGCTCCCAGATTACAATCTACCAGATTGTCCGTATCTGTAAGCGGGTATTCAGCTATAGCAACCAAATTCTCCTGCTGATGCTTCTTTTCATATTCCTGCCATTCGCTCCATACCTGTCGCAAACTGTTGCCATATACATTTTCAAACTGTTTGGCATAGAATGCCTTACTGTCTTCCGTACGGTTGTATAATTCTATCAATTTTTCATAACCGTATGTCAGCGCAAGGTAATTCACAAAACGTGTTCCATATAGATAAGAAGTTGCTCCCTGTTGAAAATCTGCAGATGTGCCTTCGGTCTCAAGTCCTACTACTGAGTACAGTTCCTTGTCTTCACTTATTTGAGTCCGGAAGTATGTCTCATCATATCCTCCCAAAGCTCTACCTACTCCATCATTAAGCCAAGTCTCCATAAAGCAGGCGATTCCCTCATGATACCACCGCGGAGCATACCAACGTGGCGTATCTAAATAGCTCCATAGTGCGCTCAAAGGATACTTGGAATCAGTAACAACCTTATTGCCAGTGAAATTGCGCCATCTCTTGTCCTTATTATTTGCTTTATCTGACATCACAACATGAGTATATTCGTGGCGGAACAGATTAAGATAACGCTCGTTGGCAGGATTGATAAAATAGGATGTATTTAAAGGAGACATCCTTATGCTGATTGTAGTATGAGGCAGGACGCCGGCACCGGCATTTCCGTCATCTTCCAAGTCTGCTACCATTATGAAGGGAGGCTGTTGCGGTAAATCATTCCAAATCTGCTTGTGAAGGGCTTTGCTGGATTGATATCTTCGCATCATAAGTGGAATATACTGCGATTGACTTTTATCAAAAAAGCAAAATGTAGAATAAGGTTGTTTGTACTGATATATTGTCTGCGCATTAAGAACTGGGTTATGTGTCATTAAAATGACCCATAACCCGCAAATCATAGCCGAAATTTTCGACCGTAAATTACAATTGTTCAATATAATAATATTTAGAAATCTTCAAAAAATCTGCCCATCTGCTGATCGAGACGCCCCATCTGCTGATCGACGCGGCCCATCTGCTGGTCAACTCGACCCATCTGCTGATCGAGACGACTCATCTGCTGGTCAACACGGCCCATCTGCTGGTCAATACGGCCCATCTGCTGGTCAATACGGCCCATCTGCTGGTCAACACGGCCCATCTGCTGGTCAACGCGGCCCATCTGCTGGTCAACACGGCCCATCTGCTGGTCAACACGGCCCATCTGCTGGTCAACACGGCCCATCTGCTGGTCAACACGGCCCATCTGCTGGTCAACGCGGCCCATCTGCTGGTCAACACGGCCCATCTGCTGGTCAACACGACCCATCTGCTGGTCAACACGACCCATCTGCTGGTCAACACGGCCCATCTGCTGGTCAACACGGCCCATCTGCTGGTCATATGCCGCGAGAACACCATCATAAACATTATCATATCGATTGCGCCAGTATGCCAATTCATCCTCTTTTCCGTTTAATACGGCATCTTCAGCGCAATAGACGGACCAGTCGGTGATCAGTTCGGCAACTGCTGGAGCGTTCTCGCTCTCCATATTGTTCTTAAGATATTCCTCGGCTGCATCGACGAACCGTTTGCCGGCCTCGAGCTGCTTGTTGATTTTCTGATAGCCGATATACACATTGTTCGAAGCAACCTCGTACTCAGGAGCGCTCTTGCCCTCAAGAATCTTGTCGATACCTGCCGTGACGCTCTCAATAGCAAGATTGGTATTGTAAGCCTTGGCCTGCAGTGACTGGAAAGTGGTATTAAGTTCGATGAAATCGGGAATTTCAGAGCAAGCCTTTAGGGTTCTGTCTGTAAGGTCGCTCAGACCGGCCATGCGCTCCTTGAGAAGTTCCATTACCTCTAACGTTGACTCACGGAACTCAGAATCGTTTTTAAGTTTCTCCTCGGCTACCGAGACTGCCGGATCCTCTTTCTGATTATTGTACAGACTTGCCTTGGCTACACTTGCAGCAAGCAGATCATCCTGAACGCCAGTCGATCTTACCAGACAACCGAAACCGAAACCCAACACTAATGCCACTGCCAGATAGACAATGAAATTAACCTTTTTAATAAATAACATCATAGGTTTATAATTTAAAAATCAAACATTCAGTCCGCGTCACTTTTGACTCTGCAAATTTAAACTATGGGATTCCATCATTCCAAACATTTTGTGAAATTGAGAAAACTTTTTGTGAAATTGTGACACTTTGCACTGTATTTTTGTGAAATTGAGAAAGAAATTGTGAAATTGAGAATAATAAATCTACCTTTGTAATTCCGAATTTTGTATGGGAAAAGAGCTGATTTACATATTGCCCGCTCTTGTAACCCTATATTGGGTTGCCAGAATATTCTTCTTTCACAAAACAGTAAAGGTGCAACTTTACATTGCGATAGGAATGTTCCTGGCCGTACTGACTTTATTTTACAAAGAAGACACGGCTGCATTGGTTTTCCCGTTTTTCTATTTTGCCGTAAAACAGAAAATATCCAATAACGGAGTGAGCCGTTTCGACTGGCTTATGCTGCTTCCGTCCATATTGTTCCTGCCGTACAACCATACTGCCGTTTTCTATGTCTTTTTGATTGTACAGTTCTTCATCATTATGATATTCAATATAATAGGCCTGCGTCGGTATAGAAAGATGCAAGGCGAGTATTATGTTGACTACGACATTCACGCCGAGAATCTGGGACAGATACTCGCATTGATTCTGGCAGCCGCAGCAGTAGTATTCGTAATGGTATTGCTCACCGATATCCTGTCGGCAAATATAATGGTAATCTGCATACTTTCCGTACTGCTTTCCACACTTCAGTACCTGATAGGACGTTACACTTACAGGTATCACGATTCAGGAAGGCTTACTGATGAGACCATACAGGAAATAAAGCCGTTACCTTTGCCTTCCATTATCATCAGTACAGAGAAACAAAAGCCGGCAGAAAACACCGATGAAATGGAGCATACCCCTGCGAACGGGACATCCGATGATGCCGTGCTGCTGAAAAGGGTCATCGATGAGAAATTGTATCTTGACCCAATGCTGTCGCTGGTCACACTGGCAACATCACTCAATACGAACCGCACATATCTGTCAAACGCAATCCACTCTGTGTATAATCAGAATTTCTCCGAGTTCATCAATACACTCCGTGTGGAACATGCTGCCAGACTAATGCGCGAATGCTCTGACGATGTCAGCATAAAGGAAATAGCGGTAAAGTCAGGCTATGTACATACCCAGTCGTTTTACCGGCACTTCACAGAATTGAAACAGACTACACCAAAAGCTTGGTATGATACTTACCATCCAATAAATTATAAACTGTAACAAAGCCAAAATTCTATGACAACCTTTATAGCTTCTCTCCTGCCTATAGCCCTCTACCTTCTGGTGCTTATGCTTATGGACGGTTTTGCGTTAGCCCGATGGTCAAAGGTTATCAATTGTGCCATAGCAGGTGTCTGCAGCTGCCTTATCATGCTGCTGATTACCAAAGTCAGCACTCTTTCGGCAGGTAATGATTTCTCGCTGGTCCCTCTTTTCGAAGAGATTCTGAAAGCAGCGTTCATTATCTATCTGATACTGTCCAGACGTATCCGTTTCATGGCCGAGGCCATCATTTATGGAGCCGCAATCGGCGGTGGCTTCGCACTCCTTGAGAATGTCATTTACCTATTGGCAAATCCTGACATGCATCTTGCCACAGCGATTGTCCGCGGCATGAGTACTGCAATATTGCACATTGGCTGCACATCGTTGATAGCGTGTATGCTGATGCTGCTAAAGAACGAAAGGCAATTGTGGCTGATGACTATTGTCTCTTTCGTGCCGTCGATACTGATTCATTTTATCCACAATTATTTGCACGAGGTGATGAGAGTACCGGCCATATACATAATGGCAGCATTGATCATTCTGTTCCTTTTTTTGATACGTCTGTTCTTCAAGATAGGCAATTCCAAGATATACAACTGGATAGACCACAGCGTAAGCTACGATATCCAAACATTGTCAGCTATCAGGCGCGGAGACTTCGCATCGACAAAATCGGGAGAATACCTGCTGAGTGTAAAAAATCAGTTCCAGCCTGAGGTGTTCTTCGATATGCTGTGCTACATTGAGACCTATCTTGACGTGAAAATCGAGAAACAGAGCCTGATGCTGCTGTACGAGACCGGTTTCAAGAGCGAGGAGTTTGACAAAGTGTATCAAAAGCACCTTGACAAGAAGACTGAGCTTGAGGCGCTGACAAAAACCATAGGCATAACCGGAATGTCAGTACTGAGACCTCTTATATTGGACGCTATCTGACATTTCTTTTTACAGACTTCTTTGCCATCCTTGTCGTAACAGGTAATGCTGACTGAAGCGCTCCTTGGTGGCTGCAATTTGGAACATGCGAAACTTAGAACCTGTTTTGAAATGTTCCAATTAACCTTTTATAAAATCTTTCCGGCTGAAAATTCGTTTCTTTTCAGTCACAATGGAATCCCCATTGCTCCTTCAAATAACCGGATTTTCATCTCGAAAATCTTTCATAAAATTT
>JAZLKB010000049.1:0-43447 GCA_045597365.1 Bacteroidaceae bacterium | reverse complement strand
CGGCACTGTCGATGAAGTCCGCAAGGCTGTCATTGATAACATCTACCATGAGTATTATCCCGAACAGGTTACCCCGGAGATTCCCACACTCTACGATAATCTGCAACAAACAAACAGAGTGGAGCGTGCCCTGATGCGTTTCTTCTGGCTCTTTGCCGGCATCGCTGCTATCATATCGCTCCTGGGCATCTATTCAGTAGTCACCATGGAAACGACCGTGCGCCGCAAGGAAATGGCCATCAGGAAGATAAACGGTGCAAAGACCCGCCAGATTGCCGCCCTGCTGGGCCGCTTCTACCTGTGGCTGGTGCTCATATCGGCCGCCATTGCGTTCCCGCTGACCTACATCATCTTTCACCTGTTGGAAACATCATCGGCAATGGCAATATGGAGACAGATGTTCAACTACGGCCCGCTGTTTTACTTGTGCGTCTTCCTGATAGTGGCCGCCTTCGTGGCCTTGACCGTAGCCGCCCAGATACGCCGCATTGCCCGCATCGAACCATACACCATCGTCAAGTCGGAATAGATATCCCATTTAAAACGAGTAACTATGTTCAGACATTATCTTAAAATCGCTCTCAGGAATATCCGCAAGTATGCGCTGCAGAACACCGTCAGCATCATAGGGTTGGCGGCGGGCTTCATTGCGCTCAGTCTGTCATCCCTGTGGGTGAATTACGAGGACAGCTACGACACATTCCACAAGGACTATGACAGAATCTGGTCCACGTACTACAAAGAAAGTGGCAGCGGATTCAGGGGACTGGTGGCAAAACGCGATTTTTCCAATGAAGGAAAAATAAGCAGCAATGTATATTACCAGTTTCTGGAACATCCCGAAGAATGGCCTGAACTGGAAGAGGTTACTATTTATGACTATAAGAGGGAGTCAGACGGCAATCCGAGCGAACTGCATGTCGATGAATACTTTTTCGACATATTCAGCATAGATGTGGTTGCCGGGAATCTTAGCTCTCTGTATGACTATAAAATAGGCATTTCCGATGAATACGCCCGCAGTCTGTTTGCCGATGAAAATCCCATAGGCAAGGAGATTGACGGACAGACAATCGGCCTGGTATTCAGAAGATGGGAACACTCGTGCCTTGCTTTTGACAAGCTGTCCTATTTCCCTTTCAAGCGTGTTATTGACCAGAATACATCCGCATTTTTCTCCATGTTCTTAAAAGTAAGTCCGGGGACCGATTCGCGGTATTTGATACAAAAAACGAATTTTGATAGGGCGGAACAGTATTTGCCGAACATCCATTTCTTTGACATCAGTCAGGGGCACAACATTCTGGATTATGACCTGTCGAAGCTGAACATACGCAATCTGAAGACCTTACGCATGGCAAGCATCCTGCTGGTGCTGTGTGCCGTCACCAACTGGCTGCTGCTCTTTCTGACCGGATTGGGTGCACGCCGTCGCGAACTGGCACTGAGGACAGTCAGCGGCAGCACAAAGAGCGGACTGATGGCACTGCTGACAGTCGAGGCTGCGGTGTATCTGCTCATGGCGTCAATGGTCGGTGCCATAGCATTGGCATTGCTGTTCCGTCCGTTCACGCAGTACGCTGGCATCGAACTTGACGGGGCGCATTTCATGGTTATGGGTGCGGCGTGGCTGGGAGCTCTGCTGGTGGCTTCGCTGGCCATAGCGGTAGGTGCCATAGTCATGAGCCGCCGCACACAGATTCGGACTCAGATGGAGTCCGGGCGCGGACACTTTATGCGCAAGCTGAGCCTGTTCGTGCAGATAGCCGTGAGTGTCATGCTGGCATTCTGTGCCCTAGCCATGCTGCGGCAGATGGTTTTCATGAACCGTCAGGACTGGGGTTTCCGCATCAAGGACACAGTCCGGATTGAGACCAATGTGTCTGCAGGTTTAAAATTGCACTTGAATAATGATGAAACCGCATCATATGTCACAGACATAAAGAATGTGGTATCGGGTGAAATAATGCAGACAATCCGTTCATTCGCGGGAGTGGAGGATGTACTGCTTGATGCAGGTGCATTCATTGAAAGACCGGAAAAAAACGAATATCTGACCGCCCCCGTCAATCTGAGTTCTGTACCTTATTTTGACTATGGCCATTTTGCAACTGTAATCAAAATACTGGGAATGACCAGAATCGATTCGCCCGTTATTGGACTGACTGAGCTTGAAGGTAAACTGCCCGAGGGCGGAATCAAACCGGGTCAGATTGTTATGACAGAGAAGGCTTGTCAGGCACTCGGACTGGAAAAACCGTATGCCGGTCAGACCGTTTATGTTCCAAAATACGAAGATAATGGGACTGTTTTCCTGCCGGTGACAATTGAGGCCGTTGTTGCAGACATCTATGCCCGAGGACCGATGAATGAGCCTAAGTCATACGTATTTGAGAATACCGGCGAGGATATGTTATTCGGGAAATTCACCGTCACTGTTCAGTATGTCCATGGAATGCGCAGTGAACTGGAGCGACAACTTATGCAGATACCTGAGATATCTGATGGGAAATGGACCGTGATATTCAACGAGGATGCATTCGCCAAACTGACTTCGAGCGAACATCATCTTATGAACATACTGATACTATTAGCTGTTCTCTGCGTTCTGATTGCCGTGTTCGGCGTGTATTCCATTGTCACCCTGACCTGCCAGGAACGTCGCCGCGAGATTGCCGTGCGCAAGATTCACGGGGCGGGGTTGCGCGATATTCTGGGCATCTTCGTCCGCGAATACGGCCTGATTCTGGTCGCTGCATCGGCCCTGGCATTCGCTGTGAGCTACACCATTGTCCATCAGTGGCTGCAGCAGTTCCAGCGTCAGGCTCCGGTCAGCTGGTGGCTCTTTGCCGCAGTGTTTGCCGGCTTGTCGCTGGTAATCTGCCTGACCGTTGCCCACCGCGTGCTGACTACCGCCCGCGAGAACCCTTACGAAGTCATTAAGAACGAATAGCGCATAAAAAATCCGGTCGGAATTTGAATCGATTCCAACCGGATACTGTTGTGACAAAGCGTAATTTTTATAGTGCCTTTATCTCATCAATAGAAAGACCGATACACTGACTGATCAGTTCAATATCAGTGCTGGCCTGTTTGAATTTCTTTGCGGTTTCAATAATCGCTTCTTCGCGACCCTGCTCCAATCCCTGTTTCAGACCCTTGTCGATAGCGGTTTCCATTTCTGCTGCTCGGTCAAGCTCGGCATGGAACTTGGCCAGGTAATCCATCTGTTCTTCGTATGTCATGGCGGTAAAGTTAGAGATATCGAACAGTTTTTCCAAACCTTTATCGTGAAATTCTTCAGGGACCGACTTCAGCGACCCCATGTTCCGTAGTAGCCAAATCATCCTGTCGGCCAGAGTGTTCAGGTCAGATACAACCTTCCTGAACTTTGGCAGTTCCACAGTTACATAATGCACATTGTCCGTCAGGGTCTTGCTGATGTCGCTGTCGTTACGGATGCGGAAACTGTTGATGACGCTGTCGGTAGTTCTGCCACCGTCCATACTGAAGTCCATGATAGCGATGATGTACAGCGGTGACAGATGGTATTTCCTGTCACCACACCGCACCTATTCCCGTATGGGATAGGTCGAATAATACACCAGACGATCATTGAAATTCTTCTTGTTAGCCAGTTGCATCTCAATGACTACTGTCTCTCCTGCTTCGGTCTTGGCCCTGATGTCAAATACGGTCCTCTTCTCATCCGGACTGTCGCCCATGTTCTCCTGATTGCCCAACGTCAGCGTCTTGACATGCAAATCGGGCAGAATGCTGTCAATTAGCATCTTCAGCAGTTCCTCGTTGCCGGGCGTGCCAAAGACTCGCTTGAATGCGTATTATCACAAGTATATTGTTATCACAAGTATGCTTGTGCAGTTTGTATAAAACATTGATTGTAAATACTACTTGCAGTTTTACACTTGTGATAACAATACTTTTAAGCGAGGCCTTTCAGCATCTCCAGTAGTTTCGGATTCTTTTCCCATTGCCTTTCCTCCTGTTGGGGTATTCCGAGATCCGAATACGCATTTTCCACGGCTTTTCCAGTTAACGACGTATCCACCTTGGCATAAATCTCGGTTGTCTGTATGGATGCATGCCCAAGGATGAGTCTGATATATTCAAGATTCGTCCCCGCTTGTAGCAGATGACAGGCACGGGAGTGCCTGAGCATATGTGGATGTACGTTATCCGGTATCCCTCCTGCACCGCCTGCTGTTGCGTTTCTGGCATGTTTTTTCAAGACATACGTGACACCTGCATCGGTAAGCTGTCCATGATGCCGATTAAAGAAGAGTGGATGAGAGTCCATGCCCGGCCTGTCCAAGCCAAAGGCTTCCATATATATTCTCAGCAGATTGATTATGGGCTCGTCCAGGGGGACGACCCTTCTCTTCGAGCCTTTGCCGAACAGTTCCACACCGTAAGGCTTCTGCATCCTCAACGATTTTGGCATAAGACCTGTCAGTTCGCTGACTCTGGCGGCACTGTTGTACAGCAGGGACAATAATGCCATATCCCTTAATCCCGAACGCGTGCCGGTGTCTATTGACTGTAGTATTGCCCTGATCGCATCCAGTGACATGCTGTCCACCCTACAGATTACTTCAGACCTCTTGGGCCGCATACCCAGTATCATGCTCCATTGATTCAAGTGGGCGGGATCCTCGTACATCAGGTAACGGCAGAAGGATTTCATGGCGGCCATACGGCTGTTCCTCGTACCGATAGAGCAGTGACGGACATCCTCCAGCCAGTTGAGGAAGGATGTGACGGTGTCCCTGCGGAACATATCCAAGGTGATTTTTTCCGGTGTTATGCTTTTTACAGAGCCGAAGTAATCCACCAGCAGGACAAACGCATCGCGATAGGCGCGTACCGTCTTGTCCGAGCATCCACGCTCCCGTATGATATATTCCATGAAAAAAGACTCCAGAGATGATCCGAACTCCTTGTAGGCTAACGATTCCCTATCCGTTTTCATGTCCGTATCGCTTTATTGCTGTATGTATTATGGAGTTGACTCCGGATGATATGCCGTGCTCGAGGTGCAGTATTTCCGGATAGAGCTCCTCACTGAGATGCAGATAGTACTCCGTATCCTTCACATCCCTATGACCCATAAACGAGACAAGCACGGGAAGGCAGCAATACGGATCCTTCCCTGCATTCACCATCTTCATCAGCGCATGAACGCATGCCGTATGCCGCAGACAGTGGACATTCGGCCCCTTGGATTTTCCGTAATACGGGATTCCCGCCTCTGCCATTGCCTGATGAAACCAGCTCCGGACATTATATTGGCCGCACTTCTGCCCCTTGGCCCCGCAGAAGAAGTATCCGTCCGGGCGTTCAATACAATCTTCCGCTATCCGGCTCCTGTTATGAAGATACTCCCGCAGCACGGCTTCAAGGGTCTCATTTATGGGGGCTATCCTTTCGTGCCCGCTCTTCGTCTGGCGCAACAGGATGGTATGGGTCCTCATGCAGACATCCCTGTTCCTTATCTCCAACGCCTCTCCGAGACGCATGCCGGTGCTGTACAGCAGCCTGAGCAGGGCCGGCATCAGATGCAGGCAGTTATGCGTGTTCCTGTTCTTGAGACGCAGAGTGTCGGTCGCCTTGAACAGCGCGTCCATTTCGGCGTGCGAGAACACATGGGGTATATAGGTCCTCTCCGGCTGTTTCCTGGGCATGGGGATGTAGCATTCGTTGCCCATCATGGTGGTGAAGGACAGGAAGCGCCGCATCATGGAACTGTCATAACATACCGTCACCGGACTCACCTGCGTCATTCTTTCGTTAACCCATTCCGTATAGATATCCTTGCTGATGTATTTCTTTTCATAATTCCGGCCTACAAGGAACCTGTCAACCTGCCTGAAAAGGTGCGCATATCTGAACGTGTCCTGCTGTATTGATGTCTTGTAGTCCAGAAACGCATTGAAGTACTCCTTGAGCGGGCTGCTATACACGTACATATGTTCACTCATACAGCAGTCCTCCTTTCTGATTGTAGAATGCCGCCTCAACAGGCGGAACGGCAAGAGAGCACTCCATCAGTCTTCCGACATCTATTCCCATATAGGACATGGTGGACTCAACGCTCGTATGGCCTAGCGCGTCCGATATCATCCCGAGCGTGGAGCCCGTTGCGAGCATGTTGTACGCGAGGCTGTGCCGCAGACAGTGGGCACCGTGTCTGCGGCCATTGATGTCAATGCCGGCATCCGTAATTCTTTTTGACACTATGTTTGAGATTGCGGTGGTCGTCATAGGCCTGTGTGGACTTACATACGTAAGGAGGATGGTTCTGCTCTGACTCCTCGGCCTTCCATTCCTGACATAGTCGATGACGGCATTACCGACATCTGCAAGAAGTGGCAGTTCGATGAGCTTTACTGTCTTCCTCTGCCGAAGTGCGATGACGTTTCTCTCCCAGTCCATATTTGAGAACTCCAGCCTCGCAATGTCAGATGCCCGAAGACCCAGTCTGGATGCGAGCTTTATAATGGCATAGTCCCTCTTGCCCGACGGGCTGGTACGCTCTATGCCGTTCTCTATCCTGAGTATCTCGTCTCTGCTGTAGAATGACGGTATCTTTTCGCGGCGTTTGGGGTAGGCACTCGTGATCTCAAGAGAGTAATCCTTCTCCAGAAGACCGGTCTCATGCAGATGCCTGAAGAAGATTCTGAGCACTGAAAACGTTTTACTGTCAGAGTTCTGCCGCGAGGACATATACCCCACGATGGCCTTATAATCAATAGTCTGAAGTGTTATTCCCCTCATTTGACAGTATACGGAGAACGGGCTCAGGACACATGCATACCTGACAAGGGAACTTTGTGCGGAACGGACTTCTGTCTCAAGGTATTTGAGGAACTCCACAGATACTTCCCCTATATCTCCCGGATATTGCCTTACGACAGTCTTACGTCTGATTGAGATAGGACTTCCTGCAAGCACCAGATTTATCACATCTATAGCACGTCTGTCTGTCCGGAGAGTATCAATTCCTACTTCTCCCGACAGCCGCTCTGTCTGGACGAAACGCAGTCCGACTTCAGGAGTATAATTCTCCATTTTCTGGATAGCCATGTACTCATACAGCCGTTCTGCGGTCTTGCAGAATTTGCGTATACGATCTTGTGAATAACCCGCATCAGCAAAGCGGGTTTTAATGAAGACGCGCAGGTCCTCCACTTTGATTTGTTGGTTCATAACTTTGTTATTATTAGAGTTAGTATGAACCAGCAAGGTAATGTTATCAAAACATACTTATCAAAAGTTGAACATATTATCAATTATTTATGCCAATTAATAATCGTCAACTTGTGATAACAATATACTTGTGATAAGCCGCGTTATCCTCCACTTAAGATAATGCGTAATCCACCCGGAGGTCGATGAACCTGATGTCCTCATCACTGGGATTAATCACTGCATCAACCGATGCAGAAACCCTGTTCCTTTCTTCTTTCATAATCAATTAGATTTAAAGTGTTTATAAAATAGTATTCATGGCATACCAGCAAGTGCTGTGACTTCATGGCTTACCGATGGCGAAGATAACATATAGTGTCAAATAATTGGACACTTTTCACTGGAATCTGACGATTCCCGCTTTTTTGCTTGCCGCATAAGACTGCGTCATGGTATTTTTGTGTGAAAACAAAAAGGGCAGTCATGTTCAAGCATTATCTTAAAACCGCAATACGCAACTTGAAGAGCAATTCTGCCTTCAATGTCATTTCCATTGTCTGCATGGCGTTAGGCATAGTCATTTTTGCAGTTCTGGAATATGAAGTTGACAATGAAATATTCTTTGACAGGCGTCTGTCTGAGCAGGGCCGTATTGTCGAGACTTTTTTAGAACAGCGTTTTGAAGACGGAACGCCTGACACTGTTCCCTGCTATGGTCCCAAGATGCCGCAACAGTTCGAGTCACCGGCCATTGCGTATGTATTCTCAACTGTATTCGATCCGATATATGGTGAGAACTACGCTGAAAACACTTATTCCAATTTGGTGCTGACCGGTCCTGACGGTTCCTCATATTCAGTCACTTGCCAGTTCGACAACATAATGCCCGATTATTTCAAGCCTAAAGGACTGACTCTTCTTTACGGGAGCAGACTGCCCCAAAATGGGAGAGAAGTGGTTGTCAAGGAGTCGTTGCTTGAACAGTTGTCCATAAAAGGTGATCCTACAGAGTACATTCTGGAATACACCAGTCCTGAAGGAACTACAATGCATCAGGAACAGCTGCACATTGTCAATGTCATAAAGGATGACAAGTGGAGCCGCCGCATAAAGGCCGATATATTCTATAACGTAGAGAGCCTTTGGCGAGTGTTCGCTGTTCTGAATGATGGCGTGGATATTGATGAGGCCAACAGAATGCTGAAAGACAAGCAGTTTGCCAAGCATACGTGGGAAGGTAACAGGCTGATAGTCCCGCAGGTGCGGCCTGTGCAGAAAAATCCTGTCAGCAGGGAGGAAATATGGAAACGCATTCTGTCAGTTCTGGTCCTGATTATTGGAATGATCTGCTTCATGAGCAATCTCATAAACACATTCATCAGGAACTGGCACAACAACCATTTGAGAATATGCCTGGGCTCGAAACGCAGTGGACTATTCGGATTGCTGAGCTGTCAGATACTTGTCACGCTCATTCCGGCAACTGTTATTGCACTCATATCGGCCTTCTTCCTTATTCCGTTCCTGAACACTCTGAATACAAGGATTGTCTACTACCATCTGCCGTACATTCTTTTGCTGGAGCTGTCTGTATCGGTCTTTGTGTTCATATTATGCATGGTTGCCGTGTTCATTGCAGTCCGCCACATGGACATCTCCGCCCCGAACAGGAAGAACACACTGTCGCACAAAGAACTGAATCTGCTCAAATATGCTTTGCTGACTGTAGAAATGTCTCTTTCAGTCATGGCCTTGAGCAGTTCGCTTTCAATGGTATCGAGCGTACCAAGACCATACTGCCCGCTTTCCCGCGGCCAACTGAAACAGATTCTGACTTTGGATATGCGCAACGGATCGTTTGAGCAGTCAAGGGATATAATCCAATCCAAAATCAGATCCATATCCGATGTTGAAGATGTGCTGATGACAACCGTTCCGATAATTCCCACTGCGGAAGAAGAATATCATCAGGCAAGGGTCTGGCAGTTCAGAGACAATGAAGGCGGATACGCATACTATCCGATTTTCATTTACAGCGATACCTCATATTTCAGTTTCTTCAACATTCCCGTGGAACGTATGGAATATGACAGGTCGATTGAAGGGGTTTATGTGTCCAAGAAACTGTGGAAGGCCATGGACGGCAAATACCCGCGGGTACTGGACATGACTGTTCCGGATGATTACCATTACGAAAACCCCATTAAATGCATATACGCCATTGCCGGAGTATTCGAAAGGCCGATGGGTGACCTGAATGATTATGATGACGGATATTTCCTGGGACTGTTCAATTCGCAGAATCCGGGACTGTTCCTTTATGTCAAAGTGCGTGAAGGTGCGAATGTCAACAGTGTCATATCCAGGATTGAAGATATCTGTGAGGAGGTGACAGGCAGTCCGTGCAGGGACAAAATCGGCACTATGGGAGGCAAATGGCTCGGATCCAGCCACAGCACCAGAATAACAATCATGCTGTACACAACAGCCGCAATAGCCGGAATGCTGATGGTCCTGCTGAGCATCATGTCAATCATCTCGACCGAAACTGGAGCGCGCCGGAAAGACGTTTCCCTGAGGAAAATCCATGGCGCCAAAGCATCGGACATAGCCAGGATGTTCATTCGTCCATACCTGTGGGTCCTGTTGGTCTCATTCCTGATAGGATACCCCTGTTCCAGATTCCTGTATGTATCGGATAATGAACAGCTGCTTTCCTGGCGCATCCCTCTGGTGTTGCTTATCACCGCTCTTGTAATGACATTGTCAACGGTATGGAAAATCAGAAGAATCATGCATACCAATCCGACTGATATTCTCAAGGAATAAATTATAATTCCTACCTTTGTCCTGTATGACAGACGCTAAGATACTGGTAATTGATGACAATGCGGCGGTTCGCAGCACTCTGAATCTGGTTCTCAAAACCCAGTTCAGCAGTGTCGTGGTCGTGGGGAGTCCGCAGTTCATTCCGACTCAGATTGGTTATGGCGACATTGATGCCGTGCTGCTGGATATGAATTTCAGTCAGGGACATCTGGATGGTCAGGACGGTCTGTTTTGGTTGGACCGCATAATGAACCGCAGCGGTTTGGAGAACCCGCCTGCCGTGGTTATGATTACGGCATTCGGTGATGTAAGTCTGGCGGTGCAGTCGCTCAAGAACGGAGCAGTCGATTTCATTGAGAAACCATGGGACAACAACGACCTTATACGCAAGCTCAACGAGGCGATACATAAACGTCGGCAGCGGATACGTGCGGCAAAGGAGTCTGCGGGCATACAGGCTGAATCCGACGTGAACTCCGGGGAGTCCGGTGAAGCCAAGCCGCATCTCACGCTTGAAGATATGGAGCGCCAGTCCATACAGAATGCGATTAAGGCCGCAGGGCGCAACCTGACTGATGCCGCCGACATGCTTGGAATCAGCCGCCAGACACTGTACAACAAGATGAAGAAATATGGCATCAGTTAGCCGTCACTACACCAGACGCATAGCGGTTTCGGTGTTCTTTACCGTCATGCTGTCAGCCGCTTTCGTGCCGCTGCTCAAAGTGCATGCGGCACTTGCCGTTCTTGATGCCATACTGCTGGCTGCCGTCATAGTCCGGCTTGTTCTGCTTGTCCGTTACCCTATAAACCAGACCGTAATTATGTCACGTGCCATAGCGAACAATGACACCATGCTCCATATCCCTGAGACTGATGACCCACTGCTCAGCAAGGCATCGCACGATATGAACCGTATCCTTGCATCGTACCGCCGTGACCAGAATGAACTTGAGACCCGCAAGAACTACTACGAGCGCATACTGCGCATTATGACCCACGAGCTGCGCAACACCGTGACTCCCATCGTCTCGCTGACCGACTTCATGATTCAGAACCCCAATCTTCAGAGTGAGGAGGATCGTCTGGAGGCAATAGGCATAATAAATTCTCAGGCACATAACGTGTGTAGTTTCCTTGAGTCGTACCGCAAACTGACAGTGCTGTCACAGCCCACTATGACCGATGTTCCGGTGTTTGGCATTTTACAGCAGCTACAGACATTGCTATCCAACGAACCCGGCTACGACCGCATCAGGTTTGAAACGGCCGGCGATGTTGTCCTTCACGCCGATTCCAGCCTGCTGTCTCTGGCTCTGCTGAACATTATCCGCAATGCAGTCCAGGCAACCGATGGCGTGCAGGACGGCTATGTCAGGGTACTTGCATCGGCACCGGGCGGCAAAGCCTGCATCACCGTCACCAACAACGGCCCCGAGATTCCCGAAAGCCAGATAGAGCAGATTTTCCTGCCGTTCTATTCCACAAAGAAGGGCTGCGGCAGTGGCATCGGCCTGGCCCTCTCGCTCCAGATCATGCAACTCCATGGCGGCACCCTGACCTGCTCCTCGCATTACCCTTTCACCACCTTCACCCTCCAGTTCGCCTAATTCAACACCAACTCGTCGGCATCGGAGATGCGTTCGTAGCCTGTTATTATGATTTCTTCACCGGGCTGAAGGCCGTCCGTGATTTCGTAGTGGCGCGGGTTCTGGCGGCCTATGCTTACGGGGACGCGCACCGCATGGGTGTGTGCGGCATTGACCTTGAATACCCATTGGCCGTGGGTGTAGTTGTAAAAGTTGCCTTTGAGGACTACCACAGACTGCTCCTGACCGCCCAGCTCGATGCGTGCCTGGTAGCTCTTGCCTATGCGGGCGTTGTCGGGCATGGAGTCGGTGAACACAAGGAACACATCGAACTGGCCTCCCTTGATTTCGGGCACGGTGCTTGCAATGGTCATGGGGTAAGTCTTCTTCTCGTAGGTGATGGTAGCAGGCTGTCCGGCACTTATCTTGTCAATGTAGAACTCGTTTATGCCAAGGCGCATGCGGAAACTGTCCAGACGCTTGACATCGGCAATGGCTGTACCGGCAGATATGCGTTGGCTTGGTTCCACGGCCAATCCGCTCAGCTGGCCGTCGGCAGGGGCTGTCACTACGAGGTCGTTCAAACGTGCTTCGGCGCGCTCCAGTTTCTGGCGTGCTTCACGAAGGCCATCTTCCAGCTCCTCGCGGCGGATTACGTTCAGCACCGAGTCCTGACGGCGGCTCTCAAGCTGCAGGCGCTCGGTTTCCATCTTGTAGCGGTATTCCTCATCGGCCACCTCCATCTGCGCCTTGCTGCGTATGCCCATATGGTACTCCTCAATGGCCAGGTTATGCTGCTTTTCCAAGCGCCCCAGCTCATACTGCGTCTGGAGCATGCTCTGGCTTAGAGTCAGGCTTCGCTGCTCCATTTCAATCATACTGGTCCGGTAAGAGCGGTTCTGGCGCCGCCATGATTCGCGCTCGCTTTCAATGGTGCGTTCCAATTCGGGATCGCTCATTACCAGAATGGTGTCACCCTTGCTTACCATAGCACCATCCTGGCGCAGGACCTGCTCCACGTAGCCGCTCTCGCGCGTATAGACCTTTATTGACTGTATGGGCTGGAGCGTACCGTCGGCATTCACGTATTCCGAGAACTCACTGCTGGTGACCGTTGCAAACTGCACGCTTTCGCTGTTCACACGCAGCACTTTGGGTCCTGTCGAGACCTTGATGAGAAGTATTATGAGACCTATGCCGAGCAGGCCTGCTACAATGTGTATGCGGTACTTGACGTACCACTTCTTTGGTGGAAGCTTATAATCCATTTTCTATTTGATGTTCAATTGTTGAATCCCTTTCAAAATCGTAGCCCGTCATACTGCGTATGGTGTAGTAAAGTTGCCAGTACCGGCTCAGGGCCGATATGTAACCGCGATAAGCGCTGTCCTTTGCTGTGATAGCTTCGTTCAACTCCAGCATGGTAGAGTTGCCCGTCATATACATATGGTGCGCAACATCGTAACGGTGTTGTGCCGTCTGCATAGTGCGGCGTGCAATGTCCACCTGCCGTTCCTGGCTGTTGAACTGACTCACCGCACGCATAACGGTCTTCTCAAACGACACGCGGCTCTGCTCATTACGCAGTTTTGTCAGTTCCAGATTGTTCTCAGCAATCTTCACCCGTCCGCGTCCCCGTCCCCAGTCAAGGATGGGAATGTTCAGTGATACGCTGACCGCCTGCTCATCATTCAAATTTCTCATGCTTTCAGGCAGTTCATCGGCCGTCTGCGCAAGTCCCAGCCTCATATATACAGATGCCCGGAATCCAGTCTGTGACTTGGAGTACGCCAGGTTGCTTTCGCTGTTTACTCGGTTCAGTTCCATGGCGTCAATGTCCGGACTGTTCTTTTCGGCCAACGCCAGCGCCTCATCAGCCGGAACGGTAAAGTGGGGAATGCTGTCATCGGTCACTACCTGTATCTCTACATCTGACGGCAGGTTCAAAAAGTTGCGCAACGCATCGGTGGCATCGTCAAGACCTGTCTGGGCCGATATGATTCCCGTCTCCTCGCCAAGCAGGCGCAACTCCAGCTGCAGCAGTTCGTTCTCGGTGATGGTGCCTATGTCATACCGGCCTTTGCCGAATGTGTAAAGCGTGTCGGCAGCGGCATAATTCAGCGTGGCAATCTCCATATCGGTCTGTGCTGATACCAGGGCGAAGAAGTACGATACTGCCTGGCTTGCCACCAGTTCAATTGTCTCGGCATACTGCTTGCGAGCCATGCGGTAAGATAGAGGCTCTATCCTGCGTTCCCACTTGAAAGAGTTGTAGCCGTTCAGACTCTGCGATATGCTCAGCTGCAGCGGCTGTGAGTAGTAGTTGTGTGTGCGACTGTCACCGAACTGGTCCAGACGGCTCACCGAACTTGACAGTGATATGGTACCTCCGGTGAACCAGATGTTCTGTGAAAGGTCCAGACTAAGATTGTTGTGCACACTGTTTGAACGCACATACTTTTCAGTTCCGTCAGGCAAAGTCACCGCACTGGTACTGCGGTTCAGAGACGGACTTGCCGACAGCGACAGTGAAGGCAGGTATTCGGCACGGTAACTCTTGTAGCTGAGCTGTGCCGATTCAAAGTTGCCGCGCGCCTGCACGGCCTGGGGCGATGACTCCTGCGCCATGCGTATGACATCGGACATACTCAGGCGAATGACCTGGGACTTTGCGGCTGCCGGCATCAGTGCCAGAACCAGCAGAACAGTATTGAAGCGTTTCATATTCACGCTCAAAAGTATATCCCAATGACGGATGACGTGGAATGATTTCAGGGAAAAAGTGTTTTTCTGCTTAATATTGTCCAATTTTTTGACACATAAAGCCTATGGACAATCAATCTGGTCACAAAATCTTTCGGATTTCTTACCAACTTATTTTTTTACGCTTACTAAATTTTCTTTTTTTGTCCATAATTGCAGTTTATCGGGGTGAAGTCGGCAATGTGTTCCTAGATCTATAGTGTTAGACGAAGGTTGGCCAATGAAGATAGAATTATGATTTTTAGTAGAGTTTCTATATTTTTGCGCAAAATAGCAAAGGAATCTATTTCCAATTTTAAATAAAATTTGCTGGTAGTACTTTCCTTGCTAATTTTGAGACTGACAAAGAAATTTCAAGATATGGCAAAAGAGAAGAAAGAATTCAAGAAACTCTCCGAGGAAGAGATGAAACAGGTACAGGGCGGCAATAAAAACACTCCATGTACGGAAAGTGTAGAGAATACCAATTGTGCATCTCTTGTATAATAGGGCCGGCCGTTCCAACATCACTCCAAAACCGGGCAGCCGGCGTACCAGTTGCACGCTGTCTTAGGACAACTGGGCTGCGCTGTGTAATAAGCACAGTATCTTGTGCGAATGTACTGATATAACGCGCAAGGAGGTAAATCAATTACCCCCTTGCGCGATTTTTACGATAAGTAATCTTCAAAAACTTGGTAATCTTATTTTATGGCCTCGACGAGCTGGTCACAGATGGCCTGCATTCCCTTGATTGAAGGGTGTCCGTTCTGTTTCTCAATGTCGTGCAGCTCAATAAGCTGTACTCCATAGTGCTTGCATATCTCGCGGAATGACTCGTTGACCTCTTCCTTAAGCTCTGAATTCAGAATGGTATAAACTTTGGCTTTCGGATAGATTCTAGCCAGGGCGTCAAGCGTATAAGCCAGTGCCGGACGGAGTGAGTTGCAGTCCTCTTTGGAGATGTCGGAGTATTTGTACTCGCCGAGCGGTGAGTTCGCCCAGGCATCGTTGGTACCTCCGAACAGGAAGATGATGTCCGGGTTTCCGAGTTTCCAGAGGCGTGAGTTGAACGATGAATTGGCGGTGTTGCTCTTGAAATATCCCGTGTTGCAGATGGTGGTTCCGCCCCATGAGTCGTTTACTTCGAGAGTGTAGCCCATTTTCTCATTATACAGGCTCCACCAAGTCTGGCTGACTTCCGTTACATCGTTCCGGTCGTTGGGGTAGAATGGGGCATAGCCTTCGGGATTGACTCCGCTGAAAGTTGAATACGAGTCACCGAGGATTGATACCTTCTTTGTCTGAGCGTTGGCTGACACGGCAATCATTGTTACCGCGAAAGCAATCAAAAATAACTTTTTCATTCGTAAAGTAATTATATGTGAACCGCCTCTAGAAGCAGTTCTGTTAAACATTCATTTTGTATAGACAGACAAAAGAATAGCAGGTACCAGGATGGAACTTGCGACACACATCAGGCATTGTATGTAAAAACGACCAAGTGAAATAGGAACTTTCATTCGCGTGCTCGAAGCGACAGTCATTGCCTCTCGGTCGTCTGGACCAATTTCATATTCGGGCTTGGCGTCCCAGAAAAAACCGGCCTCAGGATCATCCGCGTCTTTGTCAGACGCTTGCCAAAGAGGCCTCGGGGATGTCCACTCCGAGATTCTTCAATATATCAAGATGATATTTGATGCGGACCTTCTTCCTCCTCTCATCAACATATCCGCAGCCAAGTTCGCTGTAAACGGTCTGATTCTTCAAGACATGGTACACAATGGTGAGTAGCTCACGCGCTGTGGCTACCAGGGCTCTCTTCTTGCCCCGACGTGCTGCCAGTCTTCTGTATCTCTCGCTTATGAACGTATCCTTGGTGCGGCTCGCCGCCCAGGCGCATTCCGTGATTATCGCCTTCGTCGCCTTGTTGCCGTGGTTGACGTGCGAGCTTTTTTTTTACCGGCACTCTCGTTGTTGCCGGGACTCACACCTGACCATGACGCAAGGTTGGCGGCAGTCGGAAACACTTCCATGTCAACGCCGATTTCTGCTATCAGTTCCTTGGCTCCGGTCCTGTCTATTCCGGGTATCGTACACAGACGCTCTATATCGGCCTGGACGGACACGCAGCGGCGGTCTATCTCTGCCTCAAGGAGGGATATCTCTTTCTCAAGGCTCGATATGCTGCGACGGATTGACTGGAGCATGAACTTGTGATGCTCAGTGAAACAGCCCTCGACGGCATCATGGATTTCTTCCTTGGTGCTCTGAAGACGATTGTGCGTGCACAGAGAGGTGAGATGGTCGGGGTCTGTACGGCCGGCCAGTATCTCATCTATTATCTTCGTGCACGTAACGCCGTTCACGTTACTGAAAACGCTCGAGAGCTTCAGGTTCGCATCCTCCAGCACTTTCAGCATCCTGTTCTTTTCCGCCGTCACGTCCTCAACCTTCCTGCGACGATATCTCGTCAGGTCGCGAAGATCGCGCTGGGCACGGTCCGGGATGAAGCTGCCCTTCAGAAGACCGGCACGAAGAAGCTTGCATATCCATGCAGAGTCCTTCTTGTCTGTCTTGTGACCGGGTACATACTTGATGTGCTGGGCATTCACCACCAGAAGAGTAAAACCGCCAGGTTCCAGTATGTTGATTACCGGCTTCCAGTACACGCCAGTACTCTCCATCGCAACGTGGGTAACGCCCAATGACAACAGCCATTCTTTCATTTCTGTCAAAGATCGTGTCGTTGAGGAAAACTCGCGAGTCTCACGCGCTATTCCGGTTCCTTCAACTGTGGCCACAATCACCTTCTTGTGTACATCCAGTCCGCAACATCTGTCTACGACCTGGCTGAATTCAATTGTCTTATCCATTGCACTCGCTTTTTGATTTGTGGCCGAAAGTTACGGAAATAACTTTTCATTCTCTTTGGCGAGCGCTTGCGGTCATGAGGATTTCATATAAATAGGATTAATGTTTCTATTACTCTATTACATAGAATAAGTGCAAAGGAAATAAAAACTTTCTGATTATAAGAACCTGTTTTGAAAACTGCGTCTAAACCTTTGAGTTTTTTTCAAGTCAAAGAGACAGGAACCTATAACCGACACAGCTATGAAAAGATTTGTATTTGCATTAGGAATGGCGGCCATGGTTACATTGATGGCCGGAGCGCAGAACAGCAATTTCTCGACACGTCAGCGTGGCAAGGAGGTTTCCACGACAACTGCCACCCAACCGGAGAATCTTGAGCGTCGTCCTGTAACTGACGGCAGGCTGACAGGTAATGAAGAAAGCAGGAATGCCCGTCCGGAAAACGGTCGGACGCGTCCTGACAACAGACAACAGGGCAATGTGCGGCCATCGGACAACCATAACAATGGAAATCCCAGACCGGATGCGCCCAATCAGAATGGTCCGCGACCCGGAGGCTTGAAGCCGATAGGCGATTACAGAAACGGATTTGACCGTCCTCCGAGACCTGTTGAGCCTCCAAGACCGGGATATGCGGAAAGACCGATGGAGTATTGTATGGTGTCGGATGCCGTTATACGTGAATTCCGCCGTGTCTCATTCGATTCCGACCGTCTGACAGTTGCACGTTCGTTCATCAGCCTCGGCGGGTTCATCAAAGTCTCTCAGGCTGTGGATATGTCAAAGGCGTTTGTTTTCAGCGATGACCGTCTGCGTTTCCTTGAACTTGTATATCCGAATTGCGTTGACCGTTGGCGTTTCTATAAGGCTGCCGCGACACTTACATTCGATTCCGACCGTGAGGAACTGTACCGGTTTATAATCGGTGAGCAACTCCGATATGACCGCTATGCGGTAATGTACGAGGCTTTCCGTATGCCGGAGAATGAGTTCAAGAGCATACTGAGGGCAATCCGGAAAGAGAATTTCTCGTCAACCAAACTGCTGCTGGCAAAGGCGATAGTAAGCTCTGACTGGTTCACTGCCACGCAACTGGCCGAGATAGCAAAGGTCTTTACTTTCGACAGCGACCGATTCGAGTTCCTGTTGTGGGCATATCCATATTGCTACGATCCGCAGAACTACTCGATAGCTGAGCGCACACTGACTTTCGCATCGGACAGAGATAAATTGTACTATTCCATCCGCGAGTTGTACTGACTTTGTATAAGTTTGTATAAGTTTGCATAAACGGAGAACGGTTATGCGGTCATATACAGAATCAGAGATTATCAGTATTGTACAGAATCAGCGTAGTTTCTTCAAACAGGGAACTACGCTTGATGTCTCCTGGAGAATAAGGCAGCTGAAAAAACTGAAAGCGGTTATAAAGGCCTCCGAGAGTGAACTCTCCGAAGCTTTGCAGGCCGATTTGGGGCGAAGCAGGGTAGAGGCGTATCTCTGTGACATAGGTCCGGCCATAGCAGAGATCAATGAAATGATACGGCATTTGCGCCGATGGGCCAGAACCGAGCTCCATTTCAGCGGATTGCTGTGTTTCCCGAGCCTAATTACCAGGGTGTATAAGATGCCTTATGGAGTGACACTGATTGTGAGTCCGTTCAATTTCCCGGTACTTCTCACTCTCGGGGTTGCGGCAGCTAGCATTTCCGGAGGAAATACCGTCGTGATAAAGGCCAGCTCCAAGTCTTCGGCGTGTACTGAGGTTATGGCCAGGATTATAGCCGATAATTTCCCGCCTGAGTTCGTCACATTGATCGGCGGAGGACACGACGTTGCCGATATGTGCCTCGGCCAGCGTTTCGATAAGATTTTCTATACTGGCTCACCTGCTGTCGGAAAGCACGTCTTGCAGCAGGCTGCGGGAAATCTCATACCCGTCGCGCTTGAGCTCGGCGGCGAGACCGGAAACTGGTGCGTTGTACGTTCTGATGCCGACATACGCGATGCTGCGCGTAAAATCGCATTTTTCAAACTATGCAATGCAGGGCAGATATGCATCAACATAAATCAGGTTGCAGTCGCTGAGGATATAGCAGACCGTTTCGTGCGGGAATTGGTATCGGAGCTCGCACGGCAGATAGGGGAGAACCCCGAGACGAATCCTGAATATCCGGTCCTGATTACTGATGCTGCATATTCCAAATGCGCGTCTATGGCGGAAAAATACCGTAATCGTATTGTCTATGGAGGCAAAGGTGATGGTATCAGCCGCCGATATGCCCCTACAATAATATATCCGGTTGGCAAGGACGAGGATATTGTCCGTCAGGAGTTGTTCTGTCCGTTGCTGCCTGTTGTCCCGTTCAGAGACTCCGAAGTGGATGCGTTGATGGACACGATTGCAGATAGGGAGCATCCGCTTGCCTTGTATCTGTTTACTCGGAATATGAGATGGGCAAACCGTGTTATGGGTACTATGCAATATGGCGGCGGCTGCATCAACGAAGTGTGTATTCATCTGATGGTGCCGGGCGTTCCGTTCAACGGTACAGGGCATTCCGGTATGGGAGCCTATCACGGAGAGTGGGGCTTCCGTGAGTTCACGCATCCGTCAACCGTTCTCAAAGGGCACACGATTTTGAACCTTCCGCTTCGTGAACATCCCTACGGCGGCAAATTCGGGAAAATGAAAATGCGTGTGCTGCACAAGCTGTTACGCTAAATCGAGGGCGTAGATGTAGTCATTCATATAATAGCCGTTGCCTATGGGGAAGTCGCCCTGGCGGGCACGGTACATACCTATGCGTTCGTAAAAACTGACTGCGGCATTGTTGCGGTTTACATTCAGTTCTATGCGGCAGGGCGTGGCACCCATATCTCTCAGATGGCTCACTACCTGATTGAACAGCATACGGCCTAGGCCTTTCCTGTGGAAATCCGGCATAACGTAAAGTTTCTGCAGATGATATACAGGCAGTGAATCATCGGATTTATCCTCAAGCTCGAATGATACATATCCGCAAGGTCTGCCGTCGCATTCCGCGATGAGGAAATATTTGTCGGCATCGGTTATCTGATGGCTGAGACTCCCGGGCGAATACATCCAGTCCATCATATAATCCATTTGCTCCGGGCTGAGAATTTCACGGTATGTCACGCGGAATACGATATTGGCCATATCGTGTATCGTTGTAACATCATCAAGAGTCGCGGTTCTGACTGTAGTGCGGCTTAACATATCATTATTGCAGTCGTTCCTCATATTATCTTAAGACTTCATCTTCAGGATTATGCTTGTTGATGATGCGTCAGAGTTCCATATGAGCTCGGATGTGATGCCTTCGAGTATTGCCTTTGGCAATTTGTTGTCTGGCTCGTCAAGTATGGTCTTGGCAATGCCCTTAGGTATATGGATGCAAACCTCTACGGTTGATTCTTTCTCGGAGTGCGAGATGCTGGCTTCTGTGCCGTTGATGACGCCTGTCATTGTCAGGGTCTCTTCGACTGCGAGTTGCAGGTTCGTGACGGTCTGATACGGCAAATCGTATTTTTCGGCGAACGAGCTTATTCCCGACATTATGCCGTAGTAATCGAATGTCTCGGATTCAAGCGTGAAGTTACACTTGCGTATTCTGTTTATGAATGTCCTGGTGAGCTCTTTCTGCGGATTGTCGAACAGCTGGTCAGGTGTGTTCTCCTCGTAGATGATGCCCTGGTCCATATAGAACACACGGCTGCAGATGTCGCGGGCAAAACGCATCTCGTGGGTAACGACAATCATCGTCATTCCCTTTCTGGCGAGAGACTTGATTACGGCAAGCACCTCGCTGACCATAGTCGGGTCAAGCGCGGATGTCGGTTCGTCGAACAGCATTATCTCGGGATGCATGGCAAGTGCCCTGGCTATGGCCGCCCGCTGTTTCTGACCTCCGGAGAGTTGGCTTGGCTGTGCATCGGCTTTGTCGGCGAGGCCAACCATCTCAAGAAGTTCCATTGCTTCTTTCCCTGCATCGCGTCTGTTGCGGCCCAGGACTTTTACCGGCGCAAGAGTGATGTTTTCCAGAATAGTCATACCGTCGAACAGGTTGAAAGACTGGAATACCATTCCCATCTTCTGTCTTAATCTGGGAACGTCCGTCGTCTCGGCAAGTATGTCTGTACCGTCAATGAGTATGCTTCCGCCAGTAGGCTTCTCAAGCAGATTGATGCAGCGCAGGAATGTACTCTTTCCGGTACCTGACGGGCCTATTACCGATATTACCTCGCCCTTCCTTATCTCGGTGTTTACATCTGTCAGGACTTTCAGACTGTTGTCGTAAGTCTTCTGTAAATGTGAGATTTGAATCAGTGCATCTCCGGCATTATCCGATTGTTCATCCAGTGAGGCGGCTTTCCGTTTGCGGTTAATCTTCATCCGTCTCAACTGTGACCATCCGAGTATGAATGCGGCGAATATGATCAATGCCAGTGGCAGATTTATTTTCTTGCCGTTTCCTTTTGCCCCGGCTGCGACTGAATCCATTACCAGCATATAGGCGTAGGTCTCGAAATACGAGTCTGAGAAATCTATCTTCTGCGCACGCTCCTCGGTAATAATCAAATCACTGAGAGCGAGGTCAATGCGCTTCATAGTCAAATCAGGAATAAGCCCCTGGAATGTCGTTATCTCCAATTCCAGCGGGCGGTTCATATACTGGGCGAATCTACGTCCAAGCTCTACATCGAATCCTATGCACTCACTGCCACGCATACAGTTAAGCGGTATCTGTGTTCCGGTAACTCCCATCTTCAATGGTGTGCCGGTCTTTGGCAATTCAATTACAGGCATATTAACTGTGTCGATGTCCGATTTGGTCCATCGCTCTACCATATCGTCATAAACTGGCGTCTGACGCAGCTCTGCCAGGAATTTGTTGAATTCGGCTGTAAGTGCGGAGCCTTTCGGGAATCCGGCTCCAATCTGAGTGAGGAACAGCGTGTCAAGCTCTGTCAGCTGCGGATTGCTCTGTATGATATATTTGGCCTGGACGTCAACGACTGCCATAGCGTTGGCTTTGCCTTTAAGTACGAACTCGGCAGCCTCGGGGTTGGTGTTGACTCTGTTTATTCTGGCATTCGGGTATTTTTTACTGAGAACTATGTCGTATATGGAGCCTTCCATTACGGCAATGCTGCCATTTTCCATTATCTCCTGCACCGTGTCGAGCTGACTGTTGCTTGAAGTCGGCTTGGCGAAACTGTTGGCTCCGATAATGCCGAATATGAGCAGGATGGATAATACTGCAGGCATCACTACTTTGAATCTGGAGCGGCTCGCTGCTTTCAGCAGAAGCCCGAAAATCCAGGCCAGCAGGAAATAGAGAATAGCTACTATTATCAGCGGGAAGAATGCATCGAATGTGCGTGAGCGGATTATATCCGACGCCTTGGTCATATCCAAAATGGCAATATAGCCTACAATAGATGTGCTTTTGAGCAGGCTGATGACCTCACCCTGATAGACCGGCATTATGTTGCGTATTACCTGTGGCAGAATGATGTTGAAGAATGCGGTGTATCGCGTGAATCCTAGTGACAGGCCTGCCTCGGTCTGGCCCTTGTCAATCTGCTGTATTCCGGAACGGAGCATTTCGCTGATATATGCCGACGAGTTCATCGCAAAGGTGATGATGGCTACCGTGATGCCGTTTTTGATGATAGGTGCCAGTACGATGTAGTACATTATCATGAGCAGCACCAATACCGGCGTTCCGCGCATTATGTCAATATAGACTTTTGCGATGTTGCTTACGATTCTGTTCCGGCTCATACGCATTCCGCATATCAATCCGCCGAGAACTGTTCCAAGGGCAATTGCGAACAGACAGATAAATACTGTGATCAGCAGACCGTTGACAATAAGCATATAACGGTCCTCGACTATCATATTCTTTACGAAAGCATCGGCTATGCCTTGAAAAATACCGGGAATAGACATATTAATCCAAATTAATTATACAAAGATACTGCTTTTACTAGTAATGTGTTGGATTTTATCCGTTCAATCTTTATTTGTATCTTCGCGTAAAATAGATTGGTATGAAGCTTGTAAGTTGGAATGTCAACGGTCTGAGGGCCGTCTGCGGTAAAGGCTTTGCAGAGATATTTTGTAACCTTGATGCGGACTTTGTCTGTCTGCAGGAAACGAAGCTGCAACATGGACAGCTTGATATGGAGTTCATTGGCTATCAGTCTTTTTGGAATTATGCCGATAAGAAGGGCTATTCCGGAACGGCCATATATACACGGTTTGCACCATTGTCTGTAAGCTATGGTATCGGCATAGATGAGCACGACCATGAGGGTAGGGTGATTACTCTGGAACTGGATGAATTCTATCTTGTCTGCGTATATACGCCAAACTCGCAGGACGGTTTGCGCCGTCTGGACTACCGTATGAGGTGGGAGGATGATTTCAGGGCATATCTTAACGGACTAGCACTACACAAAGGGGTCGTAGTTTGCGGTGATATGAATGTGGCTCACGAGGAGATAGACTTGAAAAACCCGGCTACGAATCATTTCAATGCCGGTTTCTCGGATCAGGAGCGCGGTAAGATGACCGAACTGTTGGCATCGGGATTCATAGACAGTTGGCGTCTTCAGCATCCGGACGAGGCAAAATACTCCTGGTGGTCATACCGAATGAATGCCCGTGAACGCAACGTCGGGTGGCGTATTGATTATTTCCTTGTTTCAGAGTCCATGCGTGAGCGCATTGTCTCGACCGATATTCACAACGACATATCCGGGTCTGATCACTGTCCGGTGGAACTGGTGATCCAATTATAATTGTTCAAGCAACTGTGCGGCGAGATCATCGCCCAGTTCCTTGGCTTTGCGCAAGTATTCAGCGGCTTGGGAGTTGTTGCCGGTCCGCATCAGACAGATGCCAAGAAGCCGCAGACAGTCTGTGTCTTCCGGATTGTCCTTTGCCAGAGCCTGCATTATAGGCAGAGCGTCCCCGGCCATTCCGAGACGAAGCAGCAGGCTGGCCTGCTCAAGCTGCAGTCCAGTATCCTCGGGACTGATATCGACAGCCCTCCCAATATCTTTCATCGCCTGCTCGTACATTCTGCCCTTGACCTCAATCTGCTCACGGAAATAGTAGAATTCGGCTGAGAGGCTTGAGGAGCCTATTATCTGCTCATATTCATTCAAATCTAAAACAGCCTCACGATAATGTTCCAAACCTTCCTTCATGGTAGCACGCTCCAATATGAATGGAGCTACTGACGATGTATATGGTCTGCCGTAGAAGTTGACCGCGCTGTCAAGAGTAGCAATAATCTCGTCGGCCGAGGCATCAAGCTTGCCCTTTATCACAGATGTGTAGTAATATGTGTCGGGCGATGCAAGATTGGTCTTGTTCAACTTGTTGTATGCTTTCAAAGCTTCGTCGTACCTCTGAAGGGCATACAGGGTATTGCCTTGCAATTGCACGTATGCCGGCTGCTCATTTATACCGATTGCCTGATTGATTTTTTCCAGCGCATTGTCTAGAGTCCAGTCTTTGTATCCGGATTTGCCGGCTGTGACAGTGGCATAGATCAGACTTGCGTATTCAAAAAGCGCATCGTCTTCAGTATCGGCTACAGATACGGCTTTGTCAAGACATGCTATCCCTTCTGCATATTTGGTTGAGTCGTTCGACTGCATCAAGGCTGCTCCTTTCCGGAGATAACCTACGTAGTTGTCGGGATATTGCTGCAGGAATCCGTCTAGCAGCTTGTCGTAGTTTTCCTGATTGCCCCCCTGATTCATAAACAGCCATACCAACGCCTGCTCCTCGTTGTCGGGCAGGGCTTTGCGGAATGTCATACCGCGGTAGTTATCATCATTCAGAGTGAGGGCTGTACTGATGGATAGAGAGTTTGCGAATCGGCTGTCAACGGCATAGTTGCAGGTGTCTGTGTCAAGCGGGTTCTGGACAATACCGACAACACCGCCATCGGCATTAAAAAGCGGTGCGCCCGTGGCATCGCCTGTCATTGTGCCGGACAATGTGTAGTATGAGTAATCACCTGCCATATTTGAGCTTTTTGCCATAGTAAGCTGCACTGGCTGGCTGCTCTTGTCGGAGGAATATGGCAGCAGATACAGAATGTCGCCCTCGCCAGCCGCATTTGCAGCAACCGGCAGGAATGACAGTTGCTTGTCGGGGGTTACTTTGAAACGCACCACATCGTATATGCGGTTTGCGCCTGATACATAAAGAATCTCGCGGCTCACGCCATTTCCGTCAGTTGTCACGGCTCTTGCCGCGTTGCTGAAGATGTTGTATTCCGATAAACCGAAACCGTCGGAATCTGTAAAGAAACCGGTTGTACTGCCAGTCTCATTGCCTTTATCGTCATACACTGTAATCTTACATACAGCAGCCCGGCTGGTCTTTACCCATTTGGGCATCTTGGCCGCTGACAAAGCAGTCGCGGCGATAAACAACATGGTTGTCAGTAATATCTTACGCATCATTCCCCAGCTCTTTGTCGTATAATCTCATATATTAAAACTCCTGCGGCCACCGATACGTTCAGCGACTCAATTTTACCAAGTATCGGAATACACACCCATTCATCGCACAGTCTCAGGTGCTCTTCAGGAATGCCGTTGTCCTCGGCTCCCATAATAAGGCAGACGGGATCCCTGTAATTGCCCTGTGTGTATGATGTCTCGCCTTTCTCTGTGGCTCCGACAATATGAAATCCGCAATCCTTCAGATATCTGATAGTGCTGTCTATGCGGGACTCGCGGCATACCGGTATTGTGTGCAATGCACCGGCCGAAGTCTTGACCGCATCGGCGTTGGCGCTTACGCTGTTGTGCATTGGAATGATGATAGCATCGGCAGCGGCGCATTCGGCTGTCCTGGCTATTGCACCGAAATTGCGAACGTCGGTGATTCCGTCAAGCAGTATTACGAACGGATTGCGGCCTTCCTCGAAGAGAGTTGGAACCAGATTGTCTATGTGCTGGTATGTTATCTCTGTAGTGAACGCTATGACTCCCTGGTGATTCTTCCGTGTAATACGGTTCAGACGCTCAACGGGAACTCTTTGTACAGGAATGCCCCGGCCTTTTATGGCGTTAAACAGCTCTTTCGACAAGTCTCCCTGTAAATCTTTCTTTATAAGCAGCTTGTCTATTTCTCTTCCGGCCTCGACAGCCTCGATTACGGCACGTATGCCGAATATTGTTCCGTTATCCATCAGTTGTTCATCAATGCCCGGGCATTGTCGATGGCGGCATCGGTAACTGTCTCACCGCTCATCATACGGGCAATTTCCATTATACGTTGATTGTTGTCTAACTCTGATATGCTGGTGCGGGTAGCTCTCGCATCGGTATTTTCTTCCTTGAATACAAGATAGTGCGCATCGCTTTTTGCCGCAATCTGCGGCAGATGTGAGATTGCTATCACCTGACGCCCGCCGATGCACATATCGCGCATCATGAGAGCCATTTTCTCAGCGACGGCACCTGAGACACCTGTGTCAATTTCATCGAAGATTATTGTAGGCAGACCTTTAATACCAGCCATCAGCGACTTTAATGAAAGCATCACTCTTGACAGTTCTCCACCGGATGCAACTTCGGACAACTCCTGTATTGTCTGGCCTTGATTGGCTGAAAACAGAAAGCGTATCCTGTCTGCACCGTTATTGTCGAATTCGTTCCGACTCACTACCTCTACTATAAACTGTGCTCCTTTTATTCCCAATGGTATGAGCATCTGCGAGATGCGGCTGCCAATGCTTATCGCGGCCTTTTTCCTGCTTTCTGTGAGACGTCCGGCCAATGTGGTCATCCCGACACGGAGCGAGTCGCAATGTCTGGAAAGCCTTTCAATCTCATCGTTGAAAGTGTCGATGCGTTCCAAACGCTGTCCGAGTCTGTCCCTAATCTCAATCAGAGCCTGCACTGAATCACAGTTGTGCTTCTGTTGAAGGGTATATATCGTGTTGAGGCGTTCTGTCACATTTTCCAGTCGTTCCTGACTGAATACTATAGACTCCTCGGTGCGTGTGGCTTCGGCGCTGATGTCGCGCAATTCTATCAGGCAACTCTCAAGGCGTTCCGACAAAGCTGCCGCCGACTGCAAATTGCGTGAGGCAGGACGTAGAGCTGCCAGGGCTTCGCGTACTGAAGGAATGGCACTGCCATCATTCCCGTCCAAAATATCTGCCGACTGATATAGCGATGCTTTGATGTCTTCGGCGTGTGACAGCATTTCCTGTTCATTCTCCAACTCCTGCTGTTCGTTTCCGCTCAGTGAGGCTTTCTCGAGCTCATCGAACTGAAACTGCATATAATCCTGCTCGTTACGGCTTTGGGCGGCTTCCTCCTTCAGTCTATCAAGATCTGACAGACTTTCCTTGTATTGGGAAAAGCAACTGCGGTATTCAGCCAGAAGTTCTGAGTCCCCGGCTATTGTATCGGTTACGTGTGTCTGGAATGCTTCGGTTCCAAGCAGCAGATTCTGGTGCTGTGAGTGAATGTCGATAAGTCTGCTGCCTATCTCTTTTAGAACTGTAAGACTGACAGGCGTATCGTTGATGAATGCGCGGCTCTTTCCCGTTTTTGTTACTTCGCGGCGGAAAATAGTGTCATTCTCATCGTAGTCCAGACCGAATTCATCGAACATCGTCTGTAATCCGTAGCCTGTCAGGTCGAAATGTCCCTCGACTGTGCATTTGTCAGCTCCGTTGCTGATAATCCGGCTCTCGGCGCGTTGTCCCATAAGAAGACTCAGAGCTCCCAGAATGATGGATTTGCCGGCTCCTGTCTGTCCGGTAAGTACTGAGAATCCCTGACGGAAGCTGATGTCGAGGCTGTCAATCAGTACATAGTTGCTTATCTGTATGGAAACCAGCATTATTTCGACGTTTTTATCGCCTCCCAGTCTTTCGAGAACGACGGATTGATTGAATTCAGAATACCGGCAACTTTCTCTTTCTCCTTAGGAAGACCTTGAGAGTAGATGTTGCGCAGCTCATCGCGCTTTATCTCGGTGAAAAGAACAGGAAGTATTGATGAGCTCTTTGAGTGGTAGGTGGCATCAAGAAGGTCCAGACTTTCGGTTATTGTGGCGCGTCCGCGGCCAGCATTTGAAGCCATCTCGTCCAATCCTTTTCTGTGATACATATACTGCAGCTTGCGGAATGAACTGAGGTTTCCGTTCATATAGTCTGTTATCACAGAATACTTGTTCTGATTGTTGTCGAATGAGCGCCATCCTCCGCCTATGGACTGTGCGTTGGCGGCTATGCTTTCAGCCTGATGTAACATAGCTGTTCCGCCGTTCTCGCTCATTGTGTCGAAATCCAGCCCGATAATCAGATATGCGTAGAACGCAAAGATGGCAGTAAGATTGTTGTTTATGTCTGTTTCGGAAAACTCCAGGCGGTCCTGTTCGCGGTAATTGAACATCACCTCCCTATCGCGGAAATTGAACACGGTGGTGTTATATGTGGAACCATATACAGGGCGGCTGCTTTGAACCAGCATCTCGCATTCGAATGATGCCGCTTCCCTGTTGTATTTGTTGACAGTCATATTGAAACTGCAGTCTATCCTTTCCTTTTGCGAGAATTTGTAGTTTGTCCACGAGCGCGCGTTCATAAAATCGGTCAGCGCAGTCTGGAGCGAGTTGAACACATCTTTGTCTGTTCCTTGTATCTTGCTGGAGTTGATGTTAATTTTGGCATTCAACTCCTGGGCAGAGACGTTGTTGAATGGCAGCAGCAGGAACAGAAGACAGAAAAGAAATCCTGTGAGCCGGTCAATGATATCGCGTGCTACGTCTTTCTTCGACTTCAATGGATACCCGGTACGTCCGTTCCTGTCGATTATTGTAACTTTATTGGTGTCGTAGCCGAAACCTGCTCCGGCATCGCGCATGGAGTTCAAGACAATGAAGTCAAAATTCTTTTTCTGAAGTTTCTCTTCGGCGTTTTTCAGCTCATCGCCTGTCTCAAGGGCAAATCCGGCTGTTATCTGCCCAGGCTGCTTGATGCGCCCGGTGGCGGCAGCGATATCCTGTGTGGGGATAAGCCGCAGTGTCATCTCGCCTTTTCGCTTTATTTTGCCGTCGGCTACAGTCTCGGGCGTGAAATCCGCGACTGCGGCACATAGAATTGCCGCGTCCTGTGATGGGAATTCTGTCATCACGGCCTCGTACATTTGCGCTGCAGTACATACATCAATCCTTTTAATTGATGGGTGGGGAGTGCCGAGGGCTACAGGCCCGGCAATGAGGGTGACATCAGCTCCGCGTGAGGCGCATTCCTCTGCAAGTGCGAATCCCATCTTGCCGCTTGAGTCGTTGCCGAGAAAACGGACGGGATCGATTCTTTCATGCGTAGGTCCGGCCGTTATCAGAATTTTTTTTTTTGAAAGCGGCAGACTCTGAGTGAAATACTGCTCTATGATGCCGGCTATGATTTCCGGCTCCTCCATACGGCCTTTGCCGACCAGCTTGCTTGCAAGCTCACCGTCGGCCGGCTCGATGATTATATTGCCGAAACTGCGCAACGTATCCATATTACGTTGTGTAGTAGGGTGGGCGAACATATCCAGGTCCATTGCCGGTGCTATGAAGACCGGGGCTTTCATCGCGAGATATGTGGTTACGAGCATATTGTCGGCTATACCGTTAGCCATCTTTCCCAACGTGGATGCCGTACAAGGCGCTATTATCATGGCATCGGCCCATTGGCCAAGTGCTACGTGGCTGTGCCAGGATCCGTCGCGACCGGAGAAGAACTCGCTTATGACAGGTTTGGAAGTAAGAGCGGACAGTGTAATAGGGGTTATGAACTCTTTTCCTGCAGGTGTAATAACTACCTGCACCTCGGCGCCGCGCTTAACAAGCTGGCGTATCAAAGTACAGGCCTTATAAGCTGCAATGCTGCCGGTTATGCCAAGCACAATATGTTTTCCATTCAGGGTACCATCCATAATATCAGCATTTGTTTACTATTTTAATTCTTGTAAGCACCTGTTTGGTGTTCAGCGTAAAGTCTCCGTCCATCATCCAACGATAATATCCCGGGTCGCGCTGTAAGACCTCTACTACAGGTCTGTCCTTGTATTTACCGAAATTGAACACCTCAATATGATTGCTGTTATATACTATACGTCCGGCAAAATCCACATTGTCAGTGAAACTTGAGTACTGTGACAGGAAATCAATGTCGTTCTTCAGCTCGGGATATCTGTCGAGCTGTGCCTGAAGTACCTGATATGTGGCGCGGGTGTCGCCTTCCGCGCTGTGGGCGTCCTCAAGATTGCCTCCACAATAGAATTTGTAAGCAGCCGACAGTGTGCGCTGCTCCATTTTGTGGAATATGACCTGCACATCTACAAGTCTGTGGCGCGTCAGGTCAATGTTGACACCTGCCCGGAGGAACTCTTCGGCCAGCATCGGCACATCGAAGCGGTTGGAGTTGAATCCGGCTATGTCACAGCCCTCGAAATCGGCCGCGACCTCTTTTGCCACCATTTTGAAAGTAGGGCAGTCTGCCACGTCCTCATCGTGAATGCCGTGCACTTGGGTCGCAGCCTCTGGAATATGCATCTCAGGGTTTATGCGCAGAGTGCGGGCGCTCTCATTTCCGTTCGGGAAAACTTTCAGATAGCAGATCTCCACGATACGGTCGTGAGCCACATTTACACCTGTGGTCTCAAGATCGAAGAATACTATAGGGTTTGTAAGATTCAGTCTCATCAGTCATTCAATACCATTGGCATCAGCAACATAAGCAGGTCATCGTTCTCATCCTGCTCGGAAGGAACTACTATTCCGGCTCTTGACGGGTCGGTCAGCTTGAAAATAATCTCCTGACCGGGCATATTGTTCAGAATATCTATAAGGAAACCGGCCTTGAAACCGATGCTCATCGGTGCACCGTCGTACTGGCAGGCCAGAGTCTCTGTAGCAGAGGTTGAGAAATCGAGGTCCTGAGTGGATATTACCAGCTGATTGTCCTTGATGCGCAGTCTGATAAGACCGCTGCTTGCCGGTGAGAATACCGATACACGCCTGAGGGCGCTGATAATTGTAGCACGGTCAATGGTCAGCCTGTGCGGGTTGTTCGACGGTATTACAGAGTTGTAGTTCGGGTAACGTCCCTCGATAAGACGGCATACCATATTGTAACCATTCATTGAGACCATTGCGCTGCGGTTGTCGAAACTGATGGTGATGTCCCCCTCAGTGCCCATAAGAGACTTGATCAGCATTGCAGGGCGCTTGGGCAATATGACAGAAGAACGTTCCGCGCTCTTGTACGATGAATTTTTGTCGCACACGAGCTTATGACCGTCGGATGCCACGAAAGCCAGGTATTCCGGACTGAAATCCAGAAATACGCCGTTCATTACCGGACGAAGCTCGTCGTCTGCCACCGCGAATGTGCAACGCGATATGCCTGTGCTGAATACCGATGCCGATACGGTATGGCTTGTAGCGTCTGTCGCCAGAACAGATGGCTGCGGATATTCATCAGCATCGTGGCCAATCATGACATACTGTCCGTTCAGATAAATTACGGTTATCTCGTGTGTCTCGTCGTTGATTTGGAATGTGAGCGGCTGCTCGGGTATTTCCTTCAGGGCATCGAGCAATGTCTTTGCCGGCAATGCCACCTGCGCGTTCTTGTCGCTCTCTATGAGCTCGATGGAAGTCTCAAGAGTGGTATCGTTGTCTGCCGCCGTTACCGTCAGGGTATTTCCGTCGGTCCTGAACAGGAAGTCCTGAAGAATCGGGTTTATAGACTTGGGATTGATTACCCTGCTTATGGCCTGTAGCTTGCCTGTCAGGGCTGAGCTGGAAACTGAGAATCTCATATTTGTTGTTTTTTAATTTTAGACTATAATCTTACCAACTTATTTTTTACGCATACTTAATTAGTGCGAAGATAATGTTTTTGAATAATAATTTGAAAATTGTATCGTGAAAAATGGAAGTGGAATTGATGAAAGATGTAACTTCGCACGATAGAAAACCAATAGAAGATATTATAATATGGAATTGACAGGAAAAATCATTCAGGTGATGGAGCCGAGAAGCGGTGTGGCAAGAAATTCTGGAAATGCGTGGAAGGTTCAGGAATATGTGATAGAGACTCAGGAGCAGTATCCCCATAGAATGTTGTTCAGCATTTTCGGCGAGGATAAAATACAGCAGGCTGCAATCAAGGCAGGCGATGAGGTGACAGTCAGCTTCGATATTAACTGCCGCGAGTATAACGGACGTTGGTTCAATGATATACGTGCCTGGAGAGTCGATCACGTGCAGGGACAGACAGCTGCTCCCCAGACAGATGTTCCTGTGACACCTGCGGCAACTCCTTTCGCTCCGACTGACGAGAAGGACGACCTTCCGTTCTGAGTGTCTTGTACAACGACATATGTAAGAATAGAGAGCGGTGTCTGCCGCTCTCTATTCTTATTATTTGTTCATACTTGCAAGGAACTCCGCATTGTCCTTCGTCTGCTCAAGCCTGCTCTTGGTGAATTCCATCGCCTCGATAGGATTCATATCCGACAGGTATTTCCTGAGTACCCACATCCTGTCAAGCGTGAGCTTGTCGTGAAGCAGGTCGTCACGTCTCGTGCTTGAAGCCACAATGTTGACTGCGGGGAATATCCTCTTGTTGCATAGGTTGCGGTCAAGCTGCAGTTCCATATTACCTGTTCCCTTGAACTCCTCGAAGATGACCTCGTCCATTTTGGAGCCTGTGTCGATCAAAGCCGTAGCAATGATGGTAAGAGAGCCTCCATTCTCGATATTACGCGCCGCACCGAAGAAGCGCTTTGGCTTGTGCAGCGCATTTGCATCGACACCTCCCGACAGGACTTTGCCGCTGGCAGGGCTGACTGTGTTGTATGCGCGCGCCAGACGTGTTATCGAATCGAGGAAGATTACCACATCGTGTCCGCACTCTACCATACGCTTGGCCTTCTCGATAACTATGCTGGCTATTTTGACGTGGCGTTCGGCCGGCTCGTCGAACGTTGAGGCTATCACCTCGGCCTTTACGCTGCGTGCCATATCTGTCACCTCCTCGGGACGCTCGTCTATGAGCAGCATTATCATATATACCTCAGGGTGATTCTCGGCTATGGCATTGGCTATGTCTTTCAGCAGGATGGTCTTGCCGGTCTTGGGCTGTGCCACAATCAGACCACGCTGTCCTTTGCCTATAGGTGAGAACATATCAACAACCCTTGCGGAGATATTGTCGTAATTGCCTTTGCACAAAGTGAATTTCTCGTCAGGGAAAAGAGGTGTGAGATGCTCGAACGGTATGCGGTCGCGGGCAACGGAAGGGTCGAGCCCGTTGACTTTTGTCACTTTGACCAACGGAAAATACTTCTCGCCCTCGCGTGGCGGACGTATCGTTCCCTCTACCACATCACCGGTTTTCAAACCTGCCAGCCTTATTTGTGACTGTGAGACATAAATGTCATCTGGAGATGAAAGGTAATTGTAGTCCGATGAGCGGAGAAAACCGTAATTCTCGGGCATTATCTCCAATACACCCTCGCCTTTGAGAATATCGCCAAAGTCGTACGTGCGGCTCTCCTGCTGTTCGCGCTGACGGTTGTCATTGTTCTGGTTCTTGTCATATCCTTGATCCCGGTTGCCGTGTTTGTTGTCCTGGGCGGATGTATGCTCCGGCTTCTCGTCGTTGACGGAGTCTGGTGCGGCCTCTTTTGCCGGCACGTCGCCTGCGTCTGTATCATCCGGCGCTTGCTCTTCAGAAATGATGTCTGACTTGCTCTCTGCTGGAGCCGGCTGATCTTTGTCGGATGCTTTCTTACGGCCACGTTTCTTGCTTTGTCTGCCAGCTGGCTCAACTGGTGCGGCGGCTGCCGGTATGTCTGCGCTTCCCTGTGAGCTTGCATCAGCGTTGTCCTCAGGCTTTGCATCGGCTTTCGAATCGACAGGTTCTGTATGGTCGTTGCTGTCCGACTTCTCCTGAACGTTGTTTGCCGGCTTTCTGCCACGACGGCTTTTGGCTGGCTTGGGAGTGTCGGACTGCTTGTCTTCCGTTGCTTCCTTGTTTGTAGTTGCGGTAACTGCCTCTTCGGGTTTGGCTGGAGCAGGCTTCGGCTCATCTCCTATGGATGAGTATATTTTCTCCGGACCATTGTCCGGCTTGCCTATTCTTTTTTTCTTTCTTGGCTCTCCATTGTCCGGCTTTGTGCCAGACTGCTTTGATGTCGCGCTGTTTATTGCCTGCTGGTCAAGTATCGCATATACCAGCTTGTCGCGAGTCATCGATTTGATATCAGATTCCTTAATGCCCATCCCACGTGCTATTTCCTGCAGCTCGGGTACTTCTTTTTCTCTCAATTGCAATATGTTCAACATAAAATATGGTTTTGTCAGACCGTATCACCTTGATTGGAAATCAGGGCAATTCAAAAGTCTTGAAAATGGATAATTATCTGATTGGAAAACCGGGGGCGTCCGAATGCATTCGGCTGTATGCCACCGGAAAGCGGTGGCAAAAGTATATAAAAAATCAACATAGACGCCAGCTTGAGACTGGAAAAGTTGATTATGTCAATTTAAGGCCGATTCTAAAGGGTGAAATTTATCTGCTCAATGTAATCCAACAGCTCGTCACGACCGGTACGTTTCAAAGATGATGTTATAAAATGCGGCGGCAACTCTTCCCATTCTTCGGAAAGCCTGTCGAGAAAAGTCCTGACGTTGGCGTTGACTGCCATCCTGCTGGATTTGTCAGCTTTCGTAAATACCAGACCGAACGGGACACCGTTTTCACCAAGCCAGCGTATAAACTCGAGGTCTATCCTCTGCGGCTCCAGACGGCTGTCAATCAGCACGAACAGCGATGTCAGCTGCTCTCGTCCCATTATATAGCTCTTTATGATGGCGCTGATTTCTTCTTGTTGCGAGTGTCCGCGCTGGGCATATCCATAGCCTGGCAAATCGACAAGAAACCAGTTCCTGTTTATGAGAAAATGATTGATAAGCAGTGTCTTTCCGGGGGTGGAGGACGTCATTGCCAGCTTCGCATTGTCGGTGAGCATATTGATGAGACTGGACTTTCCTACATTGGAACGGCCGATGAACGCATATTCCGGTAAATTTCCGCCCGGGCACTTTGATACATCAGTATTGCTTATTACGAATTCCGCACTGTTGATTTTCATTTTGTCTTAAACGGATTTGTTGTCTGGCGCGAAGTTAGTAATCTTTTCTTTTCATTTTCATCTCGTTTGGTAATCAGTACGATTTATCTTAAATTCGCGCATCGTTGCATTTGACTGGCACTGAATATGATTCCGGAGTATCCATCTACCGCGCTTGAGAGGGCTGTAAATGCTTTCTCTTCATTACCCGGCATAGGCCGCCGTACCGCATTGAGGCTGGTACTGCATCTTCTGTCGCGTCCTGAGAGTGAGGTGGTGTCATTCGGAAAAGTACTTGAGACACTGAAATCGGAGATCCGCTATTGCCGGGTATGCCACAATATCTCAGATACGGATGTGTGTCCGATATGCGCGAATCCCAAGCGCGATGCCTCGCAGATATGTGTGGTTGAGAATGTGCAGGATGTACTTGCAATAGAGAATACCATGCAATATAAGGGCGTTTATCACGTGCTTGGCGGTGTGATATCGCCTATGAATGGCATAGGACCTTCCGATCTGCAGATTGACGGCTTGGTCGAAAGAGTGGAGCGTGGCGGCGTGAGTGAGGTGATTTTCGCACTCAGCCCTACAATGGAAGGCGATACGACGAACTTCTACATTTCGCGTAAGCTCAGTCATACCGGCGTGAGAATGAGTGTCATATCACGCGGCGTATCGGTGGGCAACAATCTGGAATATGCCGATGAAGTGTCGCTCGGCAGATCAATAGTTGACAGGACACCTTTTTTATAATATAATTATGGATATCCGGAAACTTTCAATAAGTCTGATGATAGGCTGGTTCGCCATTTACATTGTGGCAGGTTTGATAGCTCTATTGTTCTATACAAATGTTTTTACGACGGGCTGCGTCACTGACGCAAAGACAATCTATCTGATGCAGATAATCGGTGTGATGACCGCATTGGCTATGATACCCGTGGCACTTGGCGGTTTCAAACGGCTGATGGTACGTGTGGCCGAAAAACCATACGAAGACAGACTGAGAATCTATACGGTCTGTTCTTGGATACGTCTGGCCGCGTTTTTTATCGTTGTCGGATACGGCGTGGCATTGTATTTCCTGATAAACGATAGTATAGGGCTGTATTGCGCCGTAATAGGAGCAATATGCTCTATGTTCTGCTTCCCGACAAGTAATACAATAGAATACGAGGTTAACAGAAACGACTGATACCGATGATTACGCTCAGCGTAATAATAGTCAGCTATAATGTCAGGTACTATCTCGAACAGTGCCTGCGCTCGGTGCGACAGGCTGCCCGGGGGCTCGATGTGGAGATTCTGGTAGTGGATAATAACTCGTCTGACGGGTCAGTGGAATATCTGGAACCGCTATTCCGCGAGGTGCGCTTTATAAAATCAGAGGTAAATCTAGGCTTCTCAAAAGCAAATAATCTGGCTGCCGGAATGGCAAAAGGTCAATATCTGCTGTTTTTGAATCCCGATACCATAGTCTCGGAGAATGCTTTTGCCGATTGCATATCCTTTATGGACAGTCATCCCGGGGCGGGTATTACAGGCGTGTGTATGCTGAATCGTGACGGCAGTTTTGCTCCCGAGTCGCGCCGTGCCGTGCCTACACCGTTTGTGGCTTTCTGTAAGATGAGCGGACTGTGTGCCCTGTTCCCTAAATCGAGAGTGTTCGGCAAATATTATCTGGGACATCTTGACCGGACAGAGGAAAACCGCATCGAAGTCGTGTCGGGGGCATATATGTTTGTCCGCCGTGAGGCCTTCGAACGGGTGGGGGGCTTTGACGAAACATTCTTTATGTATGGCGAGGACGTTGACCTGTCATACCGTATTCTGAAAAGCGGATATGAGAACTGGTACATACCGGTAAGGATACTCCATTACAAAGGCGAGAGTACAAACCGTACATCGTTCAGCTACTCCAAGGTGTTTTACAATGCTATGCTGATTTTCTTCAACAAGCATTTCCGGGGCTACGGCAGGCTTTTCCATTGGGCTGTCCACCTTGTCATACCGATACAGACTGTCACGGCATTCATTTGTCTTAATCTGTTTTCACGCTGGAGGGGAAACAATGTTTCCTGTGACAGCAAAGTCACCTGGCGTTATTCCGGAAATCAGGAACATCTGTCCCGTATTATGGCTCTTACGCAAGCCGGTAAAGATTATCTTACTTTTTCCGGGACCTCATTGCCTGACAGCAGTGACGAATGTGACTTTGATATTTTCGATGTCGATACGTTCCCGTATTCCGATATACTGGACAATATCTATAATAATCCCGGCAGATCGGCAGTTGCCACATTCAATCCGCAAACAGGTATGCTGATTACTTATAATCAGGTGATAAACGATGATGGTAAACTTTCTTGAGGACAATGCAGTGCGTCTCAGAGCTCCTGAGCCTGAAGACGTAGATGCGCTTTTCGCTATAGAGAATGATGAGTCTTTGTGGACGGTCTCGTGCAACAATGCGCCGTACTCGCGTCGTCAGCTTTCAGAGTATATCGGGAACAGCGTGCACGATTTGTTTGCCGAGCATCAGATAAGATTCATCATTGAACTGGATGGCCAGGTTGCCGGGTGCGTTGATTTGACCGATGTTGACGCTGTCCAGTCGCACGCGCAAGTTGGTATAGCCGTATTGAGCGGATTCCGAGGCAAAGGAATTGCCGGCAGGGCTTTGACTTTGTTGTGTGGATATGCTGCGCACAGGCTTCGCCTGCATCAGCTTGTAGCTTTGATTCCATCGGGTAACTCAGCAAGCCTGGAACTGTTTTCCCACGCCGGATTCCAGCTGGCCGGTGAGCTTAAGGAATGGCTCTGGGCCTGCGACAAATTCGAGAATGTCCGGATTTTGCAAAAAATATTGTGAAAAAATGCCGAAAGCATTTGCATGTATGAAAATAATACGTACCTTTGCATCGCTAACGAAAGGAACAGCAAACGGTGTGTTAGTTCAGCTTGGTTAGAATGCCGCCCTGTCACGGCGGAGGTCATGGGTTCGAGCCCCATACACACCGCAAAGCCCTCGGAGAAATCCGGGGGCTTTTCATTGGTAATTATTGAACGCTATTTGGTCTGAAGGGCATTGGAATACACGATTCCGTTGTGCGGCTGTGGTGTGACACCTTTGCGCTCGAACAGTTCAGGAACGGTTACCAGTTCGAATCCGCGTTCCTTCAGGGCCGGTATCAGTGCCCGGACGGCTTCTACTGTCTGAACATTGTCTGCCATGTCGTGCATCAGAATGACATCGCCGTCCTTGGCCTGGTCCAGAATACGTTGCGTACGGGTGGCTGCATCGACGCCCGGCTCCCAGTCTTCGCAGTTGATTCCGTTGATGAATGTCAGACCGATGGTTTCGTGCAGCAGCGGACTCACATTGATGTATGGCGGGCGGAAGAACTCAGGACGCTGGCCGATGAACGATTCTATCCAGTCGGCATTTCGCTCAATCTCATCTGTCATCTGCTCCGCGGTCATTCCTGCCATATACGGATGGTCCCAAGAATGGTTCTCAATGGCATGGCCTTCGCGGAATGCCCGCACCATATCCTGAGCGTTCTCTCTGCCCCACGAACCTACCACAAAGAAGGTTGCCTTGACTTCTTCCTTTTTCAGGATGTCCAGAATGTCGGCGGTTACATTTGAAGGACCGTCATCGAAACTCAGAGCAATGATTTTGTCATACTTAGGACCACAAGAGGCAATAACAGCCATAACCAGGATGGGAATAAATTTCTTCATAATATTTTCTTATTTCTGCAAACATACGCATTATTTGCGGGTTTGTCGCAATCACACATGCTATCTGCAATAATATTCATTCAAAGACAGTGCAGGAATGAATTTCCACAAAAACAGCACCGCACAGCAATAAATACACTTATCAGAATGAGAAATGGAATCGTCTGCCAGTGTCTTGCTGCCAGATGTAGTCCACACCTGGCTCTGAAAGATTGAAAAGTGCGGTCCACTGTGTCCCACCATGTCTGTTATTCGTCTCGTCATCCCAAGTCTGCCACACGGAAGACATTGCATCAAGCAGTTGTGCGGCGTCCATTCTGGAATCAAGCGAGTCGCGGATGGCAGAAAGTTTCTCGAAACGGCAATCACCCTCATGATGACCGGCTCCGAAGTTCTCTTCACATAGATAGTGGTTCGTTACGATTGGCGTATCGGTTACTATCATCCTGTCGCCAAACCATTCCACAACAACGCTCATTCCAGTCGCATCAGATATGGCCAGATGATGCTGAGCACCTACATCGGAGTGATGGTCAATCCCTTCGAGCAGAGCTATCGCCTCATTGACTGTGGCGGCAGTCTTCAGAAGATACTTGATGGCACAAGTTGTGGTCAAGTCTGGTTTGCCGTTATTCTGATGGGTCTCTCCATTCTCGTCAGCAACCAGATCTGCCACAGTGAGACCTTTTTCGTTCACGCCATCAAGTGCGGCAAAGAGGCTGGCAAGAGCGAGATACTGATTGGCGAAACCTTCCGGCTTCCAGTCAGGACCGAAGCCGAAGAAGTCCGGATTGAATGCTGATATGTATCGGTATCCGTGTTTAGGATTTACTCTGGCAATGATGCAACGGCAGTTATCCCAGTCAAAGTTCCGTCCCATATATATCTGGCCATCAGTTCCTTCCGTCATCATTGTCGAGCAGCCGAAATCCTGCGCCACAGGTTCGGTCTTTGGAGGCCTGGAGAACCCTCTTGACATAAATTTGGTAATATATGCCGAGAGTGCCACAGGTCCGTCTGCTCCGCCCTGCCTGATAAGTCCGTCAAATCCATCATTGCCGGTAAATTCAAAACTGTATATGCCTTCATCGAGCTTCTCAACTGACAATGCGCCCCTGACAAGCGGTCCGAACATTATCCATGTCACCAGTACCGCAGAAATAATAAAACCAGAGAGTTTAATAATTGCTTTTTTCATTTATTTGGAATGTTTACAGTTAGTTCGCAGTCAAAGATGCAGCGGGCATCGGAGCGGGCGTGCAGGCTGTTGTACTGTGGCCTGTGCAGTCGGATCTGAGCCCCGGAGCCGAAACTGTGATTGTGGAATTTTCGTCAAATCCTGCGACATAAGCCACGCACGAACCACGCCAGGTGTCGCGGACAGACTGCTGATGATTGACATGGTCCATCGGATTGCCATTGTCGGTAGCCAGGATTCTGGCACTTCCGGTAGTCTTGAATGTGACCGTCACAGTTTCATTCGGGCAGACATTGCCATCCCGGTCAACTACGTATGCCCTGAACACAGCATCGTTGTATGAGTCACTTACAACCTTCAGTGCATAAGGATGACTGGCAGTGCAGATACTTTCCGATGCCACTTTTCTGCCTTTGTCATCGTAACCGGCAATGAGCAGTTCTCCCGGTTCGAACTTTACACGGTATCGTGCGGGTCGTGCATTGGATGGCATAGCCTGCCGTCCGAGTGAACGTCCGTTCAGTATCAGCTCTACCTCACTGCTGTTGGAATACACTTCAATCTCCTGAATGCCGGCGGTATCAGTCGGGGTCCAGTCCGATACGAGTTCCCCGCGTTCGCGGCGGGCGAACGCCACCATCGGCTCGGTCGTCCACCAGCTCTTGCGCTGCATGCCCATCGGCTTGACCATACCGGTAATATCTACAAGCGATGTCGTCCACGACACCCGAGGCCATTCCGCCTCGCCCAGATATTCGATGCCGGTCCACAAGAACTGTCCGCACAATGACGGATCATCGCGCAGCATCAGCCAAGACTCTATATCCGGGGTGTTTTCCGTACCGATGATTACCTTCTCAGGATGCGCTTCGTGATATGCCCTGAGTTCGCTGACGCGGTAGTTCTGCCCAACCACGTCCATCATTCCGGCAAAGCCGTTCCGATATACTCCCGATGAGTTCGGCCTGAACAGCGCCATTGTCACAGGGCGTGTCGGGTCCAGCTCGTGAATCAGATCCTGCTGCTGGCGGTATTTGCGGAAACCGTCCTCGCTGTCCAGATTGTCACGAATCTCATTTCCCACACTGTAAATCACCACACAAGGATGGTTGCGTGCCATCTTGACCAAATCTTCGGTATCCTGACGCCAGTTATCATTGAAATCCAGATTGTAGCCCTTCTCTGCATGAGGCTTCGCGGCCTCCCATGTGTCGAACGATTCCACCATCACCAGAAATCCCAGACTGTCGCACAGATTGAGTAACATCGGGTCCGGAGCATTGTGTGCCCATCTGATGGCATTGACACCCAGTTCCTTGAGGGTGGGCAGGCGTGACCGCCAGACATTTTCTGCCGACACGGTACCCAATGCACCCGCATCGGAATGCAGGCATACTCCCTTCATCTTGACGTTCCTGCCGTTCAGCCAAAAGCCTGTCTCATTGTCAAAACGTATAGTCCTGAAGCCTACATTGACGCTTTCGCTTTCTATTACAGATCTCTTTTTCATCAGGTCAATGCTCACTTTGCGCATATCGGCAGTCCGGCCGTCAATATCCCAAAGCCCGAAGTTGCGTCCTTCCGTGCGGAACCGGACTGTTCTGCTCTCTCCGGCATTCAACGATACCTTTTCACTGCCGGCGACACTGGTCTGGACTGTAATATTCTGCTTGATGGGGGAAGCATTGCAGACCGTAACCTCGAAGTTCGCATAGTCATCATCACAGTAACAGAATATGCCGTTGTATGGTATATAGACATCAGGTTTGAAGACCATACGCACATGACGGTTGATTCCGCTGCCAGAATACCAGCGCGATGCAGGCTGCACGCTGTTGTCAACCCTCACTGCCACACGATTCAATCCTTTTCTGATATAGTCCGATATGTCATAGCTGAAACTGGCATATCCGTTTGCGCGGGTGCCGACCTCACGGCCATTGATGAAAACGGTGCTGTGCGACATCACTCCGTCAAATTCCAGAAAAACACGATGCCTGTTGTCTGCACGGTCATACCGGAACTCCTTCACATACCAGCCGATACCGGCCGGCAGCCATCCGCCCTGTCCTGTCGGATTCTCACTGCTGAATTCGCCTTCAATGCTCCAGTCGTGCGGCAGATTGACCGTGCGCCACTCGTTGATGTCTGCTGTCTGCGCGAGTGTCACATCCTGTTGAATGAACCTCCAGTCCTCATCGAAGTTCACGACATCTGCCCTGAAATAATCATTGGCTACTGTTCTGGCAGGACACAGGAAGAGCAATAGCATTGACAGACAAACCAGGACCTGTGTCCGCGTACTCCGATACAATATGACCATATTATTATATTTTATGTACTCTTTGACTGCTCCGCGGTGCTGGTTGCCAGACTCCGGCTCATCCCGCCTATAGTCGAACCTGTCAAGCTCTGCCTTTTGCCACTTCAGCTGAAGCATTTTGTGTAAGGCTGTCCACCTGTTCAATGCTGAGACCGGTTGCGGAGGCAATTGCCGCATCATCCATACCATTTGCCATCATTGCACGGATAAGTTCGGCTTTGCCCTCAGCAATACCAGCGGCTCTGCCCTCGGCAATACCGGCGGCCTTACCTTCGGCTTTGCCCATAATCAGTGCGGCGGCTGTTGCCTCCTCTATGGCGAGCTCCTTCTCGGCCTGAATCTGAATAGCGTCACGTACCATATTATCGTATATTGACAGTTTCCCTTTCTCTATGTTCTCTCTGCAGGCCGCATCGAACAGACGGTCGAAGTACGGCTCCAGTCCCTGCGGCTTCTCCCGCATCCTGCTCATGTGGCTTACGTAGTATGCCCACTTCTCAATGAACGTGGACTCCGGTGTCGGCTCCCTTGCTACAGACAGTTGCAAAAATAGCCAGTTTGGTTTATCCGACAAAATAAGTAATCTTCAAAAAATAACTTGGTAATCTCTCCGAATCTTTTGCGTCCATATTGTTTGTCTCATCAGTCACTATGCCCGCATAGCTCCTTCTTCGACAATCAATCTGGTCACAAAATCTTTCGGTTTTCTTACCAATT
>JAZLKB010000048.1:0-16271 GCA_045597365.1 Bacteroidaceae bacterium | reverse complement strand
CCTGTTTTGAAATGTTCCAATTAATCTTTTATAAAATCTTTCCGGCTGAAAACCCGTTTCTTTTCAGTCACAATGGAATCCCCATTGCTCCTTCAAATAACCGAATTTTCATCTCGAAAATCTTTCATAAAATTTTTAATCGAACATTTCAAAACCGGTTCTTAATTAATGATGAACTGAGATTATTTGATTCAGGTCATTACAGGTCTATAGGTCATATTCTTTTGCAGCGGTTTCCCGACAGCCGGTGGCCACCGCACATTTCGGGACAGTTATTAAACAAAATGAAAAATGGAAAAGAATTTATTGAACATCGGCCTTCCGCTTGCCGATGATGAGCTTCCCCCAATTGTACGCGAGCTTGTAAGCAACGCTCCCGAGAATTTCCGTATGCCGACATTCATAGCCTGTATGGCTCCTCTTGGTTGTCTGGCAACAAGACTACGTTTCAGATATCCGTTCGATCAGGATCCGTCGGCAGTCCTGCTGCAGGTAATTATCTGCTCTGAGCAGTCCGGCGGAAAGTCATTTGCCCGTGCCATCGAGTCTGAAATAATGGCGCGTCAGAAAGAACGTGACAACGAGCAGCGCCGTCTTGAGCAAAGTTTCAACGAAAATCGTAAAAACAAGAAGGGAAAAGAAATTCCTGAAAAGCCGAAAACTGTAATAGTGTGTTGTCCGGTTAACATAAGCATCGCAAAACTGGTGTATCGTGCCGATGCCCCTGTCCGTCATTTCGGGGCGCCGCTTACTCTTTGGACTTTCACCGACGAGCTTGGAACGGCAACCGACAGCAACAGACGTGCTTTCGCGAACATCAAGTCAATTCTGCGTACGGCGTATGACCTTGGCAGCGAGTACGGAATTGATTATCTGAGTCGTGTTCGGCTACAGTTGACCTGCTGTATAACATCAGGGAACTTGGTTTGTCAACCGAACACTGGGTTTTTGTCAGCAAATGGAAAAAACGCGGTTTCATCGAGGAAATTGGCACGGATAAATTCCGCAAGAAGAGTGTAAAACCTTAACCTTAACCTTAACCTTAACTCGTGTAATTTATGTATATAAAACTCACACGTCTTGAAAGGAATAACGACTCGATTGACGGTAGAATCAGCATAAACGGCGCGTATGTCTGCGATTCTTTGGAGTGTGCCTCGAAGGCCATTCTTCCGGGCGAATACCGTGTGCTGTTGTGTAAATGCAAGCAATATGGGCGCAGAATGCCGCTAATAGCTACTGAAAATTCTCGTTTCGATGATTGTGAAAATTGCAGGAAACTCTGGACTGTATCAAACAACACGGTTTTACCTCGGGTCTGTCCGATGCTGAAACCCGGCAACGGAGTGTATGGCAGGACTGACGGCAGCATTATAGTGGGCCTGAGGTGCGCTCCCGGCTTTCTGATACAACCAGAGTCTGCCTTTGTACGGCTGTTCGACCGCATTCGCAAGTCGCTTGCCTGTCACGAGACTGTAACACTTTCAATTAAAGAGACTTAATATGGAAGAATATCTTTCTGAACATTTCAAACTTGAGGAGTTTGTCCGTTCTTCTATGGCCGAGACCCGTAAGATTGACAACACTCCCAGCGAGCAGGTTATAGAAAACCTCCGGCAGTTATGCCGCGAGATTCTGGAACCGCTGCGTCGCCACACAAACCGAGCGATAACCATCAATTCCGGTTACCGGTGTCAGGAATTGAACCGGGTAGTAGGTGGCGTCCGTGAATCACAGCATATTACCGGCGAGGCTGCCGATATCCCATTCAACCGGGACTGGGCCTGCTGGATTGCAGATCACACAGATTTCGACCAGCTTATTCTTGAGCGCAAAGGCGATGTCAAATGGTTGCACGTGAGCTGCCGCCGCGACAAATCGCGTAACCGCCACCAGATTCTCACAATTCTGGCAATGCTCGCATTCTTCTGCGTATCTGTTCTGTCGTCGTGTGCCAGCCGTAAGGTATCAGGCAGTACGCCTGTGCCGGTAACGGAAGTAATACGGAATGAAAGTCAGAATATACGGAATAACTACGACTCAATCGTGATTTATCACGACCGCTTTCAAACGCAGAGTGCCGATACAGTTTTCCTGCGTGAGGAAAGCCGTGAGTTCCGCACACGCGTATGCCGCGATACTGTCCGAATAGTACAGCGTGACAGCATTCCGTACGAAGTCTGTGTAGTAAAAACCATTGAGGTTCCGCGCCCGCGCAGCACGTTAGACCGAATCAGCTATGCAGCCTTGTTCTTACTGGCAGCCGTTGCCGTATATCGTCTGATACGTCTTTTGCATCCGTTTATCTGAATGAATCCCGCTCCATTCCGGTTCCAAACCGCAGTGGAGCGGGATGAATGTATAAATGTCCTGGTGGATATGTTCGTGAATTATCAGATGCAGTCCGCAATATGACTTGCATAAATGAAAGAATTGCACTATCATTGCAGAGCAAAGCAATAAGAATCTGTGAAATATTAGGAAGAGAAAAAATGACAACATATCCGGATTCAAAACCAAGGTACGCCATCCTGGACGGTATGCGGGGTGTGGCAGCCCTTATGATTGTCATATTTCACTGTTTTGAGATATACTGCCAGCCGGGAGGTCAGCAGATGGTCAACCACGGTTATCTTGCGGTTGACTTCTTTTTCGTCCTGTCAGGATTTGTGATAGGATATTCCTACGATGACAGGTGGAACAGGATGACAACCGTCAATTTCTTCAAGAGACGCCTTATCCGCCTTCATCCAATGGCTGTGGCAGGAGTTGTCATCGGACTGTGCCTTTTCTTTCAGGGCGGTAACTATTACCCCGGGATAACGGAAAATCCGTTCTGGAAAATACTGCTGTGTTTTGTGCTTTGCCTGTTGATGATACCTTGCGGTCCGGGAATTGACATACGTGGCTGGGCCGATTTCTATCCCCTGAATTGCCCGAGCTGGACGCTTGCGTATGAATACATAGGCAATATCCTGTATGCATTCGTATTCAGACATCTTCCGAAGGCGGCTCTCGCTGTACTCTGCGTTGGCAGCTCTTTCCTCACTCTTGATCTGACATTGGGATGGGATGTGTTCGGACTGTTCCCCGAAGGACCGGGATACAACGTGCTCGGCGGCTGGTATCTTACACCTCACGATATATACATAGGCTTTTCCCGACTCCTGTATCCTTTCCTGTGCGGACTTCTGATTTCCAGAATCCTGAGGGAAAAATCATTCAAAGCCAATCCCGGCGACAGCTTTTTCAGAATAAAGTACGCGTTCCCTCTGGCAACACTGATACTTATCGTAATATTCAGCACACCCTGTGTAGGCGGACGCGACGGACTTGCCAACGGCATATTCCAGGCAGTGGCCATTCTGCTCATATTCCCTGCGCTTGTCCTGCTCGGTGCCGGCAGCGCCACCTGTACGAAAGCAGGAACAAGAATTTGTAACTGGCTGGGGGAGTTGTCTTATCCGCTGTACGTTACGCATTATCCGTTGCTCTATATGCATCTGTCATTTGCCATAGACCATCCTGACGCCCCTTCCTGGGTCCACTTTGCCGAAGCCTCCGGCATAGTCATCATGTCAGTGATAATCGCCCGCAGCCTCTACAAGGTTTACGACCTGCCTGTCAGGAAATGGCTCACGGAACACTGGCTGTCGTGAACATAAATATGTACATAGTCCCTGAACCAGGTAGTTAGCAATATGTGCCACCTTCTCCAGAACTCCGCGATAATAACATTGCAGTACAAAATAAATTTTCTGTAATTTACAAATTTGTATATTATGATTCTATGACAGTCCGCACACAAATATTTATATCCTATTGTGATAAAAGTATGAACACTGGTGTATAAAAATGTGATAATATGCTATCTTTGCGGCTGTAATTTTGTGATTCAATGGAATTGCTCAGGCGGAAAATAGATTCGTTCCTTACAGGATGGAAGGCTTCACAGGAACATAAGCCGCTTATTGTAAAGGGCGCTCGACAGATAGGCAAGACAGCTTCAATCAAGTATTTTGCCTGCAATAACTATGACTCGGTCATTGAGATAAACTTTGTCCTGCAGAAAAAGTATCGCGGTATTTTTGAGGACGGATACGAGGTTGACCGCATCATAAAGAACATCTCTCTTCTTGATCCGTCATTCTCTTTTGTCCCCGGTAGTACGATTCTCTTTTTTGATGAGCTGCAAGCCTGTCCCGATTGCGCCACATCGCTGAAATCATTTATGATTGACGGCCGTTATGACGTGATATGCTCAGGATCGCTTATGGGAATCAACTATAGAGAGATTGAATCAAACAGTGTAGGCTTCAAGGAGGACTACGAGATGCATTCGATGGATTTCGAGGAATTCCTGTGGGCGTTGGGATACGACGAGACGAGAATAGAGGATCTCTACTCGCATATGAAAGGACTTGTCCCGTTCTCCGGGCTTGAAATGAAAGTGATGCTGGAGCATTTCCACGACTATATGACAATAGGAGGAATGCCTGCGGTTGTGGATTCGTTCGTCAGGAACGGGAATTTCTCAGGGACGCTCCAGATGCAGAGACAGCTTCTGAAGGATTATGAGGACGACATAACCAAATATGCCGAAGGGTTAGACAAGACAAAGGTCAAGAATGTCTATAACCACATATCAGTATTTCTTGCCAAGGATAACAAGAAGTACCAGATAACCAAAGTAGCCAAAGGAGCCCGCAGCCGTGAATACATAGGTACAGTAGATTGGCTCTCCGATGCGGGAATCGTGAATATCTGTTATTGCCTGTCTAACGTTGGGCTTCCGCTGAAAGGCAACTACGAGGCGAACAACTACCGGATATATTTCCGCGATACAGGTCTGCTTATAGCCTCACTTGACGACGAAGCTCAGGAAGATTTCCGTGCGAACAGAAATTTCGGAACATACAAGGGTGCGATTTATGAGAATATAGTAGGGGATATGCTCGTGAAGCAGGGATACGAGCTGTACTTTTACAAAAACGAGCAAGGTACTTTGGAGATGGATTTCTTTGTCAGGGATAAGAATTCGCTTGTACCTGTCGAGGTAAAAGCAGCAAACGGCGCTACCGCATCATTGGTCAATCTGATAACAAAAGAGAAGTACTCCGATATTAAGTACGGCATCAAACTGGCAGAGCGGAATATCGGATTTGAAAACGGCTTCTATACATTCCCGTATTTCCTGACATTTCTGCTGAAACGTTTCCTCCGTGAGCGCGGGTAGTATATATGGGTGCCTGCTGATTACATATGATGAGGAGAGTACGGAAAATGGGATACCCGTGGTGCCTGTTTGGAAGTGGCTGTTGAAGTGCAACACTTTTTGAAGTCAAAACTTTATGACTTGTTTGGATTAAATTCTCTTGCACAACTGAAATAATTGCACTATCATTGCAGTGCAAAACATTAAAATACTGTGAAATATATGGAAGAGAAAAACAAATTCGTACGCTTTGACTGGGCGGCCAAGCGTATGTTGCGTGACAAGGCCAATTTCGGGGTCCTGGAGGGTTTGGTAACCGTACTTCTGAACGAGGAGGTTCACATACAGGAGATACTCGAGAGTGAGAGCAACCAGGATAGCGACCGCGACAAGTACAACCGTGTTGACATCAAGGCCCTGAACTCTAAGAGCGAGATAATACTGGTGGAAATCCAGCTTACGCGCGAGATGTACTTTATGGAGCGCCTGCTGTTCGGCGTGTCAAAGAGCATCATCGAGCATATCGGCCTGGGTGACAACTACGACCACATAAAGAAAATCTACAGCATCGGCATATTGTATTTCGATTTGGGTAAAGGTACGGACTACCTGTATCACGGTACGACCAGTTTCGTGGGCGTTCATACGCACGACACCCTGCAGATAACCACGCAGGAGCGTGGTGCTCTGGGGCTGATATCACCGGGCAAGATATTCCCCGAGTATTATCTGATCCGCGTGAACGAGTTCAACAAGGTGGCCGCTACACCGTTGGAGGAATGGATAGATTATTTGAAAGACGGCCATATAAAGGAAGACACCACCGCTCCCGGCCTTCAGGAAGCCCGCGCGAAGCTGCAGTATATGAAGATGAGCAAGAGCGAGCGCGCCTCGTACGAGGAGCATATCGATGCCATCCTGAGCCAGAACAATTCCCTGGAGGCCTCAAGGCAGGACGGCCTTGCCGAGGGCCGCGATGCTGGTCTTGCCGAGGGTCGCGCTGCGGAGCGTGCTGAAATTGCGCGGACAATGCTGGAGCAGGGCCTGCCAGTAGAGACAATATCAAAATGCACCGGGCTCACTGCCGGGCAGATCAGCAGCCTTATTGGAAATGATGCAGGAACAGCTCCCTGAAATCCAGTCTGAAGAAATCCTCAAGCGGAAGGCCTTCGGGACCTGCAATAAATGAATGGACGATGCAGTCCTTATACTTGTCCTTGAATTCCTGATATCCGCTACTGTTCCTAGCAGAGCCGCTTTTGGCTTCTATGGCAATCAGCCGTTCGCCTTTCTTGAGAACATAATCGCATTCCTTCTTCTTGTCGTTTCTCCAATACAGAACATCAAATCTGTCTGTCACAGAACGTCCCAGAAGGAATGCGCCGACAGCTGATTCTACCTGCCGGCCCCATTCGGTCCTGTTCATCAGAGCCTCTTCGAATGTGTGCCCGCAGTAACGGTTCCTGAAAGCGTTGTTGTATGTCTGCATCTTTGGTACGGAATTCTTTGTTCCGACAGCCGAAGGTTCATATTTGAGCATAGGTTTTACAAGCATCGTCTCGTCAAGAATCTTAAGGTATGAACCGATGGTGGGCACTGTGCCGTTGTTTATTACGCCCTGCATTTTCGTCATGGAAAGCTCGTGCGCGGAATAGATTGAGGCCAGCTCGAACACCTGGCGCAGAAGCGCGGGATTCCGTATTTCTTCTACCTCAAGGATATCTCTTGTCAGGATTGGACTTATTATTGCGTCATCCATTATGTCACGCCACCGGTCTTCGTCCTTTATATATGGGGCAAGACCGGGGAATCCGCCGAAGTACACGAATTCCTCGATAGTGAAACCGAATGCCTCGTGCATCTCAAGCCATTCCCAATAACCCATCTTGATGGTTTCGAAGCGCCCGGCAAGAGTCTCTTCCAATCCTTTCTGAATCAGTAACCTTAATGAACCCAGCAGTATGACCTTGAGGTTCCTTTTGTCACGCGTGTCCTGATCCCATTCCTTCTTGACTATCTCACTCCATCCGCTGATTTTCTGGATTTCATCAATGATGAGAATTCTTTCAGCTTCCTTGTTCAGCATCATTCTGGTACGTGCTTCGTGCCATCTTTCAGAAATCCACTCGGTATTGTTCTTTCCGACTCCATCGGCGCTGAAAAGGCTGTACGGAACATCGGTCTGCCGGGCGAATTGTTCAACCAAAGTGGTTTTCCCCACCTGACGCGGCCCCATTATCACCTGCAAAGTCCTTCTCGGCTCTGCCATTCTGGATTTCAATACTTTAAGATGCTGTCTCTCGAACATGTCAGTATCAATTGATTACCCGGCAAATATAATGATACTTTACAATATCCTAAAATGTATTTTACAAAATACTTTGTGCTATTTTACAAAATTGCGTGTATTCTTAGGTGCCGGGTTACCTTTCCGCGCGTATGGGATTTTCCAGAAAATCCTTGTAGGCCAGGCGGATGCCGTCCTCAAGTTCGGTGCGGTAGGTCCAACCTAGCGCTGTGGCCTTGCTTACATCCAACAGCTTGCGGGGAGTGCCGTTGGGGCGTGACTGATCCCATTTTATTTCACCCTCGTAGCCTATGATTTTTGCAACTAGCTCTGTAAGGGCTTTTATCGTCAGCTCCTTGCCGGTGCCTGCGTTAACCCAGCTTTCGCCACAGTTCCGCCCGCTGTAATTGTTCATCAGGAACACGCACAGATTGGCAAGATCATCCACGTAGAGGAATTCACGCAGCGGACTGCCGTCGCCCCAGCAGGTCACTTCTGTCAAGCCGGCTTCCTTGGCCTCGTGGAAACGGCGTATCAGTGCCGGCAATACGTGCGAGTGCTCGGGGTGATAGTTGTCGTTCGGGCCGTACAGATTTGTCGGCATCACGCTTATATAGTCCGTTCCGTACTGGCGGTTCAGAAACTCGCAGTATTTGAGCCCGCTTATCTTGGCCAGGGCGTAAGCCTCGTTGGTCTTCTCAAGTTCGGAGGTTAGCAGGCAGCTCTCGGGCATAGGCTGCGGTGCCATTCTCGGGTAGATACAGGATGAACCCAGGAACTCCAGCTTTGTGCAACCATTCTTCCACGCAGAATGTATCACATTCATCTCCAGAATCATATTGTCGTACATAAAGTCAGCCAGAGCGTTCTGATTGGCTACGATTCCACCCACCTTTGCGGCTGCCAGGAACACATACTCAGGTTTCTCGGCCTTGAAGAAGGCCTCGACCTGCTCCTGACGCGTCAAGTCGAGTTCCTTGTGGGTGCGTGTAATTATATTGTTGTACCCCTGCCTTTGAAGCTCGCGCACAATGGCACTGCCAACCATTCCGCGATGGCCTGCCACATATATCCTGCTGTCCTTTTCCATTACATCTGTGATTTTAGATAGAGCTTCTTCACAAACCTCATATCGTGCCCAACCATTATCTGCACAAGTTGCTCGAACGATGTCTTGCGGGGATTCCAGCCCAGAATGGTCTTTGCCTTGGTCGGATCGCCAAGCAGCTGCTCGACCTCGGCAGGGCGGAAGTATCTTGGATCCACCTCTACCAGAGACCTGCCGGTATTGACATCGATACCTTTCTCGTCAACACCTGTGCCTTCCCAACGCAGTTCTATACCCACGTTCCTGAATGCAAGAGTGGCGAATTCGCGTACCGTATGGTACTCGCCGGTTGCAATCACAAAGTCCTCGGGCTTGTCCTGCTGCAGCATAAGCCACATGCACTCCACATAGTCCTTGGCATAGCCCCAGTCGCGGAGTGAGTTCAGATTGCCCAGATACAGCTTGTCCTGATATCCCTGGGCTATGCGGGCTGCTGCAAGCGTTATCTTTCTGGTAACGAATGTCTCGCCGCGGCGCTCGCTCTCGTGGTTGAACAGAATGCCGTTCACAGCAAACATACCGTACGACTCGCGATAGTTCTTGGTTATCCAGAATCCATATTGCTTGGCAACACCGTAAGGTGAGCGCGGATAGAATGGGGTAGTCTCTTTTTGCGGCACCTCCTGCACAAGTCCGAACAGTTCCGAGGTAGAAGCCTGGTATATTCTTGTCTTTTTCTCCAACCCGAGTATGCGCACAGCCTCCAAGAGCCGCAAAACTCCTGTGGCATCGGCCTCGGCGGTATATTCCGGACAGTCGAACGATACTTTCACGTGGCTCTGCGCAGCAAGGTTGTATATCTCGTCGGGCTGCACCATCTGCAGTATGCGCACAAGCGACGATGAATCGGTCATATCGCCATAGTGAAGACTGACCAGTCTTTTCTGCTTCATGTCGCGCACCCACTCGTCAAGATAAAGATGCTCTATGCGACCCGTGTTGAACGATGAGCTGCGGCGCATTATGCCGTGGACCTCATAACCTTTCTCAAGCAGGAATTCCGCCAGGAAACTCCCGTCCTGTCCTGTAATGCCCGTTATCAGGGCTTTTTTGTTCATCATAAATAATATGTTTATATAATCATCGAAAGTATCCGATTACTTAATACAGGAAGCCGAGAAGCCATAACGGTAGTTTTGCGCCTTCCGGAAACTCCATATCGTCAGCGAATACGTATGAGTCTTTGATTCCTGCAATTTGGTTGAAGTTTTTGCCGGGGCCTCCTATCTCGAAGGTATAGCAGGAATCGACTTTGAGATCTCCTGATGCTTTGCCGTATTCAACATTGTGTCCTTTTGATAATTGATTTACAGCAAATGTCTCGCGGGCAGTGCCGATTGCGACTTCTGCCGGGCTCAGCGCATAAAGCAGATTCGGGTTCTCGAGATATATTTTGTCCGGCTTTGTCAGCTTGCCAATACTTTTTTTCTCTGAGTACAGAAGTTTGAATATATCTGCCTTGGCCAAATTGTTGAGATATTCGATAACAGTGTCGCGGGAACATACAATGGCACCGGCGAGTTTTTTTGCATCGACTTCAAATGGAACGCTTCTGGAAATAATCTGTACAAGAGCCTTGATTTTACGGATATTTGATACGTCCACTTTGCAGACCAGAGTCAACTCCGTCTCTATTATATAATTGACGGCTTGCTCGATTTTTGTGTAGTAGTCATCTATCCCTTCAAGGTAGAACGGGTAGTAACCCATCTTCAGATATTCCTTGAATAATTTGTTGGGTTTGCATTCCCCGGTAATCCCTCTGCAGATTCTATAGCTGTCGTTAAGGATATCCCTCAAAGAATAGCTGTCAAAAGAAAGATTGTGATAAAATCTCAGGTACTCTCTGAAAGACAGCCCTTGCATCGTGTATTTGATGCAGCGTCTTGAAAGATCTGCATCGCCTTCGAGCAACTGCAATAGTGACGATCCGCTGATTATCACATGGAGCTCAGGGTATAGGTCATATATTTCCTTTATCTCACTGCTCCATTCATGATATTTGTGTATCTCGTCGATAATGAGAAGTTCACCGCCATTCATCGTGAACGTTCCTGCCAGATCAACTAATGAATGTGTTGAGAAATACACAGAATCCGCAGAGCAATACAACATAGAGTGGTCTCCTATATCAAAATGTGTTTTCACATACTGTCTGATGAGCGTGGATTTTCCCACACCTTTCGCTCCCTGTATGGAAATAAGTCTTGAATTCCAATTTATCTCGTTCATCTCGTTCCTGATAATGGATGTCGGAGTATTGGCAATGTATCTGTCGTGTTTTATGAATAATGAGTTCATGTTGTTTGTATTTGGCACAAATATAGCAAAAGTGTTGCTGCTGCGCAACACTCTTGAAAATTTGTGCTGATAGGATTATCCCTTGAATGTCAACCGACCCGAATTTCTGGACGGTTACGTTATGGATGATTTGTTTGCGAAGTAGCTATTAGGGTAACGTCTGTCGGGTATGGATAAGGCCTGCCTTAATCGTGTTCTTGATATTCTGCATTGCAAATTCTAGCATCCAGCTTATGCCAAACGGCATCCAGCGCTGCGGATGGGTGGTAATCATAATGTCACGTGGCAATGTGGCGGCTTTTGCGGCTGCGATTATCTGGTCGGTGGAATGGAATACCAGTCCCTGGCTGATCCATTGGTCCTGATATTCAGGAATCTTGTCGCGTACGCTTACCTTGTAGCCGTCCCAGCGGCGGCCTGTATCAGTCAGATAGAATGTCTTTGAAAAGTCGGTGTCAAGATACGGCTCGTGGTCTATGCCGGCGGTGCGGTAGTCATACTTTTTCCACATATCTCGACTGTCCCATTTTGAGCGTGGCGAGCCGTGCATACATATCTTTGATACCGGTGCAATGGCGCGCAAATGCTGCAGATTATTGAGGAAATCGTGCCAGGCAGCATCAACATCTCCGTCACATGTTGTCATACACTCGTAGTGATAGCCTATTTCGTGACCAAGAGCGTGAATTTCACGAATCACGTTCTCGTCCCAACTTTCCGGCACAGCCCGGAAATAATACACAGCTTTCCAACCCAATTCCGCCTCAATCCGTGCAGTCATAAGGCTGTTGAGCGGTTTTTTGTCAACATCGTGACGCAACATTATGTTGCCGTAACCTTGCAACACAGTCAACAATTCGGTGTATTTTTTCAGTGTAAAGTCCATCTATATGTTGATATATAGTGTGAAATCGTGCAAAAATAGGCATAATCGTTTACTTTTATTGTGGTTCACTATGATTTTATGCGGTTGACTTAAGCCAGATAACCTGATAGCACGCTGATGCTGCAATTATACGAATTGTGTTGAATCTTTTTAGATGCGACATTGTAATAAGTAATCTTCAAAAATAACTTGGTGGTGGGGTTTGCATTACAGAGGTAACACTTTCGTGCATTTTTATGTGAAGTTGCTCATGATATTAGCGAAGAAATGCTTATCTTTGCATAATCAACTATTATTATCATTATCTATAGCGACTATTTGTAATGTGCTTGAAAAGAATTGAATTCTTCTTGGGATTGCGATATTTGCTATAATGTTAATATATTTTGTAGTAATGGCTATAGTAATATATCCAATACGTGAACTTACCAAGATCAGTCCACAGTCAGGGGACAATACAAAGCTATGCATCAGTAATGAGCTTAAGGGCGTGCTGAATTTTTTGGGAATACCTAAAGCGTGTCCTGCGGTGTGGTGTGGGGTGTCAAAATTTATTTTTGAGTACTTAACCGCATTGCGAGATGATCTTTATGTCGTTGTTGAGTCAGACTATGTTGACAATGTTTACAGGGATAGTTATTATGACTATTATGCAACAAAAAGAAGTGATTATATAAGAAACTGCGTGCGCCTGTCATTTTTTGATAAAGGTTTTAATTTAAATGTAGATTTTGATAATATAGACAATATATGTGACAATTATCTAGGTTTCTTGGTGCTGCGCCCGATTTACAAGTGTATTGGCCGAAACGTGATATCTCCAAAGGCAAAGAAAGAACAATATTCAAATATTGTGATGAATAAAGTAGCTGTTAATACTACGTGTCTTGGAGTTAAGTTAAAAGCTGTAGGTTTTCCGCACGCATCGCAAGATGGTGAGACAATGACTTGTGCACAGACAACCATTTGGTCTCTGTTGGAGTATTTTGGTAATAAATACACGTGCTATCATCCAACGCTTCCGTCCGAGATAGGGACTATTCTTGAGAACTTCTCTTATGAACGACAGCTTCCTTCAACAGGGCTTACATATAATCAGATTTCCGTGGCTCTTCGGCAGTTGGGTTTCGGTCCCAAGATATCCGCTCGTCCTGCTGTACGTTCTATTACATACAAGGACAATATGTCCGAAGATGCATCTGAAGAGATAAAACTATGTAACGAACTGTTTAATGAGTTAAGAGAGGAGAATTTTATGGAAAATTTCGCTTGTTATATTGAAAGCGGAATTCCATTGGCTGTAGCTGTTAATGAAGGCAGAACAGGACATGCAATAGTATGTATCGGCCGGGAGAATGTCGAAAAAAAAGACATTGTTGCCAAAGAAAATCAAAGGCTTCTTGAAAGAAAAACTGAATTTGACAACGTAAAGAATCAAATTACATTAAAACTTGCCGAACTCAAAAATACCAAGAGCACAAAAATCAAAGAACTTGAGGCGAATAAGGAAAAATCAACAGATAAAGATGTTAAAGATATTGAAGATACATTTAAGACTGCCAGTGACAGATATAGCTGTAGGTTGAAAGAGATTGAGAATGAAGCAAAATATTATTTCCCAAATGGCAATATTATTTATTCTTGGAATTCAGCTGTGTCTTCTGTTAACTTTGTTTTTAACGATGATAATCTTCCACCATATCAGCAGTCAAGTCTAAATAATCCATTGACATATTATTGTAATAGGGAAAAAACAAACTTGTCAAATGCGTCGATTTCCCATTTCATCGCTCCTTTATATTCAAAAATATATATGGAGGCAGGCACCGCAAATAAAATAATCAGATACATTATTACTAACATAATAAATGTCGAGGCTGAAAGTGTTATACGGACATATTTGACATCAAGCCGCACATATAGGGAATACCTTGTCAATAACCCATCATTCACAAATGAGAATAAAAAAATATTGTTGCAGATTCCACTGCCAAAGTTTGTATGGGTGTCAGAAATCAGTGATAAAGACCAATTCCTGTCAAATAAGGTCAATCATCTTATCTTGTTGGATGCTACAGGCGGTAAACGTAACGTCAACCTGTGCAATATACTTTTTATACTTTCCAAAAGTACTCGTTATGGCTATGATGAGGAGACCAAGAATCTCAAAAAATATACTACTAAATTTCCAGATTCGTTCAATTGTTTTAATGGAAATTTAAACTAACTGATTATAAATAAAATACTACTATTAATATGGAGTTTCCAACATTGCAATCTTATTTCGAAAGCGAAATTACTGATGCTGTAAGCATCGATGTACAAGTTGATTTTATTAATTATATGAATGAGATTGCAGAGACTACTGAATATGAAGAGTCAAATGCTTATATTTCAGCATCTCAGATTGTCTTGAATTACTGATTATCGCTCCTTTTCCGTGAGTATCGGATTTTCTTACCTGCCCGGGCTGGGTTTGCAACATGTTGTCCTGTTCCGGTCTGAATTGGAGGGTTACCGGTTATCCTTTGGTCTGCCGATTATTGGCATTGAACCTTATAACTCATCCCATCTTTATTTACGATGTAAATACCTTTTGGTAGAGTTTTTAAGGTAGATTGATATGTTGAATTGAAGTCAGAACCGCTAATTGTTGCAATTTTCAGACCTGAAATAGTATATATATAAACTGGTGAGGACTGATTTGATGGAATGTCGGCTACCGACGATGGTTTAGTAGTAGTCATTTCAAAGTATTCCGAATCATATTCGTAATAGGCTTTTATCGACGTTATATGTTTATTTGCAAGATCACTGTCGGCCGTAGGAATCAACACTCGATATTCTGGCGTTGTTTGTGAATAAACCGCAATCGTTGTTTCGTATTTGTAATCCATATCGTCAGCAGTGACGACCAATTTTAGAGTTCCCTCAAAGTTATTGGTGGTTTCATTCTTTATACAAAGTCTGAACGTCCTGCCAGGAACAAGATCAGATCTCCATGTTTCCACTTCTTCAATAGGGGTTGAAACATACAACAATGGGTTGAGATTGTGGCAGTCAGGCATTGTAATGAATACAATATTATTTTTCACGCAAATATCTACAGAATTAGGTGCATCCTTCCATACTTCCTCCCAAATATCTGTAGAATGTTGTTTGCTGTATAAAACGAGTTGATAGTTTCCGTCCTCAACATCGTTAGGGATGGCTGTTTGCAGATGTTTCGCTGCGCTGAAATGAGACCCCGATGATAGTATATATTTGCAAGAGTTCAGCATCCTTAGCAAATGTCCATCTTTTACTAAAGCCCATCCGCAATCAATGGTATCACGCCTGTCACTACAGTTGGCAAGGTCACAGCTAAGGGTGAAATTCTCGCCTTTTTTGTATGTCGCTTCTTTTAGATATTTATCATTATTCAGCAGAGGAACAGCTACGGATATGCACCTTTGTCTTGGATAATCGTTATACTCTGGTGTCGGGTAACAATTTATGACCATCGCTTCTCCGCAATTCCAGCATACACCTCGATTGCCAGGATAATACCCTGACTGATTGATAACATCCAGATCAACATATTTATTTCCAGAACCACTCTTTCCAAAATTTACATGATATAAATCTTCATCAACTCCATCAATAATAAACATATGCCCCGATTTGCTTTCTTGAAATATCCAATCTCCCCGATAAAATACAGGATGTCCATTGCTGAGATTATTGTTTATCATTTCTTTCCATTCGTTTGTTGAATAGAATTTTCGATGCAAATATCTACAGTCTGGCGAGAAATGCAAGTAATGCTGCATCCCATAAATCATTTTGTGGCTGTTATTAACAGAAGATGAATTTATACTGTATTGCATTTGTACCGCTGCTCCACAAGCAAACATAAGTTGGGAAACAGCTTGGGCAGACGCATCCGTTGCAGAGATATTTTTTGAATATTCATCTTGCATATTTGCCCAATCAAAATATATGTCATTAAAATTAACCTTAATTGAATCTTCTATTCTTGCTGACTTATATGATATTTCCTCGTAACCATGTATGGGTTGCTTGTAGAAATATAGTATTTGTGCTAAGGCTGTAGCTCCACATCCTGTTATTGTATTTGTTCCATCAATGACTGGACACATATTGTTGAATGGTGTACCCTGATCCCACTTTGCGCTAATCAAAAAGTTATTCTGTGCCATCACAAACACATAAGTTATAAGAGAGAGTATAAGTATCAGTATTCTTTTCATGAGCTATATATATTTTTAGGACCTATCCATAATGTCCCGTGGCAATGCGTCGGCTTGTCCTGATACTCAGGAATCTTGTCGTAACTGTCCAATTTCCACGTCCCTTGCAAAATTAACCATTTCCAGCACCGCCTGAGACGGATGCCGCAAAATATTCTCTCAAAACTTTAAGATTTATTAGCTTTTCAGGCCTATTGTCGATGGCAGCAGATTATCGTAAT
>JAZLKB010000047.1:0-40098 GCA_045597365.1 Bacteroidaceae bacterium | reverse complement strand
TTATGGGTTGTTCCCTTTCTGACAATGCTTTCATGCTGTTTCACTCGATATGTGTGGGACTCAGATACAGATTTCTGGTAAAGGTGGTTATCCAACCTTCCATCTTGTCGAGAATCTGATCCAGGTATGCTACTGGAACTGTATCGTCATCAGGAAGTTCAAACAGCACTATTGCGTTTCTTTCATTTCCATCCGGACAGTTTTCCTTGAAGTATGGCACCAGTTGGTCAAATGCTATCGGTGTAAGCTTTGATGCGTCATTGCCCTTGCATACGCACAGCTTTCCGCCAATGAATCCCATTCTGAAGAAATTATCCTTGTCCTTGTTCCCGTTGTACCATTTCATGTCTTTGATGTGACGGCTTCGGCTCGATGAAGACCCGCCTTTTCCCAAAATGATATAGTCAATGGAATCCTTGTGCGTCATATTCTCAGGGCCCCGATTATACGATACCTTAACATATTGGGGGTTACTGATCAGTGCGCGAACCTCTCTGGTGAGATGTTGGATACTGCCTACCGATTGGAATATATAAAACACCTTCTCTTTCGGATTCGGGAACAGCTTGTCCAACAGATCCCTGACTTCATCGGCTGTGCGCAGCGTGCGTTTTGTCTCAGGGACAATGCGACCGTTTCCATCAGGACTGAGGCCATTCATTGCTGTGACCGTTATACGATTCTCACTGTCAATGAATATGTTTACAAACTTGTCCTTATCCTTGTCCAAATTGTATCCATACGGTGGAACAGGAAGTAGAGGAGCAACTTTCGGCAGATTTTTGAACACGCGTATGTTTTCTGTGGAATGACTCTTTTCCAGAATCTCTGCCAGCCTTACACATTCATTCAAATATTCGGGGTTGTTGTAAGTGACAAAAACCATTTCAGGGTGAGCCCACTGGTATTCACCGCTGCCTGTGATACGAGTGAATTCTGCCTCAAAGTTTGAAAGTGTAGCCTGATGATATGTTTTCCCATTATCAACTGTTATCCAGATGGTACCGTCATAATCAACATAGAGAAGTGTGTTCTGTGCTTTCAATTTGAAGTCCTCAGAAAAGCCATATTTGGCCAGGAAAGCCGCAGTATCAAGCAATTCGGATTGCGTAGGAGCAGTTACAATTGCAGTTTCAATTGTACTCTCTACAATCTGAGGTTCTTCTGTTGGAGACTGTTTAGCATTCGGTTTGCAGGCCGATGCCAATGCAATTGCAAGCAAAGTGACGGGGAGCAGAAATAGCACTCTCATCCGCACCCAAGGGGAAGACTGTTTTCTGTTCATCATATTGATACGTTTTTTGGTGGAACAATCGGCAAAGTTGCTGGTCACGCAGCAGACGCGGCGCTCCAGTGCGGCACGGATCAGGAAAACCTGATACCGGTGGCCGTCATAACCTTCACGCAGGACGGCGGCATCGGCCTCGTATTCGTGGATCTGCTTCAGATTGCGTTTGAGCATCCAGGCGGCAGGATTGAACCACTGTACGGCGCACAACAGACTGGCCAGCAGCACGTCAACGGAATGGTGACAGAGAATGTGTGCCTGCTCGTGCGCAATGATTTCCTGCCCGTTCTCCTCAAAGTCGCGGCGGCTCATGATTATGGTATGGCGCCAGCTGGTTGGCTGGCAATCCGAGTCCGACAGGACAAGACGCGAACCGTCAGACAAGGTACGCGGATTACGGCGGCTTATGGTCTCGGCACGTGCAATACCCAACAGCAGGCGAAGCAGAAATATTGCGGTACCGGCTATCCAGATGACCGTAATGATACCGCTCCAGTTGATTCGTCTGGCAGGAGTGTATTCCGCTTCTACTACGGTCGCAATGGCATCAACCGGCTCGGCATCAGCTATATATTCCGGTATAACGAACTCCACAGGGGCCGTCAGATATTCCGAAAGCTGAGCCGGTAATGCATCGGCCTGCTTTTCGGGTAATGTCACACGAATCAACGGCAGAACGGCCGACAATGCCATAATTGCAAGAAGTATGCGGCGGTTGAACCCGTGCAGTGTTGTGCAACTGAGTGCCAGCTTATAGACCGCCAGCAGAAGAGCCAGCGTAATACCCTGAATGACAATGTAATTCATAAGCCTTGATTGTTTGTTGGTGAAACATTCTGTGGCAAATGTATTACCGGCAGGCTCTTCCTCCTAATGAATTAGTAAGTATTTTGCAGGTTTGTCTGGTATTTAACTTCTGTTATTAGTAGGAAGCAGAAAATCCCCTTCCAATTGCCAATGTAGCCGACAGGTGACTGATTTATCAGTTAATGAAATGGGAATTTGTCCGGGTAAATATGGCAAATGCAATTAGCTATTGCAAAATTTCAAGTGTCCTGTCTTTGTAGTTTAATATAAAGGAATGCCCATTTACGAGATCCAGACTTAGAAGTCCAAATTTCTTCTTGCCCTCAAAGAAATCAAATTCGAAGTTGTGATTGGAAATCCGCATATTGACATTCTTATACTCCTTTTGTTGCTTAACAGTCAGTTTGTTGTTTATGTCTGCAGTTTCCCTTTGAATAGTATCTGTAGGCTCCAGTTGAATATCTATCGGCAATTTGTTCCCTTTGCTTCCGGTATCGAAGGCAAAATTACACTTCTGACCATCAATAATCGCCTCGAACATAATGAACAGTGCAGGAATATCCGGTTCCGATTTATAGTCTTTCCATTTCATTATGATACTGCCTTTTTCATGTTTCCCGGCAAATGGTTCTATCATCATCGAAGTACGGTTAAACTTCAACGGCCTGTCTCGCAGTATATCTCCACCTACAATGAAGTCAGGGGCATATTCCAGGAATATCCCTCTTAAATCAGCAACAAGACAAGGGACCTTGTGGTACAATTTCCCGCAGAACTCAATTGAATCCACTATGCAAGTTGTCAAGCCGTCTTGCTTCCCGTATACGACTTGCTTTTCATCGTTCAATATATTCAGTCCTGATTTGTCTGCAAATGTAGAATCGATAAGACATAGGCTGCATCCTGTATCAATCATTGATTTCACTTCCAATTCTTTATCTGTATGAATAACTGTGTTTGTATAAATGAAACCGTCTTCCACAGAAAATGCAGATTGTCCTTTGACAGAAAGGAAGAGGAAAGTGAACAATATTACCAACAATACTCTATTCATAGTCTATTATACCCTTCATAATTTCCATCTAATGGATCTGTTTGTCTTCGAGATTTCAATCTTGACAAATTGCAATTTATCGGTTAATGAAATGGGAACTTTACCAGGTGGCTCATCAAGTAAACAAATCAGTTTCAGAGAACGCCTGACAAGTCAAACTTGTAGAACACTTCATTGGCATTATCCAGACCATACAACACCCGATTATCAGAATCAAACGTGATGCGTTCCACCAGCCGGTCAAGAGTATGGCACCCTATAAGCCGTCCATTCCAATCAAAGATTCGGATTGAGTTCAGACCGTCGCCCGTATTGTGTGGAGAAAGCAGAATGATATAATCGTCCGACACATCGGCATCCTGGTTCTGTACTTTGAAACTACTGTCAACCTTGTCATCAATATCTGCGCCATCCTGACGGTGTATGCTTACGGCCGTACCCTTTTTCATATCCATAATATGCAGATAATCCTTTATTGACATAGCATAAGCCATTTTTGTACCATCAGGTTTCCGGCATAAAAGGCCATAATATGCATACAAAAAATATATCTGCACATCAGCTTCTACAGGCTGGCCATATACCGGTATCAGGATTTCTTCTCCGGCGCGTTCAATAGAGAAATATGGAACATTGCCAAGTAACTCTGGACTCTCCCTAATTTTATTCGTATATGAGAAATCCGTTTCGCCATCCAAGTGTACGATTGTCTTCCAACGTGGTATCTCCGCATCTTCCCCGGGGGCTGGAACCATACTGCCTTTCGCGAAGGATCTTGTCAGGTTAACACTCCTTGTCTCATCAAATACAGAGACATACATAATCAAATCACCGTCGTTTTCCTCCAGATAATGCTTGCAGAATAGGGATGGTATGTCCAGGAACTCATTCCGCGCCCTTCCGACCTTGCCGAAATCCACCCTGTCAGAAAGATTGCCAAGATTAATCACAGAGAACAGCGCATCGGGGTTGCTGGTCGTTACTATCAGCATAGAATCCACTGCAACGATATCCGTAGCGCCCATCACTTGTACGGGTAGCGGCTCACCCTGCAACACGCCATCGCCATTGATGTCATACTCCTGAACGATCAGTTTGCTTACAAGCCGTTTTGTCTGAACATGCGAATCGGCGCAGGATGCAAGCAGCATTATTGACGCAAGCCACAATACGACATGATATCGAAATGTAAGTACGTAGGGCATAGTAAATGTGGTGGACATTTTGGTAATACAAATCTATAACTGTGCAAATCTACGAATAATTCGGATTCCAGACCGGACGATTGGCAGCATTTATCGGTTAGCAATGGAATTGGTGTGCTTGCTCCAAAGCGTCCAGTGTCCAGTGTCCAGTATATGCTATCTGTATATTGCAACTGGACGCTGTTCCACATAATTTTATTTATAATATAATACCGCGCGATTGGACTTAGGTGTGTCTGTTTTTGTGTACAAATACACACGCATAAAAGTGGACACTGGACGCTGGACGCTACGCCACTGGACGCTCCGGGTGGAGCGGAATTTTCCTGCAGGACAGTTGTTCCTGCCCAGTAGGCTAGGAATTCTTACCCAGTAGGCTAGGAATTCCTGCCCTACTGGGAAAATAAACGGCAGTGATGAGTTTTGCGGAAAGATAACCGAACATTTTACGCCTACTTATAAAAACATCCGGTTGGAATTTGAATAGTTTCCAACCGGATGTGTTATATTGATTCTTATCGGCCGGGTTAGAGATTCTCAATAATATCCATCGGCACGCCGGTGCATTGCGAAATGATATCCAATGAGACACCTGCAGCTTTTTAAATGGGGATTTATGGGAATAGAGTCCTTTTATCTGTAGGTGATGGTCCGGGTGATGACTGATGAGGCAGAGAGTTTCCCGCCCACCATTCCACCATCGGGGGTTGATGTGGAAGGAATGAGCGTATGAGCTATGCGATAGATCCAGTTTCCGTGGTCATCGAATTTATAAGAGTCATATATCACCCACCTGAGGGAACCGTCAGAATCCACATCTGAGGTCATAAAGACCTCACCGTTATCATAATAGAATGTATTGCAATCGACATTCTTATCGTTCGTATGGACAGAGAGACGACCTTTGGAGTCATAGATATTGCTTTCTATCATTTTCATGCCACGGGCGTTGCCATCGTATATGAGCACGCTCCCGTTATCGTCAAGATAAAGATACTTGTCAAGCTGTCTGCTCTCCGAACCGTTGATCTTTCTGACAATCTCCACACTGTCTATCTTCTCACCTGTACGGTAATAAGTCTCTACAGTCTCGTTTCCTTGTATGGTGCGGATAATCTTTCTGCGTATCCGGCCGCCCTCATCATCAACGTACTCATAGGCCTCCTGAGCCAGAAGCGTCTCATGCCCCTCATACTCCCAATACTGAAATACTTGCCTCTGTTTCAAACGTCCATTGTCATAATACGCATAAAGAACTTTGGTATCCGGTTTCCTGTTGTCTGCTGCCGGCTTCTGAACAGGAGTTGAAGGAACGTCACTGTTCATCCCGCTGGGTATGACCATAGGACTGTCATGTAAATAAATCAAGCGTTCAATCTCATTTCCCTGATTATCCAGAGTAATATGGACCATACTTCCAGCGCGAGACGACACAGTATCGACTTTTCCTGACATAATGCCTCTGGTATCAGCAATAGATGTCAGCACCATAATACCAATGGTCTCCACCTCATAGCTGGCCACATCGCCTTTCAGGATTTCCTTCGAAGGTACCAGGGAAAAATACTGTGCCGCAACCGGCATGAAAGATGCCAGAATTGCACCGGTAAACAATACACATTTCTCTACGACATTGCGGAATTCTATATTCTTATCCATTGCGCTCGCATTTTGGTTTGTGGCAAAAAAACAAAAATTCATACAGATACGCAAATAATGTAGCAATATGTAATAAAAATTCACTCCCTCAGGCGGGATAATATAATGCAACCCTATGTGGCCGGAAAAGCCAGCCCCGGCATATGACATCATTTTATTGTCATTGAGAGCAAAACAATTTGGCAATCTCTCCGGATTTATAGCGTTTTTCAAGAGTTTTTCATAACTTTGACAACGAATCCGCACTCCCGTCTTTGACGACAGCGGCAGCAAATTTGAACTTGAACAAAAGCGATATTACAATGAAAAAGCTATTATTACCCGTATGCGCTATTGCAATCGGCGCAATACTGATTTCGGCCAAGGGTCCGAAAGAGCAGTACGAATACCCGTTCCAGAATCCAGAGCTCTCATTCGACGAGCGAGTCGATAACCTTCTGTCACTGCTTACTCCCGAAGAGAAAGTCGGTCTGATGATGAACGGCTCCGTATCGGTTGACCGTCTGGATATTCCCGCATACAACTGGTGGAATGAGGCCTGTCACGGAATCTGCTACGATGACGTTACGGTATTTCCGCAGGTTATCGCACTTGGCGCGACCTTCGACGCAGACCAGCAATACGAGATATATACGGCTGTCTCGGACGAGGCGCGCGCCGTGTGGAACACCACCGATCACCATCAGCTGGGCGTAAAGCAGCCGAATGGCAGCATCTGGCATCAGGGACTCTCATTCTGGTGTCCGAACGTGAACATCTTCCGCGATCCGCGCTGGGGACGCGGCCAGGAGACTCCGGGCGAGGATCCGTATCTGAACTCTGTCATGGGTACACAGACAGTAAAAGGTATGCAGGGCAACGACAGCAAATATTTCAAGCTGCATTCCTGCGCCAAGCATTATGCCGTTCACAGCGGTCCTGAGGCAGTGCGCCATTCTATCAATGTGACAGCATCGGGCCGTGACCTATGGGAAACCTATCTGCCTGCTTTCAAGTCACTTGTACAGGATGGAAACGTCCAGGAGGTAATGTGCGCATACCACCGTTACGATGACGAGCCTTGCTGCGCCAGCAATTTTCTGCTCACCGACGTTCTGCGTGAGAAATGGGGCTACAAAGGCTTGGTCGTAACCGACTGCGGTGCCATATCGGACTTCTTCAACAAGAATCAGCACGGCACACACAGCGATGCAGCATCAGCATCGGTCGATGCCGTTCTCTCAGGCACAGATATTGAATGCGGCACCAACTTCCGTTCACTTACAAGCGCAATAGAGAAAGGACTCATATCAGAAGCTGACATCGATGTAAACCTGCGCCGCGTGCTTCTTGCCCGCTTCCAGCTTGGAATGTTCGACCCTGCCGAGGACCTGCCTTGGGCAAATCTCGGACTTGATGACCTGAGCAGCCCCGAGCACACAGCACTTGCAGACAAGGCCGCGCACGAGGCTATCGTACTGCTCAAGAACAATGACAAGCTGCTGCCTTTGAAAAAGAGCGGTACAACCATCGCAGTAGTAGGCCCGAATGCCGATGATTCGCGTGTTATTCTTGGCAACTACAACGGATACCCGTCAAAAGCCAACAAGCAGACTATTCTTGAAGCAATCCGTCAGGCAGTTCCCGATGCAGACATCATCTACGAGAAGGGTTGCGACTTGAACGAGGCCTTCATAACAAAGCACTATGTTTCGGAAATCAACGGTGGAAAGGGTCTTCACGCAGAATATTATAACAGCACCGACTTCAGCGGAAATGTCGTAGTCAAAGCCGATTACAATGACAAGGTCGATCTGAACACCACTTCGCCCGCCCTCGCCCACGAGGACTGCGCCTGGGAATACGGTCTTAACCTGACAGGTTTCAGCGCACGCTACACAGGCAGCTTCACAGCCGACTTCACCGGCGATATGAACTATTCGGTTCGCGGAAGCGGCAAGTACGCATTCCTGATTAACGGCGACACCATCTCACAGGCAGCCGGCGGACGTGGCGGTTTCGGAGGATTCGGAGGCTTTGGCGGATTCGGCGGTGGCCGTGGCGGTGCAGCTACAAAATTCGCCGTTGAAAAGGGCAAGACCTACAACATCTCTATCGAACTGACACAGCCCGAGGCAAGATCGGCATCATTCTCTTTCGATATCTACAGCCGCGGTCCGGTCGATTTCGCTCCTGTTATCGCGAAAGTCTCAAAGGCCGATGTAATAGTAATGGTTAGCGGTATCTCGTCCGACATTGAGGGCGAAGGACACGACCGTACTGCAATCGAGCTTCCTGAAATACAGCAGAACCTGCTGAAGGAACTCGACGCCACAGGCAAACCGGTAGTTCTGGTGAATGTATCGGGCAGCGCAATAGGATTGGGCAATGTCGAGAGCAACTACGATGCGATGATTCAGGCTTGGTACGGCGGACAGGCTTGCGGCAAAGCCGTAGCCGATGTACTGTTCGGAAACTACAACCCGGCAGGACGTCTGCCTGTAACTTTCTACGCATCGACCGACCAGTTACCGGACTACAAGGACTACAGTATGAACGGCAGAACCTACCGTTACTTCCAGGGCGAGCCTCTGTACGCTTTCGGTTACGGTCTCAGCTACACGACATTCAAGTACGGCAAAGGCAAAGTAAGTGGAAAGCCGGAGTCGATGATTCTGTCAGTTCCTATCAGGAACACAGGCTCGATTGACGGAGACGAAGTCGTACAGGTATATGTAAAATCACTGGATAACCCGGATGCTCCCATAAAGTCGTTATGCGGTTTTGCACGTGTGAATATTCCAAGCGGCAAATCCCAGACTGTAAAGATTGCTCTGAACAAAGAGACATTCTACTTCTATGACGAGACTGCTGACGGTCTTGCTTTCAAGCCAGGCCGCTATCAGATACTGTATGGAGGCTCATCTCTGGACAAAGACTTGAGCAGCATCGAGGTGAAGTTGTAAGATGGAAGACAGGTCTTTGGAGATAAAGTACTGCAACTGCAAGTACGATGAACTGGATCAGGTAGCAAAAAATCTGATAGACGCAGCCAAAGAAGCTACGAATGGAAGTTATTCACCATACTCCGGTTTCAGCGTGGGAGCGGCCGTGCTCCTGCAGGACGGAACCGTTGTAACAGGCAGTAATCAGGAGAATGCCAGCTACCCGTCGGGACTTTGCGCCGAACGGGTGGCGTTATTCGCGGCAGGATCATCATTTCCAGACAAGGCTGTAACGGCCATCGCCATAGCGGCACGGACAAAAGGGAGTTTCACCGATATTCCGATAACTCCCTGCGGTGCCTGCCGCCAGGTAATAGCTGAAGTCTCGTCTCGTTATGACTGCCGCATCAGGATAATCTTATTCGGCACTGATTACTGTCTTGATTTCTCAGACGGAGCGACCGGTCTGTTGCCATTCAGTTTCGGTGCAGATTACCTGTAAGTCAGCCACAGCATCCCTCATACTGACACGCTGTCACCATTAATGGCACTAAGTATGACAAACCGGCAATGGCAGGATTTTTGTCAGTTTAACTATAGATTTTTATAATACAACATATCATTATGTCAAAAAAGAACAAAAAGGCTGAGGAATCGGTTGAAGAGAATGAAAAGGCAGGGCTGCAGGCCGATGCAGAGATGAATAACACGAATGACGAATGCAAGAATTCAGAGGCTGACGGGAAAGGAAATGAGGAGTCCGCACCCGAAGAGTCCAAAGAGCCTACGCCAGAAGAGCGTATAGCCCAGTTGGAGGCAAAAACGGCTCAGTTTATCGACCAGAACCTCAGACAGATGGCCGAGTTTGACAATTACCGCAAACGTACATTGAAGGAGAAAGCGGAGCTTATCAAGAATGCGGCGGCCGATGTGCTCACAAAGATTCTGCCAGTCATAGATGATTTGGAGCGTGCTGTCGAGCACAATGGCAAAAGCGATGACATAGATGCCATAAAAGAAGGCACACAACTGATTTACAACAAGCTGATGCATATACTCGACGGCGAAGGACTGAAAAAGATACCGGCAAAGGGAGAGAATTTCGACGCAGACATACACGAGGCCATTGCTACTGTTCCCGCAGCCGATGAAGACTCCAAGGGCAAAGTAATTGACTGCACACGCGACGGATATAAACTTAACGACAAATTACTCCGGGCAGCACAGGTGGTAGTGGCAAACTGACACTTTCCGTCGATACGAAACATATTGAGAAATGGCGAAGAGAGATTATTACGAGGTATTGGAGGTTGCTAAGAACGCGACCGCCGACGAGATAAAAAAGGCTTATCGTAAAAAAGCAATACAGTACCATCCCGACAAGAACCCTGGTAACAAGGAGGCCGAGGAAAAGTTCAAGGAGGCGGCCGAGGCATACGGAGTGCTCAGCGACCCTGACAAGCGTGCCAAATACGACCAGTTCGGATTCGACGGACTGAGTGGTGCCGGAGGCTTCGGCGGTGGAGGATTCGGACAGGGAATGTCAATGGACGACATATTCTCTATGTTCGGCGACATATTCGGCGGCGGAGGATTCGGAGGTTTCTCCGGATTTGGAGGCTTTGGCGGCAGCGCGAGGTCATCGCGTACCGGCGAACGCAAATTCAAGGGAAGCGATGTACGCATAAAAGTGTCACTTACCCTCGAGGAGATAAACACCGGTGTCACCAAGAAGTTCAAAGTCAAGAAGCAGATCAAATGCCAGCATTGCGGTGGTACAGGCTCGAACAGTTCCGAGACACAGACCTGCCCCGATTGTCACGGCACAGGAACTGTGACACGCACACAGAACAGCATCTTCGGAATGATGCAGACTCAGAGTGTCTGTCCAAGGTGTAACGGTGAGGGACGCATAATCAAGGACAAATGCCACTTCTGCAATGGCGAAGGTACAGAATACGGCGAGGAGATAGTTGAAGTCAACATTCCGGCAGGTGTAGCCGACGGTATGCAGCTGGCTGTAAATGGCAAAGGCAATGCAGGCCGTCACAACGGATACCCGGGAGATTTGCTGATACTTATCGAGGAACAGCGTCACAAGGAACTTATCCGTGACGAGAACGACTTGATCTATAATCTGTTGCTGAGTGTTCCGGAAGCTGTTCTCGGCGGTACGGTACAGATACCGACTCTGGACGGTGCGGTAAAAGTAAAAATTGAGCCGGGCACGCAGCCGGGCAAGGTTTTACGTCTTAGGGACAAGGGTCTGCCAATATTGAACAGCAACCGCCACGGAGACTTGCTCGTAAACATCAGCATATATATTCCAGAGGCATTGAACCGCGACGAGAAGGCTTTGATGGAGAAGCTTTCCGACTCGGAGCATTTCAAGCCATCACTTTCTGTAAAAGAGAGGATATTCAGGAAATTCAAGAATTATTTTGAATAACCGTTTGCCTGAAAGATTCCAAGCTATGACCTATCAGGAAGCCGTTGATTTTCTAAGCAATGAGACCCCGATGTTCCAGAAGAGCGGAAACGGGGCCTATCATACTGGTCTTGAGACTGCTGTGAGACTTGATGAGACAAGCGGTCATCCGCACCGTTCATTTCACACAGTTCATATTGCAGGAACCAACGGAAAGGGCAGCACGGCCCACACCATCGCCGCGATTTTTCAGGCCGCAGGATACAGGACAGGGCTTTACACGTCGCCGCACCTGACCGACTTCCGTGAGAGAATCAGGGTTGACGGCATTCGTATTGTTCCAGAATATGTCACGGATTTTCTTGAAAAGACAAAGGACATTGCCATTGATTTGCACGCATCTTTTTTCGAGATTACTACAGCTATGGCATTCAGTTACTTTGCCAGTTGCAATGTTGATGTTGCCATTATCGAGACAGGTCTGGGAGGCAGGTTTGACAGCACGAACATTATCACGCCCGATTTATCTGTCATCACCAACATCGGTTTTGACCATATAAAGATTCTCGGCAACACCCTGGCAGAGATTGCATTCGAGAAAGCCGGGATAATCAAGCCGGGCGTTCCGGTCGTAATCGGCGAGGATTGTCCCGAGACAAGACCCGTCTTTCAGAAGAAAGCAGACGAGTGCAATTCCAGGATAGTGTTCGCCCAGGATAATTGTAAAATTTTATCAATAAACAGAGGCAAGCGCGGAGAATACTCGTACAACACGATTCCCTACCCCAATCTTGAATCCGGGCTTCAGGGATATTGCCAGTACAACAATGCCAATACCATAATGCACTGCATCGAGATTCTGAATGAGTCGGGATGGAATCTTACAGAGGCAGCTGTCAGAACAGGATTCGCCGACGTGTGCCGATTGACAGGGCTGCGCGGCCGCTGGGAGAAGCTGTGCGATGAGCCGCTGATGATATGCGACACTGGGCACAACAGCCACGGGCTGAAATACATTTCCGAACATCTGAAAGCCCTTTCATCACAGTCCTGGAACGGAGTCCTTCGAATAGTTTTCGGTATGGTGAACGACAAGGACACAGATGTTGTTCTAGGATTGATGCCGACCGATGCCGTCTGGTACTTTGCCCAGGCAAGTGTGCCACGCGCCCTGCCCTCGCAGGATTTACGTGAAAAAGCCAAATCCGCCGGACTTGACGGCAAAGCCTATCCTTCTGTCGCAGAGGCTGTAACAGCTGCACGGGCCGATGCCGCCCCGAATGATATCATTTTTGTTGGAGGCAGCACATTCGTCGTATCCGATCTGCTTAATATGGAAGATTTCCGAGACCAGCAGTAATCATCATTTCATTTTTGAGTTTTTTTTTTGCTTTGTTCCCTTTTTTTGCATTAATTTGCCTAATTAAACAAGAATTTTTAATTAGAGCGAGTTAATATGGCTGACTATTTTGTTAAGGACAATCTGTCCGGACTTAAAAGAGAGGATTTTCAAAAGACCGTACAAGGCAAGAAAACCGATTTGTTCATTCTGAAAAACAATAAAGGCGCCGAGGTTGCAATAACCAATTACGCAGGCGCGCTGCTCTCGATAATGATGCCTGACCGCGATGGCAGATACGCCAGTGTGATAGGCGGTCACGACAGCATTGAGAATGTAGAGAACAGTGCCGAGACATATTTGAGCACACTGATTGGCCGATACGGGAACAGAATAGCAAAAGGTACTTTCACGCTTGACGGCAAGCAATACACACTCGCAGCCAACGACGGGCCAAACTGCCTTCACGGAGGACCGACAGGGTATCACAAGCGTGTCTGGGATGCGAATCAGACTGATGCCAGCACACTTCACCTGCATTATCTGTCACAGGACGGAGAGGAAGGATTCCCCGGAAATCTGGATATAAACGTATCTTACCATCTGAGTGATGAGAACGAACTTGTGATTGAATACGAGGCTACGACCGACAAGAAGACAATCATCAACCTTACGAATCACGCTTATTTCAACCTGTCAGGTATCTGCAAGGACAGCAAGTCTGTGTTGGATTATCAACTGACAGTAAACGCAGACCATTATCTGCCTATTGACGACACCTGCATTCCTTTCGGCAACATAGACAAAGTAGAGGGAACCGCATTTGACTTCCGCACCCCACACCGCGTCGGAGACAGAATTGACAGTTGCAGCCAGACGGCAAACGGCCACGGATACGACCATTGCTGGGTTTTGAACAAGCGCGAACCGGGTGAGCTCAGTCTTGCGGTAAAATGCGCAGACCCTGCTACAGGACGTACGCTTGAGTGCTATACCACAGAGCCGGGCGTACAAGTATATTCCGGTAACTGGTGCAGCGGCAGCGTATGCGCCCACGGAGCTACCCTGCCACGTCGCAGTGCAATCTGCTTTGAGGCACAGCACTTCCCTGACAGCCCCAACAAGCCCTGGTTCCCGACGACCGTTCTGAATCTGGGTGAGGTCTATACACAGACTACCGTTTATCGTTTCGGAGTAGAATAATACATTGCCGCACATTGTCCATGGACTTACAGGAACTGTTCAGAGAGCGGTACGGACACGACGGTGAGTTGTATTTTTCTCCGGGACGCATCAATCTGATTGGCGAGCATACCGACTACAACGGAGGTTTCGTATTGCCGGGAGCCGTTGACAAAGGCATTACCGCCGCAATCGCTCCCAATGGAACAGATAAATGCCGTGTATTTGCCTGCGATATAACTGATGAGTGCCCCCAAGCCACATTCGGACTGAGCGAGAGCGACAAGCCTGCCGAACACTGGGCCTCGTACATTTTCGGCATCAGCCGTGAAATGGCCAAGCTCGGAGTGGCAGTCAAAGGATTCGATGCTGTCTTTTGCGGAAATGTTCCTCTCGGAGCAGGTATGTCCTCATCAGCAGCACTTGAGAGCGTGTTCGCATTCGCTCTGAATGATATATTCAAAGGCGGAATAGACAAATTCAATATGGCAAAAGCCGGACAGGCAACCGAGCACAACTACTGCGGTGTAAACTGCGGCATAATGGATCAGTTCGCATCTGTTTTCGGAAAGAAAGGCAGTCTGATACGTCTCGACTGCCGCTCGCTTGATTACGAGTATTTCCCGTTCGACCCGAAAGGCTACAAGCTTGTCCTGCTGAACTCGTGTGTAAGGCACACCCTCGGCAATGAGTACAACGAGCGCCGCGCCAGCTGCGAGAATGTAGTGGCAAAGGTCGCATCGCATCACAAGGGAATAAGCACCCTGCGTGATGTCAGCTACGGGATGATGGACGAGATACGCAGCGAGGTGAGCGATACAGATTTCAGACGTGCAAGATACATTCTGGACGAGAAAGAGCGTGTACTTGAAGTCTGCGAGGCTCTGCAGAAAGGCGATTATGAGCTTGTCGGAAAGAAAATGTACGAGACTCACACAGGTCTCAGCCAGGACTTCACAGTAAGCTGTGATGAGCTGGATGCCCTGGTCGATATAGCCCGTAAATGCGGGGTTACCGGCAGCCGGGTCATGGGCGGCGGATTTGGTGGATGCACAATCAATCTGGTACGCGAAGAACTTTACGACACATTCGTAAATACCGCCATCCAGGATTTCAATACTAAGTTCGGCCACAAGCCTCTGGTGTATGGGGCTGTTATTGGCGATGGATCAAGAAAACTTTAACAATCAATTAAATAACAAACAGATTATGAAAAAGAGTATTAAAATGACAATGCTTTTCTGCGGACTTGGCCTGTTTACTGCCTGTGCGCCGAAAGTAGAGAAAGAGGATGCCCTCAACAAGGCTGATTTCCAGACCGAGTTTGTAGGTAAGCAGATTGACTTGTGGAAGCTTACAAACGCTAACGGCATGGAGGTGTATGTAACCAATTTCGGAGCACGTATCGCCGCCATTATGGTTCCTGACAAGGATGGCAATATGCAGGATGCCGTAATAGGTTTCTCAAACATCAAGGACTACACCACTCTTGCAAGCGACTTCGGCTCATCGGTCGGCCGCTACGCAAACCGTATCAATCAGGGAAAAATCACTCTGGACAGCATCGAGTATCAGCTGCCGCAGAACAACTTCGGCCACTGCCTGCACGGAGGCTGCACACTGGAGCCGGAGCCACTTGGATGGCAGAATCTGCCGTACGAGCTTGAGTCTGTAACAGATAACAGCATCACACTCGTTATGAACTCAGCCGATGGCGAGGCCGGATTCCCAGGCAACGTTGTAGCAAAGGTCACATACACCGTAACCGATGACAATTCAATTGATATAGTCTGGAAGGCCACAACCGACAAGAAGACAGTCATCAATATGACCAACCATTCATACTTCAACCTGAATGGTGATCACTCAATGCCTATCACCAACCACATCCTTACGCTGAATGCCAGCAACTTCACTCCTTGCGACAGCACCTATATGACCACCGGTGAGATTCTGCCGGTAGCAGGCACTCCAATGGACTTCACCGCAGCCAAGGAGATCGGCAAGGAAATCACCGACTTCGACTATGAGCAGCTGAAGAACGGTAACGGCTACGACCACAACTGGGTACTCGACACCAAGTGCGACGACACCAAGTGCGCAGCCAAGCTTTACAGCCCTGTCACAGGCATCTTTGTCGAGGTATATACCAACGAGCCGGGCATACAGTTCTATTCAGGCAACTTCCTGGATGGCACAGGCACCGACAAGCAGGGTTGCAAGATGGAGCAGCGTACAGGCTGCTGCCTTGAGACACAGAAGTTCCCGGACAGCCCGAACAAGGCAGATCTGGAAGGCTGGTACAGCGCAGAACTTAACCCTGGCGAGGAGTACTACAGCCACTGTATCTATAAATTCGGTGTTGAATAATAATACTAACCATCAATATTGACAACAAATGATTTTACAATCAGTTTCTGTGTTGGAAGGCCTCAAGACAAACGGCTTCGCAACAATTGACTACATTGTAGTAGTTGCCTATCTGGCACTTCTCATTTTTCTGGGATTCTTCCTGTCCCGCAGTAAAAACGGTAAAGAAAAAGACTCAAAGGACTACTTCCTTGCGGGCAACACTCTGACCTGGTGGGCAGTAGGTGCCTCACTTATCGCAGCAAACATATCAGCCGAGCAGTTCATCGGAATGTCCGGTACTGCATTTGCTTCAGGTATCGCCATCGCAGCATACGAGCTTATGGCAGCAGCAACCCTTATCGTAGTAGGTAAGTTCCTGCTTCCGGTAATGATCGAGAAGAAGATATTCACCATTCCCCAGTTCCTGCGCGACCGTTACAATCCGGGAACAGGTCTGGCATTCTCCATCTTCTGGCTTTTCCTGTATGTATTCATCAACCTGACATCAGTTGCATGGCTGGGAGCTCTCGCCATTGAGCAGATTCTGGGTCTCCGCGGCTGTATGCTCGTAATCGGCAGTTCAGAGATTTCAATACGTCTGGTCATCATTCTGATTCTCTACATCATTGCAGGTGTATATTCAATCTACGGCGGTCTGTCATCAGTTGCATGGACAGACGTTATGCAGGTAACATTCCTCGTAGGCGGCGGTCTGATTACAGCTTACGCAGCATTGGATGTCATCGCCAACACACTTCATCTGGAAGGTGGAGCATTCGCAGCCCTCGGTGAAGTATTTACCAAACTCAAGAGTATCGATGGTGACACTCACTTCAATCTGGCCGTCCAGCGCAACGCTGCATTGTACCCGGGCATCACCGATGACCCATACTTCACACTTCCTGGCATTGCTCTTATTGTAGGTGCTCTCTGGCTGACAAACCTCGGCTACTGGGGCTTCAACCAGTACATCATTCAGAAGGGTCTTGCCGCAAAGAGTCTGAGCGAGGCAAAGAAAGGTATGATTTTCGCAGCTTTCCTGAAGATTTTGATTCCATTCATCGTATGTATCCCTGGCGTATGCGCATTCTATATCAAGACACAGCAGCCTGAGATGTTCGCACAGCTGGCAGGCGGTATCACAATATCAGACGATGCATATCCTTTCCTTATCCGCAACTTCACCCCGGTATTTGTAAAGGGTCTGTCATTCGCAGCTCTTGCAGCAGCCGTAATATCATCACTGGCTTCGATGTTCAACTCAACATCAACCATCTTCACGATGGATATCTACAAGCAGTATTTCAAGAAGGATGCTTCTGAGAAGAACCTTGTAACAGTTGGCCGTATCACATCAATCTGCGCTCTCGTAATCGCTATGATTGCCGTATATCCTATTATGGGCGGTGCCGATCAGGCATTCCAGGTTATTCAGGAGTACTCAGGCTTCGTATATCCGGGCGTAGTGGTAATCTTCGGTCTTGGCCTGCTCTGGAAGCGCGCTTCCGGTCCTGCAGCCGTTGTAGCCGCCATCGGTACATTCGTATTCTCAATACTCTTCAAGGTATTGCTTCCGGAAGTTCCATTCCTGCTCCGTATGGGTTACGTATTCATCGTACTGGTTGCTCTCTTCGTTCCTATGTCATTGTACAACAAGAAGAACGTTGTCAAAGCCGAAGAACTGGATCAGCACACCATCGACACTCAGATGAAGTGGTCAAAGATTATATTCATCGCATCAGTCGTAAGTTTTGCAATCTTCGTATGGGGTATGTGCTCACCGATTCTCCGCTCTTGGGGATTCGAGTCCATGCTCTTCCTGACAGCTATTCTGGCTGTTCTTGGACTCTATCTGCGTTCGAATGCCAAGGATAAGGTTCAGGATGCAAAATCTGTCGGCATAGACCTCACTCTGTTCCGCACAGACAGGGCTTTCAACATTGGAGCCATTGGTGTAATTGTAATTCTTGCAATTCTTTACGTATTCCTTTGGTAATATGCTGGAAGAACTGAAAGAGAAGGTCTTCAAGGCCAATCTCGAGTTGGTGAGACAGGAACTTGTAATCTTTACATGGGGCAACGTATCCGGCATTGACAGAGAGAAGGGACTCGTAGTAATAAAGCCGAGCGGCGTAAGCTACGATGAGATGAAGGCTTCTGATATGGTTGTCGTTTCCCTCGAGACCGGGAAGGTCGTCGAGGGAAACCTCAATCCTTCGTCCGACACCCCTACCCATCTGGTGCTCTACCGCGCCTTCCCGAATATTCAGGGCGTCGTTCACACCCACTCCACATACGCCACAGCCTGGGCACAGGCAGGTATGGACATTCCGAATATCGGCACGACACATGCCGACTATTTCTATAAGGACATACCCTGCACCGATGATATGACTGAGGCCGAGGTTAAAGGAGAGTATGAGCTTGAAACTGGCAATGTGATAGTACGCAGTTTTGAGGGCATCAACCCGGATCATACACCCGGTGTTCTGGTCAAGAACCACGGTCCGTTCTCATGGGGTACCAGCCCAGCCAACGCTGTATATAATGCAAAGGTAATGGAGCAATGCGCTAAAATGGCGTTCATATCGCTGACCCTCAATAAGGATACTACGATGAACCCGTTGCTTATTGAGAAGCATTATATGCGCAAGCACGGACCAAACGCATACTATGGTCAAAAGAAAAAATAACAAACTTATCAATTACGATTTCTATATGTTCGACAATTATGAGATATGGTGGGTGACAGGCGCACAGCTTCTTTATGGAGGTGACGCTGTCGTCGCAGTTGACGGTCACTCAAAAGAGATGGTAGCTGGTCTTAACCAGAGCGGAAATATCCCGGTTAAGATTGTATATAAAGGTACAGCCAATTCATCAAAAGAAGTCGAGGCTGTAATGAAAGCCGCCAACAATGATGATAAGTGCGTAGGCATTATCACTTGGATGCACACTTTCAGCCCTGCAAAGATGTGGATAAAGGGACTTCAGCAGTTGAAGAAGCCTTTGCTCCACTTCCACACACAATTCAACGAGGAGATTCCTTGGGACTCAATTGATATGGATTTCATGAATCTGAATCAGAGTGCCCACGGTGATATTGAGTTTGGACACATCTGCACCCGTATGCGTATTGCACGTAAAGTAGTTGTAGGCCATTGGAAGAGCGAGGAAGCCCAGAAGAAGATTGCTGTATGGGCCCGCGTAGCCGCCGGTGTAGCCGATGCGAAAAATGTACGTTGCCTGATGTTCGGTATGAACATGAACAATGTGGCCGTAACCGATGGTGACCGCGTTGAGTTCGAGCAGCGTATGGGATATCACGTTGACTACTACCCAGTCTCATCACTGATGGAATATTTCAGAAAAGTTACTGACGCAGAGGTAGAGGCCCTTGTTGAGGAATATAAAAAGCTCTATACCATCAAGATTGATGAATCAGGCGAGAAAGTATATTGGGAAAAGGTCCGCAACTCAGCAAAAGCAGAAATCGCATTGCGCAGGGTATTGAAGGACGAGGGTGCGACAGCATTCACAACAAACTTCGACGACCTTGGAGGAGCAGACATTGATGCTCCAGACTTCCTCGGTTTTGACCAGATTCCAGGACTTGCATCACAGCGCCTTATGGAAGAAGGTATCGGTTTCGGAGCAGAGGGTGACTGGAAGACCTCTTGTCTGTACCGCACACTTTGGGTAATCTCACAGGGACTTCCAACAGGCTGCTCATTCCTCGAGGACTACACTTTGAACTTCGCAGGAAACCGCAGTTCAATCCTTCAGTCACATATGCTTGAAATTTGCCCGATGATTGCAAGCGACAAGCCAAAGCTCGAGGTTCACTTCCTCGGCATCGGCATTCGCAAGCAGCAGACCGCGCGTCTGGTATTCACATCGAAAGTCGGTCCCGGCATCAAGGCTACAGTCGTTGATCTTGGCAACCGCTTCCGTCTGATTTCGCAGGAAGTTGAGTGCATTGAGCCGAAACCAATGCCTAACCTCCCGGTGGCATCGGCTCTCTGGGTACCGCAGCCATCATTCGAGATTGGCGCAGCCGCATGGATTCTTGCCGGAGGCACACACCACAGCGCGTTCTCGTACGACCTGACACCTGAGTATTGGAGCGACTTTGCCGAAATTACAGGTATAGAGTATATACAAATCAACGGAAAGACCAACATTGAAGACTTCAAGAAGGAACTCCGTATGAACGAAGTTTATTATATGCTTAACAAATCGCTCTGCTGATTATGAACGAATACAACAAATCAATTATTGAGTCGGGCAAAGCTGTGCTCGGCATCGAGTTTGGTTCAACACGAATCAAGGCAGTACTGATTGATCCGGAATTCAGACCGATAGCACAAGGCAGCCACACCTGGGAAAACCAGTTGGTCGGCGGTCTATGGACTTACAGCGTTGAGGAAATCTGGTACGGCATACAGAACTGCTATGTCAATCTCCGCGCAAATGTCAAAGAGCAGTACGAGATTGATATTGAGAGACTGGCCGGAATCGGAATCAGCGCTATGATGCACGGATATATGGCATTCAACAAGAACGAGAAGATTCTTGTTCCATTCCGTACGTGGCGTAACACTAATACCGGCAAAGCCGCTGCCGAGCTTTCTGAGCTGTTCTACTTCAATATACCTCTCAGATGGAGCATCTCACACTTGTACCAGTGCATTCTGGACGGTGAGGAGCACGTCGGAAACATTGATTTTCTGACAACTCTTGCAGGCTACGTTCATTGGCAGCTGACAGGTCAGAGAGTGCTGGGTGTCGGTGATGCATCCGGTATGATACCGGTTGATCCTGCCACAGGAACGTACAACGCCGATATGGTTGATAAATTTGACAAACTGATTGCTTCAAAAGGCTACAGATGGAAACTTCTCGACATTCTGCCAAAGGTTCTCAATGCCGGAGAATTTGCAGGTGTGCTTACCGAAGACGGAGCCCGCAAGCTTGATGTGTCAGGTCACTTGAAACCTGGTGTGCCAATTTGTCCGCCGGAGGGCGATGCAGGAACAGGAATGGTCGCAACAAACGCTGTACGCCCACGCACAGGAAACGTATCGGCAGGAACATCGTCATTCTCCATGATAGTTCTGGAAAACGACTTGAAAAAGCCTCACGAGGTGATCGACATTGTCACTACTCCTGACGGCAAGCCTGTAGCTATGGTTCATTGCAACAATTGTACTTCCGATTTGAATGCCTGGGTAAGTCTCTTCAAAGAATACGAGGAGATTATGGGTATGAAGGTCGATATGGGCCGTATCTTCACCAATCTCTTCAATCACGCGCTGAAAGGTAATCCGGACTGCGGAGGCATAATGAGCTACAACTACGTTTCCGGAGAGCCTGTCACGGGTTTCGCAGATGGCAGACCTTTGTTCGTACGCTCAGCCAACGATAAGTTCACATTGGCTAATTTCATTCGTGCTATAATCAGTGGCGCAGTAGCTGTGCTTAAAGTCGGTAATGACATATTATTTAAGGAGGAACAGATTAAAGTTGACCGTATCACCGGTCACGGAGGTCTTTTCACAACTCCTGGCGTAGGACAGAGGATACTCGGCGCCGCATTGAACTCACCGATTTCATGTATGGAGACTGCAGGTGAAGGTGGTCCCTGGGGTATGGCCATACTTGCAGCATACGCTGTAAACAATCCCAGAAAGAAGCTGTTGCCAGATTATCTTGACGAAGTTGTGTTTGCAGGCAATACAGGCACTGAGGTAGCACCTACTCCAGAGGATGTCGCCGGCTTCAACGCATACATCGCAAACTACAAGGCATCTCTTCCTGTAGAAGAAGCTGCCGTGAAGTTCAAGAAGTAATAGATTATTCTTACAATTATCATGAATCCGGTCAAATCAAGTTATTGACCGGATTCTTTATTTTCCATATTAATAATAAGGATATTGGATGTTTTCTCATCAACACGGTATCTGTTGTCAATGCGCCGCCCGACAACCCAGACTATTCCAGAGTCATTGCACAGGACAATCTGATCTCTTTTTTGCAAAACACTCATTTTGTTATCAGTCATGAAATCACTGACAAGCTTGCGTCCTTTCATACCAAAAGGGATAAAGCTGTCGCCCTGCCGGCATCTCCTGATAATAATATTACGGCCAACCTTGTCTGCATCCAACATCGCAATAGTAGTGTCACGGATAAGCGGAACGGGGACAGTCTGGAGGGCCATCCTTAGGTTTCCACCATCAGGAAGTGGAATGCACAAGCCGTCCGAGACGGTTATTCTCATTTCAAGGATTCCGTCATCACCGCACAATGGATTTACAAGCAGGCTGTCACGGTCTTTAACAAGTATTGCATTGCCAGCCCTGAAAATGCGGCCGGACTCGCCGTCAAGACATGATATTACATTCTCAATCTGAGACTCTGTGAAACCATACGGACTTAGCAGCTCAAACAAAACAGCCTCTGGTGATACTGACTCACGCATAGCATTGATACTTACACGTACTATTCCATCTGGCTGACGCGATACACAACGTCTCATATCATTTTCTATTGCCGCCAGATATATATCCAAGACCCCACGAAGCCGCATAGACGTACGAAATACGGCATTATCGGCGTCAGGATTCAATCCCCGCAACTCGGGAAGTACCCGAAGCCTGATTTTGTTACGTTTATACTCACACTCCAGATTAGTGCTGTCCATTACGTATGTCCGTTCCTGCATTTTTAGCCATGACTCTATTTCCTGACGCGATACACACAGCATAGGCCTCACAACATTTCCGTTTCTTGGTTTTATACCAGTAAGGCCACGGATACCGGTACCGCGGACAAGATTCAGCAAGACAGTCTCGACCGAGTCATCACGGTGATGCGCAACTGCTATGGCAGCGCAATTACACTCATTGCGGTACTTTTCAAAAGCGTCATAGCGAAGCTCGCGTGCAGCCATCTCAATGGAGCATCTATGTCGATCTGCATATTCTACAGTATCAAAATGAATAACCTTGAGTGCAATCTGCAGTTCCCCGCAAAAATTCTCAACAAAAATCTGGTCACGATTGCTTTCCTCGCCACGAAGATGAAAATTACAATGTATGGCAACACATTCATAGCCAAGCGAGCGCAAGACGAGCAGCAAGGCTGTACTGTCCGCGCCACCGCTTACACCGACAATCACTCTGTCGCCATTACACAGCAATCCGTTTGCTGCTATAAAAGTCCCGACCTTATTTAGAAAATCCATTTTCAGGAACCTATATTACTGCGCAAGTTACAATATTTTGTTTGAAGCAGAATGATATTCTCAAAAAAAGCATTATATTTGCACCCGAAAAAGCCTTTGAATGGTACCTTGACCGAGTGGCTAGGTAGCGGTCTGCAAAACCGTTTACGGCAGTTCGAATCTGCCAGGTACCTCACTCAATAATTTTCTGCCGCCCCTCTATTCAGGGCGGCTGTTGTTTTTTTTTATTTTTTAGCCGAAAAGACAGAAAACATGACTATCTTTATTACGCAATATTAAACAAGCCTTACTATAAGGAGAAAATTATGAGTATAGAAAAGATAGACAATATTCTAAACATATATGAAGAGAATGTAAGGGACACCTTGCTGCGTGCATACGGTATTGCAGCCAGCGCACTTGAGAATATCAAGCGTGATGATGGAAGCCCATTCATAAATCACCCTGTCAATGTAGCCGGAATAGCCGCTGTAGAAATCGGCTTGCCAGCAGAATGCATCACCGCAGTCTTTCTGCATGAAGCAATTACAAGGGGTGGAGCAGGAGAAGAGATACTGGATGATTTCACACAGGACATACGTACCATTGTCACTGGACTGAACCACATATCCACAATCAAGCCTAAAGATACCAGACTTGAGGCAGAAAACTACAAGAAACTTATTGTATCCTACTCTTCCGATCCTCGTATAACAGTATTGAAACTAGCTGACAGACTTGAGGTTATGCGGGTAATAGAAATGTTTTCAAAGACATCGCGCGACAACAAAGTCCTGGAAACTTTATTGCTATATATTCCACTGGCCCATCAGCTCGGTCTGTATAATATGACAAGCGAGATGGAGGACATCTGTTTCAGACATTCTGAGCCACAACAGTACCGAGCTATCAAGAATAACCTGGCAGCCACCGAGAAGGACAGAAGAAAAATCACAGAGCAATTCATTGAGCCGTTGAAGGAGAAACTGGCTGCCGCCGGCATTTCCTACACCCTAAAGGCGCGAACCAAAGCCGCGTGGTCCATATGGAGCAAGATGAAGAAGCAGAATGTCGGTTTTTCGGGTGTCTTCGATGTTTTTGCCATACGTTTCATAATAGACCCCGAAAAGAGCGAGCCGATAACAGACCAGCAAGGCAGAAAGCTGGAAGGTATTGAGCTTGAGAGGGCTTTGTGCTGGAAAGTTTTCTCATTCGTAACAGAGGAATACAAATCTGACACCAAGCGACTCCGCGACTGGCTGACCCTACCGAAGCCCAACGGATATGAGTCTCTGCATATCACCGTTGCAAACGATGACGGAGCAGCTCTTGAAGTTCAGATACGTACAATCCGTATGGACGAGACAGCCGAGAAAGGTCTTGCCTCACATTGCTCTTACAAAGGAATCAAATCGGAAGACAAGCTGGCAGCTTGGATGAAAGCCGCACGAGGCCTGCTGGAAAAAGGTGATTCAGGACAAACCTTGTCACCGCGCGACAACGGCGAAGAGAAAGATTTTCTTACACCGCCGCCAGACGATGTCTTTGTATTCACGCCAACAGGAGAGTTACGCCGCATGCGTGCAGGCTCTACTGTCCTGGACTTTGCATTTGACATACACACCGGGCTAGGCTGCCGATGCGCGGGAGGCAAGGTAAACGGGAAAGCAGTGTCCATCCGTGAGGAACTGCATACAGGAGACATTGTAGAGATAATCACCAACAAGAACCAGCATCCGACACAAGCGTGGCTCTCATTCGTAATAACCAGCAAAGCCAGGAACAAGATACGCCAGAAGCTGAATGAGGAGGAATTCAAGAAAGCAGCCGAAGGGAAAGAGCTTTTGGAAAGACGCCTGAAAAACTGGAAAATGGAAATCACCGACCAGGAGCTCAATGAGTTACTCAAAAAATGGCAGGTAAAGACCAAAAACGCTTTTTTCGCAGACCTTGGCAGCGGAAAAACTGATATAATAACCGTCCGCGATGCGATTCTGGCCAACAGGACAAGCCCTGCCGCTACAGTCACACCCAGCATACAGGACAAGCCGGAAGACAAGAACACATCAGCCGCATCATCTTTCCCTAAATCAGGGAACGATGACATTCTGGTACTTAACGCATACGATGTAAAAGGACTTGACTACAAAATGGCACGTTGCTGCAACCCCGTATATGGCGATGACGTATTTGGATTTGTGACAATACACGACGGTGTGAGAATACACAGGATGTCTTGTCCCAACGCGGCCCGCCTGATTGAGAAATATCCTTACAGAATCCAGAAAGTTGTTTGGAGCGGAACTCCAAGCGGAAACAGTTTTCAGACAACGCTTCGCATAACCACAATTCACGAGAGTTCAGTCATTGCGGGAATCACCGGTGTAGCTGAGCAATTCAAGGTATCAATCCGTAATCTGACAGTAAACGAGAACAGCCGGAACGGAACTTACGAGATACAGCTGACATTGTCCGTAAGCGGGAATCTGGAATTGGAGAAAGTAATAGCCAAGATACGGTTGATGAAAGGTGTCACCCGAGTCCTCCGTTCATGACATCAAAAGTATTTTCCACCTCCTGATTTGTGTTCAAAACTAATACGCGCACAAAGACAAGGCTTTCGTTTATTTACGTAACTTTGCTACGGAACAAGATATGAAGGACGAATGATAGAGAAACACATCGTCATCGACAGGATTGATCCCGTAGTATTCTATGGGGTGAACAACTGTAATCTCCAGTTGATCAAGTCTCTTTTCTCAAAATTACGTATTGTTGCACGTGGGGGTATAATACGCGTCATGGGCGATGAGGACGAGATAAACAGATTCGAGGATTGTATCCGAAAAATCGAAAGTTTCTGCGCTGAATACAATTCACTCAAGGAGGACAACATCATCGACATTATCAATGGCCAGACTCCTTCCGGAGAGAAGGCCGACAATGTAATAGTGTTCGGTGTCACTGGGCGGCCTATAATTCCACGGAGCGCCAACCAGCTCAGACTGGTTCAGGAATATTCAAAGAACGATATGATTTTCTCCATAGGGCCAGCAGGCTCAGGCAAGACCTACACAGCTATCGCTTTGGCGGTCCGGGCATTGAAAAACCGTGAGGTAAAGCGCATAGTCCTTTGCCGCCCTGCCGTTGAAGCAGGCGAGAAACTCGGGTTCCTGCCCGGCGACATGCGCGAGAAAATCGATCCGTTCCTGCAGCCGTTGTACGATGCACTCCAGGATATGATTCCGGCAGGCAAGCTCAAGGAGCTGATGGAGCTTAACGTCATACAAATCGCGCCCTTGGCATTTATGCGCGGACGGACACTGAATGATGCAGTCGTCATTTTGGATGAGGCGCAGAACACCACCCCTCAGCAGATAAAGATGTTCCTCACGAGAATGGGATGGAACACAAAAATGATAGTCACAGGCGATCTGACCCAGATTGACCTTCCGCCAGTTCAGACCTCAGGACTCGTCCAGGCCTTGGACGTATTGAAAGACGTGGAAGGCATAGCAGTCGTAAGGATGACCAAAAAAGACATCGTCCGTCACAAACTTGTGACCCGCATTGTCGATGCATATGACGCCTTCGACAGCAAGACAAAAAAGCAAAAAGAACAATCAACAGAATAAAGCAATGAGTAAATCTTTGACTAGAACCGATTTCAATTTCAACGGGCAGAAAAATGTCTATCACGGCAAAGTACGCGATGTATATAACATCAATGACGACATTTTGGTAATGGTTGCCACCGACCGTATCTCGGCATTCGACGTAATCCTGCCCAAAGGCATTCCATTCAAAGGACAGGTCTTGAATCAGATTGCCGCAGGTTTTCTTGATGCAACATCCGACATAGTCCCCAACTGGAAACTGGCGACTCCCGACCCAATGGTTACAGTCGGGTTAAAATGCGAGGGGTTCCGTGTAGAGATGATTATCCGCGGATATCTTACAGGCTCAGCCTGGCGCGAGTACCGTGATGGAAACCGCATATTATGCGGGATAACACTTCCTGACGGAATGCGCGAGAACGAGAAATTCCCCGAGCCTATCATCACCCCAACAACCAAAGCGGAGGAAGGACACGACGAGAACATCTCAAAGCAGGAGATTATCGAAAAAGGTCTTGTAAGCAAGGAAGACTATGAGGTAATGGAACAATACACCAGGGCTTTGTTCAAACGCGGCACTGAGATAGCCGCTGAGAAAGGACTGATACTCGTTGATACAAAATACGAGTTCGGCAAGCGCGACGGCAAAGTTATTCTTATAGACGAGATTCATACGCCCGACAGTTCCCGCTATTTCTATGCTGACGGTTATGAGGAGAAATTCAAGAAAGGCGAGCCTCAGAGACAGCTGTCAAAGGAATTCGTGCGTCAGTGGCTTATCGAGCACGACTTCATGAACCGCCCTGGAGATGTGATGCCGGAGATAACAGACGCATACGCAGAAGGTGTATCAGATAGATACATAGAACTCTACGAGCATATTACCGGAACACGGTTTGAGAAAGCCGCCTGCGAGGATTTGTCCGCAAGAATAGAGAAGAACGTAACCGACTGGCTGGCATCAAGATAATGGAAGCATTTCTCGCAATAGCGGTCATGGCGTTTTTCCTTTACAGGTATGTAAGGAAGAACATAAATATTGGTTCCGGCACAGAGTGGACTGCAGCAAAGGAAATCAAGCCGGAGGACAAAAGTTCTGGAGGAAAGGCCCCTGCCGTGGAGTTGCAGAAAGAAGAGAAAAACGAAGAATCACCCGAACCAGCAGCACAACAAAGTCCAAGACATCTTGAAACGAATGTTTCCGATGCAAAAAAGGATTACAGGTTGCCCAAAACTGACATAACAATCTTGCCAGCCGATTTCGGCAAAGCCCGGATTTTCGGTCTTGTAGGCAAGCCCTTGGGACATTCATTCTCGATGGTCAACTTCAAGAAGAAATTCAGAACCGGGGGCATCAACGCCGACTACTGCAATTTCGAATTGGATGACGCCTCACAAATAAGGGAACTCGTACAGAACAATCCGAAAATATGTGGTCTGAATGTTACAATTCCATACAAGACCGACATAATTCAGTATCTCGACGGAATTGATGACACCGCGAAGGAGATCGGTGCGGTCAATGTCATCAAGGTAATACGTGACAATGGCAAGACTGAATTGATTGGATACAACACCGACCACATCGGTTTCTCACGCTCGCTCCAGACCATATTGCCATCGAACAAAGTTAATGCTCTTGTCCTTGGCAGCGGAGGTGCGTCAAAAGCAGTTGGATACGCCCTTAAGCAGTTGGGTATAGAATACAGCATTGTATCAAGATCTTCGGGATTTGACACAATGGGATACTATGAGCTGTCGCCATCGGTAATGGAAAGTCACCAGCTCATAGTCAACTGCACCCCTGTAGGCATGTCACCCGACAAAGACCAGTGTCCGGACATTCCATACGCATACATCACGTCAGACCACATTATGTTCGATTTGATATACAACCCTCCTACCACTTTGTTCATGCAGAAAGGCATTGACCACGGAGCCTCAGTTAAAAACGGAGACGAGATGTTAAAGATTCAGGCCGAGGAAGCATGGAGAATCTGGAATGAATAAAAAAGATATGATAGATATGGACGAAAGATATATGAGACGCGGCGTCAGCGCGTCAAAGGAAGATGTTCACAACGCCATCAAGAACATCGACAAGGGGTTATACCCTAAAGCTTTCTGCAAGATAATCCCGGACATACTCGGTGGAGACCCGGCATACTGCAACATCATGCATGCCGACGGAGCGGGAACAAAATCGTCACTCGCATATGCCTATTGGAAAGAGACAGGTGATTTATCTGTCTGGAAGGGAATAGCACAGGATGCACTGATAATGAACATCGATGACCTGCTTTGCGTAGGCGCGACCGATGGCATTCTTGTAAGCTCGACCATCGGGAGAAACAAGAACCTTGTTCCAGGCGAAGTGATAAGCGCGATCATCAATGGTACAGACGAATTGCTTGAGGAACTTCGCGGAATGGGTGTCGGCGCATGGCCGACCGGAGGCGAAACAGCCGATGTAGGCGACCTTGTACGCACCATCATCGTTGACAGCACGGTAACCTGCCGTATGAGACGCAGCGATGTGATAGACAACGGCAACATACGTCCTGGCGATGTTATCGTAGGTCTGTCATCATCAGGACAATCAACCTACGAGCACAGCTACAACGGCGGCATGGGCAGTAACGGTCTGACAAGTGCGCGCCATGATGTATTCAGCAAATATCTGGCTGAGAAATATCCGGAGACTTACGACAAGTCCGTTCCCGAAGATCTGGTCTATTCCGGCAATTTAAGACTTACAGACAGTGTAGAAGGTTCACCGATAGACGCCGGCAGACTAGTCCTATCTCCTACCCGCACGTATGCGCCAGTCGTCAAGAGACTGCTAGACGGGCTGCGCCCGCATATTCACGGCATGATACACTGCTCCGGCGGCGCACAGACCAAGATTATGCATTTTGTTGACAACGTACATGTCATAAAGGATAATATGTTCCCTGTTCCTCCATTGTTCCGCACAATTCACGAGCAGAGCGGAACAGACTGGAAAGAGATGTACAAGGTATTCAATATGGGTCACCGCTTCGAGGTATATCTGCCAGAGGAATATGCCGCAAAGGTCATAGAGATAAGTCGCAGCTTTAATATTGACGCACAGATTGTAGGCCGCATAGAGCCATCGGAGCATAAATGTCTGACCATAGAATCTGAGTTCGGTAAGTTTGAATACTAATTATGGAAGCAGACAAACTGTTGGAGAAACTTGACGGACTTGAAGCCCGTTTTCAGGAGATAAGTCTTCTGATAACAGACCCGTCTGTCATTTCCGATATGTCACGCTACATTAAGTTGAACCGTGAATATCACGACTTGGAACCGGTCATTTCTGCCCGTCGTGAGTACATTTTTAATCTGAAGAGCATCTCAGATGCCCAGCAGATGCTTGCAGAGGAGCACGATGCCGATATCAGGCAGATGGCACGCGATGAGATTGACATCGCGTCCAGGCGTTTGGAACAACTTGAAGAGGAAATCAGACTATTGCTTGTACCGACAGATCCTCAGGACAGCAAAGATGTGATAATGGAAATACGCGGCGGAACCGGAGGTGATGAAGCTGCAATCTTTGCAGGTGACCTGTTCCGGATGTATCAGCGATACTGCGAGTCAAAAGGTTGGAAAACCGCTATATCATCCTGCTCGGAAGGAGCGTCCGGCGGATTCAAGGAGATTATATTCACCGTTACTGGCGAGAAAGTATATGGAACCTTGAAATACGAGTCAGGAGTACACCGTGTACAGAGGGTTCCTGTGACTGAGACGCAGGGGCGTATCCACACTTCGGCGGCAACGGTAGCAGTCCTGCCCGAAGCCGATGCTTTTGAGGTACAGATAAACGAGGGAGAGATAAGATGGGACACATTCCGCAGCGGAGGGGCAGGTGGTCAGAATGTAAATAAAGTTGAGAGCGGTGTAAGGCTAAGGTACAACTGGAAGAACCCGAACACAGGTGTTGTCGAGGAAATTCTGATTGAATGCACCGAGACCCGCGACCAGCCGAAGAATAAAGAGCGTGCCTTGTCAAGACTACGCTCAATGATTTATGACCGCGAGCATCAGAAATACGTTGATGACATATCGGCACGACGCAAGACCATGGTATCGACCGGCGACCGCTCGGCCAAGATACGCACCTACAACTATCCACAAGGGCGCATCACAGATCATCGCATCAATTACACAATTTATAATCTGCCCGCTTTCATGGACGGTGACATTCAAGACTGCATTGACCAGCTTACTGTAGCCGAGAATGCCGAACGCCTCAAAGAAAGCGAGCTATAAAACAAACCAGATATGACAAGAGACGAACTATACCGTAATATCATACGCAAGAAATCATTTCTTTGCGTCGGTTTGGACACCGACATCAAAAAGATTCCCATACATCTGCTTGCAGACGAGGACCCTATTTTCAGTTTCAACAAGGCCATCATTGACGCGACTGCAGATCTTTGCATCGCATACAAGCCGAATCTGGCATTTTACGAGGCAGCCGGCTGGCAGGGTGTCCGCACATTGGAGCGCACGGTCAAATACATACGTGAGAATCATCCCGATTTGTTTATCATAGCAGACGCGAAGAGAGGAGATATAGGTAACACATCAAAAATGTACGCCCGTACGTTTTTTGAGCAAATGGATTTTGATGCTGTAACCGTAGCTCCGTATATGGGGAGTGACAGTATAACACCTTTTATGGGTTATCCGTCAAAATGGGTAATATTACTGGCACTGACATCCAACAAGGGCTCTGCCGATTTTCAGAACATATTGTCTCAGGATGGAGAGCCGCTTTATAAGACAGTACTCCACAAGTCGTGTGATGACTGGGGCGGCACACCGGAGAATATGATGTATGTTGTGGGTGCCACACGCGCAGATATGCTGACAGATGTCAGAAAAGCAGTACCAGACAATTTCCTTTTAGTCCCCGGCATTGGAGCGCAGGGAGGTTCACTGGAAGATGTGTGCAGATACGGTCTGAACGACCACTGCGGACTGATTGTCAACAGCAGCCGCGCCATACTGTATGCCGACAGCTCAGAGAGATTTGCCGATGCCGCACGCGCCGAGTCAAAGAAAGTACAAGAGCAGATGGCATCTTTCCTTTAAGGATATTCAATTATTATTCATATATTTGTCAGTTATACTTTATCAGATATGTTTTTTACCGCAAAACAGATAGCAGAATTCCTGCAAGGAGAAGTCGTGGGAAATCCGGAAGCAGGGGTTAACACTTTCGCCAAGATTGAGGAAGGCGTACCTGGAGCATTGTCATTTCTGTCAAATGCAAAATATACATCGTACATATATTCGACAAAATCCAGCGTAGTATTAGTAAACAGGGACTTCGTTCCGGAAAGTCCTGTACAGGCTACAATGATAAAGGTCGATAATGCTTACGAGAGTATCGCCCGTCTATTATCCCTGTATGACTCAATGAAACCGACCAGAAAAGGCATCAGCCCGTTGGCATCGGTATCAGAGAAAGCCGTTGTCGGCAAAGATGTATATATAGGACCTTTCGTTACAATCGAGGATGGAGTTACAATCGGAGATGGCACTCAGATATATCCTCAAGTTACAATCTGCCAGAACACATCCATCGGCAACAATTGCACGCTTTTTCCTGGCGTGACCATATATTACGGATGCAGCATAGGTAATCGGTGCACTCTTCACTCCGGCTGTGTGATTGGAGCAGACGGTTTCGGCTTCGCACCTACGGCTCACGGCTACGACAAGATTCCTCAGATTGGCTCTGTTATGATAGAGGATGATGTGGAAATAGGTGCAAACAGTTGCATTGACCGTTCGACAATGGGACATACAATAATACACAAAGGTGTCAAGATTGACGACCTTGTAATGATAGCTCATAATGTTGAGATTGGAGAGAACACTGTAATGTCTGCGCAATCCGGTGTAGCCGGCTCAACAAAAGTAGGTACATGGTGTATGTTTGGCGGGCAAAGCGGAGTAAGCGGTCATCTGAAAATCGGAGACCGTGTAAACCTGTGCGCCCAGACGGGTGTTTTAGGAAACATCAAGTCCGGCAAGACAATGATGGGAACTCCCGCAATTGACCATTTGGTGAGCCTGCGCTCATCGGCTGTAGCAAAAATACTGCCGGACCTATACAACAGAATACAGTCATTGGAGAAGGAAGTTGAGCTTCTCAAGTCACAATCTGCAAAAGATTAAATATGTACAAGCAAAAAACACTGAAAGACAGCTTCTCACTGAGTGGAAAAGGTCTTCACACTGGTCTTGACCTGACAGTAACATTCAATCCTGCCCCAACTGATTACGGTTACAAGATACAACGCATCGACCTTGAGAGCAAGCCTGTAATCGAGGCCGTGGCCGAGAATGTACGCGAGACTATGCGAGGTACCGTCTTATTCAAAGGCAATGCCAAAGTGAGCACAGTCGAGCATGCGATGGCTGCGCTGTACGCGGCTGGAATAGACAACTGTCACATAGAGGTCAACGGCCCGGAATTTCCAATTCTTGATGGCAGCGCGGCATATTATGTCGAGAGTATACATCGAGTAGGCATCAAAGAGCAAGACGCATTAAAGGACTATTACGCTGTAACATCAAAGATAGAGATCCACGATGATTCGACCGGTTCATCAATAATCCTGTTACCAGATGACAAGTTCTGCGCAAATGTGCTCATATCATTCCAATCAGATGTCCTGGACAACCAGTATGCTACCTTGGAGAATATGGAGGACTTCCCTTCTGAAATCGCAAGCAGCCGCACATTTGTCTTCGTCCGCGAGATAGAGCCGCTTCTTGCTGCGGGACTAATAAAAGGCGGCGACCTTGACAACGCGATAGTAATTTACGAGAAAGAAATGCCTCAGGAGCGTTTCGACAAGCTCGCGGAGATAATGAACGTTCCGAAAATGGATGCCACGAAACGCGGTTTCATAATGCACCGTCCGCTAATGTGGCCAAATGAGCCTGCACGTCACAAGCTTCTCGATCTTATAGGCGATCTGGCCTTGGTTGGCAAACCAATTAAAGGTCGCATAATAGCTACCAGACCGGGACATTCCATCAACAACAAATTTGCCCGTATTATACGCAAGAACATCAAGTTGAGTGATACTCAGCCCCCAAAATATAATCCGTCAATGCCGTCCGTACTCGATATTGAGCAGATTTGCCGGCAACTGCCACAACGTTTTCCATTCCTTATGCTCGACAAAGTGATTGCCATCACTGACCTCTACGCCGAAGGAATAAAGAACGTTACAATAGACGAGATGTATTTCCAGGGACATTTTCCAGGACACCCGATTATGCCCGGAGTCCTTATCCTTGAGGCCATGGCGCAGCTCGGAGGAACTATGGCGATTAAATACACGAGCACACCCGAGTTGTACAACGCAATGATAATAAAGATAGACAACGCAAAATTCCGCCACTCTGTCGTTCCTGGCGACACTCTGCTGATGCGCGTAATCAGAACATCGCCATTACGGCACGGAATTCTCTCACTGAAGGGCTACAGTTTTGTCGGAGACAAACTTGTAAGCGAGGCCGAGTTTATGGTACAGACAACACTTAAAGAAGAAAAGCAGCAATGATAAGTCCTTTAGCATATATTGACCCAAGCGCCCAGATCGGGGAAAATGTAGAGATCGGTCCATTCTGCTACATTGACAAAAACGTTGTAATCGGAGACAACTGCATTCTTATGCCACACGTAACCGTATTTTACGGCACACGAATGGGAAGCGGCAACCAGATATTTCCCGGCGCGGTAATAGGTGCAATTCCGCAAGACCTCAAGTTCAAAGGCGAGGACACGACTCTGATCATCGGGAACAATAACCGTATTCGCGAGAATGTAACTCTAAACCGTGGCACAGCCTCGAAAGGTACAACTATCATCGGTTCTGACAACCTGCTGATGGAAGGAATGCACGTAGCCCATGACTGTGTGGTTGGCAACCACTGCATCATAGGAAATCAGACAAAGCTGGCTGGCGAAGTGGTCGTTGATGATTACGCGACAATCAGCTCAACCGTATTGGTACACCAGTTCTGCCATATCGGCGGCCACGTAATGGTACAAGGCGGCTGTGGCACTCCCAAGGATATTCCCCCATACATTATGGCAGCCCGCGAGCCTATCGCATATATGGGCATCAACATCGTTGGTCTCAGACGTCATGGGTTTGACAAGGAACAGATAGACAGAATACACACGGCATATCGCACAATATACCAAAGCGGATTAAACGTGACACAGGCGCTTAACAATCTAAAGCAGGATTCAATTGCCGGATTCAGCGAGATTCAGTACATAATCAATTTTATTGAACATTCCGAAAGGGGTATTATTAGAGACTGAGAACCAAAGTAAAAACAACATATTGCAATATGATATACAGATTCATTTTGGTCTCTGATGAGGTCGATGACTTTTTCAGAGAGATAACGATTGATTCCGAAGCTACATTTCTGGATTTCCACAAAGCAATCCTGGCCGCAACGGGATATCCCGATGATCAGATGACATCATTTTTCATTTGCGAGGACAACTGGGAGAAGACACAGGAAATTACGCTTGAGGAGATGCGCACACGTTCCGATGAAGACAGCTGGGTTATGCAGTCAACCCGCATAAGTGAGTTTGTCGAGGACGAGGGACAGCGTCTGCTGTACGTCTTTGACCCTCTTGCCGAACGCTGTTTCTTCATCGAGCTGAAAGAGGCAAAAAGCGGAAGGCAGACAGTTGCGGAATGTACCCGTATGGGAGGCAAGGCACCAAAGCAGACCATCGACTTTGAAGAACTTGCCAAGACCCAGAGTGTTATCGACACCGGCGAGAATTTCTACGGTGACGATGACTTCGATGCCGAAGATCTTGACAGCGACGGGTTTGATATGGGAGGTGAATCTGAGACTGTCAGCTTAGATTCAATTGATGACCTCTACTAAGACATTAGTCATAGTATTAGGGCCGACCGGCGTCGGCAAGACAGCCGTGTGCCTGCATCTGGCAGATATTTTCAAGAGTCCTGTAATCTCGGCCGACTCACGGCAGATGTATGCGGATATCCCCATCGGTACTGCAGCTCCCACAAAAGACGAGTTGCTGTCCGCAAAGCATTATTTCATCGGCAACCTCGGACTTGACGATTATTACAGTGCCGCCAGATATGAGGAAGAAGCCATCGCATTGACCACACAACTGTTCTGCAAGCACGATGTACTGATTGCCGGAGGCGGCTCAATGATGTACATAGACGCCCTATGTTATGGAATTGACGATATTCCGACAATAACCTCCGAGGTACGGGACAAGATAATGGAGCAATACCTCCAGTCCGGTCTTGAGACAATGGCAGCCATACTTAAGGAGAAAGATCCTGAATACTACAATGTAGTCGATCTGAAGAATCCCAAGCGTGTTCTGCACGCGCTTGAAGTGTGCGAGATGACAGGAGGCACATACACAGCTCTCAGAAAAAACACAGCACGCGAACGACCGTTCCGGATAATTAAAATTGGCCTCACGCTTCCACGTGAACAGTTATACGAGAGAATCAATCAGAGAGTCGATAATATGATTGCCGGCGGACTTATTGACGAGGCCCGTAAGGTTTATCCGTACAAAGGCTGTAACTCACTCAACACCGTAGGCTATAAGGAACTGTTCAACTGGTTTGACGGAGCAACCACACCTCAGGGTGATAAATGGACACTTGAATTCGCAATAGAGAAAATAAAGCAGAACACACGTATATACTCACGCAAGCAGATGACGTGGTTCAAACGTGACAAAAGCATCTGCTGGTTCTCGCCCGCTGACACAAATAAAATCACAGCACATATACTGTCGCAAATCAACTGACATACAACATGACAATCAGACTCTACAGCAAGAACAACAATCAGCGTGACATTGACACTGTGCTTAAGACGCTGCAGGACGGAGGAATCATAATTTTTCCAACCGATACCGCATACGCAATAGGATGCCACGCTCTGAAAGAACGGCCTATCGAAAGGATATGCCGGTTGAAAGGTCTGAATTCAAACAAGAATCTCTTTTCGATAATCTGTTACGATTTGAGCGACATCAGCCAGTATGCGAAAGTCGATAACGCAACTTTCAAGCTGATGAAGCGTAACCTGCCGGGAGCATTCACTTTTGTGCTGCCGTCGGGCAGCCGCCTTCCAAAGATATTCAGCAACCGCAAGGAAGTGGGAATACGTGTACCCGACAACAATATAATCCGTGAAATATGCCGTCAGCTTGAGGCTCCGATTCTGACCACGACCATTCCCTACGATGAAAGCGAGGACATAGGATATCTGACAGACCCCGAGCTGATTGCAGAGAAATTCGAGAATGACGTAGATATCATAATTGATGGAGGTGCCGGTGGTTTTGAATACTCCACAATAGTTAAATGTACCGATGGAGAGACCGAGATAATCCGTCAGGGGAAAGGTAATCTTGATGATTTTTAGAAATTTACATAATATGAGACGTATCACATTGTTAATGATGGCGTTTCTCGCCATATCAATCAGCACGAAAGCTGAGACAGACATAAACAGCATTGTAGGCAATGCATTTCGCGGCAACTCAGCCAGTTCATTCACGCCGATGTCCGACGGGGAGCATTATCTTATGTCAACCGGAAAATGCATAATCCGCTACTCGTTCAAGACAGGCACTGCAGTTGATACGCTCTTTAATGTTGAGACAGTCCGTGGTGAGCGCCTGCCATCATTCGACGGTTTCATACTGTCACCGAAAGAAGACCGCATACTCATTCAGTCGGGTCACACTAAGATATTCCGCAACTCATTCAGCGCGAGCTACTACATACACAACATAGCCAACAATAAAATGGAGCCATTGTCGGCCGGAGGCGAGCAGCAGGCTCCGATGTTCTCGCCCGACGGCAATGTCATTGCATTCGTACGCGATGGCAACATATTCCTTGTAAAACTGCTCTTCAACAATGCAGAGTCGCAGGTTACAAAAGACGGCAAGGCAGGCAGCATTCTGAATGGAGTCCCCGACTGGTGCTACGACGAGGAATTCTCAATCGACAACGTCTATGCTTTCAGCGCAGACAGCAAGATGCTCGCATTCGTCCGTTTTGACTGCAGCCGCGAGGATCAATACACCATTCCAGTGTTCCTTACACATCCTAAGGACGGAGCAACGGAACAGGATTTGCTCGGCACACACCAAGTCTGGTATCCGGTAACAGGCTCAGCCTACTCCACTGTGTCCGTCCACACATTCGACATAAAAAGCTCTACCTTGCGTACCATTCCATTGGAAATAGAAGAGGATACATATATTCCCCGCATCGAGTTCGTCGAAGACGAGAGCAACACGCTTTTCATCTTTACAATTAACCGCAATCAGAACCAGTTAGATATTTATGGTGCGAATCCACGCTCTACAGTAGCGAAGCTTGTCCTGCGCCACAACGACGAGCGATACATCGAGCCTGAGGAATTTCTTAATACCCGTTTTTACGGCAGTCAATTCATTATGGAAAGCGAACGCGACGGCCACAATCATCTGTATCTTTACAGCACTGGCGGAAAGCTTACAAAACAGCTGACCTCAGGCCAGTGGGATGTACTCAAATTCCACGGCTGGGATCCGAAGACCGGCACACTCTACTACACAGCCAACAAGGAGCATCCGCTTCGCTCAGAGCTCTACAAGCAGGACAGCAAAGGCAAAGCTACTAAATTGTCATCGGCACAGGGTGGCACCAACAACTCAAGATTTGGCAGCAGTATGAAATATTACGTCAACACATGGTCCGATTTGAACAACCCGCCGCTCATCACCGTCTGTGACAACAACGGCCGCCAGCTCCGTATTGTTGACGACAACGCCGATGTGCGCCACAAGGCCGAGGCTGAGGGCTTTGTCCGGCGCGAGCTATTCTCGTTCCAGACATCTACAGGCACAACACTGTATGGCTGGATAGTAAAGCCGGCCGATGCCGACGGCAACAAAAAGTACCCGGTTCTTATGTATCAGTACGGAGGTCCCGGTTCGAACGAGGTAATTGACGAATGGGCAAGCGGTTTCTATGCAGGAGGCTCACTCGAGAACTGGCTGCTACAGGACGGAATCATCACAGTCTGCGTCGATGGACGCGGCACCGGCCGCCGTGGAGCCGATTTTAAAAAGCAGACATATCTGAACCTCGGCGTAATGGAGAGCGATGACCAGATAGAGGCTGCAAAATACATAGCTACACTGCCCTACGTTGATAAAGACCGCATCGCCATCTGGGGATGGAGCTACGGAGGCTACAACACACTTATGTCAATGAGTCAGGGAACCCCAGTATTCAAGTGCGGCATAGCCGTTGCCCCGGTAACAGATTTCCGTTTTTACGATGCCACATACACCGAGCGTTTCATGCGCACTCCCGGTCAGAACGACGCAGGCTACCAAGGCGCATCGGCTCTGAATAGAATTGACAAGCTGCACGGTCGTCTGCTCATTGTCCACGGTCTGATGGACGATAATGTATTCTTCACAAACACATCGTCATACACAACCGCCCTGATCAGCAAAGGAATAGTATTCGATATGCAGGTCTATCCCGATAAGGAGCACAGCCTTGTAGGAGCCTCAACCCGCAGACACCTGTTCCTCAAGATCCGGGATTTCCTGGACACATACCTGAAATAGCAGCAAGCTGATTAAGTAGCGTAATAGCAATATTCAGGATACACATTTTCTTCGCCATACCAGTATAGACGAAGTTCCCCAAAAACGAGAGAAACGCTGTATTGATAGCGGCATGGGGGTGAGGGGCAACTCAGTTCCGGCACAGCTCCTCGTTCATCTGAAGACAGAGACGGAGGAATTTGTCGCAGAGGTCGGGGGACCATTTCGTCTTTCCGTGTAGTTCGCGGTAGGTGCGGAATTCCCGGGTGTTCCACATCGTATAGTGACGTTCGGTGAAGT
>JAZLKB010000046.1:0-43187 GCA_045597365.1 Bacteroidaceae bacterium | reverse complement strand
CCTTCCCTGCGTGTCGATATTAGGCAGGTACTATGACCTCTGCTGACTCCTCGCAGTTCGTTGTTACTGCTTGCCTTTCGGCTCGCCTGCGAGGCCTCTCCAGTTATGGACGTACTCTTTCCATCTTATGTCTGCCCGATTTACCTCGGATGATTCGGATAGTTATGGGACTTTGACTTCTTGTGCAGTCTTATCCTCATCCGTGGGCCTTGTATCGGGTTTCTGTCCGTCAGACCAGATGTTTGCCGCCGGCTTCCTTCAGATTCCGTCTCGCGGCGGACACCCTTGCCTTTGGCTGTAACCTTCCCACTATCAGGGCGGTTTAGGGACTTTCACCCGTTAGAGTACGTTCGGGCTGGACGAACAATGAAGGTCAGAACCCATCAGAATTCTGACCTTCTCTTATCATCAATCCAAGCAATCTCCAAAAAATTACTCAGACTTAAGTGTGAAACGACGGAATGCGGTTACTGTCAGGTCCTTATCAAGAGCCTTCAGATAGTCAGCAACGCTCTGTTTCTCATCGCAGATATATTTCTGATTCAGCAGACAGCTCTCATCGTAGAATTTCTTCATACGACCCTCGGCAATACGCTCAATCATATTCTCAGGTTTGCCTTCCTGACGAGCCTTGTCAGCAGCGATTTCCTTCTCACGAGCCACGACATCCGCCGGAACCTCTGCAGGACAAACGGCGATTGGGTTCTGGGCAGCAACCTGAAGGGCAATTTCATGAACATAGTCCTTATCGGCAACCTCCTTATTGAATGCTACGAGCACGCAAAGGAAGTTCTTTCCCTGATGATTGTATGAGGCAAGCTCAGGAGCCTCAAGCCAGTTGTAGCCGTCAAGTTCCATCTTCTCACCTACAATACCTGTGCGCTCAACAACAGCCTTCTCAACTGTGGTGTCACCGAAAGGCAAAGCCTTGACCTCGTCAAGAGACTTGCAGCGTGCAGCTACAGCCGCATCCAGAATATCACGTGTAAGCTTTACAAAATCAGCATTGTTAGCAACGAAGTCTGTCTCGCACTTAAGAGCAATGATCGCACCGAAGTTGCCATCGACCTTGACGAGTACACAACCCTCGGAAGCCTCACGGTCAGAACGCTTTGCAGCGACTGCCAAACCTTTCTTACGGATAATCTCCACTGCCTTCTCGAAATCGCCCTCTGCCTCAGTGAGAGCCTTTTTGCAATCAACCATACCGGCACCGGTTTTGGTGCGCAGCTTGTTGATATCAGTAACTGTAATAGCCATTTTTCAAATAGTTTAATCGGTTAGTGAATATCAAGCCTCTGCTGACTCCTCAGCTGCCGGCTCCTCATTGTCAGACTCTTCAAGATTATCAGCCTGCTTCTGAACCTTGCGGATACGCTCACGACGTGGACGCTCAGGTTTATCCTCCTGCTCTTCGGCGGCAGCATCATCGACCTTCTCAGCCTTACGCTCCTCAAGTCCCTCTGCAATAGCGGCACAACAAGCATCAAGAATGACCTCTACCGACTTGGTAGCATCATCATTTGCAGGAATTACATAATCAATCTCGGAAGGATCTGAATTGGTATCAACAATTCCAAATACAGGAATACCCAGACGGTTAGCCTCACGGACAGCGATATTCTCCTTAAGCACGTCGATTACGAACAATGCTGCCGGCAGACGTGACAGATCGGCAATTGATCCAAGGTTCTTCTCAAGCTTGGCACGCTGACGGGCAATCTGCAGAGACTCACGCTTCGAGAGATTTGCATATGTACCGTCATTTGTCAGCTTGTCTATGGTAGCCATCTTCTTGACAGCCTTGCGGATTGTCGGGAAATTGGTAAGCATACCGCCCGGCCAACGTTCAATAACGTATGGCATACCGACAGCCTTCACCTTGCTCTCAACAACATCCTTAATCTGCTTCTTTGTTCCTACAAACAGAATCTTCTTGCCGTCACGGGCCATTTTCTTCAGAACCTCCGCAGCCTCATCAATAGCGGCTACAGTCTGATTCAAATCAATGATGTGGATGCCGTTGCGCTCCATAAAAATATATGAAGCCATAGCAGGATTCCATTTACGGCGCAGGTGACCAAAATGGCAGCCTGCCTGCAGAAGTTGCTCAAAATTTGTTCTTGACATAATTCAATTAATTAGTTTACTTTCCTTTTAATTTTTACAACCAGCTGCCTGGTAGCCGCATAGACGGATCCAGGCAGTTTGGATACTAAACTCTCTTGTCCGGACATCAGGCTGATATCCGGAAATATTCCAATAGATTAACGTTTGCTGAACTGGAATCTGCGACGTGCCTTTGGCTGACCCGGTTTCTTACGCTCAACAGAGCGGGCATCGCGGGTGAGGAAGCCTTCGGAACGAAGAGCCTTCTTGTCATCAGGATTGATCTTGACAAGAGCACGGGCAATAGCCAGGCGAAGAGCGTTGGCCTGACCGTTATAACCACCACCATCAAGATTTACCTTTATATCATATTTCTCAGCGACGTCCAGTTTCTTCAGAGGCTGGAGAACAACATACTGAAGCAGAGGTGACGGGAAATATACTGTCAAATCCCTCTTGTTGATGGTAATCTTACCTGTTCCTTCAGTAACGAAGACACGTGCGATAGCGCGTTTACGACGGCCTAATGCATTGATTACTTCCATTCTCTTTCAGTTAAATAAGTGAATTGATATCGATGGCTTTCGGAGTCTGAGCCTGATGTGGATGCTCTGAGCCGGCATAGACAAACAGATTGTCAATAAGCTGATCACCCAGCTTTGTCTTTGGCAGCATACCTCTGACCACCTTTTTCATTAATCTCTCTGCGCCGTTAGGCTTCTTCATCAGCTGGGCCGGTGTCATCTCACGCTGGCCACCGGGATAACCGGTATAACGGAGATAAATTCTGTCGGTCCACTTTTTGCCGGTAAGTACCACCTTGTCGGCATTGAGTATGATAACGTTGTCACCACAATCTACGTGCGGTGTAAAATTCGGTTTGTATTTGCCGCGCAGCAACTTTGCGATTTTAACGGCAAAACGTCCCAGGACCTGATCTGTGGCATCAACCACAACCCACTCCTTGGTAACGGTGGCCTTGTTGGCCGAAATGGTCTTGTAACTTAAAGTATCCATTCTTTAAATCATTAATAAATCACACTCTCACGAAACCTCCCGCTTCCCAGCGGACCGGAAACTCCCTCAAACGCTCGCTATCAGCGGTTACGCTCTGCCGCAGACACCTTACTCGGGGGTTTAACTCGTTAAATATTAATCTTTTAACTCAAAGATTGATAATAATCGGCGTGCAAAATTAGTATTTTACTATCAATCAACCAAAAAAACTGATAAACTTTTTTAACAGCTCATAGAGCAGGCGATTCTTTTATAAGTCATTATTATTTGCAATCTGGTAGAATTGCACTAGATTTGCATTAAGTACGCGTAAAAAAGCATCATTATGAGAAGAGACGGAGCAAAAGCATTATTGACAGCAATCGTTTGTATATTTGGCGCAACGGCATTTGCGCAGGAGCCTTCGGAATACAACCTTCCAGACAGGCAGTACCCTCAGATTAACCCTGACAGGAGTGTAACTTTCAAGTTGGATATGCCCCAGGCGCAGAGCGTATCAGTCGATCTGGGAGGTCGCCACGCAATGAGCAGAAACACCGACGGAATATGGGAATACACCACCACTCCGCAGACCCCGGGTTTCCATTTCTACGCCTTGGTAATAGACGGCAAAAAGGTCCCAGACCCAAATACACAGCAGTTTTTCGGGAGCGGCATCTGGCAGAGCGGAATAGAGATACCTGAGCTTTGCGTAGGTTTCTACAAGCAGAAGGACATTCCGCACGGTCAGATCATCAACCAGAAATACACATCAAATCTAACCGGCCAGGAAAGAGTCTGCAACGTGTATGTTCCTGCAGGATACGACGATGGCTCTGCGCGGTATCCAGTTCTGTACCTGCTGCACGGAGCAGGTGAGGACGAGACCGGATGGCCGTCACAGGGCAAAGTCGCCAATATTATGGACAACCTGATAGAAGAAGGCGCAGCAGTACCTATGATTATAGTAATGGATCACGGTGTTGCCACTATTCCCGGCATAGACAGCAAAAGCATGTTCGATTTCACTGCATACGAAAAAGTTGTTATCGAAGAGCTCATACCAATGATCGACAGCAAATACCGCACTCTCACCGATCGCGACAACCGTGCGATTTGCGGTCTTTCACTTGGCGGTTTCCAAAGCTGGACCATAGCGATGGACAACCGTGACAAGTTCGCGTGGCTTGGCGGATTCAGCGGTTCAGGCAAAGGCCCAGGTACAACTGCAGACCTTTATGACGACACATTGAACAAGGATTTCAAATTCATGTTCATAAGCACAGGTACTAAAGAGTCGCCCCAGATGTACGCGACCGTCAAGAATTTCCACGACATATTGGTCAGCAAGGGTGTTAAACACGTCTTCTACCAGTCCGAGGGGACAGACCACGAATGGCTGACATGGCGCCGCTCACTTTATCGCTTTGCCCAGATGATCTTCAAGTAAGGCAGAATCCGGCTTTCAGCATCAGTACGTAAATGCAAGTCTGAAATACATAACGCCAGGAGGATCTCCTGCAAAATCGTTGTCAGTAACGTATATTGAGACACCACCGTGGTAGAACTCATAATCTATGGTCCGTGTCCAGTACTGGCCATGCAGATTCTCGTAATGCCTTACTACAGGCAATGGTGTCTGCGAGTCACCATTATATAGGTAGCACTGCACAAGCCCTCCTTTAAGGACATTCATATTCAGTCCATTGATTCCGATACTATATTTATAATAGGTGTTGAGACCATCGGCATCCGAGCATTTCATCCACTTGTCAGCACAAATCTCAACCGAGGTCCATATCACATCGACCGTGGTCTCATTACGTAGCGTCCGCGTACCATTATCGCAGGAGTTAAATGCTGCCATATATGACAGCAGGAAAATCACATTGAATATTCTTCTCATAATGTCTCCAAAAGCAGTTTAGGATTATCAGCGGCAAATTATGGAAAGAATGCCGGATATTTTTTGGGAAGTGGCAGCTTACAAAGGAAAATAAATTTCGCTAAAAAACCCGCAGACTCCACCCACATACAGTATGTTACAGCGTAGCGCTTCCTCGAACTCCGCGGTACGTGGAGTTGACAATTCGGAGCTGTGAAACAGCGACCAAGCCCCTTCCGCAGGGAAGGGGTTGGGGGATGGGGTCGGAAAAGGATTATACCGTTTCCTAGAACTCCGCGGTACGTGGAGTTCTAGGGAACGGTATGACATCGCGGATATTCTGCATTCCCGTAACGAACAGAATCAGACGCTCAAAGCCAAGTCCGAAACCGGCGTGAGGGCAGGAGCCGAACTTTCTGGTATCAAGATACCACCACATATCCTTCATCGGTATATTGCGGCTCTCGATCTCGCCCATCAGTTTGTCATAATTCTCCTCGCGGACCGAACCGCCGATTATCTCGCCTATCTGAGGGAACAGCACATCAGTACCTTGTACTGTCTCGGCCATAACCTTTCCGTTGCAGACCGGTTTTTCCTCGTCTATCTTCATATAGAAAGCCTTTATGGCCTTAGGATAGTTGGTCATTATCACCGGTTTCTTGAAATACTCCTCCACCAGATAACGCTCGTGCTCGGAGGCAAGATCATCGCCCCACTCGCACGGGAACTCGAACTTGCGGCCATCCTTGACAGCCTGCTGCAGAATCTCGATTCCTTTTGTATATGGCAGATGAACGAACTCTGTGCTGACAACACCTTTCAGACGCTCAATCAGCCCCTTATCAATCATATTGTTCAAGAACTCCAGATCATCGGCGCAATTGTCAAGAGCCCACTGGACACAGTATTTAATGAACTCTTCCTCAAGTTCCATCAGCTCATCCAGATCCATAAAGCTGATTTCAGGCTCAATCATCCAGAATTCCGACAGATGGCGCGGAGTATTTGAATTCTCGGCACGGAAAGTCGGACCGAAGGTATATATCGCTCCAAGTGCGGTAGCACCCAGCTCACCCTCCAGCTGGCCGGATACAGTAAGACTGGCAGGCTTGCCGAAGAAATCATTCTCATAATCTACTTTTCCGCTCTTTGCCACACGGTTCAGATCCAGAGTCGTAACCTGGAACATCTGGCCGGCGCCCTCACAGTCGGATGCTGTAATAAGCGGTGTATTGAAATAGAAATAACCTTTGTCGTGGAAGAACTTGTGAATAGCGAACGCCATATTGTGCCTGATACGCATCACTGCTCCGAATGTGTTGGTACGCAGACGCATATGGGCATACTGGCGCATATACTCGAAAGACTGTCCTTTCTTCTGCATCGGATAATCGGCAGGACAAGCGCCCAGCAATACTATTCCGGTCGCATGGACCTCGACAGCCTGGCCAGAGCCTATGCTCTCGACGATAGTACCGTTCACGCTGATGCAGGCACCGGTAGTAATCTGCCTCATAAGCTCATCATCGAATTTGTCCAGATCAGCTACAATCTGCACATTCTTGATAGTCGAGCCATCATTCAACGCAATAAAGGTCACAGCCTTACTGCCGCGTTTTGTTCTTACCCAACCTTTTACCAGAACATCTGCGCCGAAATCAGTACGCTTCAGAAGGTCGGCGACCTTCGTTCTTTTAATATCGCTCATTTTCACTTGTTTTTAATAGCACAATTACTCATACGCACCCATACGGAGCATATTGACTTCCTTATCTGTGAGGAAACGCCAGTCACCCCTGCGCAAACGCTTCTTTGTGAGACCGGCAAACTGTACACGGTCAAGTCTTACGACCTTATAGCCCAGAGCATCAAACATTCGTCTTACAATACGGTTCCTGCCGGAATGTATCTCGATGCCTACCTGAGTCTTGTCATCGTTCACATAATCAACCTCGTCGGCATGTACCATATCACCGTCACCGACATCAACGCCCGACATCAGTCTGCCAAGATCCTCGGTCGAGACATTACGGTCCAGACGGGCGTGATATATCTTTTTCTTCATGAAACGGGGATGCGTAAGTTTTGTAGCCATCTCACCGTCGTTCGTAAGAAGAAGGACACCGGTAGTATTGCGGTCAAGCCTTCCTACAGGATAAATACGCTCGTGGCACGCATTCTTCACATAGTCCATTACAGTCTTGCGCTCCTGCGGATCATCAACAGTAGTGACACAGTCTTTCGGTTTGTTCAGCAGGATGTAAATCTTACGCTCAATGCTTACAAGCTGGTCGTGGAACAGGACATTGTCCCCGCGTTTTATCTTGCAGCCAAGTTCAGTCACAGTCTTGCCGTTTACTTTCACGACGCCAGCCTTGATAAAGTCATCGGCCTCACGACGTGAGCATACTCCGGCATTGGAGAGGAACTTGTTCAGACGTATCTCCTCGTCCGGATTATGGAAATCCTCATGATATTCAATGCGTTTGCCCTTAGGTATGCCTGGCTTGCGACGCTGCGGCGCTCCGTACTGTCCGTTTCCACCCGGACGTCTCTGCCCGTATGGATTCTGGCTGAAATTATTCTGGCCGTAGTTGTTTTGACGTGGACGATACTGACGTTGCTCATCGTAAGGTCTTTGCTGTCCTGAATCATTGTCGTAGCTACGACCTTCACCCTGCTGGCGCTCTCTGTAAAATCTTGGGCGAGACTCCCCCATCTGATCGTTACGGCTGTAGTCATTCCTGCCGTTGCCGCTATTATTCTGTCTGAAGTCGCGCTCTCCCTGTCCGTAACCACGGTTGTCGTAATTACGGGGTCCGCGCTCTACCTTTGAATACTGACGGGTTCCAGGCTCTGAACGTACAAAACGGCGGCGTTGCGGATGCTCATTCCCATCCTGACGATTCGCATCCCCATCAAAGCGGTTAAACCTGTCCTCATAGTCGTTCTTACGACTCTCACCATAGAAATTGTTGTTTCGGTCTTCCATTTTTCAATCAATTTTCAGCCTCACGGCCTTTAGTCTGTTTTGGTATATTTTACTGATCTCGATAAGTTTATATTCCGTAATAATTCATCGGAGTAATGGCTGCCAGCTCGGCCTTCACGCTGTCGCTCACCTCAAGTCCGGCAATAAAGTCCTTTATCACAGACTCATCCATGTGTCTGCCGGTTCTTGTCAACTGCTTCAGAGCCTCGTATGGATTGGGGTAGCCCTCACGCCTCAAGATTGTCTGGATAGCCTCGGCCACGACGTTCCAGCTGTCTTCCAGATCGACAGCAATCTTATCCCTGTTGATAAGGAGTTTGCCCAAGCCCTTCAATGAGCTGGCGATGGCTATCATCTGATGTCCGAACGGCACGCCGACATTTCTGATTACAGTCGAATCCGTAAGGTCGCGCTGCAGGCGCGATACCGGCAACTTACGGGAAAGATGCTCAAGCAGTGCATTTGCCATTCCAAGATTGCCCTCGGCATTCTCAAAGTCAATAGGATTGACCTTGTGCGGCATAGCGCTGGAACCGACCTCGCCGGCCTTCACCTGCTGACGGAAATATTCCATCGATATGTACTGCCAGAAATCGCGGTTCATATCAATCTGTATTGTATTCAGACGTTTCATCGCATCCAGCAGCGCAGCCAGATTATCGTAATTTGAAATCTGAGTTGTGTATTCCTCGCGTACAAGCCCAAGCTTGTCTTTCAGGAACGAAGCACCGAATGCCTTCCAGTCAATTTCAGGATAAGCAACGTGGTGAGCGTTGAAATTGCCTGTCGCTCCACCGAACTTTGCAGACACCGGAATTCCGGCAAGCTGCTCAATCTGCCGCTCCAGACGATAGGCAAACACCCGGATCTCCTTGCCCAGACGTGTCGGCGATGCAGGCTGTCCGTGAGTACGCGCCAGCATAGGAACGTCAGCCCAGCAGGCGGCATATTCATTGAGCTTGTCAACAAGCTGCCGCAATGCCGGCATATACACATCGCTCAAAGCCTCCCGGATGGAAAGAGGCACCGCAGTATTGTTTATATCCTGCGATGTAAGGCCGAAATGAATGAACTCCTTGTACGGAACCAGCCCGGGCATCTTGTCGAACTGCTCCTTGAGGAAATACTCAACCGCCTTCACATCGTGATTGGTGATCTTCTCAATATCCTTTATGCGTCCGGCATCCTCGGGCGTAAAACTGCGCCATACTGTACGGAGCTTTTCCAATGCCGCAGCCGGAACACCTGCCAGCTGTGGCAGCGGATACTCGCACAAGGCGATGAAATACTCAATCTCGACTCTTACCCTGTAACGGATAAGCGCGAATTCCGAAAAATAATCTGCAAGATTTTGTGTCTTGGAATGATATCGTCCGTCTATCGGCGATACCGCCATTAATTCTGCTATATTCACGACTTACTATGGTAAAAACATACTTTCAGCTTCACAGCTGCCGCAAAGTTAGATATAATTCATCATAACATCGTATATTATCAAGCAGATAATTGGTATTTTTGCCGACAAATATTGATTTTGACAAATATTCATATGGATAAGCTAGTTCAGAAGAAAGTCAGCGACAGCAAAGCTGCACGGTGGATTGCATTGATTATTGTATCATTCACGATGATGTGGGGCTATTTCCTTACGGATGCCCTCTCTCCGCTGATGACGATGCTTGAGGATACGATGGGCTGGACAAGCTCCGAGTTCGGAACATTCAACTGGGCATACTGCTGGTTCAACGTGTTCCTTTTCATGCTGGTGTTCGGAGGTATCATTCTCGACAAGATGGGAGTGCGCTTCACCGGAGTCCTCACCTGCATACTGATGCTTGCTGGAGCAATAATCAAATACTATGCCGTTGAATACATATCACCGGGACCGGAGGCCGGAACCGTTTTCGGACTTCGCACCCAGGTATTCGTAGCCTGTCTTGGATATGCCATATTCGCAGTCGGAACCGAAAACTGCGGAATCACCGTCAGTAAAGTCATCGCCAAATGGTTCACCGGCCACGAGCTGGCGCTGGCAATGGGCGTACAGGTAGCCGTAGCCCGTCTCGGAACGGCAGCCGCACTGGTATTCTGTCCGATGATTGTAAAGCATTTCTCAATGTCGGCACCGCTGCTGTTCTCGGCTGTTCTGCTCTGCATCGGCTTCCTTGCCTATCTGGTATTCTGCAGGATGGACCGCAAGTTCGACCAGGAGGTTGCCCGGCAGGAACAGGATTCCGATGATATTTTCAAGGTAAAAGACTTGAAGCTCATCATAACAAACCGCGGATTCTGGCTCATCGCCCTGCTCTGCCTGATGTTCTACTCGGCAGTATTCCCATTCATGAAATATGCCGCATCACTTATGGAGAACAAATACGGAGTCGCCACGACACTGGCAGGCATCATCCCGAGTCTGATACCATTCGGCAACCTTATTATGACCCCACTGTTCGGAGGCACCTACGACAAGAAAGGCAAAGGCGCCACCATTATGATTATAGGCTCACTGCTGCTTATTCTGGTTCACGTGCTGTTCGCATTGCCGATACTCAATTACTGGTGGTTCGCCGCAGTGATAATGATAATACTCGGTGTGGCATTCTCGCTGGTACCGTCGGCAATGTGGCCAAGCGTACCGAAGATTATCCCGCAGAAGCTGCTCGGCTCGGCATACGCCCTGATTTTCTGGGTGCAGAACATAGGTCTCGGATTCGTGCCGCTGCTTATCGGCATCATTCTTGACAAATACTGCATTGACGGAACAAGACTTGTAAACGGAGCTGAGGTGACACAATACAACTACACACTGCCGATGTGCATCTTCGCGGCATTCGGAGTTGTGGCTCTGATTCTCGCTATCCGTCTGAAAGTCGTTGACAAAAAGAACGGCTACGGTCTGGAACAGCCCAACATCAAATAAGCAGGCTCTGTTTCCAACACAAGCCAAGGGGCTCAGTGCCACACGGCAATGGGAAATGCATCGGATAAGATAAAGCGTACCATCCGCAAGGCCACCCCGCGTGCCTTCAGGACAATATGGTGGATATTCAAAATCACCGCGAGCGTATCGTTCGTGATGTTTATGCTCCGTTGGCTTGGAATACTGCGATGGGTATCTGTGGCAGTCAGCCCGGCATTCCTGATGTTCGGTCTGCCCGGCGAGGCGGCACTGGCATACGTTAGCGGATACTTCAATATTGTCTATTCGTGCGTGGCTGTCATATCAACGCTCGATTTGAGCGCCCGCGAGATTACCATCCTCGGCACAATGACACTCGCTGCCCATGCCATGATTCTGGAGAGTGCCGTACAGCGCAAGACAGGTACATCGTTCTCATATTGCTTCCTGCTCCGTACCGCCTCGTCGCTGGCATTGGGCATACTGCTCAACCTGATTCTGCCAGGCCGCCCCATGTATGTACACGACTTCACGCCACTGTCGGATATTCCGTTTTTCAATATCCAGCCCGGATTTATGCCGATGCTCACGGAATGGGCAATCGGGCTCGGCAAGCTAACGCTCTGGATGATTTGTCTCATCTGGTTCCTGAACGTTGTCCAGAGGCTGCTCTACGAGTTCGGAGTAATAGAACGCATCACACGATTCTTCAAGCCGTTGCTTACTGTCTTCGGACTTCCGCACAACACATCATTTCTATGGATTATAGCCAATGTCGTAGGGCTCTCGTACGGCTCGGCGGTAATGATGGACGAACTGGAACACAAGACCATCACCCAGCGCGACATCGACCTGCTCAACACCCACATAGGCATCAGCCACAGCAACTTCGAGGATCTGCTGCTCCTGTCAGCCTGCGGCGGTATCTGGTACATAATACTGCTGTCGCGCTGGTTAATGGCTATTATCCTTGTATGGGGCCGGCGCTATTTCCTGCATCTGTCAGCGACAGAATGAGCTATTTTTCATTACAAGTCTTGTAATCATCGTTCCAAGACTTGTAACCATCGTTCCAAGTGTTGTAATGAAACGTCGCAAGGTAAGTTTTTTGGCACACAAACTTTATGGAACGCAAAAAAAAGAGAGGCGTTGACCTCTCTTTCTTGTGGGCGTTGACGGATTCGAACCGCCGACCCTCTGCTTGTAAGGCAGATGCTCTAAACCAGCTGAGCTAAACGCCCTTGTCCTTTCGCTTAAGGCGCTGCAAAGATAGACAGATTTTATAACGCGACAAACTTTTCGGCACATTTTTTACATTCAGGGCAGTCTTTTAGATAGTTTTTGGTAATTTCGCGCCAACAAAACAAAGAAATATGGAGATTGTATTGAGCGGCATCCGTCCCACAGGCAACCTGCACCTTGGCAATTATTACGGTGCAGTGACTAGTTTTCTTAAACTTCAGGAAGAGTATAACTGCTATTTCTTCATTGCCGACTGGCACTCGCTCACCACACACCCTACGCCCGAGAATATCCAGAACAGCGCGCGTACCATACTCGCTGAGTATCTGGCTTGCGGGCTTGACCCGGAAAAGGCTACAATATACATACAGAGCGATGTGCCCGAGACCATCGAGCTGTACCTTTATCTTAATATGAACGCCTATCTGGGCGAGTTGGAACGTGTGACATCGTTCAAGGAGAAGGCCCGCAAGCAGCCGGACAATGTAAATGCCGGACTGCTCACCTATCCCACCCTTATGGCTGCCGATATTCTCATTCATCGCGCCAACAAGGTTCCTGTGGGCAAGGATCAGGAGCAGAATATGGAGATGGCCCGCCTGTTCGGCCGCCGTTTCAACCGTATGTACAACACCGAACTGTTTCCAGAGCCGCAGTCATTCTCAATGTCAGCACAGGGGGGCATCAAGATACCGGGACTGGACGGCAGCGGCAAGATGGGCAAATCCGAAGGCAACTGCATATATCTTTGCGATGAGCCGTCGGTTATCCGCAAGAAGGTGATGAGAGCCGTGACAGACGCAGGTCCTCAGGAACAGAACAGCCAGAAGCCCGATGTAATCGAGAATCTGTTCACCCTGCTCAGAATTGTATCGGCAAAAGATACCGTAAGCTATTTCGAGGATAAATGGAACGACTGCTCAATCCGCTACGGAGATTTGAAAAAGCAGCTGGCCGAGGATATTGTCATAGCTACAAATCCTATCCGTGAGCGTATCAAGGAGTATTCCTCAAACAACGAGCTGCTCGACAGGATAGCACGCGCAGGCGCAGAGAAAGCACGCAAAAGCGCATCAGCTACACTCAGTCTGGTACGCAAGACTATCGGTTTCAGGAACTACTGATCAAGAGCTCCCGAAGCCGTCGCTCCATGCTCGGATCAGTATGTCTGAGACACCAATTCAGACACTACATTATCTTTGATTCCTTCAAGCCAAGGAAATAAAGGATACCGTCAAGTCCGGTGGTGGATATTGACTGTCTGGCTGTAGCCTTTACTTTAGGTTTGGCGTGATATGCTATTCCCAGGCCTGCAAGATTCAGCATCGGCAGGTCATTGGCACCATCGCCCACGGCAACCGACTGTTCAAGGTCAATATTCTCGAACTGGCAAAGCAAGCGCAACAGCTCGGCCTTGCGGCGCCCATCGACAATCTCGCCAAGATAACGGCCCGTCAGTTTGCCATCAACTATCTCAAGGTCATTAGCATAAATGTAATCGAATCCGAACTTCCGTTGAAGAGCCTTGCCGAAATATGTGAATCCGCCGGAAAGAATAGCCGTCTTGTATCCCACCCTCTTCAGAACCCGCATCATCTGCTCCAGGCCTTCGTTATACGGCAGATTGTTGGCAATATCTTCCATCTCCGACTCGTCAAGCCCCTTCAGCAGAGCCACACGACGGGTAAAACTCTCGGTGAAATCGATTTCTCCACGCATCGCACTCTCGGTAATGGCACGCACCTCGGCACCGACTCCGGCACGTTCGGCCAGTTCATCAATCACCTCGGTATGTATCAGCGTTGAGTCCATATCGAAACATATCAGGCGGCGGCTGCGGCGGTACAGATTATCTTTCTGGAACGATATGTCTATGCCCGAGGGCGAGAGAGCCAGCAAATCAGACTGCAGATTACGGCGTTCATCATCCGAAATCATACCGCGGATGGAGAGTTCTATGGCGGCCTTGGTCTTGCCGCCATCCTCGACCAACGGAATACGACCGCTTAGTCGCTGTATGGAGTCTATATTCAGTCCGTGCCTATATACGACGTTGGTAGCCATCGAGATATGACGTGCCGTGATTGTACGTCCCAAAAGCGTGACAATATAGCGGTTCTTGCCCTGACGTGCCACCCAGGCATTATAATCATCTATCGAGACAGGCGTGAAACGGATATGAATGCCCAGCTCGGATGACTTGAACAGCAGGTCCTTCATAATGAAACCCGACTTGTCGCGTGATGTCAGGAACAGAATTCCCATAGTCAGAGACTGGTGTATGTTCGCCTGTCCGATATCAAGAATAAATGCATCATACTGTGCCAGAATCTCAGTAAGCGAGGTTGTAAGACCCGGCTTGTCGGTCCCGGCAAAATTCACCTGAATAATCTCAATGTCGCTCAATTCCATCTTCAAAATCTTTTTCTGTCTGCTAAGATAGTATTTTCCTTGTTTTTGTATAGTCGGCTATTATAAAAATACGAGTGTTTTGTGTAAGTTTGCAAATAGAATGATTCCAACATCCAAGTTATGAACGAATTTATGATACTGGCCGCAGTGATTATCATCATTTGCGTTCTTCTGAACAAGATATCCAATAAATTCGGAATACCTGTGCTGCTGGCATTTCTCCTTCTCGGTATGATTGCTTCAATCATTGACCCGGAATCAACTTCGCAAACCAAAATGACGGACATCGAGAAAATATGTTCTGTCGCACTTGTTTTTATAATGTTCTATGGCGGTTTCGGCACCAGGCTGGAATCAGCGCGGTCTGTATTGCTGCCATCCGGAATCCTGGCGACGTTAGGCGTTGCGGTTACAGCAGGCTGCGTGGGTTTGTGCTGTCATTTTGCACTTAAATGGCCTTGGGTTGAGGCTATGATGATGGGGGCTGTCATCAGCTCCACCGATGCCGCCTCGGTGTTCTCAATACTTCGTTCCCGCAGATTAGGCCTCAGGAACAACACAGCACCGATGCTGGAGATCGAGAGCGGTAGTAACGACCCTATGTCATATATGCTCACTATGGTGATGCTGTCTGTCATGCAGGGTACGGCATCGGGAGCAATGATGGTAAAACTGATACTGTTGCAATTCCTGGTCGGAGCCGCAATAGGTTTCGCACTGGCATACATATTCATTTACCTGTTCAATTACAAGTTCAAGCTTGGATCAACAGGCTTCGATTCCGTACTGTTCTTCGCTATCGCCATGGCCGCATACGCCATTCCGTCCCTGATAGGCGGCAACGGATATTTAAGTGTATATATAGTCGGAATAATGCTGGGTAACTATGTAGAATTCAGCGGCAAGAAATCGGTAGTAAGCTTCTTGGACGGTATAACGAGTATGATGCAGATACTTATATTCTACATACTCGGTACCATGACCAATATTCACACATTACATAGAGTAGCCCTGCCGGCCTTAGCCATTTTCGCATTCATCACATTTATCGGAAGGCCGGTTGCAGTGTTCAGCGGACTCAGCCCTTGGTGGAGACGCTACCCGTTCAAGCAGAAGCTGCTGGTATCATTTGTTGGCTTGCGCGGAGCGGCATCGATTGTATTTGCAATGATGGTGATAAGCGATATCGGCATATCGCCCAGTCACGACCTTTTCAACATAGTATTCTGCATAGTACTTATATCAATACTGCTTCAAGGCTCACTGATACCATTGGTATCGAAGAAGCTCGATATGATAGATGCCCACGAGGATGTTCTCAAGACATTCAGCGACTTCAGTGAGGAATCCGAAATGACATTCGGCACAATAGAACTTGATGCCGACAGCCCGTGGAAAGACAAGATGGTACGGAACCTCAATCTTCCAAAGAATCTGCTGCTGACTCTGATTATACGGGGAAAGAGAAAAATTGTACCCAAAGGGAATACAACGCTGCACGATGGGGACATCGTAATTACCTGTACAAAAGCATACGGCAATAACAGCGACAACATATCGCAGCATCGTGTCAGCAAACAAAGCATATGGGCGGGTCACGCCATTAAAGAGCTGCCTTACAAGGAGAATATCGTAGTTATACTGATAAACCGGGGCAATGAGAGGATTATTCCCAACGGCAATACGATACTTCAGGAGAATGACCTGCTCACAATGCTGCAACTTGAGAAAAAATAATGGACTTGTTTTGGGATGATTAACTAACAAACAACAATCAACAATATGTTTAAAGGACAACCTAAAGGACTGTTTGCGTTGGCACTTGCCAACACTGGAGAACGTTTCGGCTACTACACAATGCTGGCCATCTTCACACTTTATATGCAGGCCAAATTCGGATGGGACCAGAATATGGCAGGTCACATTTACGCCATATTTCTGGCTGGTGTTTATTTCATGCCGCTGATCGGCGGTTTTCTGGCCGACAAGATTGGATATGGACGTTGCGTAACCACGGGTATTTTCGTAATGTTCGCCGGATATCTGGCACTTGCAGTACCTATGGCTTCGGCCAATATCGACAAAATGACTATGTTCCTCGGTCTTGCCTTTATTGCCATAGGAACAGGATTGTTCAAAGGCAATCTTCAGGTAATGGTAGGAAATCTGTACGATGATCCAAAGTATGAGTCAAAACGCGATGCCGCTTTCAGTCTGTTCTATATGGCCATCAACCTCGGCTCGATGTTCGCTCCTGCTATGGCAAAGGCCCTTTTCGTCCCATATCTGCAGAAGAACGGTTTCGACTTCGTACCGGTGGCAAACGCAATAAACGCTTACGCAGACCAGGCGCCGGCTTATCTGCAGGCACTTGCCGCCGGATACCGCCTGTGCTTCTATGTAGCTTGCGGCTCACTGGTACTTTCAATGATTATTTACTTTGCCTGCCGTCCGTGGTACAAGCACGCCGATATTAACGTAAAACAGGCAAAGGCTGCATCAGCACCGGTTCAGGAACTTACAAAGAAACAGACCACCGACCGTATCGTCGCTTTGCTGCTGGTATTCGCAGTAGTTATTTTCTTCTGGATGGCATTCCATCAGAACGGCTCAGCTCTCACATTCTTCGCCGACAAATATACGAAACTCACAAATGTGACCGGAATATCAAGAATATGGTTCAACATCTGGTCACTGTTCCTGATTGCAGTATCAATCTACACTCTGTTTGCCATTTTCCAGAGCGATACCAAAAAGAGTCGCCTTATCGCCGGCATCGCTACCATAGCATTGTGGGCTGGAGCGATAGCAATTTACCTGTCCAGTCCTGCAAGCATGAACGTTACATCATCCGACTTCCAGCAGTTCAATCCATTCTTCGTAGTGGCATTGACACCAGTATCGGTAGCCGTTTTCGGAGCTCTTGGCAAGAAAGGCAAAGAGCCGTCAGCACCTCTTAAGATAGGTATCGGTATGCTTGTAGCCGGCGTTGGCTTCTGTGTTATCACTGCTGCGTCATTCGGGCTCATCTCACCGAAGGATCTGGCTGCAGACCAGACTCAGAGCATACTCGATCCGAACTGGCTTATCGGAACATACTTTACTCTTACCATAGCCGAGCTTCTGCTCAGTCCAATGGGCATAAGCTTTGTCAGCAAGGTCGCTCCCCCAAAATACAAAGGTCTTATGATGGGTGGATGGTTCGCAGCTACTGCCATCGGCAACTACCTCAGCCGTATTCCATCGGCACTCTGGGATAAAATCTCACTGATGGCCAACTGGAGCATACTTATCGGCCTCTGCGTCATAGCCGGCCTCATAATGCTGATTCTGCGCAGAAAACTTGAAGCTGCTACAAACAGCTAAAAAGAAACAGCAAAAACATACTTTTACAGACGGGTGGTGATATCTGCATCTTCAAGCAAGATATACACCACCTTTCCGTCTGGTGTCCTTGAAGGTTTGCCACAGGCATCAAAACGAAGCAGTAAATCATTTATCTCCGAATCGGAAAGTGCTTTACCGTCAGGAACAGCTGCCGAGCGTGACAAAGACAAGGCCAAACGCTCTTTCCGCCTCACAGTCGGTAATTCTCCGTATTGGGATGCCGAATGAAGCATTTCTGTCAACAATTTCTCATAGTCAGCACCATCCAGCCCGTAAGGAACAGACTGTATAGCTATGGCTCCGTGTCCCATATCTGACAAGTCGAAGCCCAATGCGCGCATATCAGCGCCATAATCGGCAAGCAGAGCCGCATCGGATGGTGACAGCTGCAGCATCTCGGGGAAAAGTAGTCCCTGTGAGGCGACTGAACCATCTGCAAGACTGGCACAATAGTTTTTGTACAACGAACATATATGCGCACGATGCTGGTCAATGATCATCACTCCGCGGTCATCGTAAGTAACAATGCAGCGATTTCCATATTGAAAGTAGCGATAACTCCTGACAGAGCTGTCATTTGTGTCGGGATTCAATTTGCTGACTGTAGTGGCATACGGAACAGTCTGCTCACGCACCTTGTCGTCCAGCACGTCCTGAAACAGTCTTGTCCATTGTCCGTTTCCGGAATTCCGCGGTTTCTCGCTGATATTGTCAAACGGGTTGAAAGACGGATTATAGCTGACCTTAGGCTGCCTTATATTTGAGATATTATCACACGCGATTGGGATATCCGGCATTCCCTCGGTATCAAAATCTATTGATGTAGCGCCTTCGTATCGTCCCAAAGCCTCACGGACAGCGGCATTCAGAATTTTCCAGACCAGCTGTTCCTCCGAGAACTTTATCTCAGTCTTGGTGGGATGAATATTCACATCAATGGTATCCGGCGGCACAGTAAGGAATATGAAATACGATGGTTGTTCCTGCTGTGGAACAAGGTTCTCGTACGGTTCAAGCACGGCCCTATGAAAATACGGATGACGCATATATCTACTGTTCACAAAGAAGAACTGCTCGGCGCCACGTTTTCTCACCCCATCAAGAGTACTGACAAAACCTGATACGCTTACAGCCGATGTTTCGGTCTGTAACGGAAGCAGGACCTTGTTCATACTGGAACCGAAAAGACCGATTATCCGTTGTTTGACAGCTGATGGCTGAAGCGACAGAATCTCGGAACCCTGATGCCACACAGTGATTGCAATCTCCGGATGTGACAATGATATGCGTTCAATCTCCTTTAATATATTGCTCAGCTCAGTCTGATTGCTTTTCAGGAATTTCCTGCGTGCAGGAAGATTATAGAACAAGTTCCGGACTTCAAAATTACATCCTTTCGGACACGACACAGGCTCTTCCCTAAGCATTTCCTCGCCGCGCACCTCGACCATTATACCAGTCTCGTCAACATCACGTCTGGTCTGAAGGCGTACTTCGGCCACGGCAGCTATTGAAGCCAGAGCCTCGCCCCTGAAACCAAATGTAGAAAGCTCATAGAGCTCCTCTGCCGTACTGATTTTAGACGTCGCATGACGTTTGAAAGCCAGGACAGCATCTGCAGCCGACATTCCACACCCGTCATCTATTATCTGAATAAGAGTTCTACCGGCATCAGTCAACAGAATACGTACAGATCTGGCCCCTGCATCAATAGCATTCTCTGTCATTTCCTTCACAACAGATGCCGGACGCTGTACCACCTCACCGGCAGCTATGCGCGATGAGACCGACTCTGGCAAAAGTCTTATAATATCATCCATCAACCTAACAAGAAAGTGATTAGAAAAGCCACTGCCCCGTCCACAAATAGTGCAGCAGAATCAGCAAAACAACTATCAGCGCTATGGCAACCGGATAAGACAAAGGTTTTGAGCCGGACTGCTTACGACGTTTTAAATATTTCGTACCCTCGATGAACTTGCCTCGTATCCTTTCCGGATTATAGGTTTCCTCCTCAAGCATACCAAGCTCACGTCTGGCTTTCTCCTCTATCTTTTTGAGTTTCTCCTTCCGCTCATCATAGTAGATGTATGTATGCTCTATGCGGCGGGGTTCCCTAAAGCTGAACATTCCCATAGCAACTTATTTTTTACCGACAACATCGGGTAACTTAGGTAAAGGAACATCGTGTGATATCACATTTTCCTGTAACTTCTCAGACTCGTTCTTTCCGCGCCAGATAAACACATCATCCCGGTCTGTAGGACGAAGGTTATCAAACCACGAAAAATTAGACAACCTGTCCTTTCCGGGTGGTACCTGATCAAGTGGATACAATGTCCCTTCAGATTTCTCATGAATGACTATCTTGTGCACCTTACGCTCCCGGAAATGCACCATCATCTGTGATGCCTCAGTCCTATTCATTCCAATCATAATACTATCAGAATCGAAAGGATAATATAAAGCAAGCACATTACCGTCAACAGTAGCCTTGTCTATGTCACCGTCCTTGAAGAAGGCCTTCATCTCACGACCGGATATTTGATTGAATCTCTCCTCATCTACCTGCTCAACAGAAAGCGCCTGACCGATAATATGCGCCCATTCGATTGTACTGTCATTGATGTATGCTTTTATCATCTCGCCTAGAATCTGCTGACGCATCGACCACAACACAGGATCTCCATAGAGAGTAATGCAGGAATCAACAGATTGATATTCAAGTGAGTCACAAATCATCTGCAAATCCACACGGTAAGCTTTAACTTTATTATAGGCTTTAATCTGACGGTTCAGGACAGAATCCTTCTCGTCACGAATCGTACGAAGCTTAAACGTATCGGCATGCAGGAACAGACTGTCCCCGGCGGAATACTCAATGGCCAATGCATTACCTGTAACCACCGATGAATCACGCTCACGGTCATAAAACAAATAATCACCCAACACGTCAATCTTATCGGCAAAATCGTTCATGACAACATTCCCGTAACAGGTCATCAAGCCTCCGGTATCATCATAGACAATGCTGTCGCCGGTGAGCTGCTGTTCATTCTCCGAATACGACACTACTGACCGTTCACGAAGCAGAGAGTTATGAGTCAGGGTATTCAAAGACCCCAAGCGGGTATCAATCACATACTCGTCATTTACGATATGGGTAGGACATACAAAATATGCAATACGCGTATTGGCATCATATACCAATGTATCTGTATTCATTGTATATTCGCTGTTCTCAAGAAGGACTTCCAGCTTGAACACCGCCACGCCAAGATCGGTGTCATACTCTCCGTATTGCGATGTAAGAGTGTTATCTGCATCGAGCAAAGTTCCACCATTGAAGAAATAGCCCAGATTCGTATTCCTGTCATAGTTCATGCTGTCTGTCAGGAGAATCATATCCCGGTTCTCTAATCGTACATTGCTGCGTATATGTGCGATACGCTCCGTTCCATCGTAGAGCAACGAGTCGCCGAACATAAACAATGTGTCGCCCTGCTCGGCACGGACATTATTATACGCATTGAAAGAATTCGCTTTCTGGTAAAACAATGCGCTGTCACAATACATATACATGCTGTCGTGACGGAAAACGACATTGCCGATAAGCAACTGCGCGTCAGGATTTGTCAACTGGCTATAGCGTATCTCGTCCGCATTCAGAAGATACACGTAATCCTCACCATCCCCATTGTTCTGAGCCTCAGTACGGCACAAAGGAGATAGTGCAAGTAAAACCAGAGAAAACAGCGTGATGCAGAAACTCTTGCCGACGGATTTTCGTACGTTAAATCCAAACATAACAATTATTGGACTACCCAACCCGGATAATGGAACTCACACTCATTCCAGCCACCAAAAATCCTGACGTATGTAGTCTTCTGTTTATCGAGTATCCATTTCTGTAAAATCTCTTCCTGTTTCTTTTGAAGAACAATCTCCTGCAGAACAGGGAAGTCCTCAGTCACGGTAGCCTTATGTCCGTTTGTACGGCTCTTGAGCTTCACTATAGCACATACAGTCTTACCGTCGCGAAGAACCATGGTAAAAGGATCGGATATCTCACCGATATGCATCTTGTCAACGACTCTCGCAACCTCTTGCGGCAACTGCTGCATCTCAAACTTGGAGATTGACGTATTCGCATCCTCAGGATGATACATCATCAATCCATTATTATTTCTGGTATCCTTGTCGGCCGACATATAACGCGCTCCTTCCTCGAAAGTGAATTTCTCATTACGGATCTCGTTTGCTATAGAATCCAATGTAAGAAGCGCAGCATCAACTGATGCGGCAGGAACCCTGGGTTTCCTCAAAATATGACGGACGTTAATACGGTCACCCCGTTTCTCTATAAGCTGGATAATATGATACCCATACTCCGTCTCTACAATTTTCGAGACCTTTTTGGGATCTGTAAGATTGAATGCCACCGTAGCAAACTCAGGTACCACCTCGGCCCGACCGACAAAGCCCAGTTCACCGCCACGCCTGGCCGACATCACATCCTCGGAATAAAGAAGAGCCAACGTTGAGAACTGAGCCTCGCCCGACTGGACGCGTTCTGTATAGTCCCGGAGTTCGGCCTTTACGGCATCTATCTCCTCCTGCGGAATAACCGGTTCACGCGTAATAATCTCAACCTCGACCTGGGTAGGTACAAAAGGAATATCCTCGGTTGGAATATCTTTTACATATCTACGCACCTCAGCCGGAGAGACCTTCACATCACCTACAATCTTACGACGCATCTTCTGTGTGATGAGCTGATTACGGACATTATCCTCCATATGCGCCCGTATATCTGTAAGAGTCATCTCGTAATATTCCTCAAGTTTCTCAGCACTGCCATACTGATTAATAAGAGCTTGAATAGTATAATCTATCTGATCCTGAACCTCAGCATTCGTGGCCTCGACACTATCCAGGACAGCCTGATTGATGAACAGCTTCTGGATAGCCAGCTCCTCGGGAATCAGACAGTACGGGTCACCATCCCAATGAACGCCCTGCATCTGCGCCTGAATACGCTCCTGCTCAACATCCGACTTGAAAATTGCCTCATCACCGACAATCCAGATAATCTCATCTATCACGTTGTCATTCTGAGATGTTGCTGCAAGCACTGTCAGCAACAGACATATCGTAAGAATACTTTTCCTCATAAATTAATAAAACTCTATTCGCTCTTTCTTCAATGCATTCTGATAAAGCTCCTCTTTGATACCCTCGATGTAACTAACCTCGATGTTGTTCTGTAAAAGGCTTCTTATCTTGTCGTGAGCTTTCTCCAAAGGTTCCGGCTCACCGCGCCGCACCATATCAGTCACATTCAGGAAATATACAAACGACTCATCTTTGATCTCAATATTCTTCTTGCTGGAAAGCAGATTCTCCAGCACACCGATTGTCGGAGGGAGTATGGACTTTATATGCGACAACGGTGTCCATGAATCATAGAATGGCTCATATCTGACAGCATTCAGAATGCAGAATTTCTCCAGCTCATCAAGAGACCGTGAAGTAGTATCCGTATAGCACTTCCTCACCTTATTAAGATTGGAGGTTTTTAATGGCAACTGAATGAAAACGCCCTTGATAACAGGCTCTTCCAGAATAAAAAGGCCTTGGTTCTCATCATAGAACGTCTTAATAGCCGTCTCACTGACCGATGCCACAGATTTCTGCTCCACAAGCTTCTGCTCATAGGAATGCACAATCAGCGCGTGACGATAGTTCTCAACCAACCGGTCTATCTCGCGGGTATCAGGTATGTTTTTCTCTGCATTCTGATAGAACAACAATTCTGATACCCAATTCTTTATGTATTTATCCGCGAACATAGCGCTATCCTCGGCAGAAAGGCCGGGAGACATCACTTTCGCCAGCTCATCATAGTATAGAAAATATCCATCTATGGAAGCTACCGGAACTCGTCCCGGCTCGGCAGTCGCAACCTTCTTGGTACAAGACACTGCACTAAGCAGCACGAATGCACAAAGTACTGCACTAAAGGATAGTATTTCTTTTACTCTGTCCAATGAAAAAATGATTATTCGTGGCTTGCCATCGATTTCAAAGCTTTCTTATTGATCCTGTATCCAAAATGCTTGCCTAATCCGCTTACCCATTCTTTCTCCATCGCATCTTGAAGATCACTTATTACCAATCCGGGAACATCAGTCCATTCCTCCGGAACATCCAGTACTTTACCTATATATCCCGGACAGGAGAAATTACTGTCAAACGTCACGTTGCTATCCATTCCGAACACTACTGCATCGCAATAAGTGCTTACCCCCTGACGGAAAGGTCCTTTGATGAAACGGACCCTCTCGTCGTTGCCGTTAAACTCAGCAATCTTGGATGGCAGGTCCGAAAGACTCACAGCTTCGGTATAATGCTTCAATTCATCAAATGTCTTCTCATCGCGACAGAATACCACACAGCCTTTGAAAACAGGCACGTCATACTTATATTTATTTTTATTGGCTGCAAACCAATTTTCAAGAGCGAGTGTATCAGAGCTGACTTTACTCCAGATATTCCGATTACTTATCTCGAACAGAAGCAACCCTTCATAATATTCCTTCGATATATGTCCAAACTCCGGAAACATTTGCTCCAACATACCATTTATAGTATCAAGAGCGGCGGCATCCCTAAGCTTCCAACCAGACTCCCTGGCAATTTTGTTCGCTGTCGAGTACCGGGCAAATTTGTTATATCCCTGCCTGTCCATAAAGTCGAGTATCTCAGGTCTTTCATGCTCGTATGGCTCCATATCCTTATGACCGCTGATACAGAACATCATCCATCCGACCTCGGTCCAACAAGGTTCTGTAATTGTCACAGGTACGGAAAGAGAATCCGGACTGAAAGAGAAAACCGCGTTTGAGACGAAGTCAGGGACATCAGGTCTCGCTATCCAACCCATATACCCGCCTTCAGGCCCCATAATATCATCAGACATAGTCTTCGCAACCTCTGCAAAGGTCTTTTCCCTACTGATAATAATCTGACGGAGGGAATCGATTTTGACTTTAGCCTGATCAATACTCTCATCCGTAGCACCCTTTGGAATAATAGTAATTACGGATACCTCGTAGTAACCGGTGGGACCGACATTCAGCGCCCGCTCATCATACAGATCCTTTGCCCTTACCTCAATCCATGAAGAATCAATCAAGAACGCATCGGCAGCCCTGTTTCTGTATTCGCGGAACTCCTTCAGGAATTGGGCTGTAGTATCTATCCCCGCCTCTTTCGCAGCAGCGACCTTAAGTTTGAAGTTCACATAAAGCCCGGCATATTCCTGCAAAGTCTTTAAGTCGAGAGTCTGATCAGGAAGGTTTTTATCAAGAAAATATTCAAACTCGGAGCGAAAGATGTCCTCACCAGCCACTTGCATTACCACGGGATCATCTTGCGCCTGTACAGACAAACATCCGGCGAGCAACAGGATAAAAAACAGGAATCGTCTCATACTCTGATAATGATTATTAGTTTCCGACTATAGCGTGTTACTCCGGACGACTGTAGTTCGGAGCCTCACTGGTTATTGCCACATCGTGCGGGTGACTCTCGTGCATACCGGCATTTGTTATCCTGACAAACTTTGCATTATGCAATGCTTTGATGTCAGGAGTACCGCAATATCCCATACCCGACCTGAGTCCTCCGGCCAACTGATAAACAACCTCATAAAGTGTACCTTTATAGGGCACTCGGGCGGCGATTCCTTCCGGTACAAGTTTCTTTGTATCTTTCTGATCACCCTGGAAATAACGGTCTTTCGAGCCATTCTCCATGGCCTCAAGAGATCCCATACCGCGATATGACTTGAATTTACGGCCATTGAAAATAATCGTCTCGCCCGGAGACTCCTCGGTACCGGCAACGAGTGATCCGAACATCACTGAGTCACCGCCAGCAGCAAGAGCCTTCACAACATCTCCTGAATAACGCAAGCCACCATCGGCAATCACAGGTACGCCCGAGCCGTCAATAGCCCTGGCTACATCATAAATGGCAGATATCTGCGGCACACCGATTCCGGCTACTATTCGTGTAGTACATATCGAACCCGGACCGATACCGACTTTAACAGCATCGGCACCTGCATCAACAAGCATCTTTGCGGCTTCACCTGTAGCGATATTTCCCACAACAACATCAATGTTGCTGAAAGCGGCCTTTGCTTCCTTCAATTTCTGCACAACCGAGCGGGAATGTCCGTGAGCCGTATCTATAACAATAGCGTCAACACCAGCCTCAACCAACGCCTCAATACGTTTCATTGAATCGTTAGTAACACCAACACCTCCAGCCACTCTCAGGCGTCCCTTGCTGTCCTTGCAAGCCATCGGTTTGTCCTTAGCCTTGGTAATATCCTTGTAGGTAATAAGACCTATGAGTTTTCCTTCGTTATCTACAACCGGAAGCTTCTCAATCTTATGTTCCTGGAGTATCTGAGCCGCAGCCTCCATATTGACCTGCTGATATGTAGTAACAAGATTCTCCCTCGTCATCACCTGCCCGATCAGTTTAGTGAAATCACGCTGGAACCTGAGATCGCGGTTTGTCACGATACCGCAAAGACGGCCGTCTTCCTCAACTACAGGTATTCCGCCAATATGATACTCACGCATAAGAGCAAGCGCGTCATTGATGGTATTGTCACGGTGAATCGTGATAGGATCATAAATCATGCCATTCTCAGCCCGTTTGACGATAGCGACCTGGCGAGCCTGCTCCTCAATAGACATATTCTTATGAATCACACCGATTCCACCCTCACGTGCTATTGCTATTGCCATCTGAGACTCTGTCACAGTATCCATAGCAGCTGTGACAAACGGTATATTCAGCTGAATGTTACGCGAAAACCGTGATGAAAGCGATACCTCTTTTGGAAGGACTTCGGAATAAGAAGGCATCAGCAACACATCATCAAAAGTTAAGCCCTCCATTACAACTCGTTCTGATAAAAATGACATAATATAATGTTTTATTGTTTCTTAAAAATCAGTTACCCATCTCCGATATAAACTTGATGCGTATAAGTCTTATCTCTTCCTCGGAATAGTCATCGCCAAGCTCATCAATAGCCTCATCCAATGAATCCGTCTCAGACTCCTTGAAATAACAATAGATGTCCTCCGCTCTATCCTCGTCAATAGTATCCTCAATAAAATAATTGATGTTCAGTTTAAAGCCTGAATAGACAATTGACTCAATCTCAGCAAGAAGCTCATCAAATTCCATCCCTTTCGATATGGCGATGTCGTCCAGAGCGACCTTGAGGTCTATAAGCCGGATAATCTCGACCTTAAGCTTGGATTTGTTAGCCACGGTACGCACACGCATATCCTCAGGCCTCTCAATCTCATTTTCCTCAACGTGACGTTTTATAAGATCTATGAATTCCTGGCCATAGCGTTTTGCCTTTCCAGCACCCACTCCTGTAATATTCTGGAGCTCTTCCATCGAAATAGGATATGTGGTAGCCATTGCCTCCAGCGAAGGATCCTGGAATATTACGTATGGCGGCAACTGCAAATGCTTTGACAGTTTCTTGCGAAGATCCTTCAACATGGAATACAGTTCCGGATCAACAGCGAAAGTTCCGCCTCCGCGCATAGGTCCCTCAGCCTCGTCTTCATCGAAATCATTGTCCTCGACAATCATAAATGACTTGGGATCCTTCATGAAGTCGCGTCCGTCAGCAGTTATTCTGAGCAATCCGTAATTCTCAACATCTTTAACCAGATAACCGGCTATCATGGCCTGGCGGATGACTGCGTTCCAAGTTTTCTCGTCCTCATCGCTGCCCGAGCCAAACACCTCAAGCTCATCGTGCTTATGATCCAGCACTTCCGATTTCTCGTTCCCGAGCAAGACATCCACAATATAGTCAGACTTGAAATTCTCCTTAAGAGCATCAATAGCCTCCAACACGGTAATAAGCAACGACTGAGCCTCAACCTGCTTCTTTGGACTGAGACAATTGTCACAGTTTCCACAATTATCAGGCTCATAATTCTCGCCGAAATAGTGGAGCAACTGCTTCCTGCGGCATACCGACGACTCGCAATAGGCAGTTGTCTCCTGCAATAACTGTTTGCCTATGTCCTGTTCCGATATCGGTTTTCCGTCCAGGAACTTCTCAAGTTTCTGCACATCCTTACTATTGTAGAAAGCTATACACTGCCCCTCGCCTCCATCACGTCCGGCACGGCCAGTCTCCTGATAATACCCTTCCAGGCTTTTTGGAATATCATAATGAATAACATACCTTACATCAGGTTTGTCTATTCCCATCCCAAACGCAATAGTAGCGACTATAACGTCAATCTTTTCCATCAGGAACGCATCCTGGGTCTTTGTACGTGCCGCCGCCTCCATACCGGCGTGATACGGCAGTGCAGGAATGTCGTTAGCCCTGAGCAATTCAGCCAACTCCTCAACTTTCTTTCTTGAAAGACAATATATTATACCGGATTTTCCCGAATTCGCCTTGATGAAGCGTATTATCTCCTTGTCAACGCCCTTGGTCTTTGGACGTACCTCATAATACAGATTCGGTCTGTTGAACGAAGATTTAAAATCCTTGGCATTCTGAATGGCAAGATTCTTTTTTATATCATCCCGCACCTTATTTGTGGCAGTAGCAGTCAAAGCGATTACAGGAGCGGCTCCAATCTCATTGATTATAGGTCTGATCCTGCGATATTCCGGTCTGAAGTCGTGCCCCCATTCCGATATACAATGCGCCTCGTCTATGGCATAGAACGATATCTTGACTCCTTTAAGGAAATCCACATTCTCTTCTTTCGTAAGAGACTCCGGAGCCACATAAAGAAGTTTTGTCTTACCGGACAAGACATCATCTTTTACCTGATCAATAGCGCTCTTTGTCAGAGATGAGTTGATAAAATGAGCTACTCCATCTTCCTCACCGATGTTACGCATAGCATCCACCTGATTTTTCATCAGTGCTATCAATGGGGATATTACTATCGCAGTCCCATCCATCAGCAATGCCGGCAACTGATAACACAGCGACTTGCCACCTCCGGTAGGCATCAGCACAAAAGTATCGTTACCATCCAGAAGATTTCTGATAATGGCCTCCTGATCACCTTTGAACTTGTCAAAACCGAAATGCAACTTCAATTTTTCGAATAAATTGTACTTATCTGCCATAATGCTTATCATCAATCCGCTAAGTAATCTTCAAAAAACGACCTGGTAATCTCTCCGAATCTTTTGCGCCCATATTGATTGTCTCATCAGTCACTATGCCCGCATAGCTTCTTCAACAACCAATCCGGTCACAAAATCTTCCGGTTTTCTTACCAACTTATTTTTTTACGCTTACTGAAAGTCTTCGTAACAAAGTTAAGAACAACATTGGAATATCCTTCAATCACTCACGCATTTTTGCAAAAAATCAGATAGATGACAATTTTACACCGTCGGCCTTGTCCAACTGGCAGGCAGCATATTCAGAAGTAACGGTAAATTCCTTTCCATCTTCCGATGGGAGATTAAACATTGCGTCTATCATAATTGTCTCCATAATGGAGCGAAGCCCACGGGCTCCGAGTTTGAACTCAATCGCCTTGTCCACTATATAATCAAGAGCTTCCGGCTGGAATGTCAATTTTATCCCGTCCATACTGAACAATTGCTCATATTGTCTGACAAGCGAATTCTTCGGTTCAACCAAGATACTGCGAAGTGCATCCCGGTCAAGCGGCTCCAGATAAGTAACCACCGGCAATCTTCCCACAATCTCAGGAATCATACCGAACGCCTTCAAATCCTGGGGTGACACAAAGCGCATCATATTCTCACGGTCTATCCTGTCACGACGCGCCGACGACTCAAAACCTACTACCTGGGTATTCAGCCTTTGCGCTATCTTATTCTCTATGCCATCGAACGCACCGCCGCAAATGAACAGGATATTCGAAGTATCCACCTGTATGAACTTCTGTTCGGGATGCTTCCGCCCCCCTTGTGGAGGCACGTTGACAACCGACCCTTCGAGAAGTTTCAAAAGGCCCTGCTGCACACCCTCGCCGCTCACATCACGTGTGATGGACGGATTGTCACTCTTTCGGGCTATTTTATCAATCTCGTCAATGAATACAATTCCTCGCTGTGCAGCATCGACATCATAATCAGCCACTTGAAGCAGACGCGTCAGAAGACTCTCAACATCCTCCCCCACGTAGCCAGCCTCTGTAAGAACTGTGGCATCGACAATAGTGAACGGGACTTTAAGGAAACGGGCAATAGTCCTTGCCAGCAAAGTCTTGCCTGTTCCGGTAGCTCCTACAAGGATAATATTGCTCTTCTCTATATCGACATCGTCTTTTTTCTGCGATGTAATCCTCTTGTAATGATTATATACAGCTACTGAAAGATATCGTTTTGCCGCGTCCTGGCCGATAACGTACTGGTCCAGATGCTCCTTTATCTCTTTCGGCTTAGGGATATCCAGCTTGAAATCCTGCTTCCTGCCTTTGCTGCCAAAAGCTTCCGAAAGCATTGAATGAGCCTGCTCAACACACTCATTGCAAATAAAGCCATCAATACCTCCCAAAAGGAATCCGACCTCTTTTTCGGGACGTCCGCAAAAAGAACAATGTTTTACATTCTTGGCAGGCATCACTTACGTCTTTCCAAAACCTGATCTATCATACCGTAATCTTTTGCTTCCTGAGCAGTCATCCAATAGTCACGGTCGCTATCTGCCCATACTTTATCGAATGGAGTATGGGAATGATCCGATATGATCCGGTACAGTTCCGTCTTCATTTTCTGTATCTCACGGGCAGTAATCTCAATATCACTAGCCTGTCCCTGCACGCCGCCCATTGGCTGATGTATCATTACACGGCTGTGAGGCAGGGCAGAGCGCTTGCCTTCCTGTCCGGCCACCAGCAATACCGCAGCCATGCTGGCAGCCATGCCAGTACATATCGTGGCTACCGGGCTGCTTATGAACTGCATCGTGTCATAGATACCCAGACCCGCCGTAACAGAGCCGCCGGGAGAGTTAAGATATATCGATATTTCCTTCGATGAGTCCACTGAGTCCAGATAAAGCAGCTGAGCCTGGATTGTATTGGCTGTGTAATCACTTATCTCCGTACCCAGGAATATTATCCTATCCATCATAAGTCTTGAGAACACATCCATCTGCGTCACATTGAGCTGACGTTCCTCAAGAATATACGGATTCAGGTACTGCGACTCAGCCCTGACCACATCATCCAGAACCTGCCCGTTCATGCCGAGATGCCCGACTGCGAATTTTCTGAAATCATCCATACTGAGTTGCATATTATCAATTATTACTCATTGGAATTGTTCTCGCTGTCATTTGCCGCATTATCTGAAGCCTTGCCTGCCTGGGCTGTCTCGAACAGCTTGTTGAAATTCTCCATACTTACACTTTTCTTCTTGAGTGTAAGCTGTTTCTTCAAAGCATTGACGAGCTTTGTCTCAACTGCACGGTTTACAAGACTATCTACCGTCTCGCGTTTTTTCAGCATCTCCTGCGAATATTTGTCCAGCAGCTCATCAGGAACCTCCATCATACCGTATTGTGCGAACTGGGCGCGTGTAGCCTCGCGTGCCTGGGCTTTAACATCGGCCTCCTCAATCTTAATATCATTGGCTTTCACCAGTTTTTCCTTTATAAGATGCCACGTCAGCTCATCAATGCTCTTCTTGTAAGTGTCTTCTATATCCTCACCCTCATCCTTGCGGTTCTCCTGCAGAATACGTTTCAGCAAAACCTCCGGATACTCAAGTTTACCGATGCGGCCGGTCAGATACTCACGGACATCCAACAGAAAACGATAGTCGCTGTCAGGAGCGAAACTGCGCTCCAAAGAATCGCGGACCTTCTCACGGAATTCCTTCTCACTCTTTACCACATCTTTTCCAAACACCTGATCAAACAGTTCCTGATTCATCTCACCTGGGGTATATCTTGTTATCTCAGCCACCGTGAACAGGAAGTCAGACTTTACATCAGCAGCTTTTTCCTTATCTATGCTGAGCAATGATGACAGCTGCACTGCGTTATCCTTATATGCCGCTGAAGGGTTGAACTTTATCTCGGAACCTTTCACAGCACCCTCAAACAAGGCCTTCACACTGTCATCAGCAAAATACGACGGCATCAGAGCGGTATCCTCCACTACGATTCCACCATCAAGAGCTGCTCCATCAGCAGCAAGCTCCACCAGACGTCCCTTCATCATATCATTAGTCTGATATGAATCAACCTGATCATACTTTCCGTTCCGCTGTGTATAGCTTGATATCTGACCATCGACCATCTCGTCAGTAATCTTGATAGTATAATAAGGAACAGTATCGTCCTTCGAAACCGAAGCGTCAAACTCAGGAGCTACAGCTATATCGAAATAAAAAGTAAAGTTGTCATCGTCCATGCTCTGGCCTTTTTCCTTCTCGTCGTTCGGAAGGGGCTCGCCCAGCATATCTATATTGTTCTCCTTTATGTAACCCATCACCTTGTCTTGAAGAATCTTATTGATTTCCTCTGCCTTGATGGCCTTGCCGTACATTCTCTGAATCAGGCTCATCGGCACCATTCCGGGACGGAAGCCAGGCATATTGGCTTTCTTTCTATACTCTTTCAGCGACTTCTCCAGACTCTCCTGATAATCTGCCTTCTCCAGGCTTACGGCAAGCAGGCCCTGCACCTTGCTCACCTTCTCAAATGAAACATTCATTATCTTTCTGTTTATATTAAAAATTCATCGTTTCAACAAGCGGAAACTCCACCCGCTATTAGTTTGCGAAATTACTTCAATAATCATAAACTGCCAAAATAACAATACCAAATATCCATACCGCAAAAATTAATTTGTGTATTTTTGTCAGTGAAAACAAGCATATCACCATAATGGACAGCATATCCTCCACAACAGGCGGACCTATGGTACTCCACACTGAGAACCTGGTCAAACGCTACGGCAAACGGACCGTTGTGAACCACGTATCCATCAATGTACAACAGGGCGAGATAGTAGGTCTTTTAGGACCGAACGGTGCAGGCAAGACTACATCATTCTACATGGCAACAGGTCTCATCACACCGAACGAGGGACGTATCTTCCTGAATGACGAGGACATAACAAACGATCCAGTCTATCTGCGCGCCCGGAAAGGCATAGGCTATCTGGCTCAGGAAGCCAGCGTTTTCCGCCGGATGACGGTCGAGGACAATATCTCGTCGGTCCTTGAGCTCACAGGGAAACCCGCTGCCTATCAGAAGGAGAAATTAGAGAGTCTGATTGAAGAGTTCAGTCTGCAGAAAGTCCGCAAGAATACCGGTGACCGTTTATCAGGAGGCGAGCGCCGTCGTACCGAGATAGCCCGATGTCTGGCTATCGAGCCGAAATTCATTATGCTGGACGAGCCGTTCGCAGGTGTCGATCCTATTGCTGTCGAAGACATACAGCAGATTGTATGGAAACTCAAATACCGCAACATCGGCATTCTCATCACCGACCACAATGTTCACGAGACGCTCAGCATTACAGACCGGGCATACCTTCTATACGAGGGACGCATACTGTTCCATGGTACACCGGAGGAACTGGCAGCCAACCCTACAGTAAAAGCCAAATACCTGAGCCAGAGCTTCGAATTACGCAAGAAGAGCTTCCAGCTGGAATAAAAAATCCCGGCAAAACCTGCCGGGATCCGATTACTTTTGCCTGATAAAGATATTTACCGGAGTGCCGGAGAAATTCCAGTTCTCCCTGATTTTATTCTCAAGGAATCTTTTGTAAGGTTCCTTGACATACTGAGGCAGGTTCGCAAAGAATATGAACGATGGCACAATCGGTCCCTGCAACTGCATGCAATACTTTATCTTGATATATTTACCCTTTATCGATGGAGGCGGATATGACTCAATCAAAGGAAGCATCACAGCGTTCAGCTTTCCGGTTGACACCCTTTGCCTGCGATGCAGATAAACATCCTTGGCCATCTCAAGAACCTTCATTATTCTCTGCTTGTTCACAGCCGATGTGAACACTATCGGAAAATCCGAGAACGGGGCAAGACGCGAGCGGATTGCATTCTCGTAGTTTTTCATCACCTGTGCAGAGCGATCCTCAATCAGATCCCATTTGTTCACCACCACGACCAATCCTTTCTGGTTTTTCAGGACAAGCGAGATAATATTCATATCCTGACTCTCAATTCCCCTGGTGGCATCAAGCATCAGAATGCATATATCAGAATTCTCGATAGCTCTGATCGAGCGCATAACTGAATAGAACTCCAGATTCTCCTCAACTTTGCTTTTTTTCCTTATTCCGGCTGTATCTACCAGATAGAAATCAAAACCGAACTTATTATATCGTGTATATACTGAATCGCGCGTAGTACCTGCAATATCCGTCACGATATTGCGTTCCTCGCCGATAAAAGCGTTAACAATCGAGCTTTTGCCCACATTCGGACGTCCCACAACTGCAAAACGCGGTATTTCCTCATCAACTTCATCATCAGGCTTGTCTGCAATTTTCGAGACCACCATATCGAGCAGGTCGCCCGACCCGCTTCCGGTAGCTGCAGAAATACAGACAGGGTCACCTAATCCAAGGCTATAGAACTCCGCCGCCCCATATTGCAGATCAAATGAATCCATCTTATTGGCAACAAGTATTACCGGTGTTGATGCACGGCGCAATATGCGTCCTACCTCCATATCAAGATCAGTGATGCCGTTACGAATGTCAACCAGGAATAGAATAAGGTCAGCCTCCTCTATGGCAACCTGTACCTGTTTGCGGATTTCTCCTTCGAAGACATCATCCGAATTCACCACCCAACCGCCGGTATCAACAACAGAGAATTGCCGGCCGCACCACTCGCATTTACCATATTGACGGTCACGCGTAGTACCAGCCTCATCATCTACGATGGCCTGACGTGTCTGGGTAAGACGATTGAAAAGTGTTGACTTTCCCACATTAGGTCTGCCGACTATAGCAACAAGATTGCCCATAACACAAAATACATTACTGAGGATTATAACCGAACACCGACAACTCATGTTCAGAGCTGCGCCAGTCCTTATCAACTTTCACGAATATCTCCAGGAAAATCTTCTTGCCGAAGAATGTTTCCAGATCTTTTCTGGCAGACATAGCCACACGTTTCATCGCCGCGCCCTCGTGGCCTATAAGAATCGCTTTCTGCGACTCGCGCTCCACATAAATCACGGAATTTATCAAAATGCGGCTTCTGTTCTCCTTGAACTGCTCCACCACCACTTCGACAGAATAAGGAATCTCTTTCTCGTAGTTGATCAGAATCTTCTCGCGAATAATCTCCGAGACAAAGAAACGGGCAGGTTTGTCGGTAAGCTGGTCCTTGTCAAAATATGGTGGAGACGGGGGAATAAGCTCATTCACCCGTTTCATAACATAGTCTATGCCGAACCCCGTCTTTGCACAGATAGGAATAATCTCAGCCGAAGGAAACACCTCATGCCAAGACTCGACAATTTCCTCCAAAGCCTTCTGGTTCGACAAGTCTATCTTATTGATCAGCACAAGTACCGGCACATCAATATGAGACACCTTTTCCAAAAACTCCGCATTCTTGTCAGCCTTCTCAACAACGTCGGTCATATACAGCAGCACATCGGCGTCAACCAGAGCCGACTCAGAGAATGCCAGCATGGATTCCTGGAGCCGGTAGTTCGGTTTCAACACGCCTGGAGTATCGGAAAACACGATCTGCGAATCATCCGTATTAACTATACCCATAATACGATGACGGGTGGTCTGAGCCTTGAAAGTGGCTATTGATATCTTCTCGCCTACCAGAAGGTTCATCAGCGTGGATTTTCCGACATTCGGATTTCCAACGATATTTACAAAACCGGCCTTATGCATTGCTTGGTCCCAATACAAAAAAAACGCATCGCAAGCGGTGCGTTTCCAATTTTCCAGTATCAATTACTCAGCTGCAGTCTCTTTTACAACTGCCAACTTGCCTCTGTAATAACCGCACTCACTGCATACGGTGTGATACACATGCCAAGCACCGCAGTTCGGGCAAATTGCCAGTGTCGGAGCAATTGCATGGTCATGAGATCTTCTCTTGGCAGTCCTCGTCTTTGACTGCCTTCTTTTAGGATGTGCCATTTCTTCTGTTTTTAATTGTTATTCTATTATTCCTCAAATTTCAAATTCTCCAAACCGGACCAGTCAACATTTGCAGGCCTTTCTCCGTTATCATCAAAATCGGGAGATGTATGTTTCTCCAACTGCTCGGTCATCTCTTTATTGCACTTGCCGGGGGCATGCACATGTTTCAAAGGAACAGCCAGCGAAATAAACTCGTATATGTACCACGACACATTAATAGACCCATCTGCCTCAGGCACGACAATAACATCACCGTCATCGGCAAAATCATCGCCCAACCGTACAGTAAGAGTGCCATCAGTATCGATGTCTATCGGCATATCCTCCAGACAACGGTCGCAAGGAACATCGACATCTCCATGCAGGACAAACGCAAGCTCAAACTCACGCGAGTTACTCTTTGTAACTGTAAGGTCAACCGACACATGCCCGTTGCGGATGTCCTCGACATCCAAAGCAGCAAAAAAGTCACTGTCAACCAGCCAGTTATACGAAGTCTCAGCTTGTTCTTGACTTTTCAGGTCAATCTTGTATATGCCCAATCTTCCCACCTCACTAATTTTTCGGGTCACAAAGATATGGAATTTATTTCTAAGTGAGTTACAAAACTTCGATTTTTGTAAAAACAGCTACTTTTTCAGCTCTATTCTGAACACAGCACCTTTACCGGGTTCCGACTTCTTAACAAATATATGTCCTTTATGGTATTCTTCCACAATACGTTTGGCAAGTGGCAGTCCAAGCCCCCACCCGCGTTTTTTTGTGGTAAAGCCTGGCATAAAAATCATTTTGAACAATTTCTTCGGCATACCTTTGCCTGTGTCACTGAACTCAATATATGCATAGTCATTATCCTCAAACAGTGCGACAGTAAGTTCTCCTTTGCCATCCATCGCATCGACAGCATTCTTACACAGATTCTCAACCACCCACTCGAACAACGACTGATTCACACGTGCCGTGACAGGATTGTCAGGATACTCCCTGATAAATGACACAGTACCAGGCGAACGATGTTCAATATATTCTACAGCATGTTCCAGCACATCCCGGATATCCTGCGACACAGGTTCAGGCATCGAGCCGATTTTCGAAAAGCGCTCCGCTATTGTCTCAAGACGGCTCACATCCTTGCCCATCTCTTCAATCAGCTCATCGTCATATTTATCCTTCAGAAGCTCGGTCCAAGCCATCAGCGAGGATATTGGAGTCCCCAGCTGATGCGCGGTTTCTTTCGACAAGCCCACCCAGACACGATTCTGTTCCGTTTTCTTGAAACTCAGCAATGCCAGGATAGCCATTAGGACAAAAATCATCACAACGCCCAACTGGATAAGCGGATAATACGACAGTCTGTTGAGCATAAGCGAATCATCAAAACAAACCTCCGTATATGTGTCATTTACCGCACGGTCATGATATATACGGATGCTGTTGCCCTTGCCGCGCATCTGAGCGGCACGTTTTGAAAGGTATGACAAAGTATCATCGCCCTTGATGCGGACATTCAGGAAATCATATACCTCACCGTCGTTGTCGAGAATAATGACAGGAATTGTGTTGTTGCCGGAAAGCACCGACTGCACAAGGCTCAGATCTGTATTCTCATCAGCCTCATTGATTGCACGATAGGCTCCGGCGAACACCTCCATCTTATTGTGTTCCTCAGTCTCCAGATCACGTACCAGCAAGCGTGAGACCCATAATGAGAATATGGCAATCGCAATGGCAAACAAGACAAGAATAGTCCTGATAATTGTCAAATGTGTTCTGTAAAAGCTATTTTGATTCATACAAATGAAAAACGCACTCTCACGCTTTTTATTGTATTCCAAAAAGATTACAGGCATTTGCCGTACTCTCACGGGCAACCTCCGAGGCATCACATCCCCATACGTCAGCTATCCGGGCAACCGTATAAGCCATAAACGAGGGCTCGTTCCTGTGCCCGCGGCAAGGTACCGGCGAGAGATACGGGCAATCGGTCTCAACAACTATCCTATCGTGAGGAATCAAGGCCAATGCGTCAGGTACCAACGACTTTCTGTATGTAACCACGCCCCCTATTCCGAACATGAAGCCCTTGTACTCCATCAGCCTGGCAGCTTGTTCAGGGCCATCAGAGAAGCAATGGAAAACGCCCCGCAAGCCATACCCGGCATATTTGTCCAAAATACCGCAAAGCTGTACAAAAGCATTCCTGGCGTGTATCATCAAAGGCAAATCATATTCGAGAGCCCACTCAATCTGCCGTTCAAAAGCCTCGGCCTGGAGTAGCAGATTATCCTGTTGCCAATACAGATCCAGGCCTACCTCTCCAATACCGCGGAACAGTCCCGTCGCGTCCGACCGGTCACGGTCAAGCATAGATTTCAGCTGCTGCAACTCTGAGCGGAAATTGTCAGTCAGATCAGTTGGATGAAGTCCTATTGAAGCATAGCAGCTATATGGATATCTGTTACGTACGGCCAGCATCTCTGGTACGGAAGCCAAATTGATGTTGGGCATTACGAAAGTATCGATTCCCGTATTGACGGCACGGGTAACCACATCATCAAGGTCGTCCTTAAACTCCTCCAGAAAAATATGGGAATGAGTATCAATCAGCCTGTTCACTCTTTCTATAATAATAGACTACACCATATTCACGGCAGCAATCAAGCCGTTCATCTCCTGTCTTTTCGGCAAAATAGCGTTCTATTGAGTTCCATATCTCCAGAATAACAGCATCGGCAAGCGGCCGCATCCGGGCCACTTCGGCAAGGCTCTCATCTGTAAACCTGCGGAGCGTGATATTTTGCTGATACACCTCGCGGAACAAATCGTAATGAACGGCAAGCTTGGCTACGGTAGGATTATAAATAGGTATTCCTCCATGTGTTGTTCTTTCACGCTCACCTCGGACAACATTCTCACACCAGTTCAGTACAGCAGTCTCATTCGGCAAATCCGGCAAGTCATTTGAATCAACCGGCAATGAGTAGAAAGCCCTGTCGGCACTCTTTATCTCTCCACGTAATACACACATATTAAATACCTGCAGGAAATGTGTCACATACATACGCGCATTCTTATAGCGGATCTGATATTGCTCAGAATGCAGGAATTCAAGCTGCTTTGCCAGACTCGCCAAATATCTGGTATTTGCGTTACGGAAGTCGTACAGCAGCCTCTCGCACCGAACCAGAATGTCCGGAGATATGACAGGCGCATAATAATCCGCCTCCCGCATTCTGCTCACGGCAGTCTCCATTGCACGTATGCGGGCTTTATCGGTATTTGGCAATCGTCGGTAGGGCATATTGTCACAACTGGCGGTTCAGTATTTCTGTCACATATCCAACCAATACGGACAGTTGGCGTTTATCAGCATCAAGGCTCAAAATCATATCCATAGCCTCGGCAAACAATTTGTCTATCTTCTCCCGGCAACGTTCTGATACCCCAAGCCTGTCATACACAGCAGTAACGGCTGCAATCTTTTCTTTAGGATCGCAATTTCTACACTCAGCCCAAGTATCGAGTTCACGGCGGCAAGCCTCATCAGCAAGATTTCCAGCCATGATATAAAGATACGTTTTCTTATTGCAGAGGATATCGCCGCCGACATTTTTGCCGAACACCTTAGGGTCACCATATACATCCAGCCAGTCATCCTGCAATTGAAAAGCAAGTCCCATTTTCTGGCCGGCATCATATAATGTAAGAGCATCAGCATCCGAAGCACCGCCCAATACCGCGCCAATCATCATAGATGCTGCAGGGAGCACAGCTGTCTTCAAGCGTATCATCTCCATATACTCATCAACAGTCACATCAGTACGATTCTCAAAATCCATATCATACTGCTGGCCTTCAACGACATCAAAGAAAGCCTTATACGCTGTGTCCATCACCTTTGACCTGTATTTGTCGGGTACTCGCTCCATATACCGGCAAGCCAGAAAAGCCATGGCATCGCCCGATAATATGGCAGTATTCTCATTCCATTTGACATGAACAGTCGGTTTGCCACGCCGGATGTCGGCCTTATCCATCACATCATCGTGGAGCAAAGTGAAATTATGGAAAATCTCTATGCCGCTTGCCGCATCGTATGTCTGTCTTATATCTTTGCCATAAAGCCGGTATGACAACATCAGCAGCAAGGGCCGCATCCGCTTTCCGCCAAGAGTCAGGGCATATCGCACCGGTCCATATAAGCCCTCAGGTTTTTCCGGTATATCCAACGCAGCCAGATAGGACTGGAAGCCCGACAACAAGGTAACTATATCATCACTCATAGCAGAAAAATTATAAAAAAAGGGGCTTGCCCAGCCCCTTTAATATTACTGTAACTTGAAATTCACAGGAACCGTAAACTTTACGCGTACCGGTTTGCCGCGCTGCTCACCCGGACTCCACTTAGGCATAGTCGAGATAACTCGCAAAGCTTCCTTGTCAAGATATGGGTTTACACTCTTCACAACCTCCGGATCAACGATGGTACCATCCTTGTTCACGATAAACTGGATAAGTACACGACCCTGGATGTTGTTCTCACGACATACCGACGGATACTTGATGTTCTTCTGCAGATAGGCCATCAAAGCTGCAGTACCGCCAGGGAACTCCGGCATTTTCTCAACGACCATGAACGGTGCCTCCTCTTCAGGCTCCTCCTCCACAACGACATTCTCAATTTCCTTGATCTCGATGTACTCTGTCTGATCCTCGGTCGAGGCGATGGTAGCCTCCTCAATCTCCGCATCATCCTCAACAATCTCTATAATTTCGGCAACTGTCACAGACTGTGGTGGTGGCGGAACAGTCTTTTTCTCAGGTAGTGTGATAGGAACCATCTCCTCCTCGAGTGATACTTCCGCTACGATAAGACCGCTGAGGTCTATCTTCTTGTCACGTTGCGTCCATTCCAGTGCGACGAACAACACGGCCAAAGCTGCCACAAAACCCACCAGCAGGGCTGTGGATTTGGTTTTTTCAAGATCCGCGCTTTCTGATTTCTTGATTTCCATAACTTTTATAATCTTATTTTCATTTTCCGGTTAGTTCGCAAAAGTAATGCTTTTTATTTGAGTACCGCAAAAAAAACTAAATTTTTATTATTTTTTCGATATGGCACTACGTTAATAATTGTGAAGGATTAAAAGTTGCAAGTCTTTTCCCGCTTTACCTTTAAAATATGTACCTTCGCGGCAGACGCACATTCATGCCGGAATGAGAAGGATAACGCTTTTACTGTCAGCATTTGTAATAGCAGCAGAGGTCGCAGCACAGAATCAGACATCTGCCTTCGGTTTTCTGGAGTTGCCGCAATCCTCACACGAGGCGGCGCTCGGCGGACGTAACGTCTCGTTATTGGAGAGCGATCCGGCACTCTCATACTCCAATCCAGCCTCTCTGGCAGCAAACGATGACCGCAAGCTCGGTTTGAACGTTCTTACCTGGATGGCAGGCACAACAGCGGCAGGTGCACAATACTGCGACACTGCAAATCACAGGTCATCGTTCGCCGTAACAGCCCGATATATCAGCTACGGCACTTCCGGACAGACCGACGCGGCCGGCATCCAGTCCGGGACATTCACTTCACGCGATATTGCCATCGGAGGCTCATACGCATACCGGCTCGGTGACCGATGGAACGGAGGTGTGTCTCTGCGCGCCCTTTATTCAAAATACAGCTATTATTCTTCGTTCTCACTTGCAGCCGACCTCGGGCTCACATACACATCGTTGTCAGGCCGTTTCAATGCCGGTTTGGCATTCAACAACATAGGAGGACAGATAAAGCCGTTTCAGGATATCCGCGAAAGCCTGCCTTTCAACATCACAGCCGGTCTGTCACTCAGGCTGGAGCACGCGCCGCTCAGGCTGTCTCTCACTCTGGACCGGCTCAACAAATGGAACAGTGACGATTTCTACAGCCCTGACGGAGAATTATCAGGTAAAGACATATTCGTCAGACACCTTATATTGGGAGCCGACATACTCATAACAGACAAGATATATGTGGCACTTGGATATAATTTCAGAAATGCCGCCGAGCTGTCAACCAGCAGTCACAAGGGACTGACAGGCGCCACCATAGGAGCCGGCGTCAATCTCAACAGACTGTCGTTCGGAATGTCATTCGGGAAGTTCCAGGTATCCACATCATCGTTTGTATTCAATTTTGCACTGAAAATCTGAAAAAATAATATGAAGAGAATCATTGTGGCCATCGACGGCCATTCATCGTGCGGCAAAAGCACAATGGCAAAGAGCCTTGCAAAGAAAGTCGGATACACCTATGTTGACACCGGCGCCATGTACCGTGCCGTCACATTATGGGCCATCCGTAACGGCATATTCAAAGAAGACACAATTGACGGGGACAGCCTGCAGAGAGCGATGGACAGCATACACATCTCGTTCCGTCACAATACCGAAGGAGGGCAGATCACACTGCTCAACGGCGAGGACGTTGAGAGCGCAATCCGCGGCATGGAGGTATCCGGCAAAGTCAGTCCGATATCCGCTATCGGTTTCGTGCGCTCGGCACTTACCGCACAACAACGTCAGCTCGGTGCCGGCAAAGGAGTTGTTATGGACGGGCGGGACATAGGCACAGCAGTATATCCCGACGCAGAGCTCAAGATATTCGTTACAGCCTCAGCCGAGGTACGGGCGCAGCGCCGTCTGGACGAAATCATAGCCAAAGGCGGCAGCGCGACATTCAGCGAGGTTTTGAAGAATGTTCAGGAGCGCGACTATATAGATTCCCATCGCGCCGTATCGCCGCTCAAGAAAGCCGATGATGCCATTGTACTCGACAACAGCTCAATGACCATCAGCCAGCAGGACGAATGGCTGTATGCCCGTTTTCTCGAAGCCGTACAAGAGTAAGAACCTGTTTTGAAATGTTCCAATTAACCTTTTATAAAATCTTTCCGGCTGAAAATTCGTTTCTTTTCAGTCACAATGGAATCCCCATTGCTCCTTCAAATAACCGGATTTTCATCTCGAAAATCTTTCATAAAATTT
>JAZLKB010000045.1:0-50530 GCA_045597365.1 Bacteroidaceae bacterium | reverse complement strand
GACTCCAATCGGCTTATTTTCAACGGGTTGAAAAAAGAGTGTGCGATACGATGAAAATTTTTGAAAAAAATTATATCAGGGTGGCGAAAACCCCACGCTTCCCTCAGTTTTTAGTCAGGTCAGGGGTACCTGAGCAGTTACCAAGAATTTAACAGACAATTTAACTTATCTTTTTAACAGAACTGTTGTTGTAATTAGGTTATAATCAACGGATAAGAAGTGTGTTAAAATTTGTCTTGCAACGAACATACCTAACCCACATCTCCTCAATCTACCAATGTCCAGTTTCGCACAGTACTACATAAGATTCCGACACGAGTTCGCCCCATACGACTGGGAGAAGCGGCAGGATGTTCAAGGAGAAATGCTACTCGATGGAGATTCTGCCCGAGTACTATCCTGAGGACCTGTTTGAGGCCTGGGAGAAACTGTAGCAGAATGCTATGGCTATGCGCTTCGGAGTACCCGAGATGACTCCCGGCGAGATTATGCAGAAAGTGGAGGCACTGAAGTCACAGCATAAGGAGTATTACGATGACTCACTGATGCATTCGCTCCTGCAACTGGCGGTAGAAGCCAAGAAGGCAAAATACAGGCAGCTCTATACTGTGATGCTTAAATTTTATTGAAAAATAATGTTCAAAATTAGCACCTTTTAACACCCTATAAAAAGAGAATGTCTTGTAAATCAACGACTTACAAGACATTCTGAGTACCCAGAGCCGGTCTCGAACCGGCACGAGTTTTACCCCACTGGTGTTTGAGACCAGCGCGTCTACCGATTCCGCCATCTGGGCATTTGGTGAACCACAATTCCGCGACGCTTTGGTGGAATTGCGTTGCAAAGATACGGCTTTTTTTAAGAAAGACGCAAAAAAGACACAATATGTTTGATTTTTCAAAAACAGACGACTATCTTTGGATATGGCTATAGCTGACGGATATGTTGGGAAATGACAATTATTGTGTGATTCTGGCAGGTGGAGCAGGGACACGTATGTGGCCCCTGAGCCGCAAGCATCAGCCCAAACAGTTCGTGGATTTCTTCAAAAACGGCAGAAGTATGCTTAAGCAGGCTGTATCCAGAATGAAGAAAATCATTCCGGAAGAGAATATAATAGTAGCCACAAATATAGAGTATTACGACCTTGTCAGAGAGCAGTTGCCCGATCTTAATCCCCTGCAGATTCTGCGTGAGCCCGCACGCAAGGGAACAGGCCCGTGCTTTGTTCTGGCAGCATACCACATACGCGATATAAATCCAAATGCAAAGGTTGTGGTATTGCCATCGGATGTACTGATTATGGAAGAGGAGTCGTACTTCCGCACCATCACGGATGGTCTGGATTTTGTGGACAGCCACGATGCCCTGCTGACAATAGGCATACGCCCTACCCGTCCAGAGACACGTTACGGATACATCCAGATAGACGATGATACAACCGACGGCATGCACCGTGTCCGCACATTCACAGAGAAACCGGCCGAAGAGTTTGCCCGGCTGTTCGTTGAGAGCGGCGAGTTCTACTGGAACTCAGGCGTACTTATGTGGAATGTCAACGCATTCATCAAAGCCGCCGCCATCTGGTTGCCCGAAGCTGCCGCACAGTTTGATATGATATACAGCACCTGTCATAACCGCGATGCCCGCAGAAACCGTATGTACGCATTCTACGAAGCCCTGCCCCACATCTCGGTCGATTACGCGCTGCTTGAGAAAGCGGACAACGTTTATATGGCTATGGGTGCGTTCAAGTGGAACGATATCGAAAGTTGGGATTTACTGTACGATATAAGCGATCACGATGAGAATGACAATGCCGTGATTGCCGATTACACCCAGATGTACGATTCCCGCGACAACCTCATAGTGGAGCACAGCAAGAACAAGAAGCTTGTAGTTATTGACGGTCTTTCCGACCTGCTGGTCGTTGATACAGACGATGCTTTGCTTATATGCAGCCGTCAGAACGAACAGGCATTCAAGAAATATCTGAATGATGTGAAAGTGAAATACCCGGACGAGGACTTCAACTGATTATTTCTCCCCTTTCAGAATACCGTAATAACGTGCCGCATCACTCAGAACTGCCATAGCAGAGTCCAGTATTGCATCGTTCCGCAGGTTATACTGAATAGTACCACGCTGATAATAATAGCGTGCGACTATCTCTGTTCCGAGCAGAGCGACCACATCGTCCTTAAACTGGTCCAGATCATTCTCCAGATCGTAGTTCAGACGCACCGCCAACGAGTCAAACTCACTGGCAGACTTTGCGAGGAGTCCCTCCAGACGGGCAATATCGCGCAGTGCCTTCAACGCTTTGCTGCTGCGGCTGGTATATTCAAATTCCGATTTACATACATACTCCTTGAACGAGCGGTACAGAGAGTCTGATATCTGGAATGCTGCTGCCGGCTCTATTGAGTCGTGAGACAGACAATACTCATTCAAGTAATCAAACAGCACCTGGTCGGTAGAAAGATAATAGATAATATCAGGCAGAGTGTCTATCGGACAAATCACATCGGGACGAATGCCGCCTCCATCACGGACCTCCCGTCCGGACTTGGTCTTGAAAATATGCGACAGCGAGTCGGACTTCCCAGCCGATTTGCTTACAGACTTACTTTTTGAATAGTCTATTTCCTGAATGCACCGGCCACTCGGTATGTAATACTTGGCTGTGGTGATTTTCAGTGTGCCGTTGAACGGCAGGGGGCGTGTGGTCTGAACCAGGCCTTTGCCGTACGTACGTGCGCCGATTATTACCGCACGGTCCAGATCCTGCAGCGCGCCCGAGACAATCTCGGAAGCCGATGCCGAGTTGCCATTCGTAAGGACCACCAACGGAATCTCCGCATCGACAGGATCGCGCGAAGTCTGATATGAGCTCGATGCCATACGGGTCTTCCCCTTAGTCTGAACCACCTGAGTACCCTTCGGAATGAAAAGGCTCAGAACATCGACAGCCTCGTTCAAAAGTCCGCCTCCGTTATCGCGCAAATCAAGTATTATCGATTTCGCGCCAAGTTCCTTCAACTCAAGCAGAGCCATGCGGACATCCTTCGAGCAGTTCTCGGTGAAGCTCTCCAGATAAATATAGCCTGCATCTTTCCACATACCGTAATACGGCACTGCCGGAAGCGCGATATTCGCACGCTTTATCTTAATGTCAATACTGTCCGATACACCCGGGCGGCGCACAGTAAGAATGAACTCAGTTCCAGGCTCACCGCGAAGATGGTCACTTACGTACGACGAGGCTTTCCCCTTCATGCTCTCACCGTCAATCCGCAATATCTGGTCACCGGCTCTGACTCCGCTCAACAGAGCCGGCATGTTCTCGTAAGGTTCCTCAATAACAACATAATCACGTTTCGGGAACTGCCGTATCAACGCGCCTATGCCGGCATATTTACCGGTAGTCATCATTTTCAGGTCGTTCTCCTTATCCTCGGGATAATACACAGAATAAGGATCCAGTTCGGAAAGCATCGCATCGATGCCCGACTTCACCATCTGCTCCACGTCGATTGTATCGACATATAGCATATCAACCTCACGGAAAACATTGTGGAATATCTCAAGATTCTTTGAAATCTCGAAATTCCGGTCAGTCACCTTAGCGCCCATAAAAATGAGTCCGACGGCTATCACCGGTACCAGAATCAGAATATTTCTAACCTTACGCATACGGCAAAGATACAGCTCAAATAACAAAAATAGCACGATGACACATTTTTTTTGCTTATTATGTTTGTTTATTCCGAAAAAGCGGTAACTTTGCACCGCTTTCAGGCAGGACAAAGCGATTTACCCTACAGGAAAGCAAAAAGCTTCCTTAGCTCAGTTGGTTAGAGCATCTGACTGTTAATCAGGGGGTCCTGGGTTCAAGTCCCCGAGGGAGCGCAAAAAGCCATTCGTGAGAATGGCTTTTTTGTTGTTCAGGGCTGTCACGTTTTCGGGTGAGCCGCTAATTTGGCTCACCCGAAAAAAGCCTGGTGTCAATTGACTCCGCCACCGAGTGACTCGTACAAATCAATCAGGCTCTGAAAGCCATCGAAGATGTTCGAGGCCTCACCGAGTTGCGCGTCCAGCAGAGACTCCTGCGCTGTCAGCACTTCAATATATGTGGCCTTGCCATTGCTCATAAGAGTCTGCGTACCATCGTAAGCATCTGCAAGGGCTGCGGTCTGCTGTTTATAGATGATATCTTTCCGTATGGCGAGCTGATAGCCGCGCAAAGCGGTATTAACCTCGTTTCCAGCCTGCAGCAAAGTCTGTGTATAAACATCAGCAGCAATCTGCTGTTGCAGCTTGCTGACCTTAAGATTTGCCCGGAGCTGTCCTTGAGCGAACAGAGGCTGAGCAAGCGATGCGACTGCATTCGTAATGAACTCCACAGGACTGGAAACCGGATTCCCGTTGGTTCCCCAACCCAGCATACCGGTTAGAGTCAGACCCGGATACATAGCACATCTGGCTTGATTCGTAACATAATACGCTGCCTCAAGATTATGACCTGCAGCACGGACATCAGCACGGTTCTCCAGCATCGCAGCTGGAATGCCCGTACCGAAATCAGACGGGAGAGAAAACGACTTCCAGTGAGTGCGTTCAATATGCTGAGGCGTATCGCGCAGAATAAGGCAGATAACATTCTCCATATCCTGAATCATATTCGCAATATCCAGTTTCTGCAATGTCACGCCGTACAACGAGGCTTTCATCTGATTCACCGATGTTGAATAAGCCTTGCCATTCTCCATCAAAGCAATCTGTGTGTCGAGCACTTTGCCCCAGATATCCTCGGTAGTAGAGACAATCTCAAGCTCGCGGTCAAGCAGAACCAGCTGACTGTAAGAGCGGGCAACCAATGCAACCAAAGCAGAACGCGTAGCCTGCTCATCATCGGCAGCCTTCAAGGCCAGAGCCTCAGCCTCGCGCTTACGGTTGGTTATGCTGCCGAAACCGTTCACTCCCCAAGAGCCTTGAGCAGGTAGAGTATATCCCTTGTCCGGATTGAGTGTAATTGACGGATTCAGAGATATCGAAGGCAGATAGCCCAGTTTGGCAGATCTGAGCATAGCCTCAGATTGCTCAGCGATAGCTTTTGCAGCAGCCAGATCGGTGTTGCGCTCCAGCGCACGCTCTATGAGAGCCTGCAGACAGACATCACCGAAAAAAACTCTCCACGAAACCTCGCCTATCGACTCCTGTGCCGCTGCACTCTGTACCAGTTCGTTCTGTCCATACAGATTTTCCGGTATCTCGGTATTATCGGCATATTTCCTGAATACGCCACAGCTGGTCAATGAGAAGATAACCGCCGTTACTAATATGAAGTGTATTCTTTTCATACTGTCTCCTCCTCAATTATTTGTGTACCTTGTATCTTATCGTGCAATTTCTGGAAAATGATGTAGAAAGTAGGAACAACGAACAGCAATGCCACAGTTCCGATAGAACTGCCACCTACTACACCGATAGCAAGAGCCCTGTTGCCGTTTGCACCCGCGCCACCCTCAACAATAAGAGGAATCATACCTACAATCATTGTAAGCACCGTCATCATAATAGGTCTCAGACGGTCGTGGCAGGCACCGATGGCAGCATCGACAATATCCATTCCGTGACGGTGCTTGTCAACGGCAAACTCAGTAATAAGAATAGCAGTCTTAGCCAACAGGCCAATAAGCATAATCACACCGGTCTGCAGGTAAATGTTGTTCTCCATTCCGCACAGCTTCGAAAACAGGAAAGAGCCCATCAATCCGAAAGGAACCGAGAGCAGCACAGCGAATGGAATAAACCAGGACTCATACAGACAGCCAAGAATAAGATATATGAGAATGATACTAATAATATATATCACACCCGACATATTACTTTCGGTAGTCTCGGCCAACTCACGCGACATACCTCCAAACTCATAGCCGTATCCCGAGGGAAGATCTGTGTATGAAACCTCCTTGATAGCCTTCAGGGCATCGCCGTCGGAATATCCGTCAGCGTGTGCGACCTGACAGGTTATACTCTGATACAGATTAAAGCGGTTGAGTCCCGATGTACCGACAATCGGCGTAAGAGTCACAAACTGCGCGATTGGCGTCATAACGTCTTTCACCCTTATGAAAATATTAGAGAGCGATGAAGGATCCAGACGATACTCAGGTGACGAGCTGGCCATCACACGATACACTTTACCATATTGATTGTAGTTTCCGATGTAAGCTCCACCGCAATATGAGCCCAATACAGAAAGTACATCTTCCTGCGATACGCCCGACCTGTCGCATTGGACAGAATTGACATCCACCCTGTATTTAGGATAGCTCTCCGAGAATGTCGATGCAGCCATCTTTATCTCGGGACGTTGCTGAAGCGCAACCAGGAACTTATCCACCGCGGCCTTGAAATCAGACAGCTCGCCTCCCTGACGGTCCTCCATAACAAGCTCAATACTGTTGGAATTTCCATATCCGGGAATCTGAGGCATCTGGAATGGAATTATCGTGGCCTCCTTAATATCCTCGCAGGCATAATACAACCGGGCTATCACCATATCAATCAAATGCTGGATACCTTTTCGGTCATCCCATGGCTTCAGACGTATAATCACTGTGCCGAAGTTTGATCCGGCACCGGATATAAGACCGTATCCGCCAACCCTGGTGTATGCCTCAACCTCAGGTATGTCTTTCAATTTCGCCTCGACTTTATCAAGGACAAGTCCGGTCTCATAGAGAGTAGATCCGGCAGGAGCTGAGACATCAACCATAATAACGCCCTGATCCTCCTGAGGTACAAGTCCTGATGGAAGAACCTTCATAAGATATACCATAAGTATTACGGCTACGGCAAGTGATACCCACGCCAGAACAGGACGCTTTATGAATTTTGGAACGGCCTTGCTGTACTTTTTGAAAACAGCATCGTACGAAGCCTGATAGGCTTTCCTGGTATAATAGTTCAGGTTCCTTTTTGTTCCGTCAGCCTCTTTCGCAGGTTTCATAAGCATAGCGCATAATGCCGGACAGAGAGTCATGGCGCATACGCACGACAAACCTACCGATGATGCAATTGTAATACCGAACTGGGTAAAAAACGATCCTGATGTACCCGGCATAAATGTGACAGGAATAAACACGGCCATAAATACGAGCGTACAGCTGATAACAGCGACAGAAACCTCGCTCATAGCATCTTTTGTAGCAGAGTAGCCGCTCTTGCAGCCAGCCTCAAGCTTAGCCATCACAGCCTCGACCACGACAATGGCATCATCGACCACAGTACCAATAGCGAGGACCAATGCGAACAAAGTAAGAATATTCAACGAGAAACCTGCAAGTTTGACAATTGCAAATGTACCAAGCAGTGACACGCAGATTGAGATAGAAGGAATCAACGTCGCCTTGAAATCCTGAAGGAAGAAATACACAACCAGAATAACCAGGATAATAGCTACGATCAGAGTCTCAATAACGCTATGTATGGCAGCATACAGGAAGTCATCCGAAGTCTGAAGGGTCTCGAACTCCAATCCAGGAGGCAGCTCACGCTCAATCTCCTCATAAAGTTTGGAAATCTGGGCATTGATTTCCGTAGCATTTGCTCCGGCAGTCTGATTGATCAGAAAAATGACGCCAGGCCGGCCGTCTATTGTAGAAGTGAAACTGTAGCTCAGAGCACCAAGCTCTACATCAGCGACATCACGCAGATACAACGTATTACCCGACACATTCGCCCTGATTACAATATCCTCAAATTCCTGAACAGTCTTGAGACGCCCCTTGTACTCCATCGTATATTGATATGTGTTCTCCGATGACTCTCCGAGTGAGCCAGTCGCAGCTATGAGATTCTGGCGTCCTACAGCAGCGAAAACATCGTTAGGCTCCAGATCGTACCGTGCCATCACATCAGGCTTCAACCATATACGCAGGGAGTATGTATTACCCAGATTGTTTACATTACCGACACCCTGAATTCGCAGAAGACGCGGTTTCACATTAATATCGATGTAATTGGCAATAAAATCAGTGTCAAACTTGCCGTCACGGCTCACAAGACCGGTAATCTGCAGAATACTGTTCTGGCGCTTTCTCACCTGCACACCAACCTTTGTCACCTCGGACGGCAGAAGACCCATAGCACCCGACACGCGGTTCTGGACATTCACGCAATCCATATCAGGATCCGTTCCCTGCTTGAAATAGATCGTAATCATCGCATTGCCGTTTGATGATGCGGCGCTGGTAATATATGTCATATTCTCAACACCGTTGATAGCATCCTCCAAAGGCATAATTACCGAATTCATCACGGTTGCGGCATCAGCACCGGTATATTCAGTCTCAACGAAGATTGTCGGTGGAGCAATATCGGGATACTGCTCCACAGCCAACGTCTTAACTGATATATATCCTACAAAAGCAATCACAATTGAAATGGCACAGGCCATAACCTTGCGATCGACAAACATATTTCCTTTAGCCATGATTGTATCCTTTATTTATCTGATTCCTCAGGAAAAATCACCTGCTGACCTTCATATACATTATTGGCACCGGTTGTGACAATTACATCGCCAGCCTCAACACCACTCATCAAAGCGGCATCCTTGCCATTCTCCACGATATCGACAAGAACACTCTCAGCCTTATTGTCTTTCACACGATACACGATAGCCTTGTCCTGCAGGCGTACAACGGCATTCAAAGGTACAATAATCACATCATCGTAGGGGAACATCATCTGAACAGTACCCTGCATACCGGAATAAAGCCTCCCATCAGGATTCGGGAAGACTACCCTGGATACCAGCGAGCCTGTATATTGGTCAATCATACCGGACAGACTCTCAAACTTACCTTCGTACTCATATTTCGAGCCGTCTTTCAAAAGCAGAGTAGCGGGCGGCAATGATTTCATTGCGCTCTCAAGATCAGTTCCATTCGTGCTGAGTATTTCCTCCAGTTCATTCTCGGTGATTGATATCTTTGCCACCATCTCAGATGTACCCGATATTGTAGTCAGCACCGTGGCCATAGAGACCAGATCGCCAGGATTATTCGGAAGACTTCCAACCAGTCCGTCAACAGGCGATTTCACAGTACAGTACTCCAGATTCACCTCAGAGTCCGCAACAGCGGCCTTTGCCTGCGCGACGGCTGCTTTTGCACGGTTATAATCATTCTCCGATGCATTCAGCAGGTAGCTGCTGATTATTTTTTTGTCAAACAGATTCTGATTGCTCTCAAATTCCAACTTGGCAGTACTGAGCATAGCCTCGGCTGCTTGAAGATTAGCCCTTGCAGTTGCCAGAGCCAACTGAGCCTGACGCTGGTCTATAATGAACAGTGTCTGCCCCTTCTTCACACGCTCACCCTCCAGGACACAGACTTTCATAAGCTGACCGGTTGTCTGAGGTGTAATAGTGACATCACTTTTGCCGACAATTGAAGCACTCCATGATGACGGAACCTCAACATTCTGCCTTGTCAAAGTCATCGTCTCAAACGATGTACGCTTCTCCTGAGGCACATCAACGCACGATACGATTCCCGACATCGCAACTACAGCCAGAAAAAGGCCGAATCCTAATTTTCTCATAATGATATCTTGTTAATATTTAGGCCCAATACCTGAATTTCGGCAAAGTTACTGAAAATTCATAAATGGCAAACAGTGATAAACAACATATTCATAAATGTAAAGACCACGTCAAAGGCGTGGTCTTTACATTTATCAGGCAAGTTTATGTCAGTCCATGAATTTTCTTATAGATGCTGCAATATCTGTAAATTCCTGCTCTGTGAGCTTAAGCTTTGGATTGCTGAACAGCATATCCTTCTCAGACTGCATCGGAATAAGATGTATATGAGCATGGGGCACCTCCATTCCCAGGACAGCCTGTCCAATACGCTGACAAGGGATGGCTTTTTTGAGCGCCACGGCAATCCGTTTTGCAAAAACCTGCAAGTCGGCAAACTCATTATCAGGCAGGTCGAAAATATAATCCACCTCACGTTTGGGAACTACCAGCACGTGTCCTCTCACCATAGGATTAATATCCAGAAAAGCGAAACAATCCTCATTCTCAGCTATCTTATAGCAGGGAATGTCGCCATTGATAATCTTACTGAAAATTGTCATAGGGAAATCTCAAGAATCTGGAACGTAATCTTGCCGCTCGGTATCGATATCTCGGCTGTCTCACCGGCCTTTCTTCCTAACAAGCCCTTTGCAATAGGTGTATTGCACGATATCTTGCCGGCTTTAAGATCAGCCTCGCTTTCCGGAACAATCGTATATACCATCTCGGCATTGTTCTTAGTATTTTTCAGTCTGACCTTGGTGAGAATCTGCACTGTAGAAGTGTCAATCTTAGATGAGTCAATCAACTTGGCATCGCCTATCTGTGACTTCAGTTGAGCGATTTTAGCCTCAAGCATTCCCTGAGCTTCCTTTGCGGCATCATACTCCGCGTTCTCCGACAAGTCACCCTTGTCCCTTGCCTCGGCAATCTGCTGAATAATCTCAGGACGACGCACATTCTCAAGATACTGTAACTCGGCCACCAACTTTTTGTAGCCTTCTTCCGACATGTATGCCATAACTATCTATTTAATTAATTATCAAAACTCTGACAGAACGAAAAAAGAATTCCAACATTGCTGTGATGTTGGAACCCCATTCCGTTATCGTCAATGCAAATATAACCTAATTACTTTGTATTGCAATACATTTAAAAGAAAAAAATCAATTCGCGCCCAGCAAGTCTGCGATACTGCCATCCAGATCCTTGAAACTCTGGACACGCTCGGTAATCTCATTATCCTTGTTTATCAGGAAAGCCGTAGGCAGAATCTCAACTCTGTAAGATTGCAGGTACTGCGAGTTCAACGAGCTCTCATCATACACGCACACCCAAGGCAGATTGTCCGACGAAGTCGCCCAGAAATGACTGTCCTGGTCAACCGACACCTGATAAATCTCAAATCCCTGTGCCGCATATTTATTGTACAGCTCACGGAGCTGAAGAATATAATCTGCCGAATAATCGGTCTTGAATGCCGTAAAATCAAGCAATACGACCTTTCCCTTCAAGTCAGTCAGCTTGTGGACTACACCTTGCGCATCGGGCAGCGCAATCTCAATAACGCCCGACTCCGAGACCAGGCTGTTGAGCTTCGCGCTTGTCTCGTCCGATACCGGAGCAGGTGCAGCAGTAGCCTTCATGGCTTTCAGTGCGATATTATGCAGATTTCTCACGCGCACGGCATCGGGATATTTCAAATCCATCATTGTCGCGACCGAAGCATAGCATTTGGCATCCTGTCTGGACTGTTGCGGGAAATACAGCGGAGTTCCATTGACCCGCATGAACAGCGCATAATAAGCGTATGGCTTATCCGTGCCGGTGAATATGTACCCGTTGTTGATATCCGACTTGAAAACTTCAACCTTCTCGTTGATACGCTGTGCCAGCACGCCACTCTCAATCCCGGGCTGCGAGGCCATGGCATTTATCTCACGTTGCAGAGCCGCCTGACTCAATATCAAAGATTTCAGCTTTGCGCAGTTCTCCGAGCCGCTCACCTCGTAGCCGGTCATCATTGTTGTCTTCTCTGCCTTGACAGTAACGGTCTCGGTAGAATCTATCGAGAGCGTTATGAATCTGTCGCCCACACGCAGGCGATAGAAGTCATAGCATTCCGGCCTTGGCTGTCTGAACGAGAACGAGCCTTCAGCATCCAGCTTGACAGAATCAATGACGTTGATGCCGTCCAGACCGACGTGATCAAGATACAGCATCTCGCCGGCGGCACCAGACAAGCTGCCTTCTATTCCGAAGCTTTCACCTGAGCCTTGCCGGCGGCAGGAAGCCGTCAGCAAAGCCACAGTCATCAAAGCCAAAACAATGCGCCTCATAATCACTCTGCGTCAGTAGGGGCATTTTCCTCACGGTTCGTCTCCTCATTTCTACGAGGTCCGCGATAACCGTTGCGGTCTCCGCGCTCGTGACGGTCTCCGCGGTCACGACGCTCACCGCGCTCAGGACGCTCGCCGCGTGGCGGACGCTGACGCTCCTCGTAGCCCTCAGGTTTCTCGGTCAGAGCGCGTTTCGAGAGTTTGAACTTGCCGGTCTTCTGATCGATATCAATCAGTTTCACCTGAATCTTGTCGCCCTCCTTAATACCGGTCTCCTCGATTGTCTCATAACGTTTCCAGTCAATCTCCGAGATATGGAGCAGACCATCCTTGCCCGGCAGGAACTCCACGAAAAGTCCATAAGGCATCACGCTGCGTACAGTTCCCTCATAAACCTCGCCGACCTCTGGGATAGCCACAATAGCGCGTATCTTTGCAAGAGCGGCATCAATGCTTTCCTTGTTATTGGCAGCAATCTCAATCTTGCCGACACCGTCAACCTCGTCAATGCTGATTTTGGCACCGGTATCCTCCTGCATTCCCTGAATGATTTTTCCACCCGGGCCTATCACAGCGCCGATGAACTCTTTCGGAATAGTCATAGTCTCAATACGTGGAGCATGAGGCTTAAGTTCAGGACGCGGCTCGGCAATGCACTCGGTAATCTTTCCAAGGATATACTCGCGGCCGGCCTTTGCCTGTGCAAGAGCCTTCTCCAGAATCTCGAATGAGAGTCCGTCGCACTTGATATCCATCTGGGTGGCAGTAAGTCCCTTCACAGTACCAGTGGTCTTGAAATCCATATCGCCAAGGTGATCCTCATCACCAAGAATATCGCTCAACACAGCGTACTTGTCCTCGCCCGGGTTCTTGATAAGACCCATTGCAATACCTGATACCGGATTGTTGATTTTCACACCGGCATCCATCAGAGCCAGAGTACCGGCGCATACTGTAGCCATCGATGACGAGCCGTTCGACTCAAGTATATCAGACACTACACGTACGCAATACGGATAATCAGCAGGAATCTGTCCCTTCAAGGCACGCCATGCCAGATGGCCGTGACCGATCTCACGACGGCCGGTGCTGCGCTGTGCCTTGGCTTCGCCGGTACAGAACGGCGGGAAGTTATAATGCAGCAGGAAGCGCTCATCGTGTTGATCCAGAACGTCATCTATCATCTTCTCGTCATCCTTGGTACCAAGTGTGACCGAGCAGAGAGACTGAGTCTCGCCACGTGTGAATATTGACGATCCGTGAGGACCCGGCAGATAGCCGACCTCGCACCAGATAGGACGGATGTCGGTGGTCTTGCGGCCGTCCAGACGTTTGCCCTCATCAAGAATGCAGCGGCGCATTGCGTCACGCTCTACATCCATATAGTAGCGGTCAATCAGAGCATCCTTCTCGGCAAGCTCATCCTCACCCATATCGGCGTGAGCCTCGTGATATGCGGCCTTGAACTCATCGCGCACGGCCTCGAAGTTTGCCTCACGTGAATGCTTGTCGGCATTGCCCTCGGCAGCCAGATTGTACGACTTCTGGTAGCAGTTGTCCTTTACAGCCTGACGAAGCTCCTCGTCGTTGTTCTCGTGACAGTACTCGCGCTTCACGGTCTTGCCGACTTCCTCGGTCAGTTCCATCTGAGCCTTGCAGTGCTTCTTGATTTCATCGTGGGCTGCCTTCATGGCACCGAGCAGATCAGCCTCGCTGACCTCCTTCATCTCGCCCTCCACCATCATTATGTTGTCGTAGGTGGCGGCAACCATCACATCCATATCGGCCTGCTCCAGCTGCTTGAATGTCGGATCAATCACATACTCGCCGTTGATACGAGCCACGCGCACCTCGCTGATAGGTCCCTGGAACGGTATATCCGAAACTGCAAGGGCAGCAGATGCGGCAAGTCCGGCCAGAGCGTCAGGCATCTGCTCGCCATCGGCCGAGAACAATATGATATTTACATAAACCTCTGCGTGATAATTGTCAGGGAAGAGAGGACGCAACGCACGGTCAACAAGACGGCAAGTCAAAATCTCGTAATCCGATGGTTTGCCCTCACGTTTAGTGAAGCCGCCCGGATAACGTCCGATTGACGCATACTTCTCTCTGTACTCTACCTGTAAAGGCATGAAATCTGTTCCGGGAACAGCATCTTTGGCGGCACATACAGTGGCCAGAAGCATTGTTTTGCCACACGTCAGCATAACTGCTCCATCAGCTTGTTTGGCCAGTTTCCCGGTCTCCAGCTTGATTACCCTGCCGTCAGGGAGCTGGATTTCTTTTGTTACAATGTTCATCTTATAAAAATTAAATAACGCATTTTGCGCGAATTTACTAATAATTCTCAAAATATGCAGAAACAGCGGAGAATCATTTTTACAATTCTCGCATGATGACCGCATTTACGGATTTCACCTGACTACCGAAGGCTGAACGGCTCGCCCGGAGCTTTGAACAACGCACCGGCATTCTTGACATTCAAGCCTGTAGAAGAATCACCCAAGTCAGGAATGTTGAATGATTTCAGATTGTATTCGTAGAACTGCGCGCTTTTCTGGGGAAGGACAAAAGGCTTGGAAACTCTGCCGGTTTCATCAATATGACAGAAATAAGGCTTGCCATATTGGCCATCCCCCCTCTTGCTGGCGAAGACGAACCAGCGGCTGTTGGAGGACCAGCTGTGATAAGTATCCGATTTATCGCCCTTTATTTCATCAAGTCTCTTTACCTCACCGTCTTGCAGATCCAGCAGGCACAAAGTGCATTCCGTATGATAAAGGGGGAAAGTGCCATAGTCCGAGACTGTGAACATAAGCCACTTTCCGTCAGGAGAAGCTTTCGGATGACAGGCAGAGGCATTGTTGGCCGCGCCGCTCCACACCGTATCCGCGACTTCGCCGATACGACCGTTCGAGGCATCGAAATCAGCACGGAGGAGCGAATACTTGAGCGAACTTATATCCTGACCAAGCCCCGTTGTGTCCGCAACGCAATAAAACACGGAATTCCCGTCTGCCGAGAAACAGGGGAAAGTCTCAAGTTTGTCTGTTTCAGCAACATGCGGAAGAGAAACCATCAGATTGCTGTCAAAATCAGCGACTGATAAATCTGAAGCGGAATCGTACACCTCCATCCTGTTCACAGCCATCGTATGCAGTCCCGGAATGATGACGTTTGTAGAGAACACTCCGAAACGTCCTCCAGGATGAATCTCGCCATAGACAGTTCCGGAAAGCATTCCATCGGCATTGAGTGTCAGTTTCCTGAGCTGCCCGTCCCTGTTTAGGACAGCGCCTCCATGCCCGCCGCGGATGTAATAGAAAGAAAGATTGCCACGGCCTTGGGTATGTGTGTGGCAGTTCATGCAGGAATTGTCAGTGTGTCTGTAGTCGCAGATGGTAGTCTCCGAAAAATCTTCGATACAGCGTTCCTCAATGGAAATCTCATTGTACATCTGATAGGAAGGCTCTATGAGTCTGTATGTCAGATATCCGTCAATGGGATCCTCGCTGACGTACACGTTCCAGGTGTCCGTGACAACCTGTCCGCCGACATTCACTTTTGCGTTGACAACTATCGTCTGTCCCTCGGTTCCGGCAATGAACGACTTCCATTTCCTTACCGGCCATTCCACCTCCGTACCTTTTATTTTCACGGTCCTTTCCCCTGAAATGAAAGTCGTCTCAGCATTCCTTGCCCCCTTCATGGCATAATGGAAGTTGAGGGGAGCGATGTTTGCAGGAATGGTAACTTCCTTGTAGTCAGGATAGATGACCAGCGGACCGGCGCTACCGTCCACGACATTGTAATCTCCTCTGCCGCAAGCGGTAACGATTATGACCGCGGCCGTCAGAATAATGTTCGGAATATATTGTCTCATCTTTCTCCTGATTCGTTGAGTGCTTTGAGATAATAGTACCAATATGTGTTTCGATAATTGTCCGGATAACGGAAGAACATCTCATTCCTTTTCCTGTAACTGTCATCGATGCCATACCCGTCAATGACTTTCTGAGAAGTGACATTGTTCTGTCCCAACCATATTATCAGAGCTTCCTTATATATCCGACCGTCAATCCTGCATACGTCATAATCTTCGAAGAACTGCTTGAGATCATATCGTAACAGATCATGGCACAGCAGGAATTCACGGGCTGGCATATTATCCGGATTGGCTTCCAGAAGCGTCTGGAGAACGGTATGCGGGTCATCCGCCGGATGTATCCTATCGGTAGCAGCCATATTGCCCCTGGCGTTTTCTATCCATAAGTTGTCCTCTTCCGTCAATCTGCCGTCAAGCATTCTTTTCGCCCATTTCCTGTAGAAGAGAGTTTTGTCAAGGAGATTGAGATATTTCTGCGCAGCAGCTTTCTGTCCGGTGATGATATTGACACGTGCGAGCCGTTCGATGAATCTTGCGCCTGTGTGATCAGGAGATGCCTGAAGACAAGTGATGGCGCTCTGCTCGGCTATAGTCATGTCACCAAGCCAATACCACATTTCGCCCACCAGGCAGTTGTAATAGATGTTCTGTTCTCCGGAAACAAAAGGAAGAAAATAATACGGGCCGCCAACCTGCGAATGATTGAACAGATTGTTTCCCAAACGGCCGGTCATCGCCATCGCCAGATTATAGCAGTCTGATGCCTCCGGCGTGTACAGATCCTTTTCCGAGAGTTTCAGTACCTTGTTCCAGTTACCGGCAGCCACCTCCGCGTCAAGGCCGAACAGTATTTCCGTATCACGCTGCGGAACACCCCACAACTTGCCATAGGTGCCGTTGCAAGGGGCACCGAGCGCCCATACGCCAAAGCAGAAAGCAGGAGCTGCCACAAGTGCCTTGCCGCACAAAGTCTTGAACTGCAGCACCAATAATATCAAGGAAAGGAAGCCAAGCGTAGCAATGGTATAGCGTGTCTGGTAAAGATTTCCGCACTCTCTCATGAAAGACCATACAAACACAAGCCCGGCCGCCACCAGCGACACGCGGCCGTCAAGGAACTTGCGGAATATGCGATATGTGACAACCCCGACGGCAACAAGAAGCAGAGCTACACAGAGCGGGCCCAGTATCCGTGAGCGGAAAAACTGTTCGGTGAAACTGCCGGCCAAACGGGACAGCCACCCCATACCATTGAAATGCAAGGCAATATAATCCCAATCATATACGAAGAGATTCAGCTGCTCCCTTCTCATGAGGTGATACGGATACAACGTAAGGAAGAAACAGAACGAAGCCAGGAAAGCCAATCCAGCCAGTATATATCCGAAACGTGGATTGATTTCTTTTATCTTGACCATAGCGTTCGTGACAGTCCGGTTTGAAGATTCTGAGTTCTCCCTACTTGTAGGAGAGAACTGTCTGGATATCAGGGTGGAGTATGCGGCGGGCGACTTCCAGCATCTGACCGGCAGTAATTGACTCAATGCGGCGGAACAGTTCTTCGCGTGTCTGATACTCACCGTAATGGAGGTATGTCTTTCCCATGCCCAGCGCCACATTCTCGAAATTGTCACCTGCGACACCCATCTGCCCGATCAGCTGTTTCTTGGCAGCACGCAGCCGACCATCACTGGGAGGCTCGTCGCACAGCGTGCGCAACTCCTTGAAGCACAAATCGCTGCAACGTTCCACATTATCCATGTCGCAGCCGAAATAAATACAGAATACACCAGTATCGGTATAGCTTGTCGAATTACTTTCAACATTATATACCAGACCACGTTTTTCGCGCAGACTCAGATTGAGACGGCTGTTCATACCCGGACCGCCCAGAATGTTGTTCAGAAGATAAAGTGTCATACGGTCCGGATCCGCCCCTGCCAGTCCGCGGTTGCCTATCATCACGTGAGTCTGATGCGTGTCGCGATGCGTGCAGACAGTCTGCCGGACATACTCCGGAAGCGGTTTCCGGGTGCATGCGAACGTAGAACGCGCCGTCTGGCACGCGGCGTGACGGGTGACAGTGCGCAGAACTCTCTTCCAATCCATGCCGCCGTACACAAAGAACACCATGTTCGACGGATTGTAATGACGTGCGGCAAAGGCGGCAAGGTCGCTGCCAGTGTACTTCCTGAGCTGTTCCTCGGTTCCTAAGATATTGTTGCCCAACGGGTCACCCTTGAAAAGCAACCCCTCGAAGTCATCGAAAATAAGATCGGACGGGGAATCCTCGTAGCTCTGGATTTCATCGATGATAACCCCAAGTTCCCTGTCCATCTCATGCTGCGGATAAGTGCTGTGGAAGACCAAATCGGTGAGCAGTTCCACGGCGCGGTCAAAATCATTGTCAAGACAGGCCGTGTAATAGACCGTCTCCTCCTTCGAAGTGAAGGCGTTAAGGTCTCCGCCGACGGACTCCATCCTGTTCAGGATATGCCAGGCGCGGCGTTTTTCGGTTCCCTTGAACGACATATGTTCCATGAAATGGGCTATGCCCTGCTGTTCGGGAAGTTCGTCGCGAGTACCGGCACCCACCGTATAGCCGCAATAAACCACATTGGTCGGCGACGGGAGAAATATCAGTCTGAGACCATTGTCAAACGTCTCGGTATATGCTGCCATCTGCTGTCTGTCTCACAAAAACGGGGGCAAAGTTAGCGAAGAATGAAATAATCCGTACCTTCGTGACACAAATAAACGGCGATATGAGAAAAGTTGTGGGTATAAGCGAGACGGTTTTCGACATTCTGTTCAAGAACGACAAGCCGATGGACGGCGTACCGGGCGGCTCTGTGCTGAACTGTATGCTTTCACTCGGAAGGACAGGTACGCCAGCCTTTCTGCTCAGCGAAACCGGCGATGACCACGTAGGCAGACTGATTGCCCGGTTTCTGACCGACAACGGTGTGTCGGCCGACTGCGTAGTGTTCGGCGCGGGTAAGAAGAGCTCTGTATCGCTGGCTTTTCTGGATGAGAACAACGACGCCCACTATACCTTCTACAAGGATTATTCCAGCAGCCAGTTCCAGTTGAAGACTCCCGAAGTCAACCCCGAGGACATTGTCATAATCGGTTCCTATTTTGCAGTAATTCCATCGCTCAGACCGCAGGTTAAGGGCTTTCTGGAGTACGCCAGGAGCCGCGGTGCCATCATCTACTACGACATCAACTTCAGGCCTAACCATATAGCCGAAAAAGAGATGCTGATGGAGCCGATACGCGAGAACATGAGGCTGGCCGACATAGTGCGCGGTTCGGCCGACGACTTTGAGCTCCTGTTCGGACATTCCTGCACCGACAGGCTCTGGAACGAGGAGATTTCGCCCTGCTGCAGTTCTTTCATCTGCACCCGCGGAGCCGGCGGAACCGACCTCAGGACAGAGTCGATAAGCGAGCATTATCCGTCACGCAGCATACAGACAGTCAGCACAGTAGGCGCAGGCGACAGCTTCAATGCCGGCATACTCTACGGCATCATCCGCTGCGGATTCAAACAGGCCGGAATAGCCGGTCTGAGCCGCGAAGAATGGTCCCGTCTGATTGAATTCGGAACGGATTTCAGTTCGGATGTGTGCCAGCGCACAGAGAACTGCATCAGCCGCGAACTGGCGGCAAAATATCGGACAGGTGTCTCTAGCAGCAGTTGATTTCAGAGCTGCTGCATATCGTTCAGATGCTTGTAATAGCCGTTCAGGGCAAGCAGTTCCTCGTGTGTTCCGCGCTCCACAATACGGCCGTCGTGAACCACGCAGATTTCGTCAGCGCTCTTGATTGTTGACAGTCTGTGAGCTATGGCAATTGTAGTACGGTCTTTCATCAAGCGTTCGAGAGCTTCCTGCACCAGACGCTCCGACTCCGTATCGAGAGCACTGGTAGCCTCGTCCAGAATCAGTATCGGCGGATTCTTGAGTATGGCGCGGGCTATGCTTATACGCTGCCTCTGGCCGCCCGACAACAGACAGCCGCGGTCACCGATATTGGTATCGTAACCTTTCTCCGACTCCATTATGAAATCGTGGGCGTTGGCAATCTTTGCAGCCTCGATTACCTGTTCGCGTGTCGCCCCCTCAACGCCGAAGGTTATGTTGTTGTAGAAGGTGTCGTTGAACAGGATGGCCTCCTGATTGACATTACCCATCATACCGCGGAGCGAACGCAACGAGATGCCGCGGATGTCGGTGCCGTCAATCGTCACGGAACCTTCGCAGACATCGTAAAATCGCGGCAGCAGGTCAACCAGGGTCGATTTGCCGGAGCCGGACTGTCCCACCAGAGCAATCGTCTTGCCACGCGGAATGGTCAGGTCGATGTTCTTGAGTATCGGACGGCCGTCCTCGTAGTGGAACGACACGTTTCTGTATTCGATAGCGTACTTCACCGTCTCGGCTTCGACCGGGTTCGCACAGTCGGTTATGTTGTTCTCGGCCAGAAGTATCTTGTCGATGCGCTCAACCGATGCGAGTCCCTTGGGTACGGCGTAGCCTGCACGCGCAAAGTCCTTGATAGGATTGATGACGCTGTATAGAATGGTCAGATAATATATGAATGTGGCGGCCTCTATTTCAGCCTTGTCGCCAAGGATGAGCGAGCCGCCATACCAGAGTACAAGCACTATGAGGGCTGTTCCCATAAATTCGCTGACCGGGTGCGCCGATGCCTGACGGATGGTGACGCGGTTGCTGGCATGTTTTAACTGTTCGCTGCTTTCGGTGAAGCGGTTGGACATCTTCTTTTCGGCCAGGAACGCCTTGATGACGCGCAGTCCACCGAGGGTTTCCTCAAGCTGCGACATTGTGTCGCTCCAGCGCGACTGCACCTCGAGCGACTGTGCCTTGAGCTTGCGGCCGATGAGTCCCATCACCCAGACGATGGCCGGAGCCACGACAATGGTGAAAGCTGTCATCTGCCAGCTTATGACGAAGAGTCCCGTCATATACACGATTATCAGGATGGGGTTCTTGATGAGCATATCCAGCGAACTGGCGATAGAGTTGTCTATCTCGGTGACATCGCCGCTCATTCGGGTGATGATGTCGCCCTTGCGTTCCTTTGAGAAGAACGACATAGGCAGGCTCAGCACCTTGTCATAAACTTTGACACGGATATCGCGGATGACGCCGTTGCGCAACGGCACCATAACGGCCGATGACGCAAAGTAGCAACCGGTCTTGAAGAATGTCAGCACCACAAGTATGAGTCCCAGTATGAGCAGTGCTGTCGAAGCACCGTACTGGTCAATCCACGAGGTCACGTAGTAATAGAAGTTGTTCTTGAGCGGAGCAATCTCTGGCAATCCCATACGGCCGTATGTGACCGGCATAAGCTGATAGGTAGTCTTGTTTATCTTGAAGAGGAGTTCAAGTATCGGTACTATCAGTGCAAACGAGAAAATGTTGAGCAGCGCTGAGAGCAGGTTGAAGATGACAGCCCATACCAGATTTTTTCTGTAAGGTCTGACGAACCTGCCGAGGAATCGGAACAAATCTTTCATTCAGTGTCGTTTTATACTGCAAAGTTAGCAAATATTCCTCTATCTTTGCCATATAATATCTGTCATATGGCAAACAAGATGACGGCACTGGCCAAAGATACGGCCATCTACGGACTCAGCAGCATATTGGGAAAGTGCTTCAACTTTCTTCTCACCCCTTTGTTCACCTACGCGATTACTGACAACAAGGCTCTGTACGGCGCATACGTGAATATGTACGCGTGGACGGGACTTATTCTGGTGATCCTGACTTTCGGAATGGAGACGACAATGTTCCGCTTTGCCAACAAGGAAGGCAATGACTCCAAACGCGTGTATTCGACATCGTGGTTCTTTGTGGCCATGCTGTCGCTGGCGTTTGCTGCGCTGTGCTGGATTTTCACCGACCCCATCTGCGCTTCGCTCGGCTATCCCGACCACACAGAATACATCAGGACAATGTCGCTTGTCGTGGCTATCGATTCCGTACAGTGTGTGATGTTCTCGTACCTCAGATTCCTAAAGCGCCCCATCAAGTTTGCGGGCATGAAGCTGTTCAACATCTTCCTCTCGCTGATTCTTAACGTAATTATGGTCAAGACCATCTACGAGCCTGTCGTGGCTGGCGCAAAGACCGTTTCATGGTTCAATCCCGAAGATGTCATCAGCTGGGCATTCTACATCAACCTGCTCTGTTCCTGCATAATGTTCCCGTTCTTTGTGCCGGAGTTCAGACATCTTGGCGCGGGATTCGACCGCCGTCTGATGCGCGAAATGCTGTCGTATTCGTGGCCCATCGTCATTCTTGGACTGGCAGGCATTCTGAACCTGCATGCCGACAAAATCTGCTACACTTGGATTGTTCCGGGACCGGCAGGGCAGGACCAGCTGGCCGAATACGGGAGCTGCGTCAAAGTGGCGGTCATAATGACTATGCTGACCCAAGCATTCCGTTACGCATACGAGCCTATGGTGTTCAGCGCCGCCCTCAACGACAAAGAGGGGCAGAAGAAAATGTATGCCGATGCAATGAAGTACTTTATCATCTTTGCGCTGCTGGCATTTCTGGCGGTGATGTTCTATATGGACATCCTGAAATTCATTGTGGGCAGCAAATACCGCGCCGGACTCAAAGTCATTCCAATCGTGATGATGGGCGAGATTTTCATGGGCGTATATTTCAACCTTTCGTTCTGGTACAAGCTGACTGACCAAACCTGGTGGGGAGCAATCTTCTCAAGCATAGGCTGCGCCGTGCTGCTGGCCATCAACTTCCTGTTCGTGCCCAAGATCGGCTATATGGCATGCGCCTGGGGCGGTTTCGCCGCATTCGCCATCTGCATGCTCCTATCCTACTTCACCGGTCAGAAGCACTACCCCATCGCCTATCCGCTCAAGGAAATACTCAAATACGTTCTGCTGGCAGGAGTTCTCTACGTGGCATACGTATTTATCTGCAGGACCGGCCTGGCAGTCTGGCTGAAGCTGGTCATCAACACCGCCCTGATCTGCATCTACATCGCCTATATCCTCAGGAAGGACCTCCCGCCGAAGTCCCTCCCCGTCATCGGTCGCTATTTCCGCTAAAGTATTGTCAGCCCAGGAAGCCCTGCTCGAGCATAGCCTGAGCCACCTTCATGAAGCCGGCGATGTTGGCGCCCTTCATATAGTTGATGTAGCCGTCCGGCTCCTTGCCGTACTTGACGCACTGCTCGTGGATATCGGACATGATAGTGTGGAGACGCGCATCGACCTCGGACGCCGCCCAGGCCAGATGCATTGCGTTCTGTGTCATCTCAAGGCCCGATGTAGCCACACCGCCGGCATTGACGGCCTTGCCGGGCCCGTAAGTTACGCGGGCTGAGATGAATGTGTCGATAGCCTCAGGCGTACAACCCATATTCGAGACTTCGGCAACCATCTTCACGCCGTTGGCGACCAGCTGGCGGGCATCATCGCCGTTGAGCTCGTTCTGAGTGGCGCACGGCATCGCGATATCAACCTTACGCTCCCACGGCTTGCGGCCTGCGATGAACTCGACGCCGAATTTTTCGGCGAACGGAGCCACCACGTCGTTGTTGCTGGCACGCAGCTGCAGCATATAGGCAATCTTTTCATCATTGAGGCCGTCAGGATCATAGATATAGCCGTCAGGGCCGGAGATGGTCACTACCTTGGCACCCAGCTGTGTAGCCTTGGTGCAGGCGCCCCACGCCACGTTGCCGAAGCCGCTGATGGCGATGGTCTTGCCCTTGATGGAATCACCCGCAGTTTCGAGCATCTGATTCAGGAAATACAGCGCGCCGAAGCCTGTCGCCTCCGGACGGATGCGGGAACCGCCGAATGTCAGCCCCTTGCCGGTCAGCACTCCCGTGTTCTCGCGTGCCAGTTTCTTGTACATACCATACAGATAGCCGATTTCGCGGCCGCCTACGCCGATGTCACCGGCAGGATCGTCGGTATCAGGACCTATGTTGCGCCAGAGCACAAGCATGAAACTGTGGCAGAAGCGCTCGATCTCGGCATTGGAACGACCTCTCGGCGAGAAGTCGGAACCGCCCTTGCCGCCGCCCATCGGCAGCGTGGTTAGCGCGTTCTTGAATGTCTGCTCGAATCCGAGGAACTTCAGAATGGACAGATTGACCGACGCGTGGAACCTGAGTCCGCCCTTGTACGGGCCGATAGCGTTGTTGAACTGTATGCGGTAACCGGTGTTTACGTGTATCTCGCCCTCGTCGTCGGTCCATGGCACCTTGAACGTAAAGATGCGGTCCGGCTCGACGAGACGTTCCACAATTTTAGCATCCTCAAACTCAGGATGCTGGTTGTAAACCGGCTCAACGCTGATCAGTACCTCACGGACAGCCTGCAGATATTCTTTCTCTCCCGGATGCCTGCTCTCAAGAGCGGCCATAATCTCTTCAGTCTTCATATGCCTAGCAGTTTATTATAGGATTCTTTGTTATGCCAAATATATGAATTGTTTGAATTGAATCAAAAAGAACTGGAAAAAAGAAAAAGTGGCTGTCCTTAATTTCTTGAAATTTTAGTATGTTTGCAAAAACAACCAAGAATTAACAATTTTTATGAAGAAAATTATCCTTTCACTTATGGCACTGGCCACAGTGTCTGCCTATGCGCAGTTCGGCGGCCGCGGTCAGGGTAACCCAACCGTGCCTTCAGTAACCGAGAATGTAACCGAGGACTTCAAACCCGCATCGAACAATCAGGCCAATCACCAATATCCTATGGTCAACTCACAGCGTATGGTCCGCGCCCAGATTTCAGCACCGAACGCTACTGCTGTAGGACTTGACATCGACGGCAAGATATATTCAATGTCAAAGGACGAGAACGGCGTTTGGACTGGCACCTCAGCTCCTCAGGACGAGGGTTTCCACTACTATCAGCTCAACATTGACGGTGCCAGCGTTCCGGATCCGGGAAGCCTGTACTACTACGGCGCAAGCCGTTGGGGCAGCGGTATCGAGGTTCCGTCAACCGATCAGGACTTCTGGCAGGTAAAGAACGTTCCGCAGGGTTCTGTAAACGAGGTGTTCTACTGGTCATCAGTATGTGAGAACATGCGTCACTGCTACATCTATTTCCCAAACGAGTATTTCACCAACACCACCAAGAAGTTCCCGGTACTGTATCTGATGCACGGTATGGGCGAGAACGAGCACGGCTGGGCAGAGCAGGGTCACACCGGCCAGATTATGGACAACCTTATCGCTGACGGCAAGGCTGTTCCGTTCATCGTTGTGATTGACTGTCTGGACGCCCGCGCAGCACAGCCTGCAGCTCCCGCAGCAGCTCCTCAGGGTCAGGGCGGACGCAGAATGGGCGGCTTTGGCGGTTTCGGTATGGGCGGTGCATTCCAGGATGTTCTGCTCAAGGACATCATCCCTATGGTTGAGAAGAACTATCGCGTCATCGCCGATCCACAGCACCGTGCAATGGCAGGTCTGTCAATGGGCGGTATGACCACACACTCCGTAACTCTTGCAAATCCTACCACATTCGCATACGTAGGCATGTTCAGCGGCGGTACATTCAATACCAGCGAACTTGAGAACAACGAAGACTTCAAAAAGACCAACAAAGTTCTGTTCATGAGCTGCGGCGGCAAAGAGAACATGGGTGTAATGGAGGCAGCCGAGAATCTGAAGAAGATCGGCATCAACGCCTACGGATACATCTCACCTGAAACCGCTCACGAGTGGCACACATGGCGCCGTTCACTGCACCAGTTCGTACAGCTTATCTTCAAGTAATCCGACAACCTTTTTATAATTAACCTATATGAAAAAATTCGCAATTCTTCTCAGCGCAGCCCTTATGACTGCCGGTTTCTGCGCAGCGCAGGACACTGAGATCAAGGAGGACTTCAAGCCCTCTTCAATGAACCAGCCGGGCCAGCAGTACCCGATGGTCAACTCACAGGGTTATGCCCGTTTCCGCATCAGCGCTCCTAACGCTCAGTCCGTTACTGTAGGTCTGGGTCTGGGTGGCACTCACGGAGGCACCGATCTTGTCAAGGGTGAAGACGGCTTCTGGATGGGAACCACATCAGCTCCTCTGGACGAGGGTTTCCACTACTATCATCTGACTATCGACGGCGGTACATTCAACGACCCCGGCACAAACAACTACTACGGCTCAACCCGTTGGGAGAGCGGTATTGAGATTCCTGCAAAGGACGCCGCCTTCTACGAGGAGCGCGATGTACCACACGGCTTCGTACAGCAGATTCTTGTATGGTCAAAGAGCAGAAACGAGCTTTGCCGTGCTTTCGTCTATACTCCGCCTATGTACTACAGCGACAAGGCTGACGTAAAATATCCGGTTCTGTACCTCCAGCATGGTTGGGGCGAGGACGAGACCGCATGGATGACCCAGGGTCACGCAAACCTCATTCTCGACAACCTGATTGCCGAGGGTAAAATCCAGCCGTTCATCGTAGTCTGCACCTACGGTATGACCAACGGCGGCTTCGGTCCGGGTATGGGCTTCGGTGGCGCACGCCCTCAGGGTCCGCGTCCTGCAGGTGCTCCGGGCCAGCGTCCACAGGGTGCTCCTCAGGGTGCTCCAGCTGCACGTCCTGCAGCACCGGCAGGTGCTCCGGCAGCTCGTCCACAGGGACAGCGTCCTGCAGGCGGCTTCGGTGGTTTCGGCAGCAACGAGGGCTTCCAGACATTCCTCTGCGACGAACTCGTTCCTTATGTTGATGAGCACTTCCGCACCCTCGCCAACAAGGACAACCGCGCTATGGCCGGTCTGTCAATGGGCGGTATGGAAACTCACTCCATCACTCTGGCACGTCCTGAGATGTTCGGATACTACGGTCTGCTGTCAGGCGGTCAGTACGCTCCGTCAGAGATTCAGGATAAGAATCAGGTAAAGAAAATCTTCATGAGCTGCGGCAGCAAGGAGAGTCCGGATGCCATCATGAAGGCTGCTGAAACAATGAAGGAGGCTGGTTTCGATGCAATGGGCTACGTATCAGAAGGTACAGCTCACGAGTTCCTGACCTGGCGCCGTTCACTCTATCAGATGGCTCAGTTCTTCTGGGGCAAGTAATCACATCTGAACAGAATAGACAAAAGCGGCTGGGATTCGTCCCAGCCGCTTTTCTATTTGCGCTCTTACGGGTTATACACTACTTGCGGCCGAAGTCTGCGGGAATCTCGCCCCAACGCCCGGTATCCCACTTGATAATCCGGTTCGGACATCTGTTCTGCGCCAGCCATTTCTCGGCACGGGCAATCACCTGAAACAATTCCTCGGTCTGAGGCGTACGCTCTAGCTTGGTCCTGCATTTACCGCCCTTCACCCACAGTATTGCATTGTGACTGTCGCTGTATATCGGCCAGTCAAGTCCTTTCCTGCGCAGCAGTGCCAGTCCGTGAACTATAGCCAGGAACTCGCCTATATTATTGGTACCCAAAGTCGGACCGAAATGGAAGACCTCCTGGGACGCGCCCAGATAAATACCCCGATATTCCATCTGGCCGGGATTCCCGCTGCAGGCGGCGTCAACTGCAAGAGCATTGCGCTGAACTTCGGCCGGCAATGGACGCGGCTCACTCTTTTTGCGGCCGCCACGTGCGGCAGGAGTCTTTTTCTCCAGAAAATCATCGGGCCGCCCGGCGTATGCACGCTGCGCCTCCTCGAGAGTGTCAAAGCCTTTATATACAGCACCCTTCCAGGACTCGACCTGAGCGCGGCACTCCTCCCAGCTGGTATAGATACCGGGAACGGCGCCCACCCACACGACGTAGTACTTGACCGATGCCATAGGGGAATACTGTTACATTCTGTCAGGAACCTCTATCCCCAGCAACCCCATTCCCAGACGCACCACTTTGCCAACATTGGCAGTCAGAACTATGCGGAAAAGCTTTCTGGCAGCATCGTCCTCGTGCATAATGCTGAAATCGTGATAGAACTGGTTGAACTCCTTGACAAGGTCATATACATAGTTGGCGATTGCCGACGGATTGTAATCCTGACCAGCCTGCAGAACCACCTGCTTGAAATTCACCAGCTGCTGAATTATCGATATCTCCTTCTCAGCCAGATCAAGTCCGTCGGGAGATAGTCTTTCGGGAATCACGATACCCTCCTCGGCGACCTTGCGCAAAATAGAGCAGATACGGGCGTGGGTATATTGTATGAACGGTCCGGTATTGCCGTTGAAGTCGATCGACTCCTGCGGGTTGAACGTCATATTCTTGCGGGCATCCACTTTCAGGATGAAATATTTGAGCGCGCCCAGTCCTATCATACGGATTATGTTGTCGGCCTCGGCCTTGTCAAGACCATCCAACTTGCCCAGCTCGGACGATGTCTGACGGGCAGTCTCAATCATACCGTCTATCAGGTCATCGGCATCGACCACAGTACCCTCGCGGCTCTTCATACGGCCATTCGGCAGCTCTACCATTCCATAGCTGAAATGCACCAGATCCTTTCCCCACTTGAAGCCGAGGCGGTCCAGCAATATCGAGAGCACCTGAAAATGGTAATTCTGCTCGTTGCCCACAACATATATCATCCTGTCAATAGGATAATCCTCGAAACGAAGCTTGGCGGTGCCTATATCCTGAGTCATATAGACCGATGTGCCGTCGCTGCGCAGCAGCAGTTTCCGGTCAAGTCCGTCGGATGTCAGATCCGCCCAGACAGAACCGTCGTCATTGCGGTAGAAAAGTCCTTTCTCCAGACCTTCAAGCACCTTCGCCTTTCCCTCAAGATAAGTCTGTGACTCGTAATATATCTTGTCGAAGCTCACGCCCAGACGCTTGTATGTCTCGTCGAAACCGGCATACACCCACTCATTCATCATAGCCCAGAGCGAGCGAACCTCCTTGTCGCCGGCCTCCCAGCGCACCAGCATATCGTGAGCCTCGCGCATCAGCGGTGACTCCTGCTCAGCCTTAGCCTTCGCGGCCTCCTGCTCCTTTTCGTCCATCTGGTCATAACCGGCAGGAAGCAGACTCTTTACCTCGGCCTTGAAATGCTTGTCAAACAGCACATAGTAATCACCGATCAGATGGTCGCCCTTCTTTCCGCTGCTTGACGGAGTCTCGCCATTGCCCCACTTCTGCCAAGCCAGCATCGACTTGCATATATGTATGCCACGGTCATTTACAATATTGGTCTTTACAACCTTGTTGCCGCAGGCAGCCATAATGCGTGCCAGCGAGTTACCCAGCAGATTATTACGTACGTGACCCAGATGAAGCGGCTTGTTTGTGTTCGGCGATGAATACTCAATCATCACAAGAGGCGGGTTGTCACCGGCCTTTGTCAGTCCGTACTCATCATCGGCATTCACGCCATTCAGCATATCAATCCAGAACGATGCGGATATCACCAGATTCAGGAAGCCCTTTATCACATTGAAGCCGCACACCGCCGGTTCATTGGCCTGCAGCCACCCGCCTATCTCGGCCGCAGTCTGCTCCGGTCCCTTATGCGAGGCCTTCAGGAACGGGAACACAACCACTGTAAAATGTCCCTCGAACTCTTTCTTTGTTTTCTGCACCTGGACCTGCGATGCAGGCATTTCCAATCCGTAAAGTTCTCTGACAGCCTTAGCCGCACCTTCGGACAATAATTGCTCAATATTCATAACAGTCATTAAAAACAATGCAAAAGTAGTTCAAAACAACCAATTATTGGCGATAAAGAACTAAATTCGCCACCGGATAGTAACGAAACGTGATGAACAGGATACCGACAGTAACAAAAAACCTGCTGATAATAAACGTGCTCCTATGGTTCGGAGGGATAGCTATGGGCAAACTCGGCATCGATTTGAACGGACTTCTGGGACTGCACTTTTTCAAAGCCTCCGATTTCAGGCTTTATCAGCTGTTCACATATATGTTCCTGCACGAGGGATTCCAGCACGTATTCTTCAACATGTTCGCAGTATGGATGTTCGGAAGTATGATGGAGAACACCTGGGGGCCACGCCGTTTCCTCTTCTTCTACGTAGCCTGCGGTCTTGGCGCCGGAATCATCCAGGAAGGCGCCCAGTATATCCATTGGGTACTGGAGCTCTCGAAATACGATTACGTCAATCTGGGTTTCTCACAACTGCCGATGTCCGATTATCTGAACATGCTGAATACCGTAGGAGCCTCGGGCGCAGTCTATGGCATACTTCTGGGATATGGAATGACCTACCCCGACCATCAAGTCTTCATCATCCCCATTCCTGTCCCCATAAAAGCCAAATGGCTTGTCACAGGATACGTTGTACTGGAACTTCTCCTGGGCCTCAGCAACCGTCCGGGCGACAACGTAGCCCACTTCGCGCATCTGGGAGGAATGCTGGTAGGATTCCTCATAATTCTGTACTGGAAGAACAGATACCGCTTCAGAATGTAGTGCGGCATGAAACTGCTCTGTAAGATATTTTCCTTCCCATTCATAATACTCGGCACAGCTGTGGCGCTGCTGCTGGTAATCAGCGGATGGAGCAGTTATCTATACACTCCCGCCATGCCGGCGCTATCGCTCACGGGCATGGCTTTCCCTGCAATACTCATTGCGAATCTGCTCTTTGCATTATTCTGGGGTATATTCCGGAACCGTGCGATATGGATACAGCTAGCAGCTATCATTCTTACCATCACACCGATACTCCAGTATTCACCGCTCCACGCATTTCACCCGTCAGCCGGCGGACCGGACAACAGCATACGCCTCCTGTCGTACAACGTGCATTTCTTCGAGGACATCAACGGCGACCAGCCGTACGATTTGACCAACCCCATAATAAACTACCTGTCCAACAGCGACGCCGATATAATCTGCCTTCAGGAGCCCAACATACCAATACTTCAAAGGCAATTCAAAAATAAGGATTTTTTACCGGAAATGAAATACATGTATCCAAGCCGGGGCACCAATATAGCCGTCATGTCGCGATGGCCTATACTTGAGTGGAAAGAGATTCACTTTCCCGAATCAAGGAACCGCAGCCTGTATTGCAGGATACTGCGCGGCACAGACACCATTGCAGTATATAACTGCCATTTCCAGTCATTCGAGCTGAAGCAGAATGAGATTGACGACTACCACAATTTCATTGAACATCCAAAAGACACCGTCAGTTACCACGGAATGGCATCAGCCATAAGGAAACTGTCAAAAGCGGCAGTCAAACGCGCAGGGCAGGTTCAGGCCATAGACTCAATGCTGGACTGCGAGACCGCCAGATATATAATCCTGTGCGGCGATTTCAACGATACGCCATTGTCCTACGCCCACCGCATAATATCCGGCAAACTCACTGACGCATATGTCAAGACCGGATTCGGTCCCGGCATATCATACAATCTGAACCGGCTGTATTTCAGAATAGACCACGTATTCTGCAACGGCAATCTGATACCCGTACGCTGCAAAGTTGATAAATCCATCTCAAGTTCCGACCATTATCCGGTAAACTGCGTATTCAACCTTCGATAGTTTTTTGCGCGCGCACGCATTATTTTATTATAAAATGTCTATATTTGCACCTTTGAATCCGCAAAGGGTTCAAAACTGTGTTTTGACAACAAATTTAACTTAACTACAATATGCAAAACAAAGGATTCGTAAAGGTGTTTGCAATAGCACTGACAGTTGTCTGTCTGTTCTATCTCTCCTTTACATTCAGAACACGCAGCATCGAGAAAGCCGCGCAAAAGAGTCCGATGGGCGAACAGGCCTATCTGGACTCAGTAATGAACGAGAAGGTATGGATGGGTGTCTATACCTACAAGGAGTGCCGCGAGATGGAGATTGGCCTCGGCCTTGACCTGAAAGGCGGTATGAACGTTATCCTTGAGGTATCTGTCCCCGACGTTGTAAAGGCACTTGCCAACAACACCAACGACGCAAGCTTCAACACAGCCCTGTCAGCAGCCACCAAGCGCTCAATAAACAGCCAGGACAACTTCGTTGATATTTTCGTTGAGGAATACCGCAAAGTAGATCCAACCGGCAAACTGAACAAGTTCTTCGCCACCTCAATGCTGAAGGACCGCGTAGATGTACTCAGCTCCGACGAGCAGGTCATCTCAGTCCTGAAGGAAGAGGTCGAGGCTGCCGTCAGCAACGCATTCCTTGTATTGCGTACCCGTATCGACCGTTTCGGTGTAGCACAGCCCAACATCCAGGAACTGGAGGGCAAGCAGGGCCGTATCATGGTCGAGCTTCCTGGCGTAAAAGAGCCCGAGCGTGTAAGAAAGCTCCTGCAGGGTTCCGCAAACCTTGAGTTTTGGGAGACCTACAAATATAACGAGCTAGCCGATATTATCGCAGCAGCAGACCGCAAGCTCCGTCTTGCTGAAGCCAACAACGAAACAGTTGCCGAGGCTGACAGCGTTGAGAATGTCATCGAAGAGACCGCCGAAACCGCTGCTACAGACAGTCTTGCAAATCTGCTCATCCCAGCCAGCGAGAATCAGGACAACACCCTGACAGCAGCCCAGAAGGAAGAGTACAGAAAGAACAATCCGCTTCTGGCACGTCTCACATCTCCAGGCTATCAGAACAGCTGCGTTATCGGAGTAGCCCACTACAACGATACCGCCGAGGTCAACCGCATGCTCTCACGCGCCGAAATCAAATCAATGTTCCCGCGCGACCTCAAGACCCTGTGGGGTGTAAAAGCCATCGACTCCAAAGAGCAGTACTACGAGCTTTACGCCATCAAGGTTACAAGCAAGGACGGACGCGCAGCTCTGAGCGGCGATGTAGTCACCAACTCAAAGGACGAGTTCGACCAGTACGGCAACCCGTGCGTAAGCATGTCAATGAACACCGAGGGCGCACGCCGCTGGGCACAGCTCACAAAGCAGAACATCAACCGCAACATCGCCATCGTACTTGACAACTACGTATATAGTGCTCCTAACGTAAACGACGAGATTACCGGCGGCAACAGCCAGATTACCGGCTCATTCACCATCGAGGACACCCAGGACCTTGCGAACGTCCTGAAATCCGGTAAGATGCCTGCCCCTGCAAAGATTGTCCAGGAAGACATCGTAGGCCCGTCACTCGGTCAGGAGTCAATCCGTCAGGGATTCATATCATTCATCGTGGCATTCGTCATCCTGATGATTTATATGTGCATCATCTACGGATTCGTTCCGGGTATGATTGCCAACGGCGCCCTGCTGTTCAACTTCTTCTTCACACTGGGTATTCTCACATCGTTCCAGGCAGCACTTACAATGTCGGGTATCGCAGGTATCGTGCTCACGCTCGGTATGGCAGTCGATGCCAACGTGCTTATCTACGAGCGTACAAAAGAGGAGCTCAAGGCAGGAAAGGCAGTATCCGCCGCCCTCTCCGACGGTTACAAAAACGCCTTCTCGGCCATCTTCGACTCGAACTTCACATCAATCATTACAGGTATCATCCTGTTCGTATATGGAACCGGTCCTATCCGTGGATTCGCAACCACTCTGATTATCGGTATCATCTGCTCGTTCTTCACAGCCGTGTTCCTGACACGTATCGTCTATGAACACTATCTGGCAAAGGGCAAGCTGCAGGATCTTACATTCACCACAGGTTTCTCAAGGAACCTTATGATGGACACACACTTCGGGTTCATGCAGGCAGCAAAGAAATCCTCCATCATCTTCGGAGCAGCTGCAGTAGTATTCATTGCCTGTCTGTGCATCCGCGGTCTCAGCAAGAGTATCGACTTTACAGGTGGCCGTAACTTTGTAGTTCAGTTCGAGCAGCCGGTTGAGCCGGAGGAGGTCCGCGACATCATGCAGGCCGCCATCGAAGAGGACAACGCCATCAACGAAGGCAACGTCCAGGCAATCGCCCTTGGTACAGACCACAAGACCATCCGTATCTCTACCAACTACCGCATCGACGAGGACAACGAGAATATCGATGCCGAGATTGAGGAGTTCCTCTTCACATCACTGAAGAGCGCAGGCAAACTCAGCCCGACACTCGATCTGGCAACATTCATTGACCGCGAGAACCGTACCGGCGGCTCAATCATCAGCTCACAGAAGGTTGGTCCTTCAATCGCCGAGGATATCACACGCGGAGCTATCATCTCCGTCATCCTGGCTCTGATTGCCATCTTCCTGTACATTCTGCTCCGTTTCCGCAACGTAGCCTACTCAGTCGGCGCTATCGTGGCTCTGTTCTTCGATACACTCGTCATTCTGGGTATGTACTCACTCTGCTGGGGCTGGATGCCGTTCTCACTCGAGATTGACCAGACATTCATCGGTGCAGTCCTTACAGCTATCGGTTACTCCATCAACGATAAGGTGGTTATCTTCGACCGTATCCGCGAATACACGCACCTCTATCCGAAGCGCGACAAGAAGCAGCTCTTCAACGATGCTCTCAACACCACACTGGCCCGTACAATCAATACATCAGTAAGTACATTGATCGTATTGCTCTGTATCTTCTTCCTTGGTGGTGACAGCATCCGCAGCTTCGCATTCGCAATGATTCTCGGTGTAATCTTCGGTACCTGCTCGTCACTGTTCGTAGCAGCTCCGACCGCATACCGCATCATGCGCAAGAAATAAGGCACACCTTATTATATAATAAACCGGCAGCCTCGGCCAAGTTCCAGACTGCCGGTTTTTTATTTTTAAAACAAATTCGTATTATTGCAGATGAAAAAATACTGCATTATGAGAAAACCGATTCTGACTCTTGTCTGCCTGATGGCAACGCTGTGTTCATTTGCCGAAATCAATACTGATTCCATCCAATCACTGATAGACAAAATAGAAGTCACACAAAGCAGTGCCAGACAGACCATTGACAAATACAAGAAGAGCGCCTTGAAGGGCGACTTGAAGTCAATTTGCCAGCTGGGCGTGGAATGTATGTCGGGTACAAACGTCAAAGCCGATTTGAACACCGGAATGGACCTGCTTGAGCTCGCCGCCAACGAGGGCTATCTTGACGCACAATACAATCTTGGCAACTACTACTTCATATTCTGGATACGCAAGCCCGACAACACCACATACTTCTCGATTGCCTCAAAATGGCTGAGAAAAGCCATAAAGACCCAGGACGTACGCTCGTACAACCTGCTGGGACGATTATATTTCGAATACGGCAAACACAACTCCGACCCCAACTTTATGACACAGGCAAGAATGCTGTTAGGAAGTATTCCAGACATTGAGAAAGTCAGCAACAAGAACGATGACATAATCAGCACCCAGGCCACACTCGGCAACATCTGTCTTGGCCAGTGGCGCATGGCGCAAGACAGCGCAGCACTGCGTGAAGCGAAGAAATGGTACAGACTCGTGCTGAAATCTGACAAGGAATTCCCTGCATACTCCACATACATCGACTCACTGGCACTCGTACTGAGCCAAGGCGTTCCAATGTCAATCGACCCGAAAGACGAAAACGCACAGGCTGAGCCCGCACAGCAGGGAGGCCCTATGGGAGGCTTCGGCGGTATGGGCGGCTTTGGCGGTGGTCCGATGGGAGGTCCGATGGGTGGCCCTTCAGCCACATATCCCGGCGGAATGATGCAGATGATGGGCTTTATCCGCTCCAACACCTTCTATCCCAAAGAATGTGAGGACGCACGCATAAAAGAAACGGTCACCGTACAATTCACCATAGGAACTGACGGTGCCGTAATCAATCCGAAAGTCATACGCAACACCAACTACCTGCTGGGACAGGAGGCATTGAGAACCGTAATGCTTATGCCCGACTGGATACCGGCAAAGACCGATGACGGTAAACTGGTAGAATACACTACCACCACGAACGTATCATTCGGCTCCGGCGGTATGGGTGGAATGGGAGGAATGATGTTCTGATATCACTCTACCGTCCAGGTATCGTTGGTCTCAAGCAGCTCGGCAAAGCTGTGATATTTCTTCTTTGCCGTAATCTCCCCGACCTGGGCGTGGACTGCATCATTATATGTCGGAGCGTCAACATCGCGAATCACACCAAGTGCAATCGGGAAATCCGGTCCCTCCATCAAGGCCAGTTTCAGTTGCAGAGTGCTGTTCTCACAATGTGCATCGTGAACCAGAATATCCTTCTCGGTAACGCCGTTTTCTCCCAACCTTACGACCTTCAGTCCGAAGCCTTCCTGCATCAGTCCGAACTCGTTGTTTTCTCCAAACAGCATCGGTTGTCCGTGCCTCAGATAAATGGCGTTCTTTGAGCGTCCCTCCTTGGTATATACATCGGCGTGAGTTCCATCATTGAATATCACGCAGTTCTGAAGCACCTCGGTAACAGCAGCACCCTTATGGCGGGCCGACGCTGTGAGGCATTCCACAGCACCCGGAGCATCGACAGCTACGCAGCGGGCAAAGAAATGTCCGCGGACGCCAAAGCAAAGCTCTGCCGGACGGAACGGATCCTCGACCGTGCCGTAAGGTGACGACTTGCTTACGAAGCCACGCAGTGAGGTGGGCGAATACTGCCCCTTCGTAAGTCCATAGACGCGGTTGTTCAACAGAATCATATTGAGGTCGATATTACGCCTCATAGCGTGAATAAAATGATTGCCTCCAATAGCCAGACCGTCGCCGTCGCCCGAAATCTGCCAGATTGTGAGATCGGGATTTGCAATCTTTGCGCCTGTAGCTATCGCGGCAGCACGTCCGTGTATAGTATGGAAGCCGTAAGTATTCATATAATATGGCAGACGCGACGAGCAACCGATACCGGATATAACCGCGATATTGTGCGGAGCGACTCCAAGATCGGCCATAGCCTTGTGCAAGGCAGCCAGAAGAGCGTGATCACCGCAGCCAGGACACCAACGTGGCTGACCCGACTTATAATCCTGTGCCGTAAATTTACATTCCTCTGCCATATCTTACTTATTTAAAATTTCATTGAAACTTTCAATCAGCGTCTGAATCTGGAACGGCTGACCTTTAACCTCGTTGAACTGCTCAAGATGCAGTCCTTCGAACTTCATTCTCAAATATGCGGCCAGCTGGCCCATATTCTGCTCGGCTACGACCACCTTGTTATACTTACGCAGAACAGCCTCGGTATTCGCAGGAAGCGGATTCAGATACTTGAAATGAGCCAGAGCAACCTTCCTGCCATCAGCATTCATAGCATCGACAGCAGCACGCAAATGACCGTATGTACCTCCAAAGCCTACAACCAGCAGATCTGCGTCCGCGCAGCCTTCAATCTCAAGGTCCGGAACCTGAATCTTTGCGACCTTGTCCATACGGGCCTTCACCATATTGTGGTGATTCTGCGGGTCATTCGAAATGGCTCCCGTGGCAGCACTCTTCTCAAGACCGCCTATACGGTGCATAAAGCCCTCGGTGCCGGGACGCGCCCAATAGCGTACGCCTGTTTCAGGATTGCGCTTATACGGAGTCCAGTCGCCAGCCATATCAGGAGTGACAAACGGCGGATTTATAGACGGATAGTCATTCAAATCAGGAAGTTTCCAAGCCGACGAACCGTTGGCTATGAAAGCATCCGTAAGCAGCACCACAGGAGTCATATGCTCAAGGGCAATCTTACAGGCATCGTATGCGGCATCAAAGCAATCGGTAGGAGTAGTAGCTGCGATAACAGGCATAGGGCTCTCACCGTTACGGCCGAACAGCACCTGCAGCAAATCGGTCTGTTCGCTCTTGGTAGGAAGTCCTGTCGATGGGCCGCCTCGCTGCACATCGATAATAACCAGAGGCAGCTCAGCAATTACAGCCAGATTCATAGCCTCGCTCTTGAGGCAGATACCGGGACCTGATGTAGTAGTTACTGCAAGAGCACCTGCATATGACGCACCTAAAGCCGATGAGCATCCGGCAATCTCGTCCTCGCACTGGACTGTGATAACGCCAAGAGACTTATGCTTTGACAGCTCGTGCAGGATATCAGTGGCAGGAGTGATAGGATATGAGCCAAGATAAAGTCTGAGCCCTACCTTCTCGGCAGCAGCCATCAGGCCGTAAGCCGTAGCCTTGTTGCCGTTGATATCCATATAACGCCCCTTCTCCTTGCCCGACGACTCTATACGATATACAGTCGCGCCACCGGCATCGACATTATGGCCGTAATTGTAACCGTCGTTCAGTATTTTAATATTGGCAGCAGCAACCTCGGGTTTCTTTGCGAACTTATTCCTTAGCATCTCCTCGGCAACCTGAAGCTTGCGGTCAAAAAGCCAGCACACCAAGCCTACGGCAAAGATATTGCGGCACTTGAGCATAGACTTCACATCCATACCGCTGTCTTTAAGACTCTCCTTGCACATCGATGAGATAGGAGCCTCTATCACAGTGTTCTTTATGCCCATCTCCTCGAAAGGATTTGCAGTCTTGAACTCTGCCTTCTCAAGGTCCTTCTGGCCGAACGAATCGCTGTCTGTAATAATCACAGCATCGCGCTTGCAGAACTTGTACTGCGTCTTGAGCGCAGCAGGATTCATCGCAACAAGAACATCGCATTTGTCACCCGGTGTGAACACTTTTCCCGCACCGATATGCACCTGAAAACCTGAGACACCTGTCAGCGAGCCCTGCGGGGCGCGTATGTCGGCAGGATAATCAGGAAATGTGCAGATACTGTTTCCGACTGTAGCCGAGACAGTCGAGAAAATGTTGCCAGCCAGCTGCATTCCATCGCCGGAATCGCCCGAAAAGCGGACAACAACGTCTTCCAATTCCTTTACCGTCATTTTTATTATTATAAAAGGTATAATCTAAATTTTATGCAAATTTACAGCAAACATAAATACCGTGATACAGTTTTGCATAATAAATAAAATGAACAACCGGTATTTCCGCATAATTATTATACAGAGCAGGCATATTTATACAACAAACCCCGCCGCATACATGCGGCAGGGCCAGTTGCTGTCTCTATCGCCTATCCCAAGTTTTACTTGAGGAGAGCAGCACGTGACAAAGCAACCTCCGACTTAACCTCGGCAAGCTGCTCACGGAACTGATCAACACTGATGGCGTTGATTACGCCAAGTGGCTGAAGAGCCTCGTTAATCTCGGTATATTCAGGATTGATCTCGGCAAGATCGTTGATTGCGATTGTCAGAAGAGCAATCTGAAGTGTGAACTCAGAAGCAGAGTCATCGTCGAACGAAGCCAGGAACTTCTCGGAGTTCTGTGATGCGATGTAGATGTGCTCAACAATAGCAGCAGCGCAGACATCCCAGAAGAAATGAGTACGGCCATTGCTCTTGCAAGCCTGGTAGAATGCGTCCATAGCCTCGGCAGTCTCCTCACTTGAGAAGATTTCCTTCAGTTTCGGATCGTTGATATCAAGATACAACTTGGTCAAAGCCTTATCATAATCCGATACAGTCGATGTCATCTCATACAGATCGGCGACCTCTTTGTCAACATAAATAAGTGCCGCAGCACGATACTTCTGTGACAGAGTCTGAAGATCGTTGATGGCCGATGCTGAGACAAGATACTCGGGCTTTACCTGTTTCTCCTTGTCAGTCAGAACGATGCTGCCATCATTGGTCTTTTTAACAAAATCCAGAGGTTTGAGTCTCAGCATCTCGGCTGAAAGGCTGTCAATCTGCATCTTGATGTACTCTTCCTGCTGCTGCTCAACCATTGACTTCTCAGCCGGTGCCTCAGCCTCAGCCTGCTTTGCTTTCTTGTTACCGCCACATGACAACACGCAGACAGCCAGAGCCGCAATGGAAACGTAAGATAAAAATTTCTTCATTGTTTTGATTGTTAAGTAATTAATAATATTATTTCTTCTTTCTATCGGGAATATTCAACATCAGTAGAACCGTAAACAGCACGCACATCAGCAAAAGCACCGCCATATTGAACCACAGCGTCGGAATCGGCTTATCGCCAAGCACCTTCACCGAACTGTAGAACGGAGCACGGCCGTTCCTGCTCTTGGGAGTCAGGAATATCCTGCCTATCTGCGGAACTATGTGCCCGTCAACAACAAGCAGAGTCTTGTCGGTATCGCCACCCGTAACAAACTCCTCAAGTTTGATGTTGCAGTTGGCACGTTTCAGCTTAAGCATCTCATCCTTGCCGTATGTCTTGATATCCTGCCCCAGCAGATTGTCCTTCTGCAAAGTCACCCTGTTGCAGACCTCGGCAAGAATCTCCTTGGCCTCGTTCAGATATGCTGTCACCGACTCATAATCGAAATTGCCGCTATAAGGTTTCATTCCGCAAACAGCCGCCAAAGCGGGAATCTCATTGCGCAGCACCTCCATATGGACAGGTGAAGTCTCATTACCCTTGCGGGCATCGTCCTGAATGGTCTCCAGATGCGACTCCAGCTCGTAGATGAAAGTCTCCCTGTAGTACATAGCCTGGAAACGCTCCTTGTCCATATCGAAATACGGCTTCTCGTAGTCATTATACCTGTAAGTACCCACAGCCAGAGCCTCGAATGCCCAGCGCGACGGAATCACATCACCGATAACAGGAACATTGTCAGTCTTGCTGTTACCGTTCAAATCGGAGAACGACACCACAAGGCCGCACAGCAGAATCTGCGGGATAAGCAGTATAGGAATCGTGATATATATAGCCACTACCGAATTCAGGCACTGTGACAGGAACAATCCAATCAGGCTTGAGAGCAGGGCCGACACGAACAGAATCATCCACCACATCAGGAACATTCCGTGAAGTCCCATAATAAGATTGCCCACAACGATGAACAAGGCAGTCTGCACCAGCGATACGCCGGCTGCAAAAATAATCTTGCTCCAGATGTATGCCGGATAGCTCAAATCCAGGAACTTCTCACGTTTGAGCAGCACACGGTCCTTGATGATTTCCTCGGCACTTCCGCTCATACCGATGAATATGGCAACGATAATAGCCATGAAGAAATAGCTGACCATATTCTTATTGTCCATCACCGAGTAGCCTTCGGGCGGAGCATAGCGTGTGAGCAGACCGCAGATGACTGCCAGAAGCGGAGCCTCAAGCAGCGTTATCAGTATATATTGCAGATTGGTGAGCTTTGCCTTGATGTTTCTTTCAAGATAGATACCCATCTGCGAGAATGCCGAAGGTTTCTTCTGGCTGGATTGCGGAATCACCGACGTAGCCGGTGCCTCAGCCACCACCCTGTTCTCAAGATACATATCGTGCCACTGCTCCGGGCTGACCTTTCGCTCGGTGCTCAGATGTCCGGTATCATCCAGCGCTTTCTCATTGATTATATTCAGGACAGTCTCGGGATTCACATTGCCGCAAGTAGGGCACGTGCTGGTATCACCGTCGGCATAGTTCGCCGCTGTCTTGAAATAGGTCACAGCATCGATAGGATTGCCATCGAACACCGGATAGCCGCCCAGATCGAGCAGGCACAGGCGGTCGAACAGCTTATACACATCGCTCGACGGCTGGTGAATATTCAGCACGACAAGCTTGCCGTGGCACGTCTGATCCTTCAACAGACCCATCACATTATCGGTATCCGACGATGACAAGCCCGAAGTCGGCTCATCAAGGAAAATAACCGACGGCTCGCGAATCAGTTCAAGCGCGATATTCAGACGCTTGCGCTGACCGCCCGATATAGTTTTGTTCAACGGCGAGCCTACCACAAGATCCTTCGCCTTGTCCAAGCCCAAGTCGCGGAGCAGGCTGACGACCCTGCGGTCCAGCTCCTCCTCGCTCATTCCGTCAAAGCACAGCCTGGCGGTATAATACAGGTTCTGATAAACGGTAAGCTCCTCTATCAGCAAGTCATCCTGCGGCACAAATCCGATCAGAGCCCTCGCCTCGGGCTCATCGATTGAATGGCCGTTTATTGTGAGGCTTCCGCTCTGAGGCTTCAGCGAACCGTTCAGAATCGACAGCAATGTAGTCTTTCCGGCACCGCTTCCGCCCATTATAGCCATCAGCTCACCGCCCATAAGCGTCATCGACAAATTATGAAGACCGTTATTGCTGTTCGGGAAGCGGAAATTCACATCGCGTATGCTATAGACTATGCGCTCGGCTGTCTCGCCCTCGTATGCCTGACGGACCTGCGAGAAATATACCGGCGCACCCTTGTGGTTCTTCAGCACTCCGCTCACATGCCACACCTGGAATATTCCCGGAGTAAGCAGCACATCATCGAACAAAACATCATCCTGGCCGATGTACGAGAATATCATTTTGTTGTCAGACTGGATCCAAAGCGTCTTTACGTGACCCTTGTAACCCGCGAACTCGTGCCGGCGCACATTTCGGCCGTCCCTGTCATAGACAAAATCGCAGAAATCGGAATACAGATCCCCGTCAACGCCGAAATTCGAAGCCATCTGTGTGAAGACAGGGCTCTGCGAGTCGAACGAGTCGGGCGATATCATACAGAACTCCATCAGACGGAGCAGCACCATCTTGCGCTCGCCCGCCTCAAGTTTGTCCTTTATCTTATCGCAGATCTGACGGACTACAGTTTCCTTATCTATCAAGTCGCCATCGGCGTAGAACGTCAGCAAATCTTTGTACAAATCCTTGTACGACTGAAAGTTCCTGAGTCCGAGATAGCGTCCCAGATAATTGTCCAGCAGCTTCTCCGCACCGGAGTCATCAACCTTGTTGCGCGAACCGAACAACGCAAAGAGATTAATCAGTCCTGACAGTATAATATCGTTCAGCATATCGGTAGTAACCCAATTTACACATTTTGGCAAAATTACAAATAGTTTTGCTATTATTTCCCAAAAACTTACCAAGTTTTAAGAATAAGAACAAGATTGGCAAAACATCATTCAGATATTGCCAGCTATTTGTTTAATACGGTTAAATACACTATCTTTGCAGACGATTACCGAAGAAGGCAGCCTCTGTAGTTCAATGGATAGAACGGAAGTTTCCTAAACTTTAAATTTGGGTTCGATTCCCAGCGGAGGTACCATGAAACAACCACTTTTACAGTTCCTACAAACTGTACCAAATTTAAAGTTCAGGAAACTGAGCTTTTTTTATTTTGCTTCGCAAAAGAAGCCTCCGGCTTGACGGCTGCGCCGTATTCTAATTTTCAATAATTTGGGTTCGATTCCCAGCGGAGGTACCATGAAACAACCACTTTTACAGTTCCTACAAACTGTACCAAATTTAAAGTTCAGGAAACTGAGCTTTTTTTATTTTGCTTCGCAAAAGAAGCCTCCGGCTTGACGGCTGCGGGGTATTAGTCGTGATACAATAGGCTCATTGAGTCGGAAAAGACCAGGAGCTTGGTCAGATTGGCGCGACGGATTTTATCCTTTATATTAAGAAAGTCAACTACCGTCCATATGCCAAGGCCACCTAAAGTAAGCAGTTTCAGGACTCCAAGAGCATTTTCATTCATCATGAAACGGTCAACGCCAAACGTCCCAAGAAAGATTGAGACTAACAGCATCTTTACAGGGTCTTCGTACTTGATAGCACTTAAAAACGCAAATCTTTTTTCCGAAGTATTCCTTAAAGCCTCTACAACTACAGGAATTCTCTCCGAAGGAAATCTGTTCACATGCGACATGAGGAACATGTCAATTTTAGATTGATCCATAACACTAAATATTAGAATTTATAAGGTACTGTCCGTTTATAAAGCCACTTTGCGTCACTCTCGTCAAGCAGCGGATTGAGAGTCTCATAGACATGGCTGTTGAAATTGTTCAGCCATTCAAGCTCGGCACGGTCAAGCATTTCAGCAATGACAGCCGATGTTTCAATCCATGTGCAGGTCAAAGTCTCGAAAGCGAGCCACGACCCGAACTCGTTAGTGCCTGCCGGCACGCATAGCAGCATATTCTCATGGCGTACTCCGTGAAAGCCCTCACGGTAAATGCCGGGCTCGTCCGAAGTAATCATACCGGGTTGCAAAGCCTGCGCCTTCAGATTCTGGCGTATTGACTGAGGGCCTTCGTGCACCGAAAGCACATTCCCCACGCCGTGACCTGTGCCGTGGCCGAAATTCCGCATAGTCTGCCAGAGCGGACGGCGTGCCACGGCATCCAGACGGCAGCCTGGAGTACCCTCGGGGAACACAGCCATCGCAAGGTCAATCATCGCCTTGAGGTCAATGGTATAATCCTCGCGCTCCAGCCGGGATAAAGGCCCCAGCGGCACTGTGCGCGTAATATCGGTCGTGCCACAGCTGTAGTGCGCGCCACTGTCATTCAGATACAGTCCGCGCGGTCTCAGCACGGCATCCTTGCCGCGTACAGTCGAATAATGAGGCAGAGCCGAATTCTCCTGATATGCCGATATCGTCTCGAAGCTCTCGTCCAGGAAATCAGGATCCTGAGCCCTCAGCTCGTGAAGCTTGTCGGCGGCATCGGCCTCGGTAATGCACTCTCCCGCCTCCAAAGCACTGAACAGCCAGTGATAAAAGCGTGTCTGAGCCACACCGTCTTTAATATATGCTTTGCGGAAACCCGCTATCTCAATATCATTCTTTATTGACTTCTCCAAGTCGATGGGCGATCCGCAGCTCACGACATTCCTGCCGAACACATCATCGACAGCCTTTCCAAGCTCGAAGTTCAATGAGTCGGGATCAATCATCATACAGCCTTCGGGATTCATAGACCGTATGTATGACGACACCTCGCCGTACCCGTACAATTCCACACCGCAGCCTATCAGAGCCGCAGTCACATCGGCACCGAATTTCGACTTGTCGGCAAACAGCGCCACGGCATCGGGAGTAACCACGGCGTACGATATCACCACCGGGCAGTATTCAATGTCGTTCGAGCGTATGTTCAACAGCCAGGCAATCTGGTCGAGAGTTGTAACGAGAGCATATCTGCAGCCCTTCTGCGACATCACCCCACGCAGCCAGGCAAGCTTGTCGTCTGTGCTGCGACCCGAGAATTGCGGCAGATGCAGGCGCACCGGGTCTTTGGGAAGCGATGGGCGGTCAGGCCATACGGCATCCAGAAAATCGGGGCGCGATACAACTACACCCGACTTCGGGGCAATCATAGCCCTAAGCTGCGACGCTTCGGAGCGGCTCATACACAAGCCGTCAACGCCCACGATGCCCTCGGCAGGCATATTTTCGGCAATCCAGCCCATCCACTCGGCGTCCTCGACCGAGACCATCCTGTGCAATTCCATTCCCGAACCTGCCAGCTCACGCTCAGCCTGAATATGATAGCGCGAATCTACCCACAGACCGGCATGACCGGGTGTTACTACAACAACCCCTGCCGAGCCTGTAAAGCCGCTTATATACTCACGCTGACACCAGCGCAAAGGAGTATATTCGCTGTTGTGCGGATCCTGGCCGACTATTACAGCCACGCTCCACCCCCACTCGCGCATACAGTCGCGTAATGCCCTTATTTTTTCAGGAACAGACATCGCGGAATATCTATCTGGTCTTTTTCGTTTTTGCCTCAGTCGGGGTTTTCCCGCCCAATTTCTTCAGGAAATCCGGTCTGTGAAGATGGTGCTGATGTCCGGATTTGTCTTGCGGCTCATCGTCTCCATCGGTCTCATCACCGGTTCCATAGCCGTAGCCATAGCCGTAACCGTAACCATATCCGTAACCGTAACCATATCCGTAGCCGTAACCATAGCCATGGCCATAGCCGTAACCGTAGCCATATCCGTAACCGTAGCGGCGTGCCGTAATGTCAAAGTCGTTCAGCAGCAGGCTCACATTCCTGATAGGCTTCGTCTCGCTCTTGATGGCCTCGTTTATCTCGTTCAGCAATTTCAAATCGGTGACACCGGCACGTATAACATACAGTGTAGCATCTACAAAGCTGTTGATAATGGACGAGTCGGACACTGGCAGATATGGAGCGGTGTCAATCACCACATAATCGTACTTGTCACGGAAATGAGCTATAAAGCCCCCTATATCCGACTTGAGCAGCAGCTCGGTAGGATTCGGCGGGACAGGACCTGCCGTAATGATATCGAGGCCCGGAATCTGTGTCCTGCAAACCATCGCATCCAGATTTATGTCGGCATCGGTGTTGATCATCCAGCCTGTCACTGTATTCTTGTTATCGGGCTTTAATTCAGGGAAAATCTTCCGCAGCACCGGCTTGCGTATATCCATTCCTATCAGCAGCACCCGCTTATCGCCACGGGCAATCGTAACCGCCAGGTTTGATGCCACATACGATTTACCCTCGCCCGGCATTGACGATGTTACCTGTATAACCTTCACTCCCGGCATAAAATGCAGATTCGAACGCAGCATACGGAACGACTCGGAAATCGCGTCACGCGAGTTGGCCTGGACCAACGCACCGTCCGTTTCCTTTTTATGGGGCAACACGCCCAGAACCGGAGTCTTGATTTTGTCGGTAATATCCTTCTTGGTCTCGATTTTCGTTCTAAGCTGCATACGTGCCCATACCACAAAAGGCGGAATGCAAAGACCCAGCAGGAATGCCAGCAGCAGGATTTTCTTCGCGCTGGGGCTGACCGGAACCTTCGAACCGAAAGCCTGCTCAACCAAGCGGAAGTTATCCATCTGCGAGTACATTGAAATCTGGGCCTCCTCACGCTTTTGCTGAAGCAGCAGATACAACGGCTCGATGATGTCAATCTTACGGCTCAACTGCTGTACCGCGAACTGCTTCTGCGGAATGGACGACATACGTATCTTGCTCGAAGACAATGTCTGCTGCAAATCACTCTCCCTGATTCCCAGCACGGAGCGCAGGTTGCTGATAGACACCTTTATGCTGTTCTTGCTGTCATCGAGCTGTGAATTCAGACTCAGCACGCGCGGGTTGTTCTCACTCGAGATGGCCAGCAGACGGTTACGCTCGGCAACCATCTCGTTGTAACGGCCTAAGACAGAGTTCAGACTTGCATCCTTCAAGCCCACATCCGACGGAATAACCTTATAGCCGTCGGCATCGCTCGCGTCCAGATAGTCCGATATCATATTCAGAATCTTCTGCTGCAGGCGGACTTCGACCAGCTGGTTCTGATAAGACATATCATTATTCATAGCCAACTGGCTCTGCGACTCGATATTGAGCACCACATTGGTAGCCTGATACCGCTGGACATTGCCCTCGGCATCGCCAAGATCGGCCGCCAGCTCGCCAAGACGCTGGTCAATGAACTGGATGGTATTGTAAGCCGTAAGATTCTTGTATGCCTTTGCCTGGGCGTTGGTCTCCATATACAAAGAATTCAGGATATCCTCGGCACGCTGTTTCTTGGTGTCACGCATCTTCATTGTGACAACGTCGCCCTTCATCGTCTTGGTTCCATCGACAGTCACCGTAAGATTCTGCAGGAATGACTGCGCGCAACCGAAAGGAGCTGTGTATGAATACATATACCAGCTGCCGTCCAGCATCGGTTGCTCGCCCGTAAGCGACACGCACATCTTCAAGTCATTGACCGTGAACACCTTGCCGTACTCATGCGCTTTCGATTCCAGTGATACAGTCTGTTTTTCAACCAGCAGCTCGTCTATCACGAAGCTCTTGCCGTTGCAATCGTGGAACACGAGTATGACCGATGCAGGCAATTCTGCGATTGCATCGCCGTTATTCTCTCCAGTGGTCATATCGACAACGAACGGAGAATCCTTGTAAAACTCGTATTGCTTTCTGGTCAGGAAATTGTGCTTTGCCGATACGTGCTCGCCGAATGGCAGACAATATTCAAAATAGCGTTTGTTGATGCCCAGCTTCTTCACTACACTGGTCATCAGCGACGGGCTTTTCAATATGAAGACCTCGTTGTCAATCTTTCTTGTTCCCGAAGACAATCCTGTCAGCTCGGACAGCAGAGCCTGCTCGGTATTGCTGCCGTCGTTGCCGTTCAGCATTATCCAGGCAGAGCGCTCATACACCGGAGTCTGGGCCCTGAGGAAAAGCATGCCCAACGCCACCGCCACGGCGACCGATGCCAGCATCCAATATCTCAGACGCCAAATAAACTCGAAAAACTCTCTGTAATCTACAGGATCAGATTGCTGAATCTGCCTCACAACTATCTGAGGTACCTGACCATTAGTATTAGTATTCTCTGCCATTCACTCTTAAATTTATGCAAATGTACACTTTTTGAACAATAAATATCACTTTGACCAAAAATCTTTTGATAAAAATTTCCAATATCAGCAGTCAATCGCGTCCCTGATGCAATCTACAATGTACCGCACATCATCGTCAGTCACACAGGGACCCGACGGAAGGCACATTCCAACTTTGAACAGACTCTCGCTCACGCCATTCACATAAGCCACCATCTTAGGGCCTTCAAGACATACCACATCTTTATTATCAATATTCCGCGCCACGGCACCATCGCAATAGACCGGCTGCCTGTGCATAGGCTTCCACAGCGGACGGACCTCGACCTGGGCGGCATCCATATACATACGCAACGCCTCGACGTTATCGTTCGGCTGGCAATCGGTAACCGCGCTGTCGGGAATCTCAATGACACCGGCGGCACCGCCCACAGCCTTGGTCATCACCTTATTATAAGCATTCTCCTGGCCCTTCACGCGGACATCAGGATCAAGAGTGAAGGTACAGAGCCAGAAGTTTGACTCATACCCGCCCTCGGGCTGGCAATGAAGCTGCACTCCGGATATTCCCGACAACAGCTCCCCGTAAAGAGCCTGCACGTGTCTGTGATGGGCGATATGCGCATCGGCCACCGACATCTGCCCGATGCCGATACCCGCGCAGACATTGCTCATCCTGTAGTTGTAGCCTATATGCTCGTGCTGGTAATACGGATAACCCGTCCTGGCCTGAGTGGCATAGAAAGCGGCATTGCGGCAATCAGCCTCATTACGGCATATCAGAGCTCCGCCGCCCGAAGTCGTAATCATCTTGTTGCCGTTGAACGAAAGCACGCCATATTTACCGAACGTTCCCAGTACCTGCCCACGGAAACGCGAGCCAAAACCCTCGGCGGCATCCTCAATCACAGGTATCCCATATTTACGGCCTATGGCCATAATGCGTTCGCAGTCGTAGGGCATACCGTAAAGCGCCACCGGCACAATAGCCTTGGGATATCTGCCCGTCCTGGCCTTGCGGTCTATGATGGCAGCCTCAAGCAGCTCCGGATCCATATTCCAGGTAGAAGGCTCAGAATCGATGAACACAGGCCTTGCCCCCAGATAAGCAATAGGGTTCGACGATGCACAGAACGTAAAGCTCTGCACGCAAACCTCGTCACCGGGGCCGACACCGCATCCGATAAGCGCCAGATGCACGGCAGCCGTTCCCGCCGAAAGCGCCACGACCCTGCTGTCCTGCCCCACAAAATGCGCCAGCTCATTCTCAAACTGAGTCACATTCGGTCCCAGCGGTACAACATAATTGTCGTCGAACGCCTTTTTTATATACTTCTGCTCCAGTCCCTCCTCACTCATGTGCGCAAGGCACAGATATATACGCTTTGTCATAATATCCTATAAATTCATATTGCAAGAATACACGTTCAAAGGTATATATCATCAACCTTATTGCGAAATATTTTGCAAAATATTAAATGGTAAAACCGAGTTCTTGGGTCTCTTCCAAACAAGTCATTAACTGGTGCAAGGTATGATATTCTGAAATTATCACGGCCCTTCAGCCCGAGACGACTCATCATCTCGCTCGTGGATAGCATATCGTTTCCGATGATATTAAGAAGTTGTCCTACTTGACCTGTCAGGTCCTGATAGGTTATTGAAAACTCAAATTGCTGACCACTCTTAATGCCAACTTTATAACCTGGGAAGTATAGTGGCGCATACTTCTTAATATTTCGTTTGCCGGAACCGAAATCCTCGACCCAGGACAGATGTGACAGGACCTTAACAATGAGGGGATTTTTAGTATATGTACCCACACACTTTTTGAAACAGTACCTAGCTATTTGATGACCTCCCAATGTCCTCCATTATCTGGGCCTACATGTACTATCTTTCCTTTCTTCTGAAGTTTTGCCAGATCTCGCTGGATAGTTCTTGGCGTGACAGATAATTTCATTGCCAATGTGCTGGCATTTTCGGCATTGCTATCTACGACACCATCTGCGACAGGGTGGCTAAGTATTTTTAGGATATCTCGTTGTCTATCAGTTAATTCATCTACGACATTATCTACGACAATTTGAGGGACATTTTGGCTCTCACCCTCTCTCGGGAACTCCGGATGAATCTTCACTGTGGCGCTGAAATATGTCCTTTCTTCATCGAATTCATAGATGGCAGCCGGAGAACCATTGCTCTTGAGCTTGGAGCGGACGGTGGTAATGCCGGTGGATTTGCCTTCGGTAAGATCCAATTCTTTCAGGAAGTCGCCGAGACGGCGGTTGCGATAGCGGCGAGGCTTCGGAGTGCCTGACTCGAAATCTTCCATCTTTACTGCACGGTCAGGGCCGCCGACATTGGATACAGAGATAAAATCGGGCTCAATGACGATGTTTACAGGCTCGTGTTCGCGGTAATCGCGGTGATAAAAGGCGTTACAAACGATCTCTTCCAGGGCCTCATAAGGGTAGTTGAAAACACGTTTGGCTTCCATCTGGCCCGGAACCTTCGCCACGGCCTCTTTTTACTATGTTACTGACGATGAACTATTTACAATAATGGCTTCCATCGCCAGAAAGAAGTATGAGGTCCGATCCTTGTCCGAAGCTAACCCGGAGGATAAACTGGAATCAGCCAGGACAATGCGATATGAGTACAATGCCTC
>JAZLKB010000044.1:0-4389 GCA_045597365.1 Bacteroidaceae bacterium | reverse complement strand
AATTGATATTCAATTATTTAACTCAAATTTTGTGATGATTTTGAGGCTTATTAAAAAGCGCGTCTTGGCCCCGTTTTCAAGGGGCTCACAGAGTGCTTTATATGATTCAAAACTATCACAGGTTATTTTTTAAGATTTACTAAAAATAAAGCAAAATGAATTTTCTTTCAATTCTTTTCATCTACTTTCTGAGTTTCACAGACAAGAACGGAAGTGATCACGTCGCATTGGGAGAGCGCGCGATAGAGCAACGCACCATGTGGAACATTGAAATTGACTCACTAGACTATGCCGTCAGTCCTGTTTATCTGGACAGTGTACGCTCACTGGGAGCTACGGTAATGCACACCAGCCGTTGGTTAAACGGTGCCACTGTGAGCATTTTTGAGGACAGCGTCACTCTGGCAAGTCTGAAGGCATGCAGTTTCATCAAGGATATTGAACTTACGCGCGATGAATCACATCAACAAAGAGCATCTATAGACAAAAATCCTGATATTGAGGCACCAGTCGGGAGCGATACCGCCATATACGGCAGAGCACTCCAGCAGCTTAAGCTGTACAATCTGCCGCCACTGCACAAGGCTGGCTTTCAGGGCCAGGGCATACATATGGCGGTAATTGACGGCGGATTCCAGAACGCAGACTCCGTCACCGCTTTCGACCCTATCCGTGAACAGATACTCGGGCATTATGACTTTACGGACGACAAATACGATTTCTTCGGTGACAAGGGCTTCCACGGTACTGCCTGTCTGAGCCTCATTGCTGCTGTACGCGACGATTTTCTTGGCTCTGCCACTAAAGCCTGCTACTACATGATACGCTCCGAAGAATGCGATACGGAGAGCCCTAAGGAAGGCGACAATCTGGTGGCCGCACTAGAGCTGGCGGACAGCCTTGGCGTTAACATCGCATCTATATCACTGGGATACTATGTCTTCGACAACCAGGATATGAATTACACATATCAGGATATGGACGGTAAGTCAACACGTCCGTCACGCGCTGCTGCAATCGCAGCCAGTAAGGGGATGCTGCTCTGCGTCTCCGCTGGAAACGAAGGGAAAAAGGAGTGGCACTACATAACTACTCCGGCCGATGCGGACAGTATCCTTACAGTAGGTGCTGTCTATCATAACAGGAAAGTCACTGATTTCTCGTCACGCGGGCCAGCGTCCGATGGCAGAATAAAGCCCGATGTATGCGCTTTCGGCAGTCAGGTCACGATATTGAATGCGAATACAGACTCACTTCGAACCGGTAGCGGAACATCGTACGCCTGCCCGCTTACAGCAGGTCTGGCAGCTTGCCTGTGGTCTGCCCATCCGGATGAGACAGCTCAGCAGATCCGCTGGCGCATAATACGCTCAGCCGACCATTATGATACTCCGGACAGCGATTACGGATACGGCATTCCTGATGCCTGGAAGGCCCACACCATGTCCATCACAAAGGTCGAGACTGCTACCAATAGCACATACAGCACCAGTAAGACACTCATTGACGGACATATTATCATTGTGAAGGGAGATGAATATTATGACATCTCAGGCATGAAGAGTGCCAGATAGCACTTTCAACACTCCTGGAACTCGTCCGTATTCGCGCAGTATGTCTTTATCAGCGGATGGATTTGACGGTACATTACTGTTCTGGACGAAATCACCGTCTGCAAGAAACTTGTCGGGTATGACAACGTTTACCGTATCCGCATCGGAAGCCTTCGTGCTTTCTGGATGAATATTTGAGCACAGGAGAAGACCCTACCGGTGGTGAACTCGAAGAGGCTGACGAGTAAATCTCGCCAATCAAGGCTGCAGCAATAAAAAACCGTCTCCCGGTATGATGTTGGGAGACGGTTTTTTGTAGATTGGTTTATGCAATTACTCTGCGATGTACTTCTTTCCGTTAATGATGTAAACATCACCTGCGCGCATGGTTGATACCTCCTGACCACGCAAGTTGTAGATGATTTCATCATTTACAGTTGAGCAGTCGTTGATTTCATGGATACCTGTCGGATCTGCTGGAGGGTTAACCCTAACCTTGATTTCGTTAAACTGAGTGGTGCCGCCGATTTCAAAGGTCTTGCTTGTAGTATGTGCACCCATTGGGGCTTCCCATGCTGAACGGGTCTTTGTGTACGTTGAAAACTCGCCTTCCTGACCGAACAGGTTGCAAACTTTGCCTGTGAAGTCAATATGTACAATGCTGTATCCGTCTGGTACAGTAACGGTAAATGAACCTCCATCTTGATATAAGCGAAGGTCAGTAGTGCCTGATGAGTTCTTGATGCGCGTTTTTTGTGATTCTCGAATACCATCGGTAAACGATAGTTCTACCACTCCGCTTTTCAGTACGGTATTTCCGAGCATAAGACTTCCGGAAGTCGCTGGTTTTGTAATGCCTAAGGCTGCAAGGCCTTTGTCGGTGTTGAATACGAAGTCGCCATAAACAAAATCATTCTTTCTTACTGTGATTTCCACCGTAGTATCTATAGCGTTGAATTCGAGTTTTGCATCCTGGGTTACCTTAATCTTTGCCGTCCCAGGAGCAACGCCTGTTACAACGCCCTTGGAGTTAACAGTTGCAATCTCCGGAGTCAGAGACTCAAATTTTGGGGTTGTGAAAGTGTTGTCGGAAATAATACTTACTGTTTCACCTGCAAGAACTGACGTAACATATTTTTCAAATACAAGGACAGGGTCTTTGAAATTGATGACAGCACGGAAATAACCTTTGGTGTTTACTAAGTAGCCATTGGATTCAAGTGACTTCGCGGGGAATGTAATGACGTAACCATCGTACGTGCCGCATTTGTCATCTTCGTACCAACGCAGATATACTGGTGCGCCACCTTTGACATCAGCGCCCAACTCTCCCTCTCCATACCAGAATGCGGGAATTACTTGTTCGTGATCCTGGGCATTGAGATAGATGTATGCATTTTCAAACGTGGTATATTGACTGAAAGGAGTGTTGTGGCCGTATGGGTTCTTGATTCTGAAGATGTCCTTGTGAGTCTTATGCTTTTGAATCTCGACATCATAGACCGGACCTAAGAAACCTAAGTTATACAGAGATGTCACGATGTCGTCGCGATATGGACGCATACCGATAGACTCCCATTCTGAATCCGGATGTACTTCGTATATACCATATCCATAGTCCTTCATTTCGCCATTGGCAAATGCGGAAACGACAACGACGTAGATGCCATGTACACTCCCCTTCAGTTCTAACGTTACGCTGGTACCAGTTTGATCTTCACCGTCAGCTTTTGCCATAGATTCTATATATGCAGCAGGACTTTTAGCTGCAGCAAAGTTCTCGTAGGTATCAGTGTGAACACGGAAGCTTGTATTGTCTTTGCCGTTTACGACATTGATAGTCTGCTTTACAGGCGAAGTTGAGTCATCAACAGTGCCTCTTGTGAAACTGAGACTGTAATCCTTGAACTCTCCTGCCATCTGCAGCGTTTCGTTATTGGCTCCGAAGACCGCTCCCTGTACATAATACTCCGGAACAGAATAACCAACGTAGATTGTGAACTTGCCCTGTTCAGGGTCGTATGTACTAGTTTTGAAACTACCAATAACACAATAGTCATCGAACTGATCGATGTAGTATCCCGTAGTTTGCATTGGTATTTTAACGGTATTGTCCGCTATGTTCCAATCAATCAGGATGTCAACGCCTTTTGTAGTGAACACACCTGCACCCCAGCCTTCGCACTTGATCTGCTTCTTGTTTGAATCAGTGGCGCATGTACGAACGTATGTCTTAACAGAGAACTTACCAGGCTGCCATGCAGAGAGAGACCATGTAGCTTCGTTAGAGCCACCGGGAGCAAATGCTTCCCAATCGCCCCATTCTTCGTCTGCTGATTCTGACAGAGCTGCAGCTCCTTTTATGTTGGCATTTAGTTTAGCATTGACAATTTGACCGGTTTGAAATCTTGCTGCAATTTCAGCCTTTTTGCTTTTGCCGGCAAATTTCATAGCATTGTCTGGCGCATAGTTGACAGCGGCTGTTATCCCCACTGCCAATGTGACCAGAGCAAACAAAGAAAAAAGTTTCTTTTTCATAAGAAGCTGTTTAAATTTATTTGAAAATAAGTGTTATATAGATGTATAAATAATTGAATATCAGTAGGTTAATTGAAATATTATTCATAACTTTATGGGTACCAATCAAATAAGTTATGGGACAATATCCAACCAACCTTGCAGATAAACGTAAACGGTGGCAAATTACGGAAAATATTCTTGACCCCAATCATAGAAAGAGAAAATATTCTCTCAGAGACATTATGAACGCTATCATGTATTTGGTTAAAACAGGATGTCAGTGGCGCATGCTTCCAAAGGATTTTCCTCCGTACAA
>JAZLKB010000043.1:0-75472 GCA_045597365.1 Bacteroidaceae bacterium | reverse complement strand
AAAACAAACAAAAAGATAAGAACCTGTTTTGAAATGTTCCAATTAATCTTTTATAAAATCTTTCCGGCTGAAAAATCCGTTTCTTTTCAGTCACAATGGAGCCCCATTGCTCCTTCAAACAACCGAATTTTCATCTCGAAAATCTTTCATAAAATTTTTAATCGAACATTTCAAAACAGGGTCTAACTTATGAGATTCCGCTTTTCATTCATTCTGGCTGCGATACTGTTCGTGTTGCCGGCAAAGGCCCAGCAGGACCCCAATTTCTTCATCTATCTGTGTTTCGGTCAGTCCAATATGGAGGCAGGTGCACGTCCGGCCGATCAGGACAAGGACTTCAATGACCCGCGCTTCCAGTTCATGGCAGCAGTTGACATGCCGCGCTATGACCGCAAGATGGGCAACTGGTACACTGCAGTTCCTCCAATTTGCCGTCAGAGCAACAACATGGGACCGGTTGACTTCTTTGGACGAAAGATGATTGAGAATCTGCCCGAGCAGTATAGGGTGGGTGTCATCAACGTCTCTGTAGCCGGAGCCAAATTGGAACTTTGGGACAAGGATGCCTGCGAAGAGTATCTGGCCATGGAGGCTGCCGATCCAAGCCGTTCATGGCTTGTCAATATGGCCAAGGAGTATGACATGAGTCCGTACCAGCGTCTGCTTGACATGGCAAAGATTGCCCAGCAGTCCGGTGTAATTAAAGGTATGCTGGTTCATCAGGGTGAATCGAATCCCGATGACTCGCTGTGGTGCGGCCGTCTGAAGAAGATTCACGATGATCTCTGCAAGGATCTCGGTCTGAATCCCGATGAGATTCCTTTGCTGGCCGGCGAGCTGAAGCAGGCAGAGCAGGGCGGAGCATGCGCCGCCTTCAACACAGTCGTTCTGGCAAATCTTCCAAAGGTGATGAAGAACGGATATGTAATCTCATCAATCGGATGTGAGAGCACCGGCGACCAGTTCCACTTCAATACCGAGGGAATGCGTCTGATGGGTTATCGTATGGCCGATATGATGCTGCAGCTTCAGGGCTTCAAACCGGCCGAGGAACGTACTCTGACTCTCGAAACAAAGAAAAAAGGCATTGACATCAGCCCGACACTTGCCGGCATATTCTTCGAGGATATCAACCAGTCGCTTGACGGCGGTATCTGCGCTCAGCTTATCCAGAACTACTCGTTCCAGGCCTATAATGTGCCCGATGCTCCGAATGTGAAGGAATTCTCACATTCCGATACCATCATTTTCGGCTGGACAGTAGTGAAAAGCGACAGCGCCATAGGCTCTGCACGTGTAGTCAGTGACCATCCTCTTGTAAAGAACCAGCCGCGTTATTACGATTTCGACCCAAACGACAAGTACGATGACGAGCTTCGCTACAAACAGTACAGCGTCCGTCTTGATATCGAGAATCCGGGTGAAGGATTCGGAATAGCCGCCAACGGCTACGGCATTGCCCCTTACGGAAACGAGCGTCAGGGCAATTATTACTCGAACAATACCCAGGTGGCCTCAATACCCGCCGAGGCAAATGTGAGCTACGACCTGTCTATGTATCTACAGGGCGAATCGTACGCCGGAACAATAAGCGTATATCTTGAGGATTCCAAGGGCCGCCGCAACTCGAATGTCGTGACAATCAGCAGTCTGAAGAACGACTGGCAGAAATATACCGGCCAGTTGAAGGCCGAGCGTTCCGTTGACAGCCGTCTGGCTATCATCGCCGACAAGGCAGGAACATTCTATCTCGATTTCGTGACTTTGCTGCCCGAGGCTTCCAAATTGTGGATGGATGGCAGAATGGGTCCGTTCCGCAAGGATATGATGGAGGCTCTCGCAGACCTGCATCCAACATTTATGCGTTTTCCAGGCGGATGCGCATCCGAGGGAACCAACTATTTCGGCCAGCCATTCTGGAAGAACTCAGTAGGACCTGAGGAAGAGCGTATCGGCTTCCGCAACCACTGGGGCTACTGGACCTCGCAGTATGTAGGCTTCTACGAGTATCTGCTTATGGCCGAGTCGCTTGGCGCAAGCCCGCTGCCGGTATTGAACAACGGTGTCACTTGCCAGTTCGCCGGTCATCAGTACATCGCACCGCTAGAGACCGAGGCCGACCGCAAGCGTTTCCACGACATATTCGTATGTGACGCTCTCGACTTCATCGAGTTCTGCAATGGCGGAACCGATACGAAATGGGGCAAACTGCGTGCTGAGATGGGTCACCCCGAATCATTCAACCTGAAGTATCTGGGCATAGGCAACGAGAACAAGGGCCCTGAGTTCTGGGAACGTTTCGACATTATCTACAACGAGGTGAAGGCCAAGTACCCGGATATTATCATCGTATCAACCGCAGGCTCCGCCGCCGACGGACGCGAGTTCAACGAGAATATGGCCCAGATTGACGCCAAGTATCAGGATACATACGTTGATGAGCATTATTATCGCAACAACCAGTGGTTCTATACCAACGGTGACCGCTATAATGTCGGCAAAGTACGCGGTGCCGAGGGCATCACCTACGACCGCAGCCGTCCTACCCGCGTGTTCGTGGGCGAGTTCGCCAACAACAGCAGCAACAACGACTATGCCTCTGCTATGGCCGAGGCCGCATACTGGACCAGTCTGGAGCGCAATTCCGATATGGTCGTGATGGCGGCGTATGCTCCGCTGTTCTGCAAGAAGGGCTTCAACAAATGGAACAGCAACCTGATCTGGTTTGACAACCGTGGCTTGTGGCGCACCTGCAACTATTACTATCAGCAGCTGTTCTCGGTCGCCGGTGACAAGTCATTCCAAATGAGCGCCGTGATGAACGGTGAGGAAGTTGATGAGAAGGTATTCACATCGCCTACCATTGACAGTGAGACTGGCGAGATTTTCATCAAATTCGTCAACTCCGAGGCGATAGACAAGAATCTGACTCTCAATCTCGACAACAGGAACTATTACGATGTGACAGTCGATTTCATTACATCGCACGATGTGAAAGTGAAGAATCAGGGTGCCCAGAGCTACTATTCAAGTGCCCAGCCAGAGGCTCCTGCCGGCAGGTTCGGCGGGTTCGGCGGTGGAAACCGCTTCAACTACAACGAGGCTGTAGTGCCGCACGCAAAAGAAATCGGCAAAGTGAGGAAATCGTTCCAGATGACTCTGCCGGAGAATTCAATCGGAATAATCCGCCTGAAGCCTGCAAGTAAGAAATAGTCTGTTTATTCGAGGGTTCTTCCGGGCATTACCTGAAGGAAGCCATTTATTAGACCATAGACCGACGGCGTTAATCTCATAATGTCGTCGGCCTTGTTTTCCCTGACCTGCCGACAGACAGTCTCCATCATATCGACCAACTGCCTGCAATTGCCGTTGTGCGGTGACCAGCATTCGGCGGTGATGCCGTTGGAGTGCGCGAACTCGTAGGTTACTCCGTCAAGCTCGATCACATCGTTTGCCGGGTCATACAGCCTGGACGATTCGGTGGCAAGCATCACGAGCGTGCTGAGGCTTGTTCCCACAGCCTCCGGCACTTTTAATTTTGTCTCTTCTGCGGAATACTCTCCCTCATTATCACGTGTAACGCTCCATACGCTTTTCCCGGTTACAGTCTTATAGACAAGCTCTCCTGCCTCCTTGTCGTATGCCAGACAATACTCTGACATCAGCGAAGGCTTTACTATGTATGAGAACTCGTACTTGTTGTCTCCGATAAACAGCTTGCGGACATTGTTGTCATATGCCTCTACAACTTCTACCGATGATGTCTTCACTGGTTTAAGAAAATCCTCGGAATACTCATCCTGACTTGCAGCATCCTGTGCCGCCATACTCAAACCGCAAATCAGAGCTGCGGCCATACAGAAAATCCTGTTCATATATTCTTGTTTATAAATTCAATCCACTTTGTCCTGCAAACTTAACTTTTTTTCTTTTCTCTGGGTTATGTAGTGATATGCTAACGGTAAGATAAATATCAAAATATATGTTAAGACTTTATTAAGCAGACAAAAAGTTGTGAAATTATTAATTTAATTTGCAACAAAACGAGGACCATTATCGTCTAATGAGTAGTTATTGCGAAAATATATGCAGATAGAGCTTCACAACCTACATAAAACTTATACCGGAGCGCAGCCGCTCCACGTGCTGAAGGGCATCGATCTCAGTATTGAGAAAGGCGAGTTCGTTTCAATTATGGGAGCTTCAGGCTCGGGCAAATCCACGTTGCTGAATATATTGGGGATACTCGATAATTATGACGAGGGCGAATATCTGATAGACGGGACACTCATCAAGGATTTGAGCGAGCGTCAGGCCGCCGATTACCGCAACCGGATGATAGGCTTCATATTTCAGTCATTCAATCTGATAAGCTTCAAAACCGCTGTCGAGAACGTTGAGCTGCCGCTGTTCTATCAGGGCGTTCCGCGCCGCAAACGTCACGAAAGGGCGATGGCGATGCTTGAGCGCGTAGGACTGACCGACTGGGCGGGGCACTACCCGAACGAAATGTCGGGCGGACAGAAGCAGCGTGTGGCAATTGCGCGTGCGCTTATCACAAATCCGAAGATAATACTTGCCGACGAGCCTACCGGAGCCCTCGACTCCAGAACCTCGGCCGATGTTATGGAGCTTCTCACTCAGATAAACGAGAAATCAGGTGCGACTTTGATAGTCGTTACCCACGAGAGCGGAGTTGCAAACTGCACAAACCGCATCATTCACATCAAGGACGGAATGATAGGCGATATAGAGGATAACTCGGCTCACAAGTCATCGATGTTCGGAACATCAACAGTAATGAAGTGATGGGCGACCTGTTTATTGAGATTTGGGAATCGGTACGGCGCAACAAGCTGCGCACATCGCTGACAGGCGTAGCTGTTGCCTGGGGCATACTGATGATTATCGTGCTGCTCGGAGCCGGGAACGGCCTGATGAACGCAGTGATGAGCAATTCCGACAATGTGCAGACCAACACTATGATGATTGGCGGCGGCTGGACCTCGAAACCATACGACGGATTGAAGTCCGGGCGGCGCATTGTTCTTGATGACAAGGATGTCGCTACCATTGCCGGGCCGGCATTCATTGACCACATTGATCAGGTCTCAGCCACTGTGTCACAGTCGGGAACAGTATCGTATGGAGAAAATCACTTCTCGGGCTCGCTGAACGGAATCTATCCGGGCTATGCCGAGATGGAGGGTGTCAGGATGGCATACGGACGTTTTATAAATCCAAAAGATATAGATGAGAGCCGCAAGGTTGCTGTCATATCCACACGAAATGCAAGAAACCTGTTTGATAACAGGGATTATGAGTCCTGCATCGGCAGGAGAATAAAAGTGGGCGACGTGTCGTTCCGCATTGTGGGAGTGTATCAGGTTGACGAGAGCAATATGTCGAGCGATGTCTATGTGCCTTTCTCCACATTGAAGACCGTCTATGGCAAGGGCGAGGAGATTGGCGAGCTGGTATTCTCGTTCCACGGCCTTGAGAGCTTGCAGGATAACGAGCAGTTCGAGAAACATCTCAAAGCCGTGGTGAACAAGGCTCACCGTGCGGCTCCCGATGACGAGCGCGCCATCTGGATATGGAACCGCTTTACCGACGATCTGCAGATTAACAACGCTGTAAGGATTCTGCATATCGCGCTTTGGATAATAGGAATATTCACGCTTATGAGCGGAATTGTGGGCGTAAGCAACATTATGCTGGTAACGGTAAAGGAGCGTACACACGAGTTCGGCATACGCAAGGCCATCGGAGCGCGTCCGTCATCGATAAGCGCGCTGATTATTGCGGAGAGTGTGCTGATAACAGCCTTTTTCGGCTATGTGGGAATGGTGCTGGGGATGCTGGCCTGTATGTATCTTGACGCTACGGTGGCTCAGAAGACTATCGAGGTGATGGGAGTGCAGATATCGATGTTCAAAGACCCGACTGTCGGTCTTGACGTGGCACTTGAGGCTACTCTGCTGCTGGTTGTGGCAGGCACGATGGCGGGACTTGCTCCTGCCCGCAGGGCTGCGGCTGTCCGTCCTATCGAGGCACTTAGAGCTGATTGACAATGAGATTCTACATTGATTCATACAGAGAGATTGGGGATTCGCTGCTGCGCAACAAGCGCCGCACCTTCCTCACCGGCTTCGGCATATTCTGGGGCCTGTTCATGCTGCTCTTTATGCTTGGCGGTGGTGATGGCCTGAAGGCTATGCTTGAGAAGAATTTCGAGGGATTCGCCACCAATACCACCATCATCGCATCAGACTTGACAACGAAGCCGTACAAAGGCTTCAAGGAGGGACGTTACTGGGATTTGAAGATAGACGATGTTGAGCGGCTCAGGCAGATGATTCCCGAATTGCGTGAGGTTACGCCTGTTATCAGCCGCTGGGGGCAGCCGGCGGTCAACGGTGAGAATACGGTTAACGCAAATGTCCGAGGCGTTGACAGCAAATATATTTACATCGAGACTCCGAGAATCAGATATGGCCGCTATATCAATGAGATAGATGTCGCTCAGGCTCGTAAGGTCTGTGTCATAGGCAAGCGCATATATACCAGCCTGTTTCCGGACGGGGGTGATCCCTGCGGCACTTTCATCAGAGTGGGCTCTGTGTATTTCGAGGTCATCGGAGTGGATTTCAGCACATCGAAGGTAAGTATCAACGGTAGTACGGACGAGACGATTGTGATTCCGATTCCCGTGGCGCAGACTCTGTACAGGATGGGCTCTACTGTTCACCTGATTTATATGACAGGCAAGAAGGATGTGCGCATGAGCTTACTTGAGGACAATATCCGGTCGATAATATCGCGTGAACATCAGTTTGACCCCACCGATGAGCAGGCTCTGTTCGTGCTGAACACCGAGCAGGTGTTCGCTATTATGGACAATCTGTTCAAGGGCGTGAATTTCCTGATATGGCTTGTCGGTCTGGGAACGCTGCTTGCGGGTGCCATCGGTGTGAGCAATATTATGATGGTGACAGTAAAGGAGCGCACCACCGAGATTGGCATACGCCGTGCCATAGGTGCCACTCCGTCCGAGATACTCTTGCAGATAATCTCCGAGAGTGTGGCTCTGACAATTGTATCAGGAATGTTGAGCATCGTGTTTTCCGTTATGCTCCTGAATGGTCTGGAGGCTGTAGTACACGACGGTACTCCGTTCCAGATAAGTTTCGGCACGGCCGTCAGTGCCACGCTGCTTCTGATAGCGCTTGGCGTTTTGGCCGGTCTCGCACCCGCCCTGCGCGCAATGAAGATTAAACCCGTTGATGCCATGCGTGATGAATAGTGCATTTTCTGAATATGGCAGAGAATAATAAAATATAACAGATATGAAGAAGATTATCAAGTACATCGTGATTGCAGCGATTGCAGTTCTGTTTATCGGGACATTCGTATTCCTGTACAAGAAATCCAAGCCCGAGGAAGTCCGCTATCAGGAACTGACAGCCACAGTAATGGACATCGACAAGACCACCGTCATCACAGGCAAGATAACCCCCCGCAACGAGGTAAACGTCAAGCCGCAGATAAACGGCATCATCGCCGAACTCCTGAAAGAGTCCGGACAGCAGGTACAGAAAGACGAGGTCATCGCCAAACTCAAGGTCATTCCCGATATGAACTCACTCAGCTCCGCCCAGAGCCGTGTGCGTCTCTCAGAGATAAATCTGCAGCAGGCTCAGGTCAACTACGACCGCGAGAAAGCCCTGTTTGACCGCAATATGGTGAGCGCCGAGGAAATGGACAAAGTTGCACAGGCTCTCGCACAGGCCAAGGAAGAGCGTGCCGGAGCCCAGGATGCCCTTGAGGTAATCCGCGACGGTGTGTCATCATCGAACGCCACGTCCAGCTCGACACTGGTCCGCTCTACTATAACAGGCCTTATCCTGGATATCCCCGTCAAAGTAGGTAACTCCGTCATTCAGGCAAACACGATGAACGACGGTACGACCGTCGCGACCGTAGCCGATATGACCGACCTCATATTCGACGGCAATATCGATGAGACCGAGGTAGGTATGCTCTTCGAAGGAATGCCGATGAAAATAACCATCGGTGCTCTGCGCGACTATACACTCGATGCCACCTTGGAGTATGTAGCCCCGAAAGCCGTCGAGAGCAACGGAGCAAACCAGTTCGAGGTTAAAGCTGCCGTCAATGTGCAGTCCGACAAGATGATACGTTCAGGCTACAGCGCAAATGCCGAGATTGTGCTGGAAACAGTCAAGAACGTACTCACAATCCCCGAGAGCTCGCTGCAGTTTGTCGGTGACGACACATTCGTAATGCTGAAGGGCGATGACGGCAAATACAGGATGCAGAAAGTCGATACCGGCCTTAGTGACGGCGTCAACATCGAGGTCAGGAGCGGTCTTATTGAGGGCGATGTAGTCCGCGGACCGAAAATCGTCGAGGACGAGGAAGAAAGTTCTGAGAATGTAGAGGAAGTGACAGCTGAATGATGAATATATGAGAACACTTGTTTCAATAGCCATAGCACTGTTGGCTGTATCACCGGCCAATGCACGTATCTGGTCACTGACCGATTGCATAAACCACGCTTTGGAGAACAATATCTCCGTGCGCCAGAGCTCACTTACAGTACAGCAGCGCGAGAACGACCTGAGCACTGCGAAAGGCCGCCGTTTGCCGGGAGTATCAGCCGGGGCGTCACAGAACTTCTCGTTTGGCCGCGGACTTACAGCCGACAACACCTACGCCAATACGAATACCGCCAGCACGTCGTTCAGCCTCGGGGCCGATGTCACGCTCTTTCAGGGCCTTGCAATCAGGAACAACATCGAGATGAGCAGACTCAATCTTGAGGCAGCCACAGCCGATTTGCAGAAAGCCCGCGAGGATATCAGCGTCGCCGTGGCTCAGGCATACGTCCAGATTCTGTATAACAAAGAGATTCTGCAGGTAGCCGAGGATCAGATTACAGTCGATTCCCTGCAGGTAGAGCGTCTTGTCGCAATGATGCAGAACGGCAAGGCAAGCCAGGCCGAGGTCTCGGCCCAGAAATCCACGCTGGCACGAAGCGAGCTGTCACGTACCCAGGCGCGGAACAACGTGGTACTCTCAATTCTTGACCTTACACAGCTTCTTGAGCTGGAGAGTCCTGAGCATTTCGATGTGGAAGCCCCGTCGGCCGATGCCTTCACTTCGGCTCTTGTCCTGAATCCCGAGGAGATTTTTGCCGAGGCTGTTGAGATAAAGCCGTCAGTACGCTCCGAGAAAATCCGTCTGGACAATGCCGTGACCAATATCCGTATGGCAAAAGGCAATTATCTGCCGTCTCTGTCATTGAGCGGTGGTCTTGGAAGTAATTATTACAATGCCTCAGGCCGTCCTGCCGACAGCTTCGGAAGCCAGATGAGCAACAATTTCAGCCAATATATCGGACTTTCGCTGAATGTCCCGGTATTCAGCCGCCTGTCCAACCGTAACGGCGTGCGTTCGGCACAGATATCTTATCTGAACCAGCAGCTTCAGCTTGAGAATGTGCGCAAGCAGCTGTATAAGGAAATCCAGCAGGCATATTACAGCGCAGTGGCATCGGAGTCAAAGTACTTGAGCAGCGTGTCGGCCGAGGTCAGCGCCGCCGAGTCATTCCATATCACCGAGGCAAAGTACGAGAACGGTATGGTCTCCATCACCGAATTCAACGAAGCCAAAGTCCGTTGGGTCGAGGCAGCGTCGAATCTGGCCCAGGCGCGTTACGAGTATCTTTACCAGACCAAGCTTCTTGACTTCTACCGCGGCCGCGAACTGACATTCTGAGAGACATTTTGAAGCTTTTTCTGATGATTTTGTGTCAGAATGTTTGCGGAATCTCAAAAACTGTATAACTTTGCGTGCAGAAAAGCGATAATTATGAGTTTCAGCTACACCTATTACTATTATTACTACCGCACTTGTTAGTGGGGCTGGTCGGTGTGCTGTTGCTGATAAACGAGATAACAATGAGACCTGTCCCACATAAGGGCGGGTCTTTTTTATGATATGAGTCAGGACAAAAACAAAAACTGAATAAAATGGAAAGAAAATTCTGGGAAGAAGAGATTGAGACAATGCCGCGCAAGCAGCTTGAGAAACTGCAGACAGAACGTCTCAGAAAGACAGTTGAGATTGCAATGGGGTCTAAGTTCTATGCCCCGATATTCAAGGAGCGCGGCATAACGCCCGAGAGCATAAAGTCGATTGAGGATATACGCCGTTTCCCGTTCACCACAAAGAACGACCTGCGCTCCACATATCCGTTCGGCATAGCCTCCGTGCCACTTCAGAAAGTTGTACGTCTGCACTCATCCAGCGGTACAACCGGCAATCCGACGGTTATCCTGCATACAAGGAAGGACATCGACGAGTGGGCAAACGCTATGGCCAGAAGTATGTTCGCGACAGGCTTGCGCGATACCGACATTATTCAGAACACCTCCGGCTACGGAATGTTCACCGGTGGCCTGGGCATACAGTACGCAGCCGAGCGTCTTGGCGCGCTTACAGTGCCGGCAGCCGCAGGCAACAGCCTCCGTCAGTTCAAATTCATTCAGGACTTCGGAACGACAGCCCTACATTGCATTCCCAGTTACGCCACCCGTCTGGCTGCAGTCTTCAAGGAGCAGGGCGTCGATCCGCGCGATACCACTGTAACGAGAATGATTATCGGTGCGGAGCCGCACTCCGAGGCACAGCGCAGGCGTATTGAGGAAATATGGGGCTGCAAGGCATACAACAATTTCGGTATGAGCGAGATGTGCGGTCCGGGTGTGGCCATAGAGTGCGAGGAGCAGAACGGAATGCACATCTGGGAAGACAACTACATAGTCGAGATTGTCGATCCTGTAACCCTTGAGCCGGTTCCTGACGGTGAGCTCGGCGAGCTTGTCCTAACCACTCTGAACCGCGAGGCCATGCCGCTGTTCCGTTACCGCACGCGCGACTTGACCCGCTTCCTGCCGGGCGATTGTCCTTGCGGACGTACACACCGCCGCTTGCAGCGTTTCCAGGGCCGCAGCGATGATATGATAATCCTGAAGGGCGTGAACATCTTCCCGATACAGATAGAGAAGATTCTTATGCAGTTCCCGGCTCTTGCCAGCGACTTCCTCATTACTCTTGAGACTGTCGGCGACAACGACGAGATGACCGTTCAGGTCGAGCTGGCTCAGGCTACCGACGATTTCCAGATGCTTGAGAATATGCGCCGCGAGATAGTACGCCGCCTGAAAGACGAGATTCTTATCACTCCAAAGGTATTCCTTGTAGGCAAGGGCGTGATTCCTCAGAGCGATGGCAAGGCGGTGAGAGTTAAAGACTTGAGAAACAACCATTAATAAAGACAAATTATGAAGACAATAAAGCAGATATCAATTTTTCTGGAGAACAAGGAGGGAAGTCTGAACCGGATACTGAGCGTCCTCAGCAATCAGGACATCGAGCTTCAGGCTGCATCTATCGCCGACACCAACGATTACGGTCTGTTGCGGCTGATAACATCGAACCAGACAAAGGCCGCGGCGATTCTTAAAGAGAACGGCTTCCTTGTAAATCTGAACGAGGTGATGGCAGTGTCTATACCGGGAAATATCGCGTCGTTCGCATCGGTCGTGGCCTCGCTGACCGCAAACGGAGTCGGGGTAGGGTATGTATATACATTCTCGAAAGACGGGAAACTGGTATTGATTATCAGAACAGACGATATGGCGAAGGCTGAGTCCGTCATCGAGTCGCAGGGACTGGAACTGATTCAAGGTTGGGAATAAGGGTCAATCATAAAAACTTACAGCTATGTTTTTGAAGATAACGTTGTTACTGTTGTTCTTCGCCGTAATGATCGGCGTGGGAATTTACTGCCGCAAGTCTGCTACAGATGTTCACGGTTTCGTACTGGGTGGCAGGAATGTCGGCTCGTGGCTCACAGCTTTCGCGTTCGGAACATCGTATTTCTCGGCGGTTATATTCGTCGGATACGCCGGTCAGTTCGGCTGGAGATATGGTCTGGCATCGACTTGGATTGGCATAGGCAACGCGCTGATAGGCTCGCTGCTGGCCTGGAGAATACTTGGCCGCCGCACCAGACTGCTCACGCAGCATCTGCACAGCGCCACCATGCCCGACTTTTTCGGGGCGCGCTTCAATTCATCGGCCCTGAAAGTCGCAGCATCGGTTATTGTCTTCATATTCCTGATTCCATATACCGCATCGTTGTATAACGGTCTGTCGCGTCTGTTCGGTATGGCATTCGGTATCGACTATACCTGGTGCGTAGTCGGAATGGCAGTGCTCACCGCAATATATGTGCTTGTTGGCGGATATATGGCCACCGCCGTCAACGATTTCATTCAGGGCATGATAATGCTGGTGGGTATCTGTGCCGTAATCGCCGCCGTGCTGAAATGCAACGGAGGTTTCGATATGGCTGTGCAGAGTCTGTCTCAGATTCAGTCCGAGTCAGCCCCCGCCCTGAACGGTGCATTCGTGTCGTTCCTCGGCCCTCAGCCTATATATTTGCTTGGAGTAGTGCTGCTTACATCGCTCGGTACCTGGGGCCTCCCGCAGATGGTCGGCAAGTTCTATGCCATACGCGATGAGAATGCCATACGCAAGGGAACATTCATTTCGACAATGTTCGCTGTCATAGTGGCCGGCGGATGCTATTTCCTCGGTGGCTTCGGCCGTCTGTATGGCGATGTCATCGAGTACTCGGCAAACGGCACTCCCATTTATGACAGTATTGTACCGTCAATGCTCCAGTCTCTTCCAGATGTGATGATTGCCATCGTCATTATTCTGGTATTGTCGGCTTCTATGTCAACACTGTCATCTCTGGTGCTGACATCTGGCTCAACGCTTACGCTCGACATCATACGTCCTGTCGTTACCCGCAGGAACGGATCCGAGATGAAGGACAAGTCTGTTCTTACCTGTATCAGACTGTTCGTGCTCTTCTTCATTGCCGTATCATCGGTGCTGGCAATCGTTCAGGCAAAGAGCTCTGTAACGTTCATAGCACAGCTTATGGGTATATCGTGGGGCGCACTGGCAGGCGCGTTCCTGGCTCCGTTCCTGTATGGCCTGTACTGGAAACGTACAACTCCGGCTGCCGTCTGGATAAGCTTCATTGTCGGAGTAGCTATTATGTGCTTCTGTATGTACGGGACATTCACGCATACAACATTCATATCGCCATACTTCTCGTCGCCTATCAATGCCGGTGTGCTGGCAATGCTGGCAGGTCTTGTAACAGTTCCTGTAGTCAGCGTCTTTACTCCTGTCCGTAATAAAGCCGATGTCGATAAGATGTTCGACTGCTACGAGCGTACTGTCACAGTCCGTGCTTCCGACACACTTGTTGACGGCGAGGTTGAGAAAATCTGATATCTGCTGTAACATTCTGCCTCTGTTGAACGTCTAATATATAACAAGGCATAAAAATATATGAGAAATTCAAGATTCCTGCTCGGCGCAGCACTGCTGCTGACATTCACGTCGTGTATTGAGATTGAGCTGTCCAAGTCCGGCCGTAATTTCGGAAGGGTGGCTGTTACCGGAACTTATACCGAGAACGGAGGCAGCTATATGTCAATGAGACTGGTGGATGATTACAACTCAATAAACTTCTCCGGACCATTTTCGGTCTATTATTTCCAGTCGGACACCTCGATGGTTGTTATAAAGGGAGAGCAGGAGTTTGTTGACTGTATGATTACCGAAGTGTCGGACAATACTTTGAATATCCGTCTCAAGGATGGCAAGTATCATAATCTTGTAGTAGGGGTGGCTGTCTATGGCCCGTCTCTGGAGAGTGTGTCACTGACAGGCAGCGGAAAGTTTGCCGATACCGACGGACACAAGTCCGGGTCATCACTCTCGTACAGACTTTCAGGCAGCGGCAGAATAATTGTCGAAGATGTCGGATGCGGCGGTTTCACCGGCAAGATCACTGGCAGCGGAAGTATATCGCTTGACGGAATCAAATGCACCGGCTTTGAGCTTTCCACCACAGGCAGCGGAAATTTCAGTGCGGACGACATCGATGTCTCGGGCAATGCGTCATTCTCAACAACAGGCAGCGGCGGCATATCGGTCGATGATATCAGTGCGTCGGGCGATGTCAATATCAGAACCACGGGCTCGGGCTCGGTCAGAGTAAATGGCAAGTGCCGGAATGTCGATGCGAAGACTGCGGGTAGCGGCAGTATCATCGGTAATCTGCAGTACGGGAATCTTACAAAGTCTAAGACCGGCAGCGGGTCGGTACGCCTGTAATTCTACGTCCAATTTCACAAAAAAACGGACTGTCCTGGTACAGTCCGGCTTTTTCTGCTGATATATCCGTGCTTCCGGCTTGAGTTTCTCTTATTTTAGTTATATTTGAAAGACTTATTTATGAGCACGAAGATGAGCAAGCTGACCAAATGGATAATATTCGCAGTTATTGCGATTGGACTGGCTATTCTGGGTATAGTACGATTTGTTCCGAAAACCAACAGGGATATGGGTGCGGGAGGTCCGCCTGCCGCAGGTTCTCCAATGGGCAGGAAGGCATTGCTGGTGCGTTCTGTAATTGTGCGCGAGAAAGCTTTGCAGGACGGAATCAACATAAGCGGCAGCCTTATTCCCAACGAGGAGGTCAATCTGAGTTTCGAGACATCGGGCAAGATAACCGAGATTTGTTTTGAAGAAGGTACCGAGGTACGCAAGGGCGATATCCTTGCGCGTATCAACGATGCTCCTCTGCAGGCCCAGCTCAAGAAACAGGAGGCTCAGCTGAAACTTAACGAGGACCGTCTCTACCGTCAGCAGACACTTCTGGAGAAAGAGGCCGTAAGCCAGGAGACTTATCAACAGGCCGAGGCCAGCCTGTCAGCTCTCAAGGCCGATATCGAGGAAATTCAGGCAAAGCTGGCGCAGACCGTGCTGCGGGCTCCGTTCGACGGCATCATAGGTCTCCGGCAGGTCAGTGTGGGCGCGTACGCATCGCCGAACACCACGGTAGCTACGCTCACTAATACGGCAAAACTTAAAATTGAGTTCTCCGTTCCCGAACGATATGCCGGTGTGCTGAAGCCTGGAGCTCCGCTCACATTCAAAGTCGAGGGCGAGACAAAAGAATACAGCGCCAAAGTCTATGCCACAAACTCCATAGTCGATACCGACACCCGTACGTTCTCGGTCAGGGCTATTTATGACAACTCCCGCCGTGAGCTCGTTCCCGGCCGCTATGTCAGCGTGAGCCTTGTGACCAGAACTTTCGAGAATACATTCGCCGTTCCGAGCGAGGCCATCATCTCCGAGATGGGCATAGATAAAGTCTTTCTCTACAAGGGGGGCAAGGCTGTTCCTGTCGAAGTTTCGAAAGGCCTTCGTACCGATGCCGAGGTTCAGATTCTGTCCGGCCTTCAGCTTGGCGATACAGTCATTACAAGCGGCACGATGCAGCTCCGCACCGGAATGCCTGTCGAGTTGAAGGAGATTAACTGATTGCGGCGATGAACATTTCCGAACTTAGCATACGCCGTCCCGTCCTTGCCACAGTATTCGTATTGATAATACTGATATTCGGTGCTGTGGGCTTCATCGGGCTGGGTGTCCGAGAGTACCCTTCGGTCGATAACCCCATCATATCGGTATCGTGCTCATACCCTGGTGCCAACGCCGAGGTCATCGAGAACCAGATTACCGAGCCTCTGGAGCAGCAGATAAACGGCATTCCGGGCATTCGCTCGCTTACCAGCGTCAGCTCGTACGGCAGCAGCCGCATCACAGTCGAGTTCGAACTTTCTGTCGATCTTGAGACAGCCGCCAACGACGTGCGCGACAAGGTCTCGCGTGCCCAGCGCCAGTTGCCCCGCGACTGCGACCCGCCTACGGTATCGAAGGCCGATGCCGATGCCACTCCTATACTTATGGTCGCCATACAGAGTGACAAACGTTCGCTTCTTGAGATAAGCGAGATAGCCGACCTTGTAGTGAAAGAGCAGCTCCAGACCATTCAGGACGTGAGCAGCGTAACCATCTGGGGCGAGAAACGCTATTGTATGCGCCTGTGGCTCGACCCCGTCAAGATGTCGGGCTACGGCATCACACCGATGGACGTTAAGAACGCTCTAGACAAAGAGAATGTCGAGCTGCCGTCGGGAACTGTCGAGGGCAACACTACCGAGCTCGAGATACGTACTCTCGGTCTGATGCACACTACCGAGGAATTCAACAATCTGGTCATACGCCACGACGGCGACCGCATCATCCGTTTCAGTGACATCGGTCAGGCCGAGCTCAGCCCCCGCGACATCAAGAGCTATATGAAGATGAACGGCGTGCCGATGGTCGGTGTCGTAGTGACACCCCAGCCGGGCGCGAACCACATCGACATAGCCAACAGCGTATATGAGCGTATGAAGCTGATGCGCAAGGATCTGCCCGAGGATGTGCAGTACTCGTACGGCTTTGACAACACGCGCTTTATCCGTGCCAGTATCAGAGAGGTGAAAGACACTGTCTTTGAGGCGCTTCTGCTGGTAATCATCATCATTTTCATGTTCCTGCGTGACTGGCGCGTAACGCTTATCCCCTGTCTGATTATTCCTATATCGCTCATCGGAACGTTCTTCGTGATGTACCTGCTGGGCTTCAGTATAAATGTGCTCTCGATGCTCGCCATCGTGCTGTCGGTCGGCCTTGTGGTCGATGACGCCATCGTAATGACCGAGAACATCTATCTTCGCATAGAGCGTGGAATGAGTCCGCGGAAGGCGGGCATTGAAGGCTCGAAGGAAATCTTCTTCGCCGTTCTCTCCACGTCAATCACCCTTCTTGCGGTGTTCATACCTATCGTATTTATGGAGGGCACCACAGGCCGTCTGTTCCGTGAGTTCAGCTTCGTCATAGCCGGAACAATTGTCATCTCAACGTTTGTGGCTCTGACATTCACGCCGATGCTCTCGACAAAGATTCTGGTGCGGCGTGAGACTAAGAATGCGTTCTACCGTTTCACTGAGCCTTTCTTTGACGGAATGAACAGATATTATGGCAGGAGTCTTGATTTCTGCCTGAGGAACCGTAAATACTCAATACTACTGATGATAGCCGCGATTGTCGGCTGCATCCTGCTCTGGATGAACCGTCCCGCCGAGATGGCTCCGCTTGAGGACCGTTCGCAGGTGACAGTGCGCACGCAGGGACCTGAAGGTGTCACCTACGAGTATATGCGCGACTACACCGAGGCAATCAACGATATTGTCGATTCCATTATGCCCGATGCCGAGTACGTCACGGCGCGCGTATCGAACGGAGGCGGTAACATACAGATTACCCTGAAGGATTTGAAGAACCGTGACTATACACAGATGGAGGTTGCCGCGAAGCTTACGGCGGCTGTCCAGCGCGAGAATGACGCGCGCTCGTTCGTGCAGCAGCAATCATCGTTCACAGGCGGGCGCGGAGGCCGTATGCCGGTGCAGTACGTGCTTCAGGCCACCAACATCGAAAAACTTCAGGAGGTGCTGCCTGCTTTTATGGCAAAAGTCCAGGACAATCCGGTCTTCCAGATGGCCGATGTCGATTTGAAGTTCTCCAAACCCGAGGCGCGTATCTCGGTGAACCGTGAGAAAGCGAATATGCTTGGCGTCAGCACGCGCGATATCGCCCAGACTCTGCAATACGGCCTGAGCGGCCAGCGTATGGGCTATCTCTATATGAACGGCAAGCAGTATGATATTATAGGCGAGATAAACCGTCAGCAGCGCAACACCACCCAGAACCTCAAGTCGATATATCTGCGAAGCGTGGGCGGCGATATGATACAGATGGAGAATCTGGTCGATTTGAACGAGGGTATCGCCCCGCCGAAGCTGTACCGCTACAACCGTTTCGTATCGGCTACAGTATCAGCGGGACTTGCACCGGGCTATACCATCGGCGACGGTATCGACCAGATGGATAAGATTGCGAAAGAGACTCTCGACGATACATTCCGTACCGCGCTGACAGGCGAGTCCCGCGAATTCCGTGAAAGCTCCAACTCGCTGTTCTTCGCATTCGGTCTCGCGCTGATTCTGATATACCTGATTCTGGCTGCCCAGTTCGAGAGCTTCAAAGATCCGTTCATCATAATGCTGACTATTCCTCTGGCTGTTTGCGGTGCGCTCATATTTATGGCGTTGCGTGACCAGACTATGAACATCTACAGCGAGATAGGCATTATTATGCTGATTGGACTGGTTGCCAAGAACGGTATTCTTATCGTGGAGTTTGCAAACCAGAAACAAGAGGCTGGGTTGGACAAGATGACTGCTATCCGCGAGTCGGCCACACAACGTCTGCGCCCTATTCTTATGACCAGTACATCTACCATGCTCGGCCTGCTGCCGCTGATGTTCGCCGGCGGTGAGGGCGCGGCCGGCCGTATCGCTATGGGAACTGCGGTTGTGGGCGGTATGCTCATATCCACATTCTTTACTATGTATGTGGTTCCTTCAATCTACTTGTATATATCATCGGTTAGAAAAGATAAAGACGCTGAGGAATGAAAAGGACATTATCGATATTATTAGCGGCAGCGGCTTGTCTTACAGCCAGTGCGCAGACTCTGAGTCTGAAAGATTGTCTGGACTCAGGCCTTGAATACAACTATAAGATACGCATAGCCAAAGTCAGTGAGGAAGTGTCGGCCAATAATGACAGCTGGGCCGGTGCCGGCGGTATGCCGTCGCTCGACCTGTCGGGAGGCTACAGCGGCAATCTGTCAAACCGATATGTGACCAACAGCTCAACCGGCGAGATATCAAGGACCACCAACGAGATGGATCACGCATTAACGGCCTCGGTCGGTGCATCCTGGACAGTGTTCAACGGCTTCAAGGTGCAGGCCACTCAGCAGCGTCTGCGTGAGCTTCACAGCCAGGGCGAGCTGCGCACACGCATAGCCATCGAGGATTTTGTGGCACAGATGACATCGCTGTACTATAATTATGTACGGCAGACTATCCGTATGCACAATCTGAATTATTCGGTCTCGATATCGAAGGAACGTCTGCGTATTGTTCAGGAGCGGTATAACATAGGTAACAACTCGCGTCTTGAGCTGAAGCAGGCTCAGGTCTATTTCAATGCCGACAGCGCATCGAGTCTGAAGCAGAACGAGGCTCTTGCTACAGCCCGCATAAACATCAACAAGCTGATGCGCGAGTCTTCCGAGCTGCATACGTATTTCGATATCGCTGATACCACCATCCAGCTACTTCCATTGCCGGATTTCGGACAGCTGATGGATGATATGCTTGAGAGCAATCTGTCGCTAATCCGTGCCGAGAGCGACACGCGTGTGGCTCAGGAGGATATGCGCAGCGTCAAATCCAGGAATTATCCGTATCTGCGTCTCAATGCCGGATATAGCTATTCTCATAATTTCTACAATTCCGGAACCTCTTCGGACCGCGACTCGTGGGGCCCGAGTCTGGGTGCTACCATTGGCGTGAATATTCTTGACGGCAAACATCGGATAGATCAGAAGAACGCCCTCCTGAATGTTCAGAATGCAGAGCTCAGCCTTGAGGATGTCAAACTTTCCCTCACCGCCGATTTCTACGATTTGTGGCAGTCGTACCAGAACAATCTGCGCCTGCTGGAACTTGAGCGTCAGAATCTGCTCACCGCCCGCGAGACTAACCAGATTGCCTGCGAGCGCTATCTTATCGGTGACCTCTCGGGACTGGAGATGCGCGAGGCTCAGACATCGCTTCTCAATGCCGAGGAAAGTCTTCTTCAGGTCGAGTACGACACCAAAATGTGCGAAATAAGCCTGATGCAGCTCAGCGGCCACATTATGGAGTATCTTCGATAATTTTATTTAGTCAATGAGTCAACGAGTCAACGAAAGACATCGTTTAACACATCTCATTACAAGACCTGAAATGATCGTTACAAGACCTGAAATGATCGTTACAAGACTTGTAATGACAAAACAGTTAGAAATGTAACCGACATAACGCAGGAACGCTGAGACGCCGACAAGTGCTGATGAGTGATGATGAGTCCAAAAGCACTCATCATCGCTTAAGCTACTGATAAACTGGTACTTGAGCGGCAAAGTGATGAGTGCTTTTTATTTCATCACGACAGCGTGGCGTTTTCCCACTAAATATCGGGTGAGCCAAAATCGGAGCAACATGCTCCGCACATTAAAAGGGTCGCAACCGCGACCCTTTTAATGTGTGGAGCATACGGGAGTCGAACCCGTGACCTTCAGATTGCGAACCTGACGCTCTACCAAACTAAGCTAATACCCCATTTGCGCCGCGAAGATACATCTTTTTTGGAAAACTATTTAATCAAGTTCGGGATATTGGGCAGGAATACTGTCCATAATCGAGAATAATTCGCCGACAGTCTCGGCGCGCAGCATCGCTATGCGGGTGTGCTTGAAATCTGCAAGTCCCTTGAAAAGCGGGCTGGCGGCGAGATGACGGCGTATGTGCACAATGCCGCGACGCTCGTCAAGACGGGCTATGCTGTCAAGAGTCTCCTGCTTCAGAACCTCAAGTTTCCAGCGGAAGCCCGGATCGGGCATCGGCTGTCCTGTCTCAAGATAATGCTTTACCTCCCTGAAAATCCAGGGGCGGCCGAAACTTCCGCGGCCTATCATTATGGCATCGACTCCGTACCGGTCGAAACACTCCTTTGCACGCTCGGGGGTCGTGATGTCACCGTTTCCGATTATCGGAATATGCATACGCGGATTGCGCTTCACCTCGCCTATGAGCGTCCAGTCGGCCTGTCCGGTGTACATCTGGGCGCGGGTGCGTCCGTGAATGGTCAGCGCCTGTATGCCGCAGTCCTGCAGCTGTTCGGCCAGCTCAACAATGATCTTGCTCTCGTCGTTCCAACCCAGACGGGTCTTGACTGTAACCGGAATACTTACGGCATCGACTACAGCACGTGTTATTTCCAGCATTTTGGGGATGTTCTGGAGCATTCCGGCGCCTCCGCCTTTGCCTGCCACCTTCTTTACCGGACAGCCGAAGTTCAAGTCAAGAATATCAGGATGCGCAGCCTCGACCATCCTGGCGGCACCCACCATAGCCTCGGTGTCCCTGCCGTAAATCTGGATTGCGACAGGCCGTTCCTTGTCGGATATTTCCAGCTTGCGCATAGTGCTGTTTACCTCGCGTATCAGAGCGTCGCTCGATACAAACTCAGTATAGACCATATCGGCTCCGAACCGTTTGCACAGCATTCGGAACGCAGGGTCTGTCACATCTTCCATCGGGGCGAGCAGAACCGGTCTCTCGCCCAAATCGATGTCTCCTATTCTCATCTCGCCTTATCAGCCGAATACGGAAAAGACTTCTTCTGCGGAAATATCCGGTATCCGAATGCCGCTCTCTTTCTCCATACAGAGAGTCTTGATTGCGATAAATGGCCGCAACTCATCTATTTTCCTGTTGACATCGGTGTCGGGACCGAAATACTCCTTCAATACCGAATGCCAGAACTGTGTGCCCTGTGCGATAGTGCAATGGTATTCACGCTCGAAGATCGGCTCCATATTTTTCATGACGACGATGAGTGAACCAAGCGTACCGAAGTCGAACAGATAGTGGCCATAGCTGAAATCCAGCAGGTCAATCATATAACTCTTGTCGCCGGCTTTGATGATGTTGCCCATATGGAGGTCACCGTGAAGGCAGGTCGTAGCGTCCGGCATGGAAAAGACGTAATTCAGGGCCTTCTCCTTGAGAGCGTCGCTGCGGAACTGGTTGCCTGCTATCATCTCCTTCGAGAATTCCTTGATTCCCTTGAACTTCGATGTGTCGCAGGGGGTGGAGTGAACAAGCTTCGCCATTGAGACGAACTCTTTTGCCAGAGCATCGATGTTCTGCGGCTCCTCGCCGATCATCTTTGAGTACGAGCGTTTGCCTGTGATGCGCTCGAACATTATTCCGATGCGTTTTCCATCGGTAACCATCTCGCCCGGATTCGGAGTCGGAATACCCAGATTATAAACGTTACGTGCGTTATTGAGCTCTTTCTCAATATTCTCAATGCGTGTTCCCTCGTTCATGAATTTTAGCATCAGCGTAGGGTCCGTCTTGTGAAAATACGACATTCCGACAGCACCGCTGCCAGTCTGTTCCCACTCATTCAGGTCAATGACTCTCATAATACTTATCGTTTTTTTTGTTTTAAACTCACTTGTGGCAAAAATATATAAGTTATTTGGAATTAGCGCGATACAATCTTGTAAAGTTTGTCGCCGCGGCGTACTTTTCCGGGAGTGCGGAACGATACCGGCTTGCCTTGAGGTACATCGGTCACACTTTTCAAATCAACACGCGGATCCTCGAGGGTGAAAGTCAGACAGCCTGTGGCGTTTCCGGTAATCATCAGCCTGTCACCTTCTTTCAATGACGAGGCCTCGGGCAGGAACTCGCCTACGCCCAGTTTTGAGAAATAGTCGGTGCAGCGGCCTGCATATACCTTTGTCTCGGTAGCCTGCGAGCCGTATTTGTCAGTCCATTCGCCGAGCCGTTGCCCAAGATACCAGCCGTTCCAGAATCCGCGGTTGAACACCGTACTGAGCCGCCTGTCCAAATCGTCTTTCCGCTCGTCCGTGAAATTCCCGTCAAGAACGGCATTGATTGCCTCGGAGTAACATTCGGTGACAGTCCGGACATATTCAGCGCCACGTGCGCGCCCCTCAATCTTGAAAACACGGACTCCCGCTTCGATCAGCTCGTCAAGAAAACGTATGGTCTTGAGGTCCTTCGGCGACATTATATATTGATTCTCGACCTTCAGCTCGATGTCCGACTCCTTGTCCTGCAGCAGATATGCGTTGTAACCACGGCGGCAAACCTGCATACAGGCCCCTCTGTTGGCCGATGCACCAAGCTCGTTCAGACTCATATAGCACTTGCCACTGATAGCCATACACAGCGCTCCGTGGCAGAACATCTCAATCCGTATCTGCCTGCCCTTAGGCCCGCAGATGTTCTCCTCAACAATCTGTCTGTAGATTTCAGCCACTTGGGTAAGATTCAGCTCGCGGGCAAGAACCACCACATCGGCAAAGCGGGCATAGAAGCGCAGGGCCTCGATGTTGCTGATGTTGAGCTGTGTTGACAGATGCACCTCCAGACCTATGCTGTTGCAGTAGGTCATAACGGCTATGTCGCAGGCTATTACTGCCGATATCCCTGCCTCGAGGGCTGCATCGGCTATCTCGTGAATCATCGGGATATCCTCGCCGTACATTACTGTGTTCAGCGTCAGATAGCTCTTCACTCCGTGCCCGTCGCACTCGCGGGCTATGGTGCGAAGGTCATCGATTGTGAATTTCGATGCCGAGCGTGCCCGCATATTAAGCTTGTCAACACCGAAATATATCGAATCCGCCCCTGCCTGGAATGCCGCTGCCAGCGATTCCCACGAACCGACGGGCGACATAATCTCAAAATCATTGCGTGTCATTGTCTGCGCGTTTATCCTCACAGAGTGCGAAGTTAGAAAAAATTCATTTACCTTTGCCGATATACTTGTAACAGACAGATATGGAACAGAAACTGACAATTTACAATACCCTTACCAGAAAGAAAGTGTTGTTCGAGCCTTTGAACCCGCCGCACGTCGGTATGTACGTGTGCGGTCCGACCGTATATGGTGATCCGCATCTGGGGCACGCCCGTCCGGGAATCACTTTCGATGTGCTTTTCCGCTATCTGACGCATCTGGGCTACAAGGTGCGCTACGTGCGCAACATCACCGATGTGGGACATCTGGAGCACGATGCCGACGAGGGCGAGGACAAGATTGCAAAGAAAGCCCGCCTGGAGCAGCTTGAGCCGATGGAGGTGGCGCAATACTATACCAACCGCTTCAATGCCGCCATGCAGCGTCTTAACGTGCTGCCGCCAAGCATCGAGCCGCACGCATCAGGGCACATCATAGAGCAGATAGAGCTTGTCAAAGAGATTCTTGACAACGGCTTTGCCTACGAGTCGAACGGCTCGGTCTATTTCGACGTTGAGAAATACGACGGCAAATATCATTACGGCATTCTGTCAGGGCGTAACCTTGAGGACGTGCGCGATGTGAGCCGCGAGCTTGAGGGAGTCGGCGAGAAACGCAACCAGATAGACTTCGCTCTCTGGAAAAAGGCGCAGCCCGAGCATATTATGCGCTGGCCGTCACCGTGGAGCGACGGATTCCCCGGCTGGCATTGCGAGTGTACCGCTATGGGCCGCAAGTATCTGGGCACGCATTTCGATATTCACGGCGGTGGAATGGATCTGGTGTTCCCGCATCACGAGTGCGAGATTGCCCAGGCCGTAGCATCACAGGGCGAACAGATGGTCCATTATTGGATGCACAACAATATGATAACCATCGAGGGAAAGAAGATGGGCAAGAGCTACAACAACTTCATCACCCTGAACCAGTTCTTCGACGGAAGCCACGAGAAACTTCAGCAGCCATACTCTCCGATGACCATCCGCTTCTTCATTCTTATGGCCCATTACCGTGGCACAGTCGATTTCAGCAACGATGCTCTCCAGGCTGCCGAGAAGGCTCTGGCCCGTCTTACCGAGGCATATGCCGCGATAGACCGCATCAAGCCCGCCCAGGCATCCGACACCGATGTCAGCTCGTTCGCACTTGCCTGCTACGAAGCTATGAACGACGATCTCAACACTCCTATAGTAATAAGCCATCTGTTCGATGCCTTGAAGGTGATAAATCAGGCAGTTGACGGCAAACTGGCTCTGACTGCCGCCGATGTGGCCGGGCTCCGTGGACTTTTCGACACATTCTTTATCGATATACTTGGAATGAGACTGGAGAAAGACGGCGGCAGCGGTCGTGAGGAGGCTTTCGGAAAGGTCGTGGATATGCTGTTGGAGCAGCGCGCCATAGCAAAAGCCAACAAAGACTGGGCGACAAGCGATAAAATCCGCAACGAGCTTACCGCTCTCGGTTTTGAGATAAAAGACACTAAAGAAGGTTGTACCTGGAAGTTGAACCGGTAATCCGATATGAGAAAATCATCCGTAATAATCCTGATGCTTGCTGCCCTGCTTGTGGGCTGTGCCGGCAACAGCGCCCGTCGCGCCTTGAGGGCCGATGCCGCAGCTGCCTCATCGCAGGCCCCGGCCGCTGCTCCTGTACCGGATTTCAATGCCGACAGCGCATTCAGCTATGTCAAGACTCAGACCGATTTCGGACCACGCGTGCCGAACACCGATGCCCACAAGGCCTGCGCCTCATGGCTCGCATCTAAATTGCGCGCTTTCGGGGCGGAGACCATAGTGCAGGACATTGAGGTTACGGCTTTTGACGGTACAAGGATAAAAGGCTTCAACATAATCGGCCAGTATAAGCCGGAATCGAAAAGACGTGTCATTATCTGCTCACATTGGGACAGCCGTCCGTGGGCGGACAATGACCCCGACCAGGCAAATCACAAGACTCCGGTCGATGCTGCCAATGACGGCGCCAGCGGGGTGGGGGTCATCCTGGAAATCGCCCGCCAGATGCATGCGTCACTTCCTGAGATCGGCGTGGACTGCATCCTGCTTGATGCCGAGGACTGGGGTCCCGGCAGTGACTGGAAAGGCTCTGAAACAGCCGATATGTGGGGGCTCGGCACACAGTATTGGGCGCGTCACAAGCACGCTCCTGAATATAACGCGCGCTACGCCATCCTGCTCGATATGGTAGGCGGACAGGATGCTGTCTTTTATCGCGAGGCCTATTCCGTACGCTATGCGCAGACTGTGGTCGATAAAGTGTGGAAAGCCGCCGAGGCTACCGGCAACGGACGTTTCTTCAATAATCAGATATCGGGCTATGTCACTGACGACCATCTTTTCATAAACGGCATAGCCAAGATACCCGCAATCGACATAATACCCTATTATCCCGATTGCGCCGCCAGCTCGTTCGGCCCTACCTGGCATACTGTGAGCGATAATATAGAACATATTGACAAATCCACACTGCGTGCGGTCGGCCAGACTGTAATGAGTGTGATATATAACGAGAAGTGATGGCTGCGATAAACGACATACAGGACGAAATCATCGAGGAGTTCAGCGCCTTCGATGACTGGATGGACAAGTATCAGCTGATAATAGACCTCGGCTCGTCGCAACCCGCCTTGGACGAGCGCTACAAGACCGACGACAACCTTATAGACGGTTGCCAGAGCCGTGTATGGCTTCACGCTGAGATGCGTGACGGCAAAGTCGTGTTCCAGGCCGACAGCGATGCGATAATAACCAAGGGACTCATAGGATTGCTCATCAGAGTGTGGTCCGGCCAGACACCTTCCGATATTGCAGCCAGCGAACTCTACTTTGTTGACAGCATAGGCCTTGGCGAGCATCTGTCACCTACGCGCAGCAACGGCTTCCTTTCAATGATAAAGCAGATGCGCATTTATGCGCTTGCGTTCCAGTCAGGCAACAATTAACCTCAAAATATAGACTATGGCTAATAGAAATTCAATTGCAAGACAAGAGGCCCGTACGGCTCTGTCCGGAGCGTGGCTCAAAGCCGCACTGATGGCATTCGTGTTTTTCCTGATTGCGCTGCTCTTTGAGACTCCTGTGCAACTTCCAACTGTACTTAAACTTCATGTGCCATTGACTACGAGGGCGTATCTTGGCGGCGGTTCATTCCTGTTGATGATATTTGTCTATCTGCCATTGTGTTTCGGCCTGATGGTGACAGCTCTGGATATATTCCGTGGCAATAAGGAATGCCCGACAGGACAAATGTTACGCAACGGCTTCCAATGGAACTATTTCCGTGGACTTGGCGTAATGTTCCTGCAGGGACTCTATATAATTCTATGGTCGCTGCTGCTGCTGATTCCCGGCATAATCAAGTCATACGCCTACAGAATGTCGTGTTTCATTGCCCGTGACTATCCTAACATTCCCATTGATGACTGTATCCATCTGAGCCGCAAGCTGATGAAAGGTCACAAAGGAGAACTGTTCCTTATGGATCTTGGCTTTGCCCTGCTCGGACTTCTGAGCATCCTTACGGCATGTATCGCCCTTTTCTGGCTTGTCCCGTATATGTATTGCTCGTATGCCGCATTCTATGAGAGACTCAGGCAGGAGCAGGGTGACCCGATATTCGAGGATCTGAAGAATTTCAACGTGAAATAACCGGGATTTTCATTCCCGCAATGATTACATGTTGGCTCCGAAGCAATGGTCCGAAGCATCGCCCATACCGGGAACGATGAAGCCGTGATTGTTTATCTCCGGGTCTATGGCTCCGCACCAGATTGTAGTGTTGCTGACAGGGAAAGACCTCATGATGAAATCGATACCAGGCTTCGACGCTATGGCGCATACCAGATGTATGGCTTTCGGTGTGCCGAACTGCAGAAGCTTCTCATAGACTGACAGCACTGTCTGGCCGGTAGCAAACATCGCATCGGCAATAATCAGCACTTTTCCGTCGAGCGAGGGTGACGATACGCTCTCAACGCAGACATTCGAGCCCTCGCCGTCAATATACTCGCGCTTTACCGGGACAAAAGCATTCCCGCAGTTGTCAAACATATTGCGCAAGCCGTCGGCCAGTGATGTGCCTCCGTTAAGAATCGCAGCCACCACAATATCTTTCTCCGGTATATTGACATTGACCAGACCCAGCGGTGTCTGAATCTCCTCGGCCTCGTAGCTGAGGCGCTTGCTGATTTTGTATGACATAATCTCTCCGAAACGTTCCAGATTCCTGCGGAAGCGCATGCTGTCCTGCTGGATATCCACATCGCGAAGCTCGGCCACAAACTTGTTCAGTATTGTGTTCTTGTTGCTGAAGTCAATGATTTCCATATTGTTCTATTGTTTATTTGAGTTTCCTTCAAAGATTGTCCGCAAAGGTAAGAGTTTAATGCAATAAGTCAAGACGTATGGGCTATACTTTTTTATGCATATTGGATGATGCCGTATTTTGCAAACTGCGCTAGGCAGTTTGTGTTATCAAAGCTTAAATGTTCCGGGTTGTTCATAATTTGTTAAAATTATAGGCGTAACAGTCTAAAAAGACAGTAACTTTGTAACGGAGAAACAAGGGCTTTTGCGAGCCCTTCATCCCCTGCGTTGAAATTTGGATTTTTAACAACTAATAAAAGCAAAATGGCAAACATTGATCTGAACAAGTACGGAATCAGCGGCGTGACCGAGATTCTTTACAATCCAACTTACGAGGTTCTTTACAACGAGGAGACAAAACCGGGTCTTGAAGGTTATGACAAGGGTCAGGTAACAGAGCTTGGCGCTATCAACGTAATGACCGGTATCTATACCGGCCGTTCACCCAAGGACAAATACATCGTTATGGACGACAAGTCAAAGGATACCGTATGGTGGAATACTCCTGAATATCCCAACGACAACCACGAGCTCTCGCAGGAGAACTGGGGCAAGCTGAAGGAACTGGCTCTGAAGCAGCTCTCAGGCAAGCGTCTGTTCGTTGTTGACGGTTTCTGCGGCACACACAAGGATACCCGTATGAAGGTACGTTTCATTATGGAGGTTGCATGGCAGGCTCATTTTGTCACCAATATGTTCATCCGTCCGCAGAATCAGGCAGAGTTTGACCTGGAGCCGGATTTCGTAGTATATTGCGCAGCTAAGGCAAAGGTCGAGAACTTCAAGGAAATGGGTCTCCGCTCGGAGACTGCTGTAGCATTCAATGTTACAAGCAAGGAGCAGGTTATCCTGAATACCTGGTACGGCGGTGAGATGAAGAAGGGTCTCTTCTCAATGATGAACTACTTCCTCCCGCTTCAGGGCATCGCATCAATGCACTGCTCTGCAAATACCGATATGGACGGCAGGAACACCGCCATCTTCTTCGGTCTGTCAGGCACGGGCAAGACCACTCTGTCAACCGATCCGAAACGTCTGCTTATCGGTGATGACGAGCACGGATGGGACGACGAGGGCGTATTCAACCTCGAAGGCGGCTGCTATGCCAAGGTCATCAATCTTGACAAGGAGTCAGAGCCTGATATCTACAATGCAATCCGTCGTGACGCTCTTCTTGAGAATGTCACAGTCGATGCCGAGGGCAAGATTGATTTCGCTGACAAGAGCGTTACCGAGAATACCCGCGTAAGCTATCCAATCTACCATATCAACAAGATTGTCCGTCCGGCATCCGAGGGTCCTGCAGCAAAGCAGGTCATCTTCCTGTCAGCTGATGCTTTCGGCGTACTTCCTCCAGTATCTATCCTTACTCCGGAGCAGACCAAGTATTATTTCCTGAGCGGTTTCACAGCCAAGCTGGCCGGTACAGAGCGCGGTATCACCGAGCCGACCCCGACATTCTCAGCCTGCTTCGGCCAGGCATTCCTCGAACTGCATCCTACAAAGTATGCCGAGGAGCTTGTAAAGAAGATGGAGCAGAGCGGTGCGAAGGCTTATCTGGTAAACACCGGCTGGAACGGCACAGGCAAGCGTATCTCTATCCGCGACACCCGTGGCATCATCGATGCTATTCTGAACGGCTCAATCGACAAGGCTCCGACCAAGAAGATTCCATATTTCGACTTCGAGGTTCCGACCCAGCTTGAGGGCGTTGATACCAATATCCTTGACCCGCGCGACACCTACAAGTGTGCTTGCGAGTGGGAGGAGAAAGCTAAGGATCTTGCCGGCCGCTTCATCAAGAACTTCGTCAAGTACGAGGGCAACGAGGCGGGCAAAGCTCTTGTAGCTGCCGGTCCTAAACTCTGATAAACCGGAGTCGTGATAACAGGGCGCTCTTCCAGCGGTGTGCCGGAATGAGCGCCTTTTATTAGTTAATTACGTAATTTTATATAATGAATATGAAAAGAATACTTCTTGTTGTATTAGCAGTCCTCTCAGTGGCAGTCGTGTCAGCTCAGCGTCCTATGGGCGGTATGATGGGCGGCGGTATGATGATGGGCGGCGGTATGGGAATGATGGGCGGCATGGGAATGATGGGCAGCTCTGACACTCCTTTCTATCAGGCTGAGTCCGATTCTATCGTCCAGGCATGTCTGTACGATCTGCCATTCTTCCTCGACTCCAAAGACACCGAGAAATTCGGCAAACTGGTAAAGCAGGAATACGAGGAAGTCTGTATGACTATGCAGGCTGCAGTCCTTCAGTATCTTATCACCAATCAGATGGCTTCGATGGGTGGCGGCCGTATGGGTGGCTTCTCAGTTGAGCCTACCGATCTCGATCAGAATGCCATGCACGAAGAGGTCGATAAGATAACTGCGAAATACGCCAAGAAATATAAGAAAATCCTCGACGAGGAGCAGATGGAGGACTGGAAAGAAATTGAGGACAAACGCTATGGCCGTGGAATGGGCTACCTGCTCGCCCACGTCTATGAGAATACTTCTCTTCCCTTCTAATAGTCTAATAGTATAATTCCAAAATGCGTATAGCACTTATAGGTTACGGCAAAATGGGCCACGAGATAGAGCGTGTAGCACTTTCGCGTGGCCATTCTGTTGTATGCAGGATTGACATTGACAACCCTGAGGATTTCGACAGCGAGGCTTTCAGGACAGCCGATGTAGCTATTGAGTTCACAGCTCCGACACAGGCATACAACAACGTATTGAAAGCTTTCAGGGCCGGTGTCAAAGTAGTGAGCGGAAGCACAGGCTGGATGGAACAGCACCGCACCGAGATGCAGTCATTATGCGTAACGGGCGACAACACCCTCTTCTGGTCCAGCAATTTCAGCCTTGGCGTGGCATTGTTCTCAATGGCAAGCCGGTATCTGGCAAAGCTGATGAACGAATACCCTATGTACGATGTATCCATCTCCGAGACCCATCACATTCATAAGCTCGATGCTCCGAGCGGTACCGCCATTACTCTTGCCGAAGGGATAGTCGATTCCATAGACCGAAAGATCGGATGGACAAAAGGCACTCTTGCCGCAGCCGATGGCACAGTGTCCGGCAGCCTTGAGTGTCCCGAAGAATATGTGCGCATCGATTCTGTCCGTGAGGGCGAGGTGCCTGGCATACACACCATAACATACAACTCGCAGGCCGACGAGATTGTGCTGACGCATAATGCCAAAAGCCGCTATGGGCTGGCACTTGGAGCCGTCCTGGCAGCTGAATACACCGTGAATCACAAAGGCTTTCTTACAATGGCCGATTTGTTGAATTTTAAATGAAATAACTTATGGCATCGAAATGTAAGGCAAGAAAACTTGCCGATGTCCCTATGCGCGACTGGATAGTCTTTGGAGTGTTGCTTGTACTCTATCTGCTGTTCCTCTATTGGATTAACGGCTGGTGGGGACTTGTCGTGCTGCCCTTTCTTTTCGATGTCTATGTTACAAAGATTATCAGATGGAGCTGGTGGCGTGAACTGCGGAACAATGCCCTCCGCTCAGTAATGAGCTGGATTGACGCTATCGTATTCGCTCTTGTAGCGGTATATTTCGTCAATCTCTACCTGTTCCAGAATTATACCATTCCGTCATCATCGTTAGAGAAGTCACTTCTTGTAGGCGACTATCTGTATGTCAGCAAGGTTGCTTACGGTCCCAGAAAGCCGATGACTCCACTTACAATGCCTCTGACCAACAACACCCTGCCCGGTGGCGGTAAAAGCTATTTCGAGAAACCGCAGTGGAAGTACGAGCGTGTGAAAGGATTCGGGAAAATAGCTCAGAACGATATTGTCGTGTTCAATTATCCTTCGGGTGATACTATCGTGGGCAATCCGGCTTTTCAGGCTATGGACTATTACGGAATCGTGTATGAGATTGGCTCAAATCTGTGCCGCGAGGTCGCATTAGACAGCCTCCCCGCTTTGAATCAGCGGAAAGTATATGATTTCTATTACTGCGTCGGCCGTGACTATATCTGCAAGAATGCCGCAACCTTCGGCAGCATAAGCTCCCGTCCCGTAGATCGCCGGGAGAACTATGTGAAACGCTGCGTCGGACTGCCGGGCCAGACCTTGCAGATAATAGACGGAAACATCCTGATAGACGGACAACCCGGCAAGCAGCCCGACAATGTCCAGTTCAATCATACCGTTACCTTAAAGACCCGAATCCCTGCCGATCTGCGTAACGAGCTGAGGATAAGTCTTGAAGATCTGTCCGAGAACGCCAATGTGCCCGGTACGGTTACTTTGCCGCTTACGCTTCAGGCCGCCGGAAAGCTCGCCACGCGTACCGATATAGCCGCCAGCGTCCAGCGTGAGTATTATGCCGAAGGCACGTGGCTCTTCCCTCTCAACAAGAACACAAAATGGAGCGTCGATAACTACGGTCCTATATGGATACCTTCCAAAGGCTCGGTTGTCCAGCTTGATCTTGACAATCTACCGTTCTACGAGCGCATCATCAAAGTCTATGAGAAGAATGACCTGAGGGTAGGCGAGGACGGTACCATATATATAAACGGTACTGCCGCCACTTCATATACGTTCCAGATGGACTATTACTGGATGATGGGCGATAACCGTCACAACAGCGCAGACTCCCGTTACTGGGGCTTCGTTCCCGAGGACCACATCGTGGGACGCCCTGTCCTGGTATGGCTCTCGCTCGACAAGGACAAACGCATCGGCCAGAAAGGCAAGATACGCTGGAACCGTATGTTCCATACAGTCAAAAGCTATAATTGAGAAGCCTGCCGATGCTTCCCCCCGTCTTTTGCTCTGCCTATCTGCCGCCTGTCAGCTGCGTCAGCAGGATTGCTGCCTACCACAGGGTGTGCATAGAGCAGTACGACAACTACCGGAAGCAGACTTTCCGTAACCGCTGTATCATAGCCACGTCATCCGGCCGTCAGGCACTCACCGTTCCTGTAGTAAAGCCGGATACTCCCAAGCAGCTGATGCGTGACGTGCGCATCAGTGACCACGGCAACTGGCGTCATCTGCATTGGGCTGCAATGGAGTCGGCATATATGAACAGCCCTTTCTTCATGTACTACGAGGACGACCTGCGTCCGCTGTATTACAAACAGCACTCCTTCCTCATGGACTTCAATCAGGAACTGCTCAGTACAGTCCTGAATCTGATTGGAATAACCGTCGAACCGGTTCTTACCGAATCGTTCGCACCGCCATCCGAAAATGACTATCAGGAAGACTGCCGGTGGATGATTGAATGTCCGCAGGCGTGCGCCGACATACCGCCGTATTATCAGGTCTTCCGCCAGAAAAACGGTTTCCTGTCCGATTTGAGTATCGTTGACCTCCTTTTCAATATGGGACCCGAATCGCTCCTGTATCTGAACCGTCTGAATACCCGCGGGTGAGCGTCAATCCCTCATTGCCCATCTGATTGTTGCACGATTTTGAAATAAATGTGCACCGAAACTTAACATTTCAGTCCTAACGGCGCGGTATTAGAAAAAAATGGGATTCCTTTGCAGCAAATTATACAACATTTTAATTTAAAGAATTATGGCAGAATCAGAAATTGCAAAAAGAGTGATTACAATAATTGTTGACAAACTTGGTGTTGAAGAGTCGGAAGTTACTCCAGAGGCAAGCTTCGCCAATGACCTCGGCGCAGATTCACTCGATACAGTAGAGCTGATTATGGAGTTTGAGAAAGAGTTTGGAATCTCAATACCTGACGACAAGGCTGAGTCAATCACCACCGTCGGGGAGGCTATCTCGTACATCGAGGCTGCTGCAGCTGAAAAATAAATATGGAGTTAAGAAGAGTAGTAGTGACGGGGCTCGGCGCTGTCACGCCACTTGGAAATACAGTTCCTGAGTTTTGGAATAATCTGTTATCGGGAGTCAGCGGTGCGGCTCCCATAACGCATTTCGATACCAATCAGATAAAGACGCGTGTAAAATTCGCCTGCGAGGTCCGCGATTTCGATATAACAAGATACATCGACCGCAAGGAGGCCCGCAAGATGGATGTATATGCGCATTACGCAATTGCATCGGCCGTCGAGGCAATTTCGGATTCCGGTCTTGACACTGCAAAAGAGAATCTTGACCGGATTGGAGTTGTCTATGGCGTTGGAATGGGCGGAATCGAGGCTTTCGAAGCCGGTATTGACGAGATGCATGTACAGAAAGAGCAGAATCAGGAACTTAAAGTAACGCCTTTCTTCATACCTCGCATCATATCGAATATGGGTTCAGGCTACATATCCATTATGTATGGATTCCGTGGCCCGAATTTCTCAACCTCAGCAGCCTGCGCGTCAGGCAGCAGCGCTTTGATCGAGGCCGTCAATCTGATACGTCTTGGCCGGGCCGACGTTATGGTGGCCGGAGGCAGTGAGGCTGCTGTCACCGACAGCGGTGTCTGCGGCTTCAGTGTAATGCATGCCATATCGAACCGCAACGACTCGCCCGCCACAGCATCGCGTCCTATGAGTGCCAGCCGTGACGGATTTGTAATCGGCGAGGGCGCTGGAACCCTTATACTCGAAGAGTACGGGCACGCAGTAGCCCGTGGCGCCCGTATCTATGCCGAGATAGCAGGCTGGGGTATGACTGCCGACGCATATCATATCACAGCTCCCGAACCCGAGGGAAAGGGAGCCGAGAAGGCTATGAACGACGCTTTGACCGATGCCGGACTCAAACCTTCCGATATAGACTACGTCAATATGCACGGAACATCCACCCCTCTGGGCGATGTCGCCGAGTGCAAGGCTATAAAGAATGTGTTCGGTGACTATGCCACAAAACTCAGCATCAGTGCCACAAAGTCGATGACAGGTCATCTGCTTGGAGCTGCCGGTGCCGTCGAGGCCATAATCACAACCTTGTCCGTCTATCACGGCGCAATCCCGCCGACAATCAATCATGCCGATGGCGATGACGATGAGAAGATTGACTATACAATGGACTTTACGTTCGGAAAGGCACGCACACGCCAGGTGAATGCCGCCATATCGAACAACTTCGGCTTTGGCGGACACAATGCCTGCATTGTATTTAAAAAGCTGTCCTGAAAAAGATGAAGTTCGGAAAGGGTGTCTTTGCTTATATTGCTGCGGCCATTTTTATGGTCGCAGCATTTTGTAACGGTTGCGCCAGCATAAACTCCCCCGACGGAGGACGCTATGACGAGGAGCCTCCTGTCTTTAAGGGCAGTACACCCAAAAGGAACGCCACAAACGTAACCCCCAAGAACGTAACACTTGATTTTGACGAGAACATCCGTATAGAGAATGCGGCCGAGAAAGTGATTGTCTCGCCGCCAATGTCCCAGCAGCCCGAGATTCTGGTACTCAACAAAAGAATCCAGATAAAGCTGAAGGACTCTCTCAAGACTGCCACCACCTATTCGATTGACTTTGCCGATGCCATTGTCGATAATAACGAGGGAAATCCCCTGGGTGACTTCTGCTTCAGCTTCTCTACCGGCGATGTGCTCGACACGATGGAAATATCCGGTTATGTACTGAATGCTTCCGACCTTGAGCCGATAAAAGGAATCCAGGTAGGAGCGTACAGCGATTTATCCGACACGGCATTTACCACAAAACCATTCGAGCGTGTCGCGCATACCGATGCCGAGGGACATTTCGTAATGCGCGGGCTTCGTCGGGGCCAATATCGCGTCTATGCCCTGCAGGATATGGACCAGAACTATTACTTCTCGCAAAAAGGCGAAAAGATTGCCTGGCTGGACACAGTGATCACCACTTCGTGCGAGCCTGCCGTCAGATTAGACTCCATCTTCACCGACAGGGGTGAGTTCGACTCCCTGCAGACTGTGAATTATACCCGCTTTACGCCCGACAATCTTGTACTGCTGGCATTTAACGAAAAATCGGAATATCAGTATATAACCCAGAACACCCGCCGTAGTCACGAGAAGTTCAACGTAATCTTTGCCATACCGCAGGATACCCTGCCCATAGTCAAAGGCCTGAATTTCGACGAGCGCGATGCGTTTATCATCGAGCGTTCCCCCGGCAATGACACAATAACATATTGGATGTCCGATACATTGTTATATTACAATGATACACTGAATGTCGCGATGACGTATCCTGTTGTCGATTCGACCGGTGTCCGTGCACCCAAAACCGACACATTGAGGCTTGTGCCCCGCAAGAGCCGCGCCCAGATATTGCAGGATGCCGCAAAGAAGGCCGAAGAGGCGGCAAAGGAACTTGAGAAGAATATCCGTCGTCTTGAGAGAATCGGCGACACCCTTTCCATTGCGGAACTGCTGGAGCCAAAAATCGAATATCTCGACGTGACACTCGATGCCGGTGCCGATATGGACATCAATAAAATTGTGACCCTCACCTTCAATGAGCCTGTCAAGCCGTTTATCGCCGATTCCGTAATACACGTAGAGCATCTGGTCGATTCCGTCTATGAGCCCATGCCCATAGTCCTGCTACAGGATTCGTTCAACATCCGGCTGTACCGCCTGTATGCCGAGTGGCGTCCCGAGGAGAAATACTCCATCACCGTTGATTCCGCCGCCATTCAGGGAATCTACGGGCTTGTGAATGACAAGATAAAGCAGGATATTACAGTGCGTTCGCTCAAGGACTACAGCATCTTTGCAGCGCGCGTTGCCAATCCGAAGCCCGGGTACATTGTCCAGCTCTATACCGGTAAAGATATGATACTCCGATCCGAGCCTGTCACCGAAGCCGGCACAGCCGTTTTCTATTTTCTGGAGCCGGGCAAATATTATATCCGCCTGTTGGACGATGCCAACGGCAATGGCGTCTGGGATACCGGCGACTATGCGGCAGGCATCCAGCCCGAAAGAGTCTATTATCTTAACAAGGAGTTTGACCTGAAGGCCAACTGGGATCACGATATGGAACCCTGGAATCTCAATATGACTCCAATCTTTGAGCAGAAGCCCGACGAGGCCAAGACTGCCGAGACAAAATCGGTCGAGAAACGCAAGTCAAAGAATGCCGAGCGCGATGATATGATAGCCGAACGCAACGCTCAGAAAATACAAAAGAAAGCCGACCGTCAGGAACGCAGGCTAGAACGGAAAAAATGATCTGCCGTCCCTGACGCGTTGCCAGACTTTCAGGAAATTCATTCCCCACATCTTCCTCAGGTCTTCGTATCCAAGACCCTCGTTCAGAAGCAGCCTTGTGAGCTCCGTCAGTGCGGATACGTCCTCAAGCCCGCATATACCGCCGCCGCCGTCAAAATCCGAGCCGATGCCTACGTGCTCTATGCCCGCAATATCAATCATGTGGAGAATATGTCTGACAGCGTCGTGAATGTCCGCCTGCCCGCCTTTCCTAAGGAATCCCCCGTACAGACATACCTGCGCCACTCCTCCGGCTTTCGCCAGTTCTCTCAGCTGGTCATCCGTAAGGTTGCGGGGATGGTCGCATATGGCGCGTGCCGAAGAGTGTGAGCATATTATCGACATCGAACTTACTTGAAGGGCATCGTAAAAGCTCTTCTCCGATGCGTGTGACAGGTCGGTCATTATACCGCAGCGGTTCATCTCCCTTACAACATCCTTGCCGAACTCCGACAGTCCGTTATGCTCGGAGCTGCCCTTTGCCGAGTCGCATATGTCGTTGTCGCCATTATGGCAAAGGGTGATATAAGCCACACCACGCTGCGCAAAGTGCGCCACATTCCTGATGTCCTTCCCTAAGGCATATCCGTTCTCAATGCCCGGTACAACCGACCTGCGGCCCTCAAGCTTATTCGCAAGCACCTCCTGCGGGCTGTGTGCCAGCACAACCTCGCCGCCGCACAGTCCTATCCGCTCCTCAATGAGCGACAGCAGGCGGTCTGCCTTTGCGGTGGCATCAAGCAGGGACTTGTCATCGCGCGCGCCCTGTCTCAGATATGCCACCATGAAACTCGCGTCAAGTCCGCCGTCCCTCATCTTCTGCTGGCATACCAGAGGGGTATATTGGAACGTCGCGCTTCCGTCCGGCGACGTCTCGCCTACATATTCATATTCAACAGTGACCTTCTCGTCGCGGATGTGGAAATGCGCCCCTTTGTCAAAGAACATTGGCGTGTCGCAGTGGCTGTCCACTACAATGCTCCTGCGGTGAATCTCCTTAGCCTCCCTGTACAACCGCGACTGGGCCGTGAGCCATTCGAATATAGGCATCATCCGCTCATCACCTGCCGGATGCATACACTCCGGATGCCACTGGACACCAAGTATAGAACGATGGCACACCGACTCGATAGCCTCGATTATTCCGTCAGGAGCTGTGGCAGATACCCGGAAACCCTGGGGAGCCTCCCTCACAGCCTGATGGTGGAACGAGTTCACATCGATGCTTCCCGCTCCCAAAAGACTCTCAAGCAGCGAACCTTCCGCTATCCGTACGGAATGCGATGTGCAATGGCGCGGCTGCTCCTGGCTGTGTTGCAGCGAGTCTGCCCCGTGCTGCAGGAAAATATCCTGATACAGCCTGCCTCCCAGTGCTGCCGCCAGCATCTGTATGCCGCGGCATATACCAAGCATCGGCAGATGCCTGTCGGCAGCCATCTTTGTAAGGAGAATCTCCGGCACATCCCGTTTCGGATTCACTGAAATGCCGTCAACAGCCTCCTCGTGCAAATACACCGGATCGATGTCCGCCCCGCCCGAGAGGACCAGCCCGTCAAGCTCATCAAGAAGCCTGCTTATAGCCTGCGCGTCATCGTACGGTGGTATTATTACAGGTATTCCGCCGGCTGCCGCCACCGAGCTCCAGTATGCCTCGGCCAGAGTACAGTCACCGTCACGGAAATTGCCGCTGATACCTATCAGCGGACGGTATCTGTCCGAAAAAGACATCTCCCCACGATATCCGTGGAGAGAAGTCTCTAAATGCTCAATTTTTTCTTGGTCAGTCATTACTGTTGTTCTGGAATCGTGATTGGAACCTCCTTCTTGAAGCCTTGGTCAAGCGATATCAGAGTTTCGGTCGAAACCACTCCCTCAATTTGGTGAATCTGATTGTTGATCAACTCCATCAGATGGCTGTTGTCACGTGCGTACAACTTTATTATCATTCCGTATCGGCCTGTGGTGAAATGACTCTCCACAACCTCCGGAATTTCGTTCAGCTTTGTTACTACCTGGTGGTACATAGAGCCTTTTTCCAGCGCCAGACCTACAAAAGTACAAGTGCTGTAGCCTATGCTCTTCGGATTTACGTGATAGCCTGAGCCGGTTATCACACCGTCATCAAAAAGTTTCTGGACGCGTTGGTGCACAGCCGCGCGCGACACTCCGCACTGAACTGCTACGTCGCGGAACGGAATGCGCGCGTTTTGTGATATGATAGCCAATATTTTTCTGTCCAGCAAGTCCATCGTATTATTCTACAATCTTGAGCAGTTCCATATCGAATACAAGGACTGAGTACGGCTTGATAGTGCCCTGGTCCTGATCGCCGTAAGCCAGTTCGCTTGGAATATAAACCTTCCAGTGTGAGCCTGCAGGCATAATCTGGAGAACCTCCTGCCAGCCCTTGATAACTCCAAGAACCGGGAACTCGATACCCTCGTCATTGCTGCTGTCAAACTCTGTTCCGTCAATCAGTGTTCCGGTATATTTTACCTTTACAGTGCTCTCAGGTGAAGGAATGTCACCAAGACCCTCGCTGATAACCTCGTACAGAACGCCGCTCTCAAGAGCAATCACTCCAGCCTCCTTGGCCTTTTCCGCCAGGAATGCCTCGCCGGTCTCCTTGTTCTCTTTGTACTTCTCCTCGTTTACCTTGGCGTAGATAAGCTGCACCAGACTGTCAGTCATATTGTTGGCCTGATCCATAGACATGATGCTGTAGTTGCCTGTAGCACCGTCAATGAAACCGCTTATGTAATTGTCCTTGTTGAACTTCTGGTCGCTGTCCTCGCCGAACAGTGAGATACCTATCTGATTCAGAACGCTTCCAATCTCGGAGCTTCCAATCTCGACACCGGCGTTGTAAGCCTTCTTTGCAGGATCGTTGCTGTCCATTGAAGCACCCTTCATGAAGCCCTTTACGAACTCGTCCATATAAGTGGTGTCAACCTCCATCTGGTTTACCAGATAGTTTACGAAACCGTTGGTCCTGGCCATAGCGTATGAATAGGATACGGAGTCAATCTGATTGTTGAACACTGGTTTTGCAGGCTTCTGCCCACCGCATGAAGCCATCATCATTGCTGCTATCGCGCTGATGATTACAAGATTCTTTTTCATTTTAAAAATTAAATTGTAAAGTTGTTGTCTGAAATAATGTCATGCCAGAATTTTCTGTCCGCTGCGGGCCTCGAACACATTGACCACATAATCGCCGATTTTCTCAAAATCACCTATCATATCAATGTAATAGACACCTATCTGATAAGGATATCTGTGGTCATTCACATCGCGTACATTGATGTCGCGCAGCTTCGAGCGGTAATTGTTTATCTCGTTCTCCTTGTTTGTAATCTCGTTGGGGTTGACTCCGCGTGCTCCGTCTTTCAGATAGGCTATCATCATAAGCAGATGCTCGTTAACCAGTTTCTCCATATGCTGAATGTGATTGTACTGGTCTTCGGTGAAATCCTCTTTCTCCTTGAACTTGCGGTTGAGCGTGCGTGCCAGATTGTAGCAGCTGTCGCATACGCTCTCCAGCTCGGATATCTCGCGCAGCATAGACTGGAGTGTCAGCTTGCCCTCAGCACTCAGACGGCCCTCCGATACCTTTGACAGGTAATTGGCTATCTCGACCTCCATACGGTCACTTATGCTTTCGTACTTCTCGATACGCGAGAACAGCTTTGTGAACTCATCCTCGTCCTTCATCTGCAGCAGCGTATCGATGAACCCGTACATCTTGTGCGCCCGTTCAGCATACAGGTTGATTTCCTTCTGGGCCTCGAGCAGTGACAGCTCGGATGTTGACATCATGCCGTTAGGAATAAAGCGCAGGCGGAAGTCCTCTTCCTCGTCCTTCGGCTTTATCACCCTGCAGACCAGCTTCTCGATGTATGCCGTGAACCATATCAGGATAGTAGTGTTTATCAGGTTGAAAGCCGTGTGGAATGTGGCCAGCACATAAGTCAGCCTGTTGTTCATCTGGGAAATCTGCTCGGCCGACATAGACTGGCCGCTGTTGTCCGGATTCACATCCCACAAGCCGCAAATTGCCCTGACAAACGGCTTGAAGATAATCAGCACCCAAATCACGCCGAACAGATTGAACAGCAGGTGGGCGAGTGCAGCCCTCCGCGCCTGCGTGTTGGCCGACAGAGCGGCTATGTTCGATGTGAGCGTAGTGCCGATGTTCTCGCCCATTACCAAGGCTATGCCCTGATATATAGGAAGCACCCCCGTTCCGCACAGAATCATTGTGATGGCCATGATGGCTGCCGATGACTGTACGCACAGTGTGAGCAGACCGCCTATCACCACATATAATAATATCGACAGGAAACCCCAGTTCCCGGTAGCGACAAAGAAGTTGACCACCGCAGCGTTGTCCTGAAGGTTCATCTCCGAAGCGTGTGTCCTGAGCGTTATAAGTCCAAGGAACATGAACGAGAAACCGAACAGGAACTCGCCGAACGACTTGCGTCCGCTTTTGTCCGAGAAAATAAACGGAATGGCGCAGGCGAACAGCAGCCACGAGAGCTGTGACAAATCCATCGAGAATCCGAACACTGCCATGATCCAGGCCGTGAGCGTTGTCCCGATGTTGGCTCCCATGATTACCGAGATAGCCTGGAGCAGCGTCAGCAACCCAGCGTTTACAAAACTTACTGTCATAAGGGTAGTGGCCGTTGATGACTGTACGGCAGCCGTCACGACAGCGCCGGTGGCAACTCCTGCCACCCTGTTGTTTGTCATTGCGCCCAATACCTTTCTGAGTGATCCTCCCGCGAATTTCTGCAAACCCTCGCTCATCGTCTTCATACCGAACATGAGCAGGGCCAGACAGCCGACAACTTTGATTAAGTCAAGTAGCATAAAAAAGTTTAATATCAACGGCAGCCTGTCTCTATCCGAAAAAAAAGAGTACTTTTGGGCAGATAAGCCAGACGGCTCGGATTAGGTGCAAAAATAGTAATTATTCGCGAGTAAAAACATAGATACTCACAATTATGTCATCGGAATTCAATTCTCAGACCGAGGTCCAGCTCCAGACCCAGACGCAGACCCAGACAATTGCCCCCCGGCAAGTGCTCGAGGCTCGGCTTCTAAGCCTGTCGGCAGTCGAGCTTGAAGAGCGCGTCCGCGACGAACTGCTTGATAATCCGGCACTTGAGGAAGCCGGTGCTTACGGTGCTGATTCCGATGCGCCGCAATCCGACCCTTGGGACGATGAGCCCGGTTCCGACGGACGCTCCGAGGCCGATGACCGCTCGGCCGATTACCTGTCCGAGGACGATATCCCCGATTACTACCGCGACCCCCTGGCTGTGCGCAGCGCCGACTCTGAAGCCGCCGAGATACCCCTGTCCGACACGGTCTCTTTCTACGACACCCTTGTCCAGCAGCTTGGCGAACACGAGCTCTCAGCCCAGGACCGCCAGACAGCCGAATACATCATAGGCTCGCTTGACGACAACGGCTTCCTGCCTAAATCCAACGAGGAACTGTCAACCGAGATTGCCATAAATCTGTTCCTCGATGTTGACGTGGACACAATCCGGCGCATAGTGGATGTCATCCAGAGCTTCGATCCCGCCGGCATCGCTGCGCACGACCTGCAGGAATGTCTCTTGCTGCAGCTGCGGCGCAAAGCGGTCTCGCCGGTCCGCGACCTCGCTGTACGCATCGTAGGCGAGTGCCTGGACGAGTTCCGGAACATGCGCCGTGACAAGATTGCCGCCAGGCTTGAGGCGGATGACGGCGATGTCATCGCCGCCCTTGAGCTCATATCGCACCTCAATCCGCGTCCCGGTTCCGCGCTCGGCGAGTCGGAGCATCAGGGCAGCAACCATATCGTCCCCGATTTCACCATCGAGAGCTATGACGGTACAATACAGTTCACGCTCAACAACTTCAATGTCCCCGAGCTGAACGTCAGCCGCAGCTTCTCCGACACGCTCAGCGCGCGTCTTGACAGCGGCAATGCCGATGTCCGTCAGGCCGCGGCCTTCATCAGGCATAAGATTGACTCCGCCCAGGGCTTCATAAACGCATTGCGGCAGCGTGAGATTACTCTGACCCGCACCATGCAGACCATCATCGACCTCCAGCCCGAGTATTTCCTATCGGGCGACGAGAGCACCCTGCACCCTATGATTCTGAAAGACATAGCCGACCGTACGGGGTTCGACATCTCGACCATATCGCGTGCTACAGCCAACAAATACGCCGAGACCGAGTTCGGCATCATCTGTCTGAAAGACCTCTTTACCGGGGGGATCAACGGCAGTGACGGCATCGAAGTGTCCGTGCGCGAGATACACCGCATAATACGCGAGGCGGTCGATGCCGAGGACCGCAGCGCCCCGCTGACCGACGACGCCATCGCCGGAATACTTAAAAAGCAAGGATACGACGTAGCCCGGCGTACCGTAGCCAAGTACCGCGACACACTGGGCATACCGGTGAGCCGCTTACGCAGATAAATACTTACAATTCTATGTATAAACGCAGAAAAAGCAGTGTTGTGAATGTAGGAGGTATTCCTCTTGGCGGCGATAACCCGATCCGCCTGCAGTCTATGACCACAGTATCCACAATGGACACCGACGGCTGTGTCGCCCAGGCCATACGCATAATCCAGGCTGGCGGCGAGTATGTCCGTCTGACCACACAGGGCACCCGCGAGGCCGGGAACCTGCGCCTTATCCGCGAGAGTCTTGAGTCGCGCGGCTATAACACCCCTTTGGTCGCCGATGTGCATTTCAACCCTGCCGTAGCCGATGTGGCTGCCCGCTACGCCCATAAGGTGCGCATCAATCCCGGCAACTATGTCGATCCCGCCCGCACCTTCAGGCATCTGGAATACACCGATGCCGAGTATCAGGCCGAGCTGCTGAAAATCCGCAGCCGCCTGCTGCCGTTCCTTGATATATGCCGTGAGCACGGCACCGCCATACGCATCGGCGTGAATCACGGCTCGCTGTCCGACCGCATAATGAGCCGGTACGGCAACACCCCACAGGGAATGGTCGAGAGCTGTATGGAGTTCCTCCGCATCTGCGTGGCGGAGCATTTCAACGATGTGGTAATATCCATCAAAGCCAGCAACACCGTCGTGATGGTCCAGACCGTGCGCCTGCTGGTGCGTACTATGGACAGCGAAGGAATGTCATTCCCCCTTCACCTTGGCGTGACCGAGGCGGGCGAGGGTGAGGACGGCCGCATCAAGAGCGCCGTAGGCATAGGCACACTGCTTGCCGAGGGCATTGGCGACACCATCCGTGTGTCGTTGTCCGAGGCTCCCGAAAAAGAGATACCCGTAGCCCGCAAGATTGCCGCCTACGCACCCGTCAGTGCCTGTGTACGCGAGTCGGCCCGGGCTGCCGCTGCCGATGGTGTCATTACGCTTGAATATGACGAGCCCAGCCTGGAGGACTTCCAGCTGAAGGCCGCGATGGATGCCGGCGCATTGCTTATTGACGGCGAGGCGCGCGACCTGCGCCTTCGCAGCCTGAACCCTGCCGTCAGCCAGGCTCAGGCCGACGATACCGCCGACGCCATACTCCAGGCTGCCCGCGTCCGCTTTACGCGCACCGAGTACATCTCGTGTCCCGGCTGCGGGCGCACGCTCTATAATCTTGAGGATACAATAGCCCGGATCAAAGCCGCCACCCGTCATCTGAAAGGCCTGAGAATAGCCATTATGGGCTGCATAGTAAACGGCCCGGGCGAGATGGCCGATGCCGATTACGGCTATGTCGGTGCCGGCCGCGGGCGTATAAGCCTGTACCGTGGCAAAGAATGCATCGAGAAGAACATTCCCGAGGCAGACGCCGTTGAACGTCTGCTCCAGCTTGTCGAATCGGACAGAAAAGCCTGATTGTCAGGTCCGTACCTTTCAGTTTGTCTTGAACTGGTAGCTCACTCCGGCCAGCTCGGCGTTGGCCTTCTCGATTTTCGCCTTCAGTCCCTGCTTGTATGCCGCCAGACGCTCTGCCAGCCCCTCGTCGCTCAGAGCCAGCATCCCGGCTGCCAGGATGGCCGCATTCTGCGCCCCGTTGACGCCCATCGTAGCCACCGGTATTCCGGGAGGCATCTGCACGATTGAAAGCAGTGCGTCCAGACCATCGAGCATACCTTTGATAGGCACACCTATTACCGGCAGCGTAGTATTGGCCGCAATAACCCCAGGCAGTGCCGCAGCCATTCCTGCGCCTGCTATTATCACTTTGACTCCGCGCGAGGCCGCCTCTTTGGTGAACTTCTCCACTGCATCGGGTGTACGGTGCGCCGAAAGCGCGTTCATCTCGAATGGTATCTGCATATCATTGAGAAACGCAGCAGCCTTCTCCATAACCGGAAGATCGGACGTGCTGCCCATAATTATACTTACAAATGGATTCATATTAAAGTGAAATGTCCATTGCAAAATTACAAATAATCGGTAAAAATTATTAAATTTGCGCCAATATATAATCAGGCGTTATCGCAAACTCGCTGGTAAGCATAAGCGTGATGTCCGCATTATTGCAAAAAAACAACTCTGGTTCATCCATCTCCATACAAGACGGGTGTCCCCAGAGTTTGTGCTGGTTCGTAATGCGTGTAACCTACAGCCGCGAGCTCAAAGCGCAGGCCCTGCTCAACAGCGAGGGCGTTGAATGCTATGTGCCGATGCGCCGTGAGTGCACCGAAAACGGTGTCTCGACGGTTCCCGCCGTCCACAATCTGCTGTTTGTCCGCTCCACCCGCGCCTTCCTGGACGATTGGAAACAGAAAGCCGAAGGCATCTGCCCAGTGCGCTACGCCATCGATAAGGCTACCCGTCAGCCCATGCTTGTTCCCGACAGGCAGATGGAGGATTTTATACGTGTTACAGGCACTGCCGACGCCCTGTATCTTGACAACCCCAACGTCATACTCGAGAAAGGAATGGACGTGGAAGTCTGTGCCGGACCGTACAAAGGCGTGCAAGGCCGCCTGATACGCATACGCCGCGACCGCAAGGTCGTTGTCGGCATACCCGGCCTGCTGGCGGCAGCCGTAAGCGGCATTCCGCTTGCCTGGCTCAAATTACTCTGAAAAATTGATATTTGTTTTATGATAAAGCAATTAAGCTGGGTCCTGTTGCTGGGCCTGCTCTCGTTCACAGTTACAGCTGCAATGTTTTCAATCGTATTGAAAATATGCAGAAAGTACAACATTTACGATAATCCCGATGCCCGCAAGCTCCAGCGCGAGCCCGTACCCGTGCTTGGAGGTGTAGCCATCTTTATCGGTTTCTTTGTAAGCATGGTCGTCATTCTGTCTGTCTGGCCCAACGTGCGCTATCTGTGTGTTCTGGTAGCTATGATGCTGCTGCTGGTGATAGGTGTCATTGACGACATCCGCGGTCTGAGCGTCAAGCTGCGCTTTGCCATCGAGTTCCTTACCGTGGCACTGTCAATCCTTTTCTCCGGCAATATGATTGACTCGCTGGGAGGCGTGTTCGGAATATACGGCCTGAGTCCCTGGGTGTCGTACCCGCTCTCGCTCATTGCCGGTGTAGGCATAATCAACGCCATAAATCTGATGGACGGCATAGACGGCTACTCAAGCGGCTACATAACATTCGTATGCATAGCATTCGGACTTATATACTTGTTCGGCGCCCAATATCCGTCGGCCTGCATATGTTTCAGCTGCGGTGCCGCATTGCTGCCATTCTTCATTCACAATGTGTTCGGCCGCAAAACCAAGATGTTCATGGGCGACGGCGGCACACTGATGCTTGGAGCGCTCATCGTCTCGTTTGTATTCTCACTGCTGCGTGAAGGCTCATACTGCTACAACATGGCGATGGCCCACAACGTAAATCTGGTCAGTCTGGTTCTTGCCATTCTGTGCATACCCGTTTTCGATACCGTGCGCGTCATGACAATGCGTATGCTGCGTGGAGTCTCACCGTTCCATCCCGGCAAAGACCACATGCATCATCTGCTTATCGATTACGGCTTCACGCATCTGAACGCCACTTTCACACTCCTTCTGTTCGAACTCGCAGTAATGCTGATATGGCTGGCAGTATGGCAGCTTGGCGGCTCGCCCACCGTGCAGCTGGCTGCAGTAGTGCTTGCAGGCCTTGCAATGACATTTCACCAATATCAGTTCTACCGCCGTCAGGAGCGTAAAAAGACCAACTTGTATTACCGCGTGTGCCGTTTGGCCAAGCGGGTCAACTTTGACAAAACCGGCGTCTTATGGCTCAAGGCCGAGCGCATTGCCGATGCCAGCATCCTGAACGCACTCACAGGGCGTTCAAGCACTCCCAAAGAATGACACACTACAATCCAAAATAGCAGTCACACTCTGTGCATCAGAGCCAAGTTCCAAAGAAACAATTATATGGGCATAACATTTGATAGAGAGCAACAGAAGTTTCATTTCGACTTCGAGCATGATGGGACAAACGATATTGTCACCCTGACCGGTAGTGGCTATCAGGTGGAAGCGTTCGGCAAATGCTTCTATTATGGCTACGAATTTGAGCCTGAAATTGACAGTGAAACAAGAACGAAGTTCATCCAATACGTCAAATTCTCGCCTTCCATCCAGAAGGACGAGACCCTCACGCACTTCATCCAGAAAGCGGTCAATGACTTGAACACCAAGATTAACCTCTACGACTACGACCTCGTCATCTACCCCGAGTCCTCCAGTCAGGTGAACCAGTATATGCTTCGCTACATCTACCGTTTTGCCCAACCTACGCTCAGACAGATGCAGCTCGTCAAGGCACTCCCGTCAAACATCGCATTCTACACAGATGCTGACAGGGAACTCTGTGCCACTATCAAGAACCAGAACATTCTTGTCATAGACGACATCACCACCAGCGGCTCCACCCTGAACGAAATCCTCAGGACGCTCAGAATTTTGAACGAAGACAACTCCATCACGATATTCAGTCTGATAGGCCGCAAGAACCTTATGGCAGAAATGTGAGTAACTCACATATTTGAAGCAACCGCTCCAGACGGTGCTGGAAATAAACAACATACAATGCGAGAATTCAAGGACATACAGAGGTCGCAGGCGCGGGCACTCTGTTCCGTCAACAACGAATTCATCCACCAGTGTGCCAAGAAAAGTACAACAATAACAAACCGCAATGGGAAATTACATCAACAAAGGCAATTCGGATTTTGCCGAGGCAAGAGGTGAGAAATATGTGGACAAGTCGGGGCTTGTCGCCTTTGTGAACAAGTCTCTCCTGACTCAAGAGCGGATGATTTGTGTCAGCCGCGCCCGGAGGTTCGGCAAGTCGCTGGCTCTCCAGATGCTGTATGCCTATTACGACTGCTCGTGCGACAGCCATAGCCTTTTCGATGACCTTGCAATCGCCAAGGATGTATCATACGAGAAGCATCTCAACAAATACTACACCATCCATCTCGACATTACTTCGTTCATCACCGGGGCTTCGGCGAAAGAAACGATTGTCGATGAGATGGTCGAGCTGGTTATTGAAGATATAAAAGAAGAGTTTCCTGACGTCAGATTCCCAAAGCGCGACAAACTGATGGAAGTGCTGCTCTCTGTAGCCACCCAGAAGGGCAGAAAGTTCGTAATGCTTATCGACGAATGGGATGCCCTCTGCCGTGAAGCCTCCGACAAACCGGAACTCCTCAAGCAATACATCAACCTCCTGAGAAACCTCTTCAAAGGCGACAACACCAACCGGGTGTTTGCTGGAGTCTATATGACCGGCATCCTGCCCATCAAGAGTTATGGCACCCAGTCGGCCCTCAATAACTTCAGAATGTACTCGATGGTCAATCCCGAGCCGATAGAGTCGTTCTATGGGTTCACGGAAGGTGAGACGAAATTGCTTTGCAAGAAGTTCAATCTTGACTATCAGGAACTTGCCCACTGGTATAATGGTTACCAACTCGGAATCAATAATACAAAAATATTCAACCCGACATCGGTTATGACAATGCTGACTACCGGGGTGTGCAAGGGCTACTGGACACAGACCGAGTCGTTCGAATCAGTTCGCGACCTCATAAATATGAACTTCGATGGCGTCAAAGAGGCTCTTGAGTCAATGCTCACCCAGCAGTCGGCCAAAGTGACCGTTTCCACCTTCGGGAACGACAGCAATGTCATAGGCAGCAAGGACGAACTCTTCACCCTGCTCATACATTACGGATACCTCGGCTATGATGCGGCCAACCAAAGGGCATTCATACCCAACAGCGAAGTGCGTCAGGAACTGGTTCTTGCCATAAAAAACGGTCAACGACCAGAACTTATCCGACTGATACAGGACTCCGAAACGCTGGTACAGAAGACACTCGATGGCGATGAAGCATATGTTGCCCAAACTCTTGACACCCTGCACACATCCAAAGTCGCCCCACAATATTACAATAACGAGCAGGCGCTCCGTTCACTGATACATCAGGCATACATCGCCGCTATAGATGACTATGTGCAGATACAGGAGCTGCCTTCGGGAACCGGTTATGCCGATGTGGTCTTTATCCCGCGCAAGGGGAGCGACCGGCCTGCAATGATTGTGGAACTGAAATTCGGAGGTTGCATAGGTGGAGCAATAGAACAGATTAAAAACAGGAAGTATCCGACGATTGTTTCTGAGTTCACCGGCAACATATTGCTTGTGGGCATAAACTATGACAAGAAGACCAAGAAGCACGAGTGCAGGATTGAGAGGTGGAATAAAGGAGTGTCAAACCACCCACAAGCCACCCACAAATCGAGTCATACCACCCACAAACCACTCACAAGTCAGCAGTCAGCAGTAATGCGTCTGCTGGCAAATGGCGAGAAAGACACTCTGGAACTTATGGAAGCGGCAGGTTACAAAGACAAACGAAGTTTCCGGTTGTCAGTCCTAAACTGCTTAATAGCAAATGGCCTTGTGACGATGACCCATCCGGAAAATCCCAACCACCGAGGCCAGCGTTACCGCCTCACAGGTAACCGTCCAATTTAGCCGTCTTGACGCGCCAGCGCGTATCTGAAGCCATAGCCCCCATTCAGGTCGGCGTGTCAGCGCCATGCTGGCCGGCAGGACTGACTACGGGAACCTGCTGCTTTTGCGACAACCGCTCCAGACGGTGCAGTAAATGACTAGTTTTGTTTGAGACGTGGAAATTGGCCAGCTAAGAAAAAAACAGAGAACTTCAAAATGGTATCAAACAAAATAGAATACATCATAATGCTTGTGCAACTTTTTGCCAAACGTTACGGAATGCCCTTCATTGAGGCATACCGATACATCAGCAGTTGCGAAGGAATCGAATACACCGAGCAGCACTATAACATCTTGCACACCTTGTCCTTCGATGATCAGATTGATGGACTGGCACATTATTGTCACCAAAAAGGAGGAAACCTAACGGAAAACGAGCAGAGTACGGAGCACAATTTCTGGGAAGCGCTCAAACAGCCGAGGTCGGCAGCTGAATTGCGGGAATTTTAACATCAGACGAATGCAACACGGTTCAAAGAGAATTGTCTGGAGCCGTTGCTGACAGTCGGTCTGATAGCGATGACTCAACCCGATGCATCGAGAAGCACCAAACAGAAGTATTACTTGACGACAGCAGCTAAAAATATAGCCGAAGCTTAACACGATTGCTGAGCTAAGCCGAAGCAAACCGTAAGGATTGAACCGCAGCAACCATTAATTTTACAACAATAAACAATCAAAACAACAGAAAAACACTATGACAAAAAAGCAGTACACGACACATATCAATGCTGCAGGGCAGGAGATAGAGGTTAAATATGGCGGTATAAGCGGAGATTACTTCTCCCTTACGGATATGGCGCGCTATCGCAATGCTGAAAATGCAGGCTTTGTCATACAGAACTGGATGCGGAACCGCAATGTCATCCGATTCCTCGGCTTATGGGAACGGATGCATAACCCACAGTTCAATTACCTCGAATTCGAGGTAATTGAACAAGAAGCCGGTGTAAACTCCTTTGTTCTCACACCCAAACGATGGATAGAGCAGACCAATGCCATAGGCATCATAACGAAAGCCGGCCGATACGCCAACACTCTGGCTCACGAGGATATAGCAATGGAGTTCGCCTCCTGGCTTTCGCCCGAATTCAAGCTCTACGCCTTTACCGATTACAAGCGGCTCAAGAACGAAGAAAACTCCCGACTCTCATTGGGCTGGAATCTCAATCGAGAACTATCCAAGATAAATTACCGCATCCACACCGATGCCATCAAAGAAAACATAATACCGGAGGACATATCCTCAAAAGCAAAGTCCTTCATCTATGCCTCCGAGGCCGATGTGTTGAACGTGGCCCTCTTTGGAATAACCGCCAAAATGTGGCGTGATGCGAACCCTGAGAAAGAAGGCAATATCCGAGACGAAGCCACACTCAGGCAACTGATAGTACTTGTCAATCTTGAATCGATGAATGCAGAACTGATCAAACTCGGTATGGATAGAGCCGATAGAGCCATACGGCTGAATTCGATGGCGATAGACCAGTTGGCCAAACTCTCTGAAGATGACCTGCGGGGATGCCTTCTTGCTGATGACCAGAACCTTGGGCTACCCTTATCACCCGATGAAGAGAGCAAGTAGTAACCGTCCAATTTAGCCGTCTTGACGCGCAAGCGCGTATCTGATACCTTAGTCTCCATACAGGTTGGCGTGTCAGCGCCCTGCTGGCAGGCAGGACTGACTACGGGAACCTGCTGCTTTTGCAGCAACCGCTCCAGACGGTGCTGTAAATGACTAGTTTTGATTGAGACGTGGAAATTTGACAGTTACAGTTGTGCGTGCGGCTGTATGATGATAAAAAATAATAACACAAACTATTCTATATGGAAAAGAAGAAAGTAATGCTTGTTTTCGGAACGCGACCCGAGGCGATAAAGATGTGCCCGCTGGTCAAGGAGTTCCAGAAACGTGCGGATGAGTTCGAGACCATCGTGTGCGTCACGGGACAGCACAGAGAGATGCTCGACCAGGTACTCAAAATCTTTGATGTGACGCCTGATTACGACCTCAATATAATGAAACAGGGCCAGGATCTTACCGATGTTACAGCTCGTGTTCTGACCGGCCTTCGTGACGTGTTCAAAGAGTGCCGTCCTGATGTGGTACTTGTGCATGGCGACACTACAACCTCCACAGCCGGAGCACTGGCTGCGTTCTATGCCCAGATTCCTGTCGGGCATGTCGAGGCAGGCCTTCGTACTCATAACCTTCAAAGTCCGTGGCCCGAAGAGATGAACCGTCAGGTCACAGGCCGTATCGCCACCTACAATTTCTCGCCAACACCGCTCTCCGAAAGCAACCTCAAAGCAGAAAATGCCCTCGGGCAAATCTTCGTTACGGGCAATACCGTTATCGATGCCCTGCATATGGTTGTAGATAAGCTCCAGAACGATGCGGCTCTTGCTGCAGAGCAGGACAAAGTGCTGCTTGATGCCGGCTATGACGTCAGCCGCCTGAAGAACGGCAAAAAGCTCGTCCTCATCACAGGCCACCGCCGCGAGAACTTTGGTGACGGGTTCATCCGTATGGTGACCGCAATGAAGGACCTCTCCGAGAAATATACTGACGTAGATTTCGTCTATCCAATGCACCTCAATCCAAACGTGCGCAAGCCTATCCACGAGGTGTTTGGCGAAGACCTCACGGCATACAGGAACTTCTTCTTTATCGAGCCACTCCAGTACCTGGAGTTCGTCTATCTGATGAACAAGGCAAACATCGTCCTCACCGATTCGGGCGGTATTCAGGAAGAGGCTCCCGGTCTTGGCAAACCGGTACTCGTGATGCGCGACACCACCGAGCGCCCCGAGGCACTCGCCAGCGGCACTGTACATCTTGTCGGTACCGATTATGACAAGATTTTCGGTGAAGTGAGCACCCTTCTCGAAGATGCCGAAGCATACGCCAAGATGTCGCATGCCGTCAATCCCTACGGCGACGGACAGGCCTGCCGCAGAATTGCTGATGCACTTGCCGGAAAAGAAACAGACAGATATGAAATTAAGTAACTAAGTTAAAACATAAAACAATGATTAACGTAATTGGCCTGGGCTATATCGGCCTGCCGACAGCCCTTATGATGGCATCGCACGGTGTCGAGGTAATAGGAACAGACTATAACAAAGAACTGGTAGCCACGCTCAATGCCGGCAAGACTACCTTCAAGGAGGACGGCTTGGATGAACTCTTCGCCGCAGCCGTAAAAGCCGGCATCAAGTTCACCACCGAGTATCAGAAAACCGACATGTACATAGTGTCAGTACCCACTCCGTACGACAAGTTCTCGAAGAAAGTCGATGCCTGCTATGTAGTAGCTGCCGTAAAAGAAGTGATGAGAGTCTGCCCGAAGGGTGCCACAGTGGTAATTGAATCGACCGTAAGCCCTGGAACAATCGACAAATTCGTCCGTCCTGTAATCGAAGCCAACGGCTTCAAGATTGGTGAGGACATCAATCTGGTTCACGCCCCCGAGCGCATCATCCCCGGCAATATGGTCTATGAGCTCCTTCACAACAACCGTACTATCGGAGCTGACAGCAAGGAGATAGGCGAGAAGGTAAAGCAGTACTATGCTTCCTTCTGCCAGGGCGAGATAGTCGTAACCGACATCCGCACAGCCGAGATGACCAAGGTCGTCGAGAACACCTTCCGTGCAGTCAACATCGCCTTTGCCAACGAACTTGCACGCATCTGCCGCCACGACAATATGGACGTGTATGAGATTATCAAAATATGCAATATGCACCCGCGCGTGAACATCCTTCAGCCGGGTCCCGGAGTAGGCGGACATTGCATCAGCGTTGACCCTTGGTTCCTTGTGGGCGATTACCCAAGCCTTGCCAAGGTCATTGACGAGAGTATGCGCACCAACGACAGCCAGCCCGAGTTCGTCTTGAACCGCATCTATGAGATTATGGCAGAGAACGGCATCACCGACAACCGCAGAGTGGGCTTGTACGGCATAACATACAAAGAGAATGTCGATGACGTGCGCGAATCACCCACACTCCAGATGCTCGAGGCGCAGGAACGCCATCTTGCCCGTCCGCTCAAGAGTTTTGATCCATTCTTTACCCAGAAAGAGATAGTAGCGAACCAAGTTCTTGATTTCGACGAGTTCCTTGACAATATCGATTTAGTGGTCATAATGGTAAAGCACGACCACATAAAGCAGAACTGGGACAAACTGAAGGGCAAAGTCATTCTGGACTGCCACAACATCTGCCCGAAAGAAATGGAGAAAGTGTATCACATATAATTAATACTCACAACATATATGAAAGTCAAATCCATCCATATTGAAGATTTCCGTGGCTTGCGAGATGTCTATCTGGATTCACTGGATGATCACGTGAATTTGTTCGTCGGAGTCAATGGCGCGGGCAAGTCCAGCATTCTGGATGCTATGGCTATGGTGTTTTCGTGGTTCGTGGCTAGAATGCAGTCTTCGAACGGGCGAGGCAAGGACATCCCTAAGGATGACATAAACAAAAATTCCAGTGATGGTGCCCGGATAAATCTGGCTTTGGATAGTGATGAAAATATAAAGTTGTACAGGACAAATAAATACATCAAGAATGATAAGTCTGACCTGTCTGCGATGAACCGACTGATAGCGGAGATCCGGAATGATATGGAAGGGGACGAGCACAAGTCTGTGCCGGTAATTGCACTTTATGGAGTAAACAGGATTGTCAAAAACAAGTACTCATTAAAATACGGCTCCAGCAAGACTTCTTCAGTATTGAATTCATATCGGGAAGCACTGGGTGGAGAACACCTGTTCACCGAGTTCTTCCGTTGGTTCAGACAATCGGAGGATTATGAAAACCAAATGATTCGGGATGGTATTCCATACAGCGACAGAGGCCTTGAAGCTGTAAGGAGTGCCATGAATATGATATTCCCTAATTATTCTGGTCTTAAAGTCACGCGCAGACCTTTGGCCCTGGTGATGAAGAAAGGGGGTGAGGAATTCAAACTCAGTCAGTTGTCTGATGGTGAGAAGTGCTATATAACCTTGGTATGTGATTTGGCACGGAGGTTGGCAATCGCCAATCCTGCCGGGAATCCGCTGGATGGCGAAGGTATTGTGATGATAGATGAGATAGACCTTCATCTTCATCCTAAGTGGCAGCAAACTGTCATCAGTTTGCTAACCAGGACATTCCATAATGTCCAATTCTTTATAACCACTCATTCGCCTATTGTCGCATCCGATACAAAAGGTTCTGTATTCAGTGTGGCAGATGGTGTTGTTACACCGAGGCATACGTACGGAAAGTCATCGTCAAGCATTCTTTCTTCCGTTTTCGACATTACTTCTGCCCGAAGTCTTTATGTCAATTCGTTAGTGGACTCCATCTATGAATGTATTGCCAAAGCAAAACAGAAAGAATATGAGAATAAGTTGGAGGAACTTATCTCTTTGGTCGGATCTGACGATGAAGTTGTCACCACAGCCATGCCTTGAGAATGCCCGGAAAAAAGGTTGGAATTGGGATGTGTTTAAAAGCAACGACCCAAAAGGATATGAAGCCTGTGTGAGACAGGGACTTCAAGAGCAGAGTAATGAATGTGCTTATACTGGCCTGTGGCTTGGTAAGGGGACAAAACAGAAAATACATATTGATCATTTTCGTAAGAAGGGTATTTATTCAGGTTTGACGTTTGTCTGGGATAATCTGTTTGTCGCGGCGAAGGAACTTCACTGTGGCGCAGACTTTAAGGACAAGATCGTTCACGGCCCTAAAAATATTGCCGATGCAACCTATTCGACATTCTGGTCTCCTTTGAAGCCTGACATCGACAAGGCTTTCTGGTATCAGCAGGATGGTACGGTGCTTCCCGATGACTCATTGAGCGATGAAGACAGAAAAAAGGCACAAAAAACAATAGATATGTTCAATCTCAATGACTCGGTTTTAAAAGTGAAACGGAGAAATATCATTCATCAGTTAAGAGATTGGACAGATTTCGATTCTGAAACTATACGTCTGTGTATGAACGGTCGCGGTTTTTCCTTCCTTGTGGAGAAGGAACTAGAAATGAGGCAGATTGAAGGTTACTGCCAAATTTTGACGCCTTGATGCGCCCTTCGTATCTGATACCTTTGCGAGTCAAGCCGCAACAGTGCCGAGACAACATACATCTGGACACAGATCTTCAACTACCGGAATGACGGGCGCTACAGCATTGCGGGCTCAATCGCCGAATGGTGCATAAGACCGCTGACGCGTGAGCGCAGCAGCTCCATCCACTTCGCCAGCCACAGAGGAGCCGAGGTGTCGGCAATCTTCCACACCGTCTTCTCCACCTGCAGGATGGTCGGCGTGTCCAGGCCATGCTGGCCGGCAGGACTGACTACGAGAACCTGCTGCCATCAACGATAGGCCTAGGAAGTTAATAAAACCTAAAGTTTTGAAAGGGATTTTTGCGGCAACTGCTCCAGGCGGTGCTGGAAATGACTATTTTTGTAGGACACGTGGAAATTGGACAGTTACAGAATGTTTTGGAGATGATAATGTCGTCCCGTTGTAATACGGTTAGCGAACTGCTAGTGAATAATAATGAATAATAAAAGGGAATATTTCTGGGGATTGTTGTCAAGATTCGCACCGCAAGGATTGTATTTTATAACTACTATGGTGCTGTCTAGATTTTTGACGCCTGATGACTTCGGAATGATTGGGGTATTGTCTATAATTTTTACTGTTGCAAATATCTTGTTGGATTCTGGCTTAGGTGGTAGCCTTATAAAAGAAGAAACTATTAGTAAATTAGATTGTTCGACCATTGCTGCGTTCAATGTTATTGTTAGTCTTATCATATATCTCCTTCTTTTTGCTTTTTCTGGTAGCATTGAGAACTACTTTGGTATTCCAGAACTCTCTTCAGTTGTTAAAGTTATAAGTATTGTATTTCCTATTACAGCATTAGGTATTGTTCCAAGTTCCATACTTAAAAGATCACTAGCATTTAATAAGATTTTTATGTGCTCAATAATAGGTGTTACAATTGCTTCTGTGGCATCTGTATTAATTGCTATTATGGGAGGTGGGGTATATGCTCTGGTTTTTTATCAGATAGTTGTTAATGCTGTAACCGTTAGTTGCAAATATGTCTTCAGTAAATACAAAATCTCATTTAAGTTTTGTTTGGAAAATTTTAAGAAATTGATACCTTTTGGTTTATATACTAGTATCGTTTCTATAGTTGATACTATATACGAAAATTTACTAACGGCAATGACTGGGAAATATCTTAATGTTCGAAAAGCTGGTTATTTGTATCAGGCAAAAAGATCAGAAGAAACCCTTTCTAGTTCATTAGCAGTGGCGCTTGGTGTCGTTGCTTTTCCAGTGTTGACAAAGATTAAAAGTAATGTGATTAAATTTACACAAGAATCATTAAATACATTTCGTGTAATAACACTTTTAGTATTTCCGCTTCAAATAACGGTTTCCATTTTTTCAAAAGAAATCATTACAATATTGTTTGGGCAAAAATGGGAACCTGCAGCGCCTTATTTGGAAGTATTAATGATTGCTGGTATGTTCATTTTAATGGAACAATTATTGTTAAGTTTTATTAAAGCATTTGGCAAGGTGGATAGACTAATGTACATAACATTGCTAAAAAGGATAATCGGGATATCCCTGCTTTTTGTGACATTGAAAGTTGAGCCCGATTATTTAGTATATGCATACCTGCTTTCTACTATCATTGGCTTCAGCATGAATTTACTTGTTTTTGTTCGAATAACGCATGTCAATAGTTTTATGTATTTCAAACAGATTATGATTTCTGTTGTACCTATGTTATTTTATTTTCTAACATTTCGTTACTTAAAACTCATTGGTACCGACCTTATAGTTTTAATCATAAGTTCAATACTATTTTTAATGCTGGATTATTTCGTATATATAAAGATATTTGGTGTTAATATTATGAAACTTATCAATAATATAAGATATGTTAGAAAATAGGATTATAAAATATCGCTCTATTATATTCTTATTTATCATATTTATTGGAGTCTTGTGGCACTTTGATTTGATTGATAAACTTTGTTGCATACCGCTAATTTTACTTTGCTTTATCAAAGGACAAAAAGAAGATAGATGGTTTAACCCTTTTGTGTTGCTAATTGTTACTATAGTTTCTTTTTTGGTGTATTTTGATAGCATAGCACCATTTTATCTTCGTGATATGGAGAATAGTACCAGATGGTTGATTGTTTGTTGCTTATATGCTTTGTTTGCTGGTATGCTATTTGTTCCTAAAAATTCGGTTTCGCCAATTTATACTGGTAATAAAAATGAAAATTTTTACTTCGTATTTTGTATTGGTCTGCTCCCTGCTGTATTATCGTTTGTCTTATATGGTAATACCTTGTCGTTGTCTGGTGACGATTTGACGGAAATGAAGAGTGAACGTGTAATACCTGTTATAAACGAGCTATATCCTTTTTTGTACGCTTCGATTATTGTTTCTTGCAAAAATGATAATTTTAGACAGTTCGTATTATCAGCAATTTGTAGCATATTAGCCGCACTTTTATCAGCAACAAAATCATCTATTTTTATAACTTTCCTTTTCATTGTGATAGGATGTACTTCATTTTCTCCATTTGAGTATAATTTACTTTTCCTAAGAATAAAGAAATATGTTTGGTTAATTATTCCACTATCTTGTTTGTTCTTGTTTTTCTTCACGAGTAATCGAAAAAACGCAGATTCTGATCTCTCGTATTTAGAAAAGTCGCAAAGTGAGGTTATAGGGTTATCTAACAATAGTGATATAGCTAGGAATCTATTTAATGTTTATTTATATTATTGCTCGCCATGGAGTAATTTAGATTACAATATTGCTTATAATTATGAATCAGGCAAAGGCGTTAATACATTCGGTCAGTTCCCTCATAGATTGGGAATAGAAGTATCAAAGGTTGAAAAAATGAATCCGACATTTCTCAACACTCATTCATTTATCACAGATTTCTATATTGATTTTGGCTGGATTGGTTCTGTTATCGCATCGTTTTTACTAGGAATGTTAATTTATATTATATACCTAAAATTTGGATTGTCAGATGACTCATTAATGTTAGCTTTTTACTGTATTGTTGCTAAATCAACAATTTTATTATTCTTTAGTAATCATTTCACTATGGGGGGGGTATTAAATAGTTTTTTGTCATATGGATTATATTATTTAATTTTTATGGTAATTTCAAGCTTTAAGGATGATAAAACATGGACAAAGTATTAATATCCGTTATTATGCCTACGTATGGCGATACACGCTTTTTAGATAAAGCTATATTTAGTGTGTTGAATCAAACAATAAAAGAGATAGAGTTAATAATTGTTGACGATAATGCCCCAGATTCGAAATGGAGACAATCTACAGAAAATATTGTAAATAAGTTCTGCGCAAATGATAAACGGATTGTATATCTGAAACACAATGCCAATTTGAATGGGGCAACTGCTAGAAATACAGGAATAAGAGTCGCAAAAGGTGAGGTGATGTCTTTTCTTGACAGTGATGATGAATATATGCCTGATCGTTTAAAGAAATGTTATAATATACTGTCTTCTTTATCTTCTGATTTCGCAGGCGTTTATACAGGGTGTGAGTTTCGTCGATCTGGAAAAACTTTTAATATTATTACAAATATTAATACTGGAAGCTTTTTGACAAAAACATTAGCTTGTCGTTTTAATTTTTGTACAGGTTCAAACCTCTTTGTCAGAGCTGACGTTGTGCGAGAATTAAACGGATTTGATGAATCTTTTTTTCGACATCAAGATTACGAGTTTTTAGTTCGATTTTTTTTGAAATATAAATTATTTGCATTACCTGAAGTGCTAGTTATTAAAAATAACGAAAACTTCAATCTTCCGTTAGTTCAAAAGAGTATTGCAATAAAAGAACAATATTTATTAAAATTTAAATCAGTTATCCAGACTATGCCAGAAACTGATCAATTTTATATTTATCAATCTAATTTCATTGCAATAGCAGAACAAGCCTTAAAAAGCAAAGAAAATGGTCTATCAAAAGAATATTATCAAAAGGCTTCTTTAATTCAACCATTATCCTTCAAAACTAAGCTGAGAAGAATTGTTTTTACAATTAAGAATCTTCTATGAAAAAAGATATCTTTTTCAAAATAACGTGCATTTCATATTCGCTCCTTAGGTTGATTTTTAGAAGAAGCCAGAGGTCAAAATTTAGAATGGTTTCACATCCGTTTCCTTCAAAAGACAAATTTCCTATTGAAAATATTGTGGAATCGAATTCTCATGATGAATTACCAGATTCCTTCAGTAAAAAATGGCAAAAAGTATCATTTGGTGTAAACGTTGATTTATGTATGCAGGCCTGGGATGAATTTATAAAATCGTCCGTGATATCTGATGGATATAAGTATTCTGGCATTCATTATGGTGGATACATTTTGGAGTATGGTAGTTGGTGCTTGCCATCATGGATATGGACGAATGGTGCGATAGTCAGATATTTTATTCATACCGGACAGATTCTCAAAGCTGAGAATCTTGTTATGAAAATATTATATGAGCAACAATCTGATGGTGGTTGGATTGTTAGAAATGATTATTCGGTTGACGGAGAATTACAAGTCATTGCCCCTAATGATTCAGCATATCTGGCAAATAATGCTATATTATCGTTATATGGAGTCACAAAAAATCCAATATATCTTGAGTCAGCTATCAAATGTGCTGAATGGATTATTGATTCTGCAAGATCGGACGGAATGGTTTATGTTGGGTATTATGCAAATAAAAGATACTGGAATAAAAAAAATAACATTGTTGACGTTGGTTTCACTGCAGCGTTTTTCGCAAAGTTATATATGTTTACGAAGGATGTGAGGTATAAGGAATTTCTTTCAAAATTTGTCAATACGTATATACAGCTTTTTTATATTAAGGAGAAGAACTGGTTTGCTGCAAGCACTATTAATGATAAACCTTCTGGTAAAGCTTTCGCACGTGGACAGGCCTGGGCGTTAGAAGGATTGATACCGGCATATAAGATCTTACAGGAGGATTATATTAAGACTGTAATAAGCGAAGATGTTACTACGTTATTAAAGATGCAGAATAATAATGGATCATGGGCATTTATATTAGATAGACCGTATTTAGGTGAAGATTGTAAAGGAACTCCAGTCATTGCAAAAGCACTAATGGAATGGTATATGATTACAGGAAATTCAGACGCTCGTCAATCAGCGCGAAAAGCTCTGGATTGGTGTATAAAACACACTAGTGCTCAAAATGATGATTCATCATATGGGGGTATTTTCTCATATAATGCAGAAGGGGCTATCGTTCATTCACATAATACTGAATGTGCCGTAGTATATGCATCAGTATATGCTGCCGAATTAAAATATATGCTTGAGAATGGATAATATTATTTTGACTCAAAACAAAAATGATGGTGAAAGATTAAAAGTGTTTCTTCAGGCAGTTGATAACTCTTTTAGAGAGATTAAGTGCTTTACAAAAGAAGATATTGTCTCAAAATCTAACGAATATAAGAAGGTTACTACTATATGGTCAACCTGGTATATGCCGGTTTTCTCAGAGGGAGAGATACATAATTACTTTCCCTCGTTAGAATATGTGTTTTATGCTGCAGGCACAGTAAAGTATTTTGCCGTACCATTCTTGAACTCGGGAGTAAGAGTTTTTTCCGCATCAAAAGCAAATGGTGTGTCTGTTGCAGAGTTTGTAGTCGCTCAGATTGTACTTGCAAATAAGGGCTATTTTCAAACTCAACAAGCGTATCGTTGGCCAATGACTTCTCACGGCTTTTTTAAAACAAGACGAATATCTGAATTAAAAGTTGGAAATTATGAGGCCAAGATTGGAATAGTTGGCTGCGGTATGGTGGGAAGCAAAGTCGTTGAACTGTTAAAACCTTATAAGTTTGATGTGTGTATTTACGATCCATTTATTTCAGATGAAAGGATCAAAGAGCTTGGTACAAAGAAACTGGAATTAGATGAACTGTTTTCTACATCTGATGTCGTTTCTAATCATTTACCGGATATAGCATCTACCATGAATTTGATTGATTATTCACTGCTTTCAAAAATGAAACCAACGTCAACATTTATTAATACTGGTAGGGGTAGGCAGGTCGTTGAAAGTGATTTGTGTAAGGTGCTGCGAAATAATCCGATGATGTGCGCATTGTTAGATGTAACAGTTCATGAGCCGTTATATCCGTGGTCACCGTTATATTGGTGTAAAAATGTCTTTATTACACCACATATTGCTGGCTGTCTTTCTATGGAATTAAAGCGAATGGTTGAGTGTATGGTACATGTTTATCAAGATATACTATCTGGCTGTAATAATCAATGCGAAGTCCTATTAGAACAACTTGTGTCAAATAGATAATTATGCTAAAAAAAATATTGATAGCAATTTGTAGAAAATGCAGGCATCAATTCGCATTTGTGTTTCATACAAAAAATAATCCTATTAAATGGGGAATCCTAGGGCTGGGCTATATGGCGGAAACATTTTCTACTGCTATAGATGGTAATAAAAATGGTGTTGTTTATTCTGTAGCTTCTCGTTCCATAGAAAAAGCTGATAAATTTAAGAAACGGCACCATGCCAAGAAATCATATGGTAGTTATGAAGATTTTTTAAATGATGAGGATAACGTTGTTGATGTAGTGTATATAGCTACACCTGTAAAATACCATTATACTCATATAAAGATGTGCTTGGAGTCCGGTAAAAATGTGCTGTGCGAGAAACCCATTACGAGTTCTTTGGAAGAGTTTAACGAATTATTAAAAATTGCCCAAAAGTACAATTGTTTTTTTATGGAAGGTATGTGGATGAAGTGCCTTCCTTCTTTTCAGAAAGCTTGTAAATGGATTTCTGATGGTAGGATAGGAACTTTGGATCTTGTAAGGGTTGACTTTTACAAACGTGAACATGTACGTACAGATTTAGCTATTTATGACAAATATGAGTACGGAGGGGTACTTCGTGATTTCGGAGTATATGCCATTGCATTTATGGAACATTTCCTTGGTGGCTATCCAGAGGAACTTTATGCAAATTCGTGTAAATCTTCTTTTGGGATAGACTCTAATTGGCAGATTACTGCAAATAGAGGGGGAGTTCAGGCTTTCGTCAATTTATCTTCAAATTTCGGTTCAATGAGCAAGGCCGTTGTGATTGGACAGAAGGGATTCATTGAATGGGACTCTCAGTTCAACCGTACTAATACCATAAAGTTGTATGATTCCAATGGAATACAAATCGATAGATTTAAAATCAATTACGATTATGATGGATTTGAATACGAAGTTAATGAGGTGCAGAACTGTATTCGTGAAGGGCGAAGGGAAAGTAAGATCGTACCGCTATTGAGTACTTTTAATGTCCAAAGAATAATAGATGCAATATCTTAAACGTAAATTATTAAATCAATAACTTTTTTTTGTCGTAACTGCCTTCCTGAGAGCATAAGATGGAAACAATATTGAAAAATATAATAAAAGAAAATATAGAGCACATAATTAATATTTGTGAACAGTGGATACAGAATAGAGATGATGTGCTTTATTTCATTGATCCAAACGATGATTGTGAAATTTCTGCTCACTATGGCGCTACTCATGTTGCTGCTGCATTTATTATATGGGGAAAAGATACAAATAATAAAGAGTTGTACAATAAGGGTATATCTCTACTTGATAGTATACTCAATAGATGGAGTCAGAATATAAAACTTCCTTCGTTTCATTTTGATTTCAATAATTTTGCCCTTTGCTTGCTAGAAAAATTTGTAAATGATCAGAGGGCCATTAAAATTAGGAAGATACTCCTTTCAACAAAAGATAGTAACCACAATACAATCAACTGGCTTCCTATGCGTTGGAGCGTCAATAGAAAACGATTAGAATGGACAGGCAACAATAATTATGGAGCAGTTATAGATAAATGCAAGATGATGATTGCAGATGCAACTAATTCGGATGGCGGCATAGAAGATTGCTTGCCAAAAGGAGTAAGTTTTAACCTGCAATATGATTTAGCAACAGTTGCTATTATGCAATATCTACGAGTTCAAGGTGAAACCATCGACTTAAGAAAACAACTTGGCTTCCTATTAAATGCTGTAGCTCCTGATGGCGACATTAATTATCAAGGAAGAGGAACGAATCAAGTTTTTGCATGGGGTTTATGGGTATATTTGCTGGCTTCTTCTGGCCAAGAAACGGCTCTAGAAAAGGCACTTTATTATTTGTCCCCTAGACTTGTAAAAATGCTTCAGCATAAAAATATAATGCTCAATGAATGGGAAGGGGAGGAAAAATATCTTTGGTGGAATTATCACTATACGTCTGTATATACTGCTCATTGTTTATTATGGCTTGTGATGGCTTTGCATGAATATGGAAGTAGTCCTATTGAGCCAATTGTTGTTACTACTTCCGAAACTGGCCTTCACATTAACCGTAACGAATATTATTTCTTATGTTGGTTTGAAGGACGAACAAAATACCTTATCGAAAAAGGACCATCTCTTGTATGTATTTGGACTAAGAAATATGGCTTTTTATGCAAGGGCGTTTTTGCTCCATGGCAAAGTCCATTTGGGAATAAGTATATATTTGAGGATGTAGTTCTAAAAAATTGTTGTGGTCTGTTATCTATTAATCGCAATTATGATATTATCGGTAACAGATATTTGCATAGATTATTTCCTATGTTGATTCCTACTGCTTCAATGAGGTTAACTCCCTTATTTTACCCTCCATCGGTAGAATATAAAGACGGTAGATTAATAGTAAATTGGGTCGTGAAGAAATGTAATGATCTAATTTTTAATTTGCCGACTACACTCGTAGATACACATACTGCTCTTGAAGTTGATGGAAAATCAATTTCGATTAATTGTATAGAAGCTGTTCGTAACCAATATGGTTGGGTATGGCTTTTTCAAAGCCATTCTTTCAAGGCAAGAAATATCAAATTTATAATAGAATGTATATAACAAAAGGTTGTATAATTCTGTTGAAACTCGTTGAATACATAGTTATTATAACTCTGTTTTCGTTTATTTGGAATGTTTGAAAATGGAAATATACCGAGCTGACATTGATTCGTTGAAAGGCATAGCGATAATAGGCGTTGTGCTTTTTCATATAGGAATACTTAAATCCGGCTATCTTGGCGTTGACTTGTTTTTTGTAGTCAATGGCTTTTTGGTAATACCTCCAGTTGTACGAAAAATTCAGACTGGCGGGTTCGGATATATCGCCTTTCTTGGTAAAAAACTTAATAGGCTCCTACCATTAATAGTAATAGCGAGTGCTATATCATTGCTTCTTGGCTATTTCCTAATGATGCCGGATCATTATGAAAATCTGGCAGAATCGGTGATTGCATCTAATTGTATGTCTGAGAATATCCTTTCTGCAATTACTACCAAGAACTACTGGGATGTGGTGAATGAATATAAACCGCTGATGCATTTATGGTATGTCGGGATATTATTCGAGTTTTATCTGATATTTCCGTTGTTGTTGATAATTGCAAATAGAACTGCTAAGTATTTTAGGAGAAATCAATTAGAATGGATGAAATATATGTTAATAGCCTGTGTGTTATTATCGCTTATATTATATCTCTTGCCTGATGTCACCGCTGGGGATAAATTCTACTTGATTTTCTATCGGTTCTTTGAAATCGGTGTAGGCGGGGTTATTGCGCTGATTATCAGCGATATAAAATGGGGGGGGGCAAAAACTTGTGACCTTCTTTCTGATACTGATTCTTTGCAGTTCGCTATTATATGGTTGGGCCGCAGGTGCTGAAATGCATACAAATCCAGTTATAGGGCTGGAACAATCCGAGTCTAAAATTATGCCATTTTCTTCATCATTCGCTTTGTTGTGCGTAGTGGCATTATCTTCCTTGGCTGTTATTCCGCCTGTCAAATGCGGTACTTTGTTGAAATCATCCATATTACAGTGGTTGGGTAAGGCAAGCTACAGTATTTTTATCTGGCATCAGGTTTTACTGGCTTTTTACCGTTACTCTGTTTCGGACAAATTGTCTGGGTGGTTTGTTGTGTTATTCTTCGCTGTGGTATTATTGCTCTCTGCTATCAGCTACTATATGATAGAACAGAAAATTCCATCCACGTGTAAGTCTACGTACCTATGTGTTGTTGCAGTTGTTATTGTGATGCTCCCAAGTGTATGGATATACAGGCACGCAGGTGTTGTTCGTGATGTGCCGGAACTTAATCTCAATTATTCGGATGACAACAAGCTTCTTTCAAGTGAATATGCAGATAGGGTATATCAATACAACAAGGATTTTCCTGCTAATAGCAATAAAATGAATGTACTTGTTGTGGGAATAAGTTTTGCACGTGATTTTGCTAATGTGTTGCTTGAGTCGGAGTATCGTGACAGTATCAATCTGTCTTATGGGTATAAGTGGACGGATTCAGATTTGGAGTCTCGTGTAGGTGATGCTGATATAATATTCTCATTCTCATCAAAAACTGCCCTGCCTGACTTTGTATGGAAGAATGTAAAACCTTCAACTCGTATTTATGGTATCGGTACAAAGAATTTTGGCGCTTGTAATGGTATTATTTATGCAAAGCGTAATTCCGATTCATATTTTATGCAGACAGCAGAAATGGAAAACGGATATAGGGAGTTAAATGAGCAATGGAAGAATGAATGGGGAGACTTTTATGTTGATATGATTGAACCTGTTTTACAGCCTGATGGCACTGTACTAGTGTTTACTGATGACAATAAGTTTATAAGCCAGGATTGCAGGCATCTGACACGTTCTGGCGCACAATGGTATTCCCGAGCCCTTGATTTGCAATCGATTTTTAATAGATTACTATGAACATTCTAATCAACGCATCGAATCTTAAGGTTGGTGGCGGGCTGCAGGTAGCAGACTCTCTGATAAAGGAATTGTACAAATTTCCACATCATAATTTTATAGTTGTGCTGCCAACCGCGTTGTTGTATCTTCAGGAATTAATATCGGATGTTCCTAATATTTCATTCAAGCATTATGATATGCGTGCCGGTCTTTGGAATGTTATTTCAGGGAGAAATGCTGTGCTGGATAGTATTGTTAGCAAAAATTGTGTTGAAGCGGTGCTAACTGTTTTCGGTCCTTCTGTATGGACACCAAAAGTTTTACACATATGTGGCTTTGCTAGGTCTCAATTATGTATTCCAGAGTCACCATTCTTTTCAAGGATGTCAATAAATAGTAGAATAAATAAATTGTTAAGGAATTCAGTTAATAAATATCTATTCAATAAAAATTCTAATACGTATTTTACTGAAAATCCGTTTATTTCTGAAAAATTGAGGACAATATTTCCTCACAAATGTGTATATACAGTCACTAATACATATAACCAGGTTTTTGATAATTCAAGTGCATGGGATAAATCAATAAAGTTGCCAGATTTTGAAGGTGTAACATTGCTGACAATAGCTGCAAACTATCCGCATAAGAATCTATGTATTATTCCAAAAGTAGTGGAGTACATGATTGAATATCATTCCAGTTTTCAATTTAGATTTGTCCTTTCCATCAAAAAGGAGGAAATGCCAGATATCAGTAAAAGTGTATTGTCCCATATCATATTTCTTGATAGACTTGATGTCCGTCAGTGTCCGTATCTTTATACCCAAAGTGATTTTATGTTCTTGCCAACTTTGTTGGAATGTTTCAGTGCAAGTTATGCGGAAGCGATGAGAATGAATGTACCGATACTAACTTCTAATCTTGAATTTGCCAGTCGCTTATGTGGTGAAGCTGCTGAATATTTTAATCCCATAGATGCCGCGAGTATTGGAGAGTGTATTATTAGAGTGTCCGGTGATGCCAATTTACGGCGCAGTATGATAAACTATGGACATGAAATTCTTAGCCGATTTGATACAGCAGAAGGTCGTGCTCAAAAATTAGTAAAAATCATTGAACGGCATTCTAATTAGTAGTTCTAAAGCTGTTTATCAGAAAAATCATATATATCAATCTCGAATTATAAAACGATGATAGAATGAGTCTTTTGTTTGATGTATATTCTGCTTCTCCTGTTTTTCTGCAGAATTGGGTGTGTTCTATTAAAGGATTGCTAATTTGTCGGAGAAGATACAATAGGAACTTTTTTACGGAGTTAGAAAAGTACAGTTCCGGCTATTACAATCAAGCCGAAGAATTAGTTAAATTCTTATACTCGGTAAAAGATATGGGGATTTACGCTCCATATCTGTCGAATGTCAATTGGGCAGACTTGAAAAGAAATACGAGTGCGGTTTACGATATAATCCATAAATTTCCCGTTATAGATAAAAAATTGGTAAAAAATAATCTTGACGCATTCAACAATCATTCTTTTGTCGGCTCAAAGATTGAAATGCGAACAAGTGGCACAACTGGCGGTGGATTGGTATTCCCATATTCTGTTGATATGGAAAACAGACAATGGGCAGTTTGGTGGAGGTATAGAATGAATCTGGGTATCAATTTGGATACTTTGTGTGGTTGGTTTGGCGGGAAGAGAATAGTACCTAATTCTGTGTCAAAACCTCCTTTCTGGAGAATGAACAAGCCTGGAAGGCAGGTGTTATTCTCTTCATATCATCTCTCGGAGAAGACGGTAATCTATTATTATAATGAAATAAAACGGAGAGGCATCAAGTGGCTTCACGGTTATCCTTCGCACATTTCACGTTTTGCCTCATTTATAATTAATGCAGGCTTGGAACCAATGCACAATATTTGTTTTGTAACGACTGGTGCTGAGAATGTTATTGCAAATCAGAAATCGATAATGGAAGCTGCATTTCCGAATGCTGTTATTCGACAACATTATGGACTGAATGAGGGTGTCGCAAACATCAGTCAGGACAAAAATGGGGAATGGATTGCCGATGATGACTTTTGCTTTGTAGAATTTATACCAGTAGCTGAACCTAATGGAAATTCGAATCAATACCATATAGTCGGAACTGGTTTCTCTAATTATGCTTTTCCGTTAATTAGGTATGATACGGGTGATTTGGCAAAATTCGTTGACGGGAAGATAGTCTCTATTGATGGCAGGACAAGCAACGTGATAAAGCTGCCAAATGGTTCTGAAATTTGTGAGGCTTCGTTGAGTATAATACTTCATGATTTTAATAATATAGTTGAGGCACAATTCCATCAGAAAAGTTTATCAGTTATAGAATTGTGGTTGGTGAAAGGCAAACGCTATTGCGCTACAGACGAAAATCTTTTGATGCATAATCTTCACGAAACTTTTGGAAACGATGCTTCTATCTCGATTAAATATGTTGGTTCTGTTGAGAGAACAATATCTGGCAAAATGAAATTGGTAATATCGGAATTGTAAAATATGAAACAGATAATACAGGATTTAAAAACAGGTGCGACCATATTGGAAGAGGTTCCGGCACCGCAGGTTAAAACTGGTAGTGTGCTTGTAAAGACCACGCGCACGTTGGTGTCGTTGGGCACAGAGCGTATGTTGGTTGAGTTTGGAAAGGCAAATCTTATTGACAAGGCACGTCAGCAGCCCGATAAAGTCAAACAGACGCTTGATAAACTCAAGACTGATGGCATAATGCCTACACTTGAGGCAGTTTTCAATAAACTTGGCCAGCCGTTGCCTCTTGGCTACTGCAATGTCGGTAGGGTCGTAGCCGTGGGTAAAGGCGTTACGGAGTTCTCTGTTGGTGACCGTGTGGCAAGCAATGGAAATCACGCCGAGTATGTATGTGTGCCAAAGAACCTCGTGGCAAAGATTCCCGATAATGTGTCGGACGATGAGGCGGCATTTACTGTTATCGGTTCAATTGCGCTCGAAGGTGTGCGTCTGTTTAAACCCGAACTTGGCGAGACGGTAGTGGTTATCGGGCTTGGGCTTGTTGGCCTCATTGTGTCGCAATTGCTCAAAGCTAACGGCTGTAGGGTCATCGGCGTTGAGTTTGATCAGGCAAAACTCGATTTGGCTGCTTCGTGGGGCGTGATTCCGGTTAATCCTGCGAATGGTGACGACCAGGTCAAAGTTGTGGAGCAACTGACAGGTGGCGTTGGTGCCGATGGCGTGATAATTACAGCATCGGCACACGATGACAGTATTATTCACAACTCCTGCCTGATGAGCCGAAAACGCGGACGCATTATTTTGGTTGGTGTTGTCGGCTTGAATATGCGCCGGGATGATTTCTATAAAAAGGAATTGTCATTCCAGGTTAGTTGCTCGTATGGAGCCGGTCGTTATGACGAGGATTACGAGAACAAGGGTATTGACTATCCTCTGCCATATGTACGCTGGACCGAGAAGCGGAATTTCGAGACAATACTACAGTCAATATCGCAGGGCTGTCTGAATGTAAAGACTCTGATTACCGAGAACGTTGAGCTGAAAGATTATCTGGAAATATATGGCGATATGCGCAAGCGCGGCTCGATAGCTTCCATAATAAGATATCCTGACGAAGAGCGGATGCAGCGTGTCATTGCCATTGATGGCAACAGATTCGAGGCAACTTCGGGAAAGATTGGCATAATCGGTGCGGGCAATTATACATCATCGACTGTGGTCCCTTGCTTGAAGAAAGCCGGAGCAATGGTGAAGTATGTGGCAAGTGCGGGTGGATTGACCGCCAAGATGGTGGCGAAACGTATTGGTGCGGAGAATGCTACTTCGGATTATAATGAGATTCTTCGAGACCCTGAGGTTAGCCTGGTCATTATTACTACCCGTCACAATATGCATGCGAGAATGGTGCTTGAGGCACTGAAGGCAGGTAAGAGTGTATTCGTTGAGAAGCCTCTTTGCCTTAATGACGTAGAGCTTGATGAAATTGCGGCTGCGTATAATGCTGCCCCGAATGGAGTTACTTTGACGGTGGGCTTCAACCGAAGGTTCTCACCATACGCTGTAAAACTTAAAAAGATGATAGGTGACGGACCTAAAAATATCATAGCAACGATGAATGCCGGATTTATTCCGCCCGAAGTCTGGGTTCACGACCTTCAGGTTGGCGGTGGCCGCATTATCGGGGAGGCTTGTCATTTTATTGACCTGTGCTCATATCTGGCGGGTAGCAAGGTTATAAGCGTATGTATGAATGCTATGGGCGAGAATCCTGAAGAAAATACTGATAATGCTAGCATCCTTCTTCGCTACGAGAATGGAACTAATGCGGTGATAAATTACTTTGCAAACGGCTCGAAGAGCTATGCCAAGGAACGTGTTGAGGTGTTCAGTCAGGAACGTGTGTTCATTCTGGACAACTGGCGCAAACTGACTGGTTACGGTGTGCGTGGGTTCAACAAGATGAGCGGCTCACTTGACAAAGGACAGAAGAATGAGTTTGGTATGCTGAATGATCGGATTCTGAAAGGAGGTGACTCGCTGATTCCTTTTGACTGCATAATAAATACGACAAAGGCTTCGTTTGCTGCAATCCAAAGTCTCAAGGAACGCAAATGGATTGATGTGGAATAATATGAGATCTCGAGTCTTGCTGCATACTTTGTCGCATCTGACCATCGGTCAGCTGTATTATCAAGTCTGGTATAGGTTTGTCCGGTCTCATTATAAGCCGTATAAAGCTCCGGCTTATCGGAATCTCAGGCTAGGCGTAGCCTGTATAAATCGTTGCCCGTGTTTCAAAGACGGGCAATTTACGTTTCTGAATATATCATCACCGTTTACAACGTGGACCGACACTGCAAACGGGTTGTTGTGGACTTTCAATCTGAACTATTTCGACTGGCTGGAGCAGATGGAAAAGGATGAGGCCTGTTTTTGGATTGACCGGTTTATTGATGGTTTATCGGACAATCCGGTCGGGCAGGACGCTTATCCCACAGCATTGCGTACACTTAATTGGGTAAAGTTCTTTGCTGCGAATCCTGATTGTATTACCCGACAAAGGCTTGATTCCCTGTATTCGCAGTACCGTCAGTTGGAAAACAGTATTGAGTATCACCGGTTGGGAAACCACATACTCGAAGATGCGTATGCTTTGATAATAGGCTCTCTGGCTTTTGCCGATGCCCGGATGTGGAAGCGAAGCACAAGGTTGCTTGTCAAATATCTGCGCGGGCAGACACTTCCGGATGGCACCAATTATGAGCAAAGTCCTATGTATCATTGCATATTGCTCGACCGGCTGCTCGATGTGTATAACATTTCGTTATCAAATAATGTGTTCGGCAACCAATGTGAGATTAATGGCATTCTGGCAGATTGCGCTGTAAGTATGCTTGGCGCTCTGACTGATTACACTTGGAGCGACGGATCGATACCTTTGTTGAACGATTCGGTATATGGTATCGCGCCAACGGCAGATGAGTTGTTCGCATACGCACGGCGGCTGGGTCTTGATTGGGGCAATACTAGATTGCATGATTGCGGTTATCGGCATTACAAACGCGGTTGCTTTGAGACTTTTATTGATATAGGAAATGTGACTGCCAAAGACCAGCCCAGCCATACGCATGCCGATACGTTCAGTTATGAGCTGAGAATTGACGGTAGTCCGTTTGTGGTAGATACGGGTATCTCGACATACAACAAGACTGTAAGACGGCAATATGAGCGTGGAACATCTGCTCACAATACCGTTGTTGTGGATGGTTGCGACTCGTCGGAGGTGTGGGCAGGATTCCGTGTCGGGAAACGTGCTGAGGTCACTGTGCTTAAAGACGATGATTGCCATTGCTGTGCTGTGCATAATGGCTATGGAAATAAAAAGTCGGTAGAGCGGGAATTCACCCTTTCGGATAACTTCTTTGAGATTAAAGACCATCTGCCGTTCCATGGTTCAAAGGTCGGCTATATTCATTTTGCTCCTGGTATAAGTCCTGCGCTGGAAGGAAATGATATAATCACTGATATTGCCGTTGTTAGAGTTAACGGCTGCGACAGAATTGAGTTGGCAGACGATACTGTTTCAAAAATATATAATCAGTTCGAGTCAGTCCGGGTTGCAAAGATTTATTTTTCATCGGATTGCAGTTATAAAATAGAAAAAAGATGAGAATATTGTTGGTGGCGGAACGCTATTGGCCCGAAGTCGGCGCGGCTCCTTCACGTTTGGCGAATATGGCCGAAGGGCTGATGCGAGAGGGAAATGTGGTTGATGTTTTAACCAGCTTGCCGAATTATCCCAAAGGCAGGATTTTTGACGGTTACCGTGGCTGCCTGTCAAAGAAAGAGACTCGTAATGGCGTGAATATATTCAGATACTGGATTTATGCGACAGTCAGCCGTTCGCCGGTTGCACGTATTCTGAATATGTTCTCATTTGCCGTGATGATATGGCTGTTTGCCTTTAAACGTTCAACAGTCCGGAGTTACGACCGTGTAATTATCCAGACTCCGACGCTTGTTGTAGGCGCAAGTGCCATGTTGCTTTTCAAAGGGTTGTATGGTAAGAAATGCGTAATTAATGTGAGCGATATATGGCCACAGACAGCTGTTGATATGGGCGCGATGCAGGAGGGTAGCCGAAGCTATAAGTTTATGAGGCGTTGCGAGCTGTATCTGTACCGTAAGTGCGATGGCGTGTTGGGACAGAGTATGGAGATATTGGATCACGTGCGTAGCGAGATGGAGTCGATGGGCGTGAGCACTAGCAATAAACTGTTCCTATACAGGAATTTGCAACACTACAATATGGAATATGACCATAAAGTGAAAAGCGAACCGTTCAAGGTCGTATTCTGCGGTATGCTCGGAGCGGCCCAGGATGTTGCAGGCATTGTACGAAACGTTCCTTTCAAAGATATGGGTGTGGAGTTCCACATTATCGGAGGCGGTAATCAGTGCGCCGAAATTGAACGGTGGTGTAAAGAGCATCCCGCCTCGAATGTTTTTGTTTATGGCTTCGTGCCGAAAGAGCAGATCGAAGGGCGTCTTCGTTTGATGGATGCCACCATCATACCTTTGACTGTCCGTATCCGCGGAGCAGTCCCATCCAAACTGTACGATATTCTCCCCCAAGGGTTGCCGATTCTCTATGCCGGCGGTGGCGAGGGCGCAGATTTCGTAACCGCCCGTGACCTTGGTCTGGCAAGCGCGCCAGGCGATTTTGTCGCCCTGACAGAGAACATCAAACGAATGCGTGATATGTCTGCCGCCGAATTCGAGGCAATGAGTGCCCGCTGTATCCGTGTAAGCCGCGAAGAACTCGATTTCGACAACCAGATGTCCCACTGCAACACTTTCCTGAGCGAGTTAAGCAGTATCGACATCTGATTTTTAACTGTCCAATATGCTTTTACGTTCAATGTAGCTTGTCACATGATGCAATTCAACAATCAATACGGTATCAAAATATTTGATGATTTCTATAGCTCGTTTGCTGATGAAATTGAAATTAATTGGAAAGAGTTAATGCATGAGACTATTGATTTAAGAGATACGCTATATATGTCAATCTGTTTTCGTCCGACAACAGATGGCGATGAAAACGATATTATAGAGAACACAGATTTGTGCAAAGATTTGCAGTTAACAGATGAGGAAAGATTTGCTTTGGTAGCACATGAGATAGGTCATTTTGTTGAAATGAAAAATCAAAGGGGGAAGGGTGATAATGAAGAGGAAATAGCATGTGATGAATATGCTGTAGTGCTAGGCTTGGAAGAACCATTAAAGTCTGCTTTGCGGAAAATAGTTGATGCCAAGCTTTGTTCGGAAGTGAGCAACGAGAAGATTAAAGAACGTATATCCAGCCTGGGCCATACGTTTCAAATGTAAACTAGCAATATGAAGAAAATTATTGGTCTTTACGGACACGCGAATTGTGGAAAGTCCACCACTTTGAACATGCTCAAGGACAAATTGCGCCAACACGGAGAATCCCTGGCAACTTATCTTCATGACAATGAGGTTCAAGAACTTTTCCGCTATCGTGATACTTTGTATCAACAAGTATGCAAGTGAATTTGGATTGGATGCACGTTGGTTCAATATACCGTACAGCGAAGAACTGCCGGAGTATGTCCGTCCTGTGGTTGATAATGCAGTGGCGGATGCGATATTGGCTTCGATTGATAGAGCAATTGATAAATAAAAGTGCAGAACGGACAGAACTTCGTTTTTTTGTAACTGCTCAGGTACCCTAGCCATAAGCAACAAGCTATGACATTCGACAAGCAATGATTTCGTCAATGATACTATGCCAGCGCAAGGGTCGCGATGACCCGAAGGACCTCGAAGGGGTTCTGCCCGTTCTTGACTGC
>JAZLKB010000042.1:0-72887 GCA_045597365.1 Bacteroidaceae bacterium | reverse complement strand
GTTTTTTCAACATCGGTTACCATATATCGCAGCATTTGATATCCAACAGTACCATTCCATAAAAAGGATAATTGATGGAAGCACGGAAACGCATCATTTTTCTGTGCTCCAGAGCTATGTCTTTATTTCCTCGTTTTTTGGTTGAAGTTGGTCAGTATCTCCGTTTTTGACAAGGTTTTGATATGGCGAATAGATGTGGATAGGGTGATACGGCAACCTGATTAAGTGGGGTTTGGATACGGTTGGGTTGACGCGCTTGGAGGATTGGAAGTTTATTAATTCAACAAATAATTATGAAAGTAACTATGAACATTTCAACAAAGAACTATGTGGCTCCACGGCTCCGTAGTCTTGATGTGCGCCTTGACAGCGCTTGTCTTCAAGCATCCCCAGACATACAGTACGGGGGGTTCGATGAAGAGGAGGATCTTTAATTAAAATTAAGAATTATGAAAAAGATTAGTATATTATTGACAGCTGTATCGGCGCTCATACTGGCGTCCTGCAGCAAAACAGAGATTGTTTCTCTTGATCCTGAGAACGAGACCGGTAAAAGCGAGGTTCTGTTCGATTTCAATATCGGTGGCGAATCATCGTTCGAAGCTGGTTCGAAGGCCGTAAAGACCGGCTGGGCAGCAGGTGATGTAGTATTCATCTTCGCAAACGATGTTACAACCGAAGGTTATCTGCGTCTGACAAATACTGACGGCTCAACAAAAGGTTGGAACGTATCCGCACAGGGCGATTTCGCTGACAAGCTCGCGGTTGGAGATATTACTATCGATGTCATTCATGTTCCATTCGCAGATGCCGACGTAATACCGGAATACAGCGATGGTACTTGGACAATCAATACCGGCGATGTGTTTTTCACAACCGAGACAGGTGTCACAGCTACTGTAAGCGAGGAGAATGAAAACAAGAAGATTGTTGCTTCGGTAGAGTTGGCAAAATATCCTGGCTATGTTCAGGTTTACATTCAGAAGGATGCCCGTTTCCCGGAGGGTGTCCAGTACCACTGCAACCAGTTGGATCGTTTCGACAAGGTTACACTGACTGACGGCGCGTTCGCTCCTGTAGCTGCTGCTGACAACATGCACTTTGACGTGCGTGTGTTTGACGAGAACGGCGAGGATGGCGCAAAGGGAATTGTGTTCTACGGTATTCTCAAGGACGAGCAGAATACTAATACAGTATTCAAGGTTGACGGCGGTTTTGACGAGGACGGTTACCCACTCAACAGCCCGATTGTATTCACCTATACATTAGAGAACAAACAGCTTGAGGCAAAGGCTTACAGACTGAAGTGGGCTGATACAAAACTTGAGTGGGGCAAGTGGGCACGTGCTCTTTGGCATCCTTATAAGGTCAGCGACACTCAGGTTATCCGCTTCTCACCAGCCAACCTGCAGGTATCTAACCAACTCACCCCGCATTGGCGTTTCGCTGATATGGATGCTGGCAATAGTGCCGGCCAGGCTACGGTACTCCGTGATTCCAACAAGGATATCTATCCAGGTTTCTCACAAAAAAATAAATATTATGACCTGTACCAGTGGGGAACTTCAGGTGTGAGTAGCTCTAAGTCAAAACCGGCATACACTGATAATAATTTCTATCCGAACGGCGGCTACGGTGTAGGTGGTTTGGAGCCTCTTCCAAACGTACAGTATATCGCTCTGCCTCCTGGTGCACACGGTAAGTACGACAAAACCGGCTATCGTGCCGATCTTCTGAATCTCAAGGATGCCGCAAATGGTGGCTACCTCTTTAACTATACAACAGGAGCTACCAATTATGATTCTTACAGAGGCAAGTCAGTTCCTGCCGATGGTGATGACTGGGGCTCGAATAGTATCGAGTATGGCAATGCGAACACTTTCTATACAATGACTGCTGATGAGTGGAAATATCTGCTCGCTCAGAACTATTATGTTGGTGCTGCAACTGTCAATGGCAATCACGGTTGGGCAATCTCAATGGAAGGAACCACACTGAAGTCCGAGAACTACTCGCTTGCTGAGTGGTACGAGGAGGAGATGACAAAGGGAGCTGTATTCTTCCCGGAGGCCGGTGGCTCAGTAGGCTGCGGTTGGGAGCAAACCGATAAGCCGAAGGACCAGATGACAACAACAATAAACTATGGAGCTGAAGGTACCAAATACTGGACACAGTCTTCAGTTGCCTGGTCCAACGGTTCATACCCTGGCGTACAATGTCTGTCAGCTGCTGTAGGACTTACAAACACAAGTGAAATCGCTGTCTCTGCAAGCTATCCTTGGAACGGACGTCCGGTACGTCTTGCAATAAAGGTTTCCGATGCCGCTGCTGAATAATTTGATATTACAATAAACTTTATGTAATAAGGTGGTCAAATGGTTTGTTCTCATTTGCTACCTTATTTATATTAATTATGAGGAAAATAGTATATATTCTAACATTGCTCTTTCTAGCATCGTGCGCTGACGAGCAGCCGGTAAGTTTTGAATCGGGTGAGGATGTCGTAGGGAACGATATCCTTGAGTGTAGAATGGATGCTGCTGTCATTGTCGATGACAGCACGGGGCAGAAACCGGTGGAAACTACCCGTACCAGTTTGAACGGCTGTAACGTTCCGGTTTGGAATTCAGGCGATGCAATATCCGTGCTTGCCGAGGGTGGCGCCCGTTCCAAGTTTATACTTGTTGACGGCGCTTCGACAGCTACAGGCCGGTTCCGCGGCTCCCTGCCGGATGTGGGCGGTGATTTGTGTGCCATTTTCCCATATACTCAGGAGGCCAGTCTCGGAGGCGGGCAGGTCTCTTTCTTTGTCAGTCAGGAACAGTCCTGCGTATCGGGCAATATTGCCCCTCAGGGAAACGTTATGGTAGCAACTTTCGCTGAGGGCCAGCTGACATCATCATTCAAGAATGTCTTCGGACTTCTTGAGGTACCTCTCAAGGGCGATGCCATAGTGACCCGTGTCTCGTTGACCAGCCGCAACCAATCTGACAAGCTGTGGGGCAGTTTTGTCCTGCGGATGGATGGACAACAGGGTACCGGCAGTCAGAATCTGCAGGCCGTATCGGGCTCGAACGAGGTGTCAATTACTTTCAAACCAGCAATACAACTGTCTGCCAGTTCGGCGACACCATTCTATTTTGTCGTCCCGCCCGGAACGCTGGCGAGCGGATTTACCGTGAAAGTCTATGACGCAGATGACAATCTGCTCTTTACAAAAGAGACTACAAAGTCTCAGACCATAGCCCGCTCCACCATCAAGCTGATGCCTGAGGTATCGGGTGTGAACAAGCCGCCTTTCTCGGCTGCTGTCCCGACACCGACACTCTGGTCGGCCTACAACAACCTGGGCGGTGTGAATTATTCCCGTCCTGCCGGCGATGCAACCGTCATTGATCCCCAGTCACAGACTTATCGTTCTAAAGTAAGCAACAGGTATGCCGGAATCTTCTATTTCATCTGGCATGACGGCTATCAGACTATGGGTGGTCCTTATGATAATCAGGCAGCTCTCGGAGCAGGCAATTACGACTACAATAACAATATCAATTACGGAACTGAAATAAATTCCGGAAAACCCCATCATTGGGGCCAGTCGTATCTGGGCTATTACAGCGCAACCGATGAGTGGGTAATCCGCAAGCACGCGCAGATGCTTGTCGATGCAGGAATCGACTTCATCGCATTCGATATGACAAATCACAAATTCTTCGAGACTGAAGTAAAAAATCTGTGCAGGATATATAAGGAGATGCGTGATGAGGGCAACCGGACACCGCAGATAACCTTTATGGTTTGGCACAGCAAAGGTGACAGCTCGGATGATACCAAATCTTATTCCGATTTGAATCACGACTGGGCGGTCCGGTATCTGTACCGTACATTCTATACCATCTCTGATTATTCCGATTTATGGTTCCAGTGGGATGGCAAACCTCTTATGCTGGCCCGGGGCCAGGACGTAACCAACAACACAATAAAGAGTTACTTCACATTCCGCGAGAGCTGGTTCATATGGAACAATCAAGCCCAGACCGAACAGGATAAAGGAGATCCCTGGTGGGGTAACAGTAACGGCAACGGCAAATGGCCTTGGGCAGTATGCTACACAGACAATAATAATAATCCGATGAGGGCAGGCAAAAGTCCAAGCGGAACAGTTGAGTTCTGCAGTGTGGCTCCCGCTACGCATCCAGTGTCAAATCTCGGCCGCAGTTATCCTGTAGGTCAGGAAATAACCTATAATAGCGGCTCTTATACAAAAACACCGGCGGCAGGTATATATTTCAAGTCACAGTTCAATGCGGCAAAGACACTGCTTGACGATGCCGGTACAGCCAGCCCTCAGATTATGTTCTTTACAGGTTGGAACGAGTGGATGGCCGGTCATTTCACCAAAGGTGCCGGCTGGTTGAATTTCCACCATATGTGTGGCTTCCCCAACCCCGAACACCTGTTCGTAGATAATTTCAATCACGAGTACAGCCGCGACATTGAGCCTTTGAATGGTGATTTCGGTGACAACTATTACTATTATATGGCCGACTTCATCCGCCAGTTCAAGGGCGTTGATGCCACTACCACATATAACGAGCGCACAAGCATCACCATCGACGGAAACTTCTCGGACTGGTATATGGTCAAGAGCTGCTATGCTGATGACAAGGGTGACGTCGTACACCGCAATGCAAAGGGATACAACAATTGCACTACATATACCAATAACACAGGACGCAATGACCTGCGTGTAAGTATGATTGCCAACAATGGAACTGACCTGTATTTCTATGTAGATGCCAAAGATGCGCTCGAAGGATACAGTTCAGGCTTGAAAGGCCTCAATCTGTATATCAAGACCGGCACCGAAGGCGCGGGTTGGGAAGGTTTCAACTACCGTCTGATGCCGACAGGCTCTTCAACAGCCAAACTTTACAGACATTCCGGCACCGGTTACAGTTGGACTGAGGTAGGTAATGTAAAAATAGCCGTCTCGGGCAAAGCTATGGAGGTAGCCATTCCTCTCAGTTCGCTCGGACTGAGTGGAAGCGCCGACAACTTCACTGTCGATTTCAAGTGGGTTGACAACGTTGACCTCAGTTTGGCTGACGGAATCCAACAATGTATGCGCGACGGCGACTCCGCACCGAATGGTCGGTTCCGCTATCGTTATGTCTTTAAAATAAACTGATAGAAGGTATGAAGAAGTACGAGTCTCCCGAAATAAGCATCGAGTCGCTTGTGGCCTGCGGGTCATATATGCAGGCAATAGGCGTTATTACGTCTCCTTTGTCGGTGGAGTATATAGATGGTGTGCTTCCAACTGAGGCTGAAATTGATAATTTTAATAGCGGATGGGAATGATTAAGCGTATGAGAAGGCTGTTGTTTGTTCCTGCAATTATAATATGCGCCCTTTCGTCCTGCACGAAGCAGGAAGACCTGGGCAACGGTGATGCCGGCCGGACAGGGTCAGACAATGTCATCACCGAGATCCTTGTGTCAGTTGACGGTTTTGACGGCACCAAGACACAGATTAATAGCGACTTTACGGTTCATTGGAAAGCGAATGACCAGATTGGTTTCATTCCGGCGGAGCCTGTCGCCTATGGTCCCAATGAGCAGGCTGTATTCTATGTTGACCAGAATATGTCTCCAAGCAGCGCGGTGGTCAGGTTCAAGGCCAATGGCTGGGGACTTCTGCGCAACAAGCCGTATTACTCATACTACCCGTACAGCGCCGGGGCCACATACAATTGCGTGACCGTGAGCTATGACGGACAGACTCAGACCGCAAACGATGACCTGAGTCATCTGGGCGCATACGATTATCTGTATTCGTATATTGACAGCGTCGGTCCGCTGCAGCAGAACCGTATCCTTTATCACCATCTCGGTGTGCTTACGCGTTTTGAGATTACTGTTCCTGAAACTGCTGCGAATGTAACCTTCAAGAGTATGACTCTGACAGCATCGGACAACATATTTGTACATACAGCCACTTTCAACCCGTCATCTCCGAATCCTGTAATGACTCCGGTCACATCTGCAATGTCAAATACAATGACTGTTTCATTTGGCGATGGCTTCAAGTGCAACAACGAAAACAAACTGATTGTATATGCGATGGTGGCACCCTCAAGCTGGAGCGGCAAGAGCATAAATCTCACATTGGATGGCGGTACAACCACATTCTCCAGTGACGCGTCATTCAGCGGTAAGGAAAACGCTCTGTCATACAACTACTCGTACGCATCGACAGTCCATTCCGATCAGCCGATAGACCCGTGGGTTGACCTTAGCGCGGTTGAGACCGCCAACTGTTATATAGTGTCTTCGGCGGGCCAGTACAAATTCCTGCCCAGGAAGGGTAACAGCAATAATAGTGTCACAGTTACAAGTGTCGGTATATTATGGTCCACATTCAACACTACCACAGCACTAGGTGATGCTGATTTGATAAGCAGTGTGACGTACGATTCTGAAACAGGCTACATAAAGTTTACTACAATTTCCTCATTTACAAAAGGAAATGTCATCATAGCTGCATATAATGGAACTACAGTTCAGTGGACTTGGCATATATGGCTCACTGATATGCCTGCAGACCAATTGTATCCGAATAGCGCTGGCTATCTTATGGATAGGAACCTAGGTGCTTTGTCCACAACAGGAAATCAATCAACCGGATTTTTGTATCAATGGGGACGCAAGGATCCATTCCCTGGAATCGCAGTTATGGGTAATTCGGGCGCAGTAAGTGACAATAATAAACAGAAAGTATGTGCAACTGCACCTGAAAAGACACCTCCGGTACAACAGCATTATGATCAAACTAATCCGTGGCCTGATCTGCAAAATGGTCTTCCCCAATCATCCATGTCTGGATTAATTCAGCAACCTTGGCTCTTTATATGTGCTCCCAACGATTGGCTTAATTCTGGCAGTAAAACACGATGGAAGGGTAGTACTGGTGCAGGAAAAACTGAAGTTGATCCATGTCCTCCAGGATATATGGTTCCTGATGGATCATTTTGGACAACAGCTTTTGGTGAACAGGTAACTGCAGGAACTACCGCGGGGGTATCTTTCAATGATTCGCAGCATCGTGTCGAACTTAAACTTGACGATAATGGAAGTGTTGCCTACCTCCCAATAGCAGGTTTTATTGGTGAGCATGGAGCAATGGGTAGTGATGTTTATTATGACGATTCTAAGCATGCTGCTTTGTGGAATAACGATGGCTTGGATAATACAGCAACTTTATCAGGATTAGCAGGACATCTTGACATTAATATGGTTTCACTTAAGCTGACATTTAATACAATGTCTCACCGTGCTTCTGCACAGAGTGTTCGTTGTATGAAGATTCCAGAATAATTTATGCTTGCCAAATAATCGCATTAAGCTAATTGTTGTAAAAGAACAAAGAAATAAGATTTCATATATGAGAAAGTCTATTCTTATTATACCGGCACTGCTTTTGGCACTGACTGCCTGTACTAAACAGAACGACACGGAAGAGGATGGAAATCAGATTCAGTTCGAGACTACCCTTGACAATGCCGAGGCCGAGATAGCCGCATTCAAGGCAGATGACGGGACTAAGACCCTGATTGCTGAAGATCTCAAGGTTTATTGGGTGAATGGTGATAAGGTTGGTTTCTGGCCTGCTGTGTCGGATGTTCAGGTCGGCGACCCAAAGCAGTTCATTTTCTATATGTCGATGTCTGAGCCCTCAAACTTCGCCTGGTTCCAGGCCAATGGATGGGCGTTCCTCAGGAACAATCCGTATTATTCATACTGCCCATACGATGCCAATGCGGCATATAACAATGTTACAGCCGATTATACTGGACAGAATCAGACCGAAAACGGCAGTATGGCTCATCTCGGCGCGAAAGATTATCTGCACTCTTATGTGAGTAGCGTAACCGGCAACAACCAGAGATTGAGATACGATCACATAGGATCTCTTGTCAAGATGGTATTTACTGTCCCGCAGATTTATCAGGGACACGCATTCAAGACTCTGACTTTATCGGCTAACAGTGATATATTTGTCCAGTCAGCCAAGTTCAACCCGTCGCTGTCCTCGCTTCCTGTCCTTACTGATCAGGAGTTGTCAAATTCGATAACAATATCGCTGAACGGAGATTCCGGCTTTGCTTGCGATGGTGACCGGCAGATAACCGTGTATGCTATGATGGCACCGTCCAACTGGAGTTCCACTACGGTAACTGCCACCCTCAGCAACGGGTCGAATAATATTGCTGGTAATTTCACGGGAGGTAATATGACTGCAGGCCATTATTATGTATATACAGCGCAGTTGAAGGATGCAGTTACAGACCTGAGCTTGAACGGAACTGCCAACTGCTATATGGTATCTGAGTCTGGTGAATACAAGTTCAAACTTGTAAAGGGTAATACGTCCACTGCTGTAGCAGCTCAAAGCGCCAGAATTCTATGGTCTACATTCAATACTAATATTAAACCTGATGAGAATGATCTCATTCAGTCAAATTCGGTAGCTATCGAGGGCAGTGATGGCAACAAATACATTAAGTTCCACGTTAATGCCGACTGCAATACAACTAAAGGTAATGCTGTTATAGCCGCATACGCTGGTGCCAACTGCACGGGTGATATATTGTGGAGCTGGCACATCTGGCTCACTGATTTACCCGAGGATCAGGAGTATCCGAATAATGCCGGCTTCCTGATGGACCGCAACCTCGGTGCGTTGACAAAAACCGGTGCGACCTCATTCGGGTTCTTCTATCAATGGGGACGTAAGGATCCTTTCATAGGTTTCTGGGGTATGTCGATATTCCCACCGAATAGAGACAATATCTCATGGAGACCATATCGGTTTAAGTATTGGGGTGATGTTTCATTTGATCCCGAATCATATGGAAGTCTTGAATTATCAATTAAAAACCCAACCACATTTTATAAGAAAAGTTACGGGAATGATTGGGATCAAGCTATAGAAGGTAAGACGTCTGATTATTGGACTAATGGACCTGCAAAGGGAAAATATGATCCCTGTCCTCCTGGCTATAAGGTATTGGATGGTATTACTACTGCCGAAGCAGGTCATTATGATGGCTTCTGGGAAAAAGCTTTGCAGACAAAGTCTCGCGTGGTAGCAGATGGTTATTGGTCGCCGGCGACATTTTCAAATACACAATTAGGTAGTATTCAGTACGTGACCGCTGAGGGACTTCAGTTTAACGATGTCAATAGGAATCGTGTATATATACCTAGTGCAGGTTATATTGAAGAGGATGGCACCGTAATTCAAGGTGCAGATGATATTAACCATGAATCTACTCACGACGGATATCATGTACTTTTGTGGAGTAGCAGTTCTGTTGGATACAATGGAACAACTTTAACTAACAATTCAGGAAGCTTTGATGTGAATATGAAAGAGGGCACCTCTTACGGAGGTGGTGTAATTCAGCCGAACTGGAATAGTGCCCGAGCCGCAGGAAAGAATGTGCGCTGTATGAAGATGATTACTACGACCCGGAGTCCGAATGCCAATGAGGGCTTTGGCAGCAGTTCAGCGTCCACTTGGTAAAACACGCAGTTCGTTCTGTTTCTGCACGTTGTGCGTAAAATAATTGCAACTGCAAGCGTGGCGGTGCTTGCAGTTGCAATTATTTTAGTCTGATTTGTCTGTTTCCAGACATTAACTGTTATGGCTCTGATCAATACAGCTGATGTCCCAGAATCAGACGGTCGCCGCTGTCATCGACTGTCCATATCTGAGGCTTGCGGGCTCCGTTCTCGCCCTCGGCGTGGTGAACGATGTAGAGCAGCTGACCCTCGAATGTGCGGAACAGCATTCCGTGACCGGAGTTGTCGCCTTTGAAGGCTTTCTCTTCCTGAATCCACGGGCCTTTGATGCTGCCTGAGGTGGAGTAGGCGATACCCTGCGCATAGCGGTTCTCACCCCAGCTTGACCACAGCATTCCAAGAACGCCGGTCTGGGTGCGGAACATCTCAGGACCATCGGTTACCCAGCCCGGCATCTTCATACCGAAGGTGGCCTCGCCGATTGAGTTCATCTCTTTTGACCAGGGAGCTTCGCTGGCGCGGAACATGGTGGTCGGGTTCGCTGTGCGGTACTTCAGGTCCTTTGTCAGAGGCATATAGTCCATTGTGCCGTCTATGAGTTGGGTCCACTCGTGTACGAATACCATATATACAGTATCGTTCTCTTCGTAGAGCGTGCCGTCTATGATGTCCCAGTCGGTCGGACCCAGACAGAATGTCGAATCCGGAACGAGCGGCTTGTACGGGCCGTCAATCTTGTCGGATACAAGCAGCTGTGTCTGGTTCAGAGGTACGTTGTAGCGGCGTGGAACCTGCTCGATGCATACGCCGTGGTTGTTCCACGTTCCGGCATAGTAGTATTTGCCGTTGAACTTGTGAATCTCGGCGGCTGCTACGAAATTGCCCTGCATCCAGGTGCCCGAAAGGTCAATCACATTGTACGGGCCTTCCCATTCCTGCAGGTCCTTGCTCTTGTATAGTGAGCCGCCTGTGCTGGTGAGCCAGTAGGTCTTGGTCTCCGGATCCGGATAGATGAACGGGTCGCTCATTGACAGGTCCTTGATATTCTGCACGCGGACCTGCGGTGCCGGGCGTTGCATATTCATAGGCGGACGCTGCATAGGCGGGCGCTGTGCTGTCTGGCCTCCCTGCGGCGGGCGCATAGCCGGCATCATTCCGCCGAAATTCCTCTGCCCGGGGTTGGCCGATGGTGCCTGCTCGCCGCGAGGCACGTTTATTATCTTCTCGTTGGTGAAATCCTGCTGTGCCAGCACGGATCCGGCTCCCATTGCGGCAATGACTGTCAGTGCCGCATACTTTATCAGCTTATGGCTTCTCATTTTGTTTGTGGATTGTTATGTGTGAATTGCTATTTGTCAAGATGGCTTCAGCTTGGAATGCTTACTTGTTGATGGCCTTTGCAACCTCGTCGCAGGCCAGATTCAACATTACGTAATTGGGAACCGAGTTGATGCAGCACTCGTTCTCACCCCAGAGGAACGGATAATCGTCCTTGTTCTCGAGAAGATCCGGCTTCTTGACGATAAGACCCGGTACAACGCCGCCCGGGATTACGGTGTAGTCTGCGCGGTTGTTGCTGTATGCGACTTTCTTGGTGTTGACACCTACAGCTGTGATGAACGATACGTTGCTGTACGGGTGGCAGCCGTAGATGTAGTTCAGTCCCTTGAAGATAAACTCAGGATCGACCTGATCCGGGAACTGACGCCAAATCAGATAGAAGTTGAAGGCGTTGCCCATTACCTGTGTGTTGCCAGCCCAGTTGCTGCCCTGAATCGGAACGTTGTACGGATTGTTGCTGCCGGCGCGTTTCAGATTCTCGACGTATGCGGGAATGGCATCTCGGACTTTCTGCTGTGATTCCTTGTCGAGCATATCATAGACTCTCAGAATGCCGGCAAGATTGAAGTTCGGTGCGATGCCGCCTCCAAAGCTCTGCTGGTTGGCTGCCTGCGGGTTGAGCTGTTTCATAATGATTGGCATGAAAATGTCCTTGAAACGCTGCTCGCCGGTAGCGTAGTACAGTTCGATGGCTGCATTAAGACGTGGGTCACCACCTCCGCGACGGTTCCACATTCCCTGTCCCTGAGCCTGGGTCTGGTTCTGATCGGCTCTCGGCGCAAGTTGCTCGGCATACTCGTCCCAGAGCTTGAGGGCATTCTTCAGCGAACGCTCTGCCTCCTCCGGGAAATATTCCTTCAGTGCCGGATAAGCCGATGCCAGTGAAACGATAGTTCCCATAGCACTGCCTGCACCGCCGCGGGATGTGACTGCGAAACGGTCGTCGGGTGTGCCTGAGCGTCCGTCCCTGACCTCGTAGAGCTTCAGCGACGGGTCGTAGATAAGGCCGTCTGACAGGGTCATTGCATCGCCCAGATGATGATAGTGATGCATATCGGGCTGACCGATGACATTTGCCACGAAGCCGATGTTCTCGACCTGGGCATTGATGTTGAGAGTTCCGTGCATTATCTGCTGGACAACATCGGGAATACCGTCCGGACGGTGGATGTCGGCATATTTTGTATCCTCGTCGATGAATGTCTGGTCGCGCAGAGGTTTGAAGAGTCTCCAGAGTGATGACAGATCCTGAACGGTGTTGACAACCGAGTTGGCCTGGATGTCGAAGTCGCCGGCATCGTACCAGCCGCCTACTGCGAGTCCGGGAATGTGCTCCAGCGGTTTGTATCTGGTGTTGGTGGTGTCGCCCATCGTATAGCCGTCGTGCAGACGGATGTTGAGCGGAGCCTGCAGGGCATCGTCCATATTGGCGCGTCCGTGCCATATACGGTAGGCTTCGTTGACCTCCATGTGGTCCATGTTGACAACAAGCGAGATGTCCATTGATGCATGCCACTTGTCGCTATATACACCTTTATCTATAGGGAAGGCGTTGGTTTCGACACCAGCATACTCAATGCTGTAGAGTCCCGGCTCCTTTATCTGGCTGAAATCTATGGTCACATAGTTGTAGCGGTTGTAGAATACGCCCCACGGCTCAACCTTCGCCTCCATTGCCACGGTCTTTCCTCCATCGGGATTGACGCGGAGAATCTTTGCGGTGGCAGCCGGCGTGTCGTTCCTGTCGAGCTCTACGACAGCCACCTTTTTCTGTGCCGGTGTGTAGCCGACCTGCGAGAAGCCGATGTTCGGCTTGCGGGTCCACTGCTGATCCACGCTCGGCTCGACATACCACTCAAGGACTTTGCCGGTCTTGCCGGCAGGAAGCAGTGAACGTACTACGAATGTTCCGTTCTGAGCCAGATGACGGCCGTCGAAAAGGCTGACTTCAAGATCGGATCTGATGCCTACGCGCAGGTTGCTGTCTTCGGGAGCCAATACAATCTGGTGGCCTGTTGATAGTGCCAGTGGTACAAGGAACTCGCCGCGTCCGCGGTCATCGAAGGTTGACTCGCCGAAATACTGCGGAATCTTTTCGGATACGGGGCGTACCTCGGTGTCAGCCTGCGGATATTTTGGCAGAATCCTGGCGGCTCCGTCAACAAGGTAGTTCTTGCCGAAATACGAGGCCGGGAAGAACTCAAGGTTCATACCTGCTTTCCCGACCAGATTCTCGGGAACAGGCTTGTCAAGATATACCTGCATCACACAGCCTTTGTCCTTAGGCTGGACGCGGATGCGCGATGTGAAATCGTAATCTTCGTATGTAAGCTCAACCTCGATGTAGTTCTCTTCGCGGTTTACTGTGCGCTTTGTCATCTCGGCATAGATATCCCACTGCTCGGGGGTGTTCATAAAGCGGATGCCGCCGCCGGTGCTGATGCGCTCGCCACGCTGGATAATCTCGATTCCTGCAAGTTTCTCATCGCAGAATCCTCCGTTGTAGATGTTGCTGTAAACTAGTACGTTGGCACCGCGCTCCTCGAAATACTCAAGGTCGTTGAGCTTGAATGTCTGCGCTTGGATGGCGGCCGGTAAGGCTGTCAGAGCCAGCGCTGCAATTAAATGATTAACTTTCATGTGCATTTGGTTTAAGTTATGAATTTTGTTTGTTGATGCCTGTTGATTTCTCAAAAGTACTAAAAACACAACAGAAAGCAATATCTTGACAGGAAATCGATGCTTTTTAAAAATAAAAGAGGAATTAACATTTCTTTTTATTTGATAATTCCTACCTTTATGCCAAATATCCAGATATAATATGAGAAAGTCAGTTTTGACAGCTTTCGCGGCTGTCTTTGTTTTCGCTGCCAGTGCTTCGGCCATTGATGTGGCAAGTCCTGACGGCAAACTGGTAGTGTCGGTGAATCCAGATGCACCATCGTATTCAGTGAAGTATAACGGTAACCCAATGCTTGAGGATTCTCCGCTCGGCCTTTTGGCCGATATGGGTGCGAGTCCTGTGCTCGGCGCGTACGAGGCTGGTGACAGACGTCTGCGTGAGGGCGATTTCACAGGAGCTCTTACTGTGACGGCTCAGGAGCAGAACAGAATTGACAGGACTTATCAGATGAACCACAGCAAGTTCTCGGAAATCCATTATGTGGCCAACGAGCTTGTGCTGTCGGTGCAGAACGAGGCAGGTCACCCGTTCAAGATTATTTTCCGTGTAAGTAATAATGATGTGGCATTCCGCTATTATATAGATAAAAAAGGTGCCAGAGCCGGCATACGTGTGCTGAAGGAGACTACAGGTTTCCGCTTCCCTGAAGGCACTACTACTTTCATCACACCTCAGAGCAGCTCGATGATCGGCTGGCAGCGCTCAAAGCCCAGCTACGAGGAGGGCTATTCGAACGATGGCGCGATGAATGTGCGCTCGCAGTACGGTCAGGGCTACACCTTCCCCTGCCTGTTCCACGTTGGAGACAAAGGCTGGGTACTTCTGAACGAAACCGGCGTTGACAGCCATTACTGCGGCTCGCATCTGAGCGACTGGCAGGATGGCGTATATACGATAGCATATCCTATGATGGACGAGAACAACGGCAACGGCACAGTCGAGCCGGCGTTCCGTATCCCGGGATATACGCCGTGGCGTACTATTACAGTGGGCGATAATCTTGCTCCGATTGTCGAAACTACATCGGCCTGGGATAACGTGGAGCCTCTGTACGAGACGAAGCACGACTACAAGTTCGGCCGCAGCACCTGGAGCTGGATTGTATGGCAGGATGCGTCGTGCAACTGGGACGACCAGATCAAGTTCATCGACCTGGCATCGGAGATGGGTTACGAGTACATTCTGATTGATGCAGGCTGGGATGTCAACATCGGCTACGACAAAATGGAGGAACTGATAAAGTACGCTAACTCGAAGAAGGTGGATGTGTTCCTGTGGTACAGCTCAAGCGGCTATTGGAACGATATTGTCCAGAGTCCGTATGACAAGATGGACAACTCAATTGTCCGCAAGCACGAGATGGAGTGGCTTGAGAAGGTTGGCGTAAAAGGTATAAAGGTTGATTTCTGGGGCGGTGACAAGCAGGAGACCATGCGTCTGTACGAGCAGGTGCTGAGCGATGCCGATGACCACGGTCTGATGTGCATATTCCACGGTTGTACGATACCCCGCGGCTGGGAGCGCATGTATCCGAATTATGTGGGCAGTGAGGCTGTGCTGGCATCGGAGAATATGTATTTCGGTCAGGGCGCATGCGATGAGGAAGCTTTCAAGGCTACTCTCCATCCGTTCGTCCGCAATGCCACAGCCTGTATGGAGTTCGGCGGCTGCTTTATGAACCGTATTCTGAACAAGCAGAACGCGGGCCGCGGCTCACGCCTGAAAACCACTCCGGTTTTCCAGATTTGTACAGAGATTATCTTCCAGAACCCGATACAGAATATCGCAATCTGTCCTAACAATCTTGAGGATGCTCCGAAGCTGTGTATGGATTTCCTGCGCGATGTTCCTACTACCTGGGACGAGGTGCGTTTCATTGACGGCTATCCGGGCAAATATGTGATTCTGGCGCGCCGGCACGGTGACAAGTGGTATATCGGCGGCCTGAATGCCACTGCCGAGACCATCAGGGTAAATGTTGACTTGAGCTGGTTGCCCGAAGGTCAGATTACTATGATTACCGATGACAAGGATTTGAATCCCGTAAGCCAGGAGGTGAGACTGAAGGCTAAGAAGCCTTATGCGTTCCAGATTGCCCCGTCGGGCGGGACCGTATTGATTACCAGTAAATAACTATCAATATTACTTACAAAATGAAGAATTCGTCAAAACTGCTGCTTCTCGCTGTAGCAGGACTTCTCACCGCTTCGTGCGGTGGCGGAAAGTATGAGTATCCTTTCCAGAACCCGAAGTTGAAAACCGAGAAACGCGTTGAGGACCTGATGTCCCGTCTTACTCCCGAGGAGAAGGTCGGACTCATTATGAACAAGTCCGTCTCAATTGACAGCCTTGGCATTCCGTCGTACAACTGGTGGAGTGAGGCCTGTCACGGAGTACGCCAGAGCAACTATACCGTATTTCCGCAGCCAATCGGTATGGGAGCGTCATTCAATCCGGATCTGGTATATGATGTGTTTACCGCAGTATCGGACGAGGCCCGTGCCAACTGGAACCGCTCTGACCACAACATTTTTGGCGTGGAGATGGGAGCGAACAATGTGCCGGGCAATCCTGAGCTGACATTCTGGTGTCCGAACGTGAATATTTTCCGTGACCCGCGCTGGGGCCGTGGCCAGGAGGCTTACGGTGAGGATCCGTATCACATGGGCGTGATGGGCGTAGCCAATGTAAAAGGTATGCAGGGCAACGACAAGAAGTATTACAAGACTCACGCCTGCGCAAAACACTATGCAGTCCACAGCGGTCCTGAACAGCAGCGTCACCGCTACGATGCCGTGGTATCAATGCGCGACCTATGGGAGACATATCTGCCGGCATTCAAGAAACTGGTGCAGGAGGGAAATGTGCAGGAGGTCATGTGCGCATACAACCGCTATGAGGGCGAGCCCTGCTGCGGCAGCGAGCGTCTGCTTACCAATATCCTTCGTGAGAAGTGGGGCTACAAGGCTATTCTTCTTACTGACTGCGACGCTATCAACAACTTCTACAACAAGAATCAGCACGGAACCCATCCTGATGCAGTGTCTGCATCGGTCGATGCTGTTCTGGCAGGTACGGACTTGGAGTGCGGCAAGAGCTTTATGTCACTCGTGGGCGGTCTTCAGGACGGAAAGATTAACGAGGCTGACATCGATGTGGCTCTGCGCCGCGTGCTTACCGGCCGTTTCGAACTGGGTATGTTTGACCCGGCCGAGATGCTGCCTTGGGCAAATCTTGGAGAGGATGTCATCAGCAGCGAGGCCAACGACCAGCTGGCAGTCGAGGCTGCGCGTCAGTCAATGGTTCTGCTCAAGAACAATGGTGTTCTGCCACTCGACAAGAATGTGAAGAAACTGGCTGTGGTAGGTCCGAATGCCGATGATTCCAATATGATGAACGGCGAGTACGGCGGCAGTCCTACAGCTGAGCATACACGCTCGCTGCTTGACGGTATCAGGAAGTTCTTCCCGAACACGGAGATTATCTACGACAAGGCATGTGAGATACGCAACGAGTATTTTACCACCTATTATACTAAGGATATCAACGGTGGCGAAGGTTTCAAGGCTGAGTTCTGGAACAATACTGCTTTCAACGGCGAGCCTGCTGTTACTGGTTTTTACCCGGAGGTCAACTTCAGCACATTCGGCGCATACAACTTTGCCGACGGAGTTGAGAAGGAAAATTTCTCTGTACGTCTGAGCGGAAAGCTTACAGCTCCGTTTACCGGCGAGATGAACTATAATATCAGCGGTGACAACGGTTTCCGTCTTACTGTAAACGGAAAGGTCGTTGAGGATCAGAAACCGGCACAGGGCGGCCGTGGCGGATTCGGCTTTGGCGGTTTCGGCGGTTTCGGCTTCGGCTTCGGTGGCCGCGGCGCACAGCCTCAGCTCAAGAGCTTCAAGGTTGTTGAGGGCCAGACCTACGACATCAGGATTGAATATACTCACGCTACAGGCCAGTTCGCACGTCTCAGCGCACAGCTCTGCAAACAGCAGATTGCTGAGTTCGATGATCTTGCAGGCAGACTCATTGCTGACAATGTTGACGCCATCATCATTATCGGCGGTATTACTCCTTCGATGGAAGGCGAGGGCGGAGACAAACCGGATATCGAGATTCCGGCTGTCCAGCAGCGTCTTATCCGTGCTATGCACGCTACAGGCAAACCGGTTGTGTTTGTTGACTGCGCCGGTTCCTGCATGGGCTTCGGCAGCCTTGAGGATCAGTTCGATGCCCTTATCCAGGCTTGGTATCCGGGTCAGGGTGGGGCACAGGCTCTCGCTGAGATTCTGAACGGCGACTGCAATCCGTCTGCAAAGCTCCCTGTAACATTCTACAAGTCAACCGACCAGCTTCCTGAGTTCACCGACTACAGTATGGAGGGCCGTACCTACCGCTATTTCCGCGGCGAACCTCTGTATCCGTTCGGATATGGTCTGAGCTACACAACATACGCTTACGGTGAGGGCACACTCTCAAAGAGCAGTATGAAGAAGAACGGCAGCGTTACAATCACAGTTCCTGTAACAAATACCGGCTCGGTTGACGGTACGGAGATTGTCCAGGTCTATGTAAAGAGTCTGGATAACCCGGATGCTCCTATCAAGGGCCTGCAGGGCTTCCAGAGAGTATCTCTGAAGGCTGGTGAGACCGGCAACGCGGTCATCACTCTGACTGGCGAGTCGTTCCAGTATTACGATGAGTCTATAGACGAGGTCTCGACTTTCGCCGGCCATTATCAGATACTTTACGGCTCATCATCGGCCGACAAGGATCTGCAGTCGCTTGATTTCGAGGTCATCTGATTTGAGGGACAGCCAGCCTTCGGCATGAAGGCTTATTATATTATAGGACAAGCCTGGGTACATTGTTACCCGGGCTTTTTGCACATAAAAAGAAAGTCTAAAAAAAAATGAAAAAAGTGTGGTGGATATAGAAAAATTCATAACTTTGTGGCGAGTTATAGGCGGTAGTGTGCGCTAGCCGTTGATTGTGAGATTGAAAAAGAATGTGGATGATTTATTGGAATGATAAGGGAATGCAGTTGTAAGTTGCTCTCTAACATACGATTATATAAAAGATATTATTTACAACCAATTAATTTCTTAGTGTTTATTTATGAAAAAAGTTTTTAGTTTCGCATCTGTGGCCGCCATCGGCGCGGTACTGATGTTCTCTGGATGCGCGAAGGACTATGACTCCGACATTCAGGGTTTGAACGACAAGGTCGCTGCTCTTGACAAGAGGGTCTCCGAGATTGAGACTGCTATCAAGAACGGTGAGGTGATTCAGACTGTAAAGGCTATCGAGAATGGTATCGAGGTTACTACCAATTCTGGAAAGTCTTATCAGATTACCAATGGTACCAATGGTAAAGATGGTGAGGACGGAAGCGTTATTACTATCGGTGATAACGGTAACTGGTGCATTGACGGTAAAGATACCGGCAAACCTTCACAGGGTGCTCAGGGCGTGAAAGGCGACAAGGGCGACAAGGGCGACAAGGGTGATACCGGTGCTCAGGGCGCAAAGGGCGACAAGGGCGACAAGGGCGACAAGGGTGATACCGGTGCTCAGGGCGCTAAGGGCGACAAGGGCGACAAGGGCGACAAGGGTGATACCGGTGCTCAGGGCGCTAAGGGCGACAAGGGCGATAAAGGTGACAAGGGCGACAAGGGCGACAAGGGCGATACCGGTGCTCAGGGTCCACAAGGTCCTCAGGGTCCACAAGGTCCTCAGGGTCCACAAGGTCCACAGGGTCCTCAGGGCAATCCAGGCGCTGATGGTGCTGATGGTGCTGATGGCGCTGACGGTGCAGACGGCGCAGATGGCGTATATTATATGCCAAACGAAGACGGTTTCTGGCACATCATCGACCCGAACGATGGCAGCGATACTCCAACAACAGAGAAATGGCTTCCGGAAGGAACAATCACAGCTGTTTGGGATACCGAGAACGAGACTCTTACTCTCTTCAATGTTGAGGGCGCAGAGGATGGAATCGTATCGATTTGCCTGAGCACACGTCTTAAGAGCGTTGCTTTCGTACCTGAAACTCTTCTTGATGGACTGGGCGTACTTGACAACGAGAAGATTATTCTTGCCAAGGTAGATGAGAAGAATCTTGATACATTGGCTTATTATCCAGGTGTTGCTACTTACAGACTGAATCCTTCAGTTGCAAGCGTAAAGGATTGTGGCTTCGAATTCATCAACAGGGAAGTACGCACTATCACCAGAGGCGGAATCGCAGGTGACAAGCAGGATCTTCTTGAGATTGTTTCTGTTACCGATAATGGTGACGGCTCAATCGCTGTTGCTTACAAGTATCTCAGAACTCCGAACTTCAATACCAATTTCGGTGTAAACGACATCCTTGCTCTTCAGGTTACTACTGCTGACGGCGATGTAATCACATCTGATTATGCTTACATCATGCCGGCTGAGAAGGTATCAGACTGGTCTTTGATTCACGCAAACTGCTATGCTGAAGATGAATTCGTTTCATTCAGAAAGGATTCTCTTGATGCTCAGGCACCTTGTGACTCTGTATTCTGCTTCAATCGCGATGTAGAGAACAAGGATTGTGTATTTGATTTGTCAGAGTGCTCTACTATTGATGAGTATGCAGCTGCTGCACTTGATCTGAAGCAGTTCATCACTGTTCTTTCAGGCAACTTCATGACCGGTTTTGAGACAATAGCTGAAATCGCTGCACAGAGTGGCAAGGAGATTGAGCTTTCTTATGATTTCAATCTTTGCGACTATGTAAATGCAACACCGAATGCTCACAATGAGTATTTCGAAGTTTCAGAAGATGGTATTCTGATTCTCTCGACAAAGGCTCTTGAGGAGACTGGTACTGATTGCCCGGCTGTAGGCATGACTCCTACTGTAGGTTTCACAGTATTTGCAACTGTAGGTGACGCTAAGTTCATCCTTGGCAGCGCATTCGCTAAGATTGCTGTCATCGGCAAGCACACTCACAAGTTCGTAATCCAGAACTTTGTTCTCAACCCGGACTACATCCTTGGCACATACAATACTCTGAACTTCTGCGAGGAGGCTACAGCAAAGTCTCTGGATACCAAGTGGAATGAGATTGGTGCAGTGAAAGTAAAGGGTACTGTTGATTCATGGAGTTCAGGTTTGATTGAGCACTTCAAGGAGTATATGCTTGACAGCATTAGTGACGGTACAATCAAGTTCACTGTTGTCAACTATAACGACAATGAGGTTGTATTTGAGGATCCTGCTAACACCACTTATTACACAATCCAGTCTAATAACGGTTATTCTGAAATTACATTCACAGCTGATCAGTGGAATATGTTCGTTGCTCAGGATTATCCAGCTGCTTACCTGCCGGTTATCAACCTGGTTAAGAAGGGCTCTCTCACAAGCAATATGGACGTTCTGCTTAAGGTTACTGAAACTTGCGGTAATGACGCTACAGTAGCTGCGGTTGGTTACTACTATGTTGTATTCCTTGCTAATTCAGGCTTCTCTGCAACAATGGATGCTATTGAGCTTGAGGATATCGTTGGCGCTTACAGTGTACAGCTTGATTCTCTTATCAAGATTGTTGACAGAGATGGTAATCAGCTCTTCGAATTCGATGGAGACGAGCTCGTTCCGACTGCTGCCGGTATGTCTTATGATATGACAGAAGTTGAGATCATAGTTAAGGATCAGCATAATCCTGCACCTGTAGCTTGGTGGTTCAAGCAGCAGAATACTGAAGATACTTGGGAATCTTATGCTGGTAAGGGTGCTTCTCGTCTTACATACACTGAAGACGAAAGAATCTTCACTTGGAACAATGATGGTACTCAGTTGAAGAACAATAAGGTTTGTCTCATCGAGCTTAGCCTTGTAATCAAGACTAACGATGCCGATGTTACTTATGAGATTGCTCTGACACCTGCTGAGAGAACTGTTACAGTTAAGACAACTGATCCAAGAGATTAATTTTAATCTGAATTCTTAACAAAGGGGGAGGGATTTGTCTCTCCCCCTTTTTTTCAAAAATTACTTTAATGAAGTTCAGGATTTCACTTTTATTGTTCATCTCTATTCTTTTCTCCTGCAGTAAAAATGAGATAGAATCTTATGATTATTATACTGAGCAGTCAGAATGTACTATTATTGCTGGTTTTATTTCTGATTCCAAGACTACAATCAAGGATGCTTACGGCAATATTGTATGGAATAAGGGTGATTCAATTGCTCTTTTCGGTGAGAAAAATACAGATGCGCTACGTTTTGTTACGGAAGATTCCGCAACTGTGACAGCTGTGTTCCGTGGTCCACAACCTGAGAAGAGCTCTATGTACTATTCTCTGTATCCCTTTAGAGGCAATTCTGTATATAGTGTAAATAATGCTACCATTACTTCTTTAATACCTACTGAGCAACGTGCAATTCCTGGAACTTATGATCCACTTTCCTTTATTTGTCTGGCACAGTCCGCATCATTGGATAAATTTTATTTCGAAAATTTATGTGGCGGTATTCGTCTGACTGTAGGCGATACTAAATATAAAAAAATCGTTTTTAAGAATAACAGTAACAATAGTATTTCCGGTAATGCTGTCGTTCATCTCTCTGATGGCGTGCATAATGGAAACATTGAATGCTTATCCGGTGGAAGTAATTCCATTGCATTGGTCTCTGGCTCGCATTTCGAGGCTGATAAGTATTATTTCATAACAATGGCACCTCAGTGCCTTGCTAAAGGATTCTCTCTTGAGTTTTATGACGAGAATCTTAAACTTGTAAAAACAACTAAATGCGAGGTCCCAATTGACATCAGACCCTCGGTCTATAGTACTGTCCGCAATGCTGATGCTCAGAGCAGTCTAAGCTCTATACTTGGCGGGACAAACCTTTCTGAGTCAGGAACCTCCAATTGCTATATAGTATCTGAGCCGGGTTATTATAAGTTCCTGGTACGTCAGGGAAACTCAGATACTAAATTTGATGATGTCCGGTTTGCAAGCGTGATATGGGAAACCTGCTTGAACAATAAAGATGTCAAAGCTGGTACATTGGTCGAAAATGTCTCTCTATCTGGAGATTATATATATTTCAAAGTGCCTTCCGATACGAAGGGTAAGTTAACAGACGGTAATGCCGTTATTGCCGCTAGAGGCGGAACATCCGGAAAAATATTCTGGTCGTGGCATATCTGGCTCTGCAACGGTTATCAGCCGGATAAAAGTGCTGAAATGATGGACAGAAACTTAGGCTCTTTAGGCTCCGGATCATCTTATCCCGGACTGCTGTATCAGTGGGGAAGAAAAGATCCGTTCGTCGGTGCTTTTTCTGTTACTTCCGATAAGTTGGCAGTCTCTACCTCAAAGCCTACAACGAGGGTAATCAATACGGTTACAGGAACATTGTCGTCTGCATCTTCCTCACCGACTTGTTATCTTATGCCTGCAGCCTCGACTGATGGAGACTGGCTTTATTCTTATGACAATAGTCCTTGGGGAGCTACAAAGACCATTTATGATCCTTGTCCACCAGGATGGAAGGTTCCATCGTCTGAAATATTACAAAACATCAAGTCTGATTCGTATCCGAAGAGTGGATATTTTACTACAGACTATAAACATACTGGTGCTGGAAGTGTCGCTTGCCTGTGGTCGTACGATACTTCCGGGAGCTCCAGTAGCAATCGTTCTGTAAAGGCTCTTGTGATTGATTCAAATAAGGCTTCCGTACAGACTTTAACTTCATCAAGAGCCAGAGGGCACGAAATACGTTGTATGCGCGAAAAATGATTTTGACTATGGGAAAGTATAGAATATATAGGATATTGTCTTTTCTGGCATTAGCGGCTGTTGTCATAGCCTCGTGCGTGAAGGATGATATGGTGATTTTGATAAAGAAGCTTACTCTTGATCCTCCCACACTTACTCTTGCTCTTGGTGATACTGCGCGGATAACAGCTGTAATCTCTCCGCAGAACGCAGACAGCAGGAATCTTGTATGGACGTCGTCCGATACTCTCATCGCAACAGTAAAGAACGGTACTGTCAGAACTCTTTCTGTAGGTAAGACTACAATTATTGCATCGGCCGTGGATGGAGGTGCCGCAGGCTCTTGCCAGTTGACAGTGACCGACATGGTAAAAGGACTTGAGCTTAATAAGCACGCTGTTGATTTGTTTGAGGGCTGTAATGATACACTAGTTGCTACGTTGGCTTCAAAGGATTCAAAGAATAAGCAGATTTCATGGAGCAGTTCGGCCGATTCCCTGGTAACCGTTTATGATGGCAGGATTGTAGCAATAAGGGCGCCGATAGACGGTAAGCCTGTTGTTGTTACCGCAAAAAGTGTAGAAGGGGGCTTCTCCGATACTTGTGCGGTTACAGTGATGTGCCATGTGTCGCAATTGTTGATTGACAAATCCAAGGTTTCTATAAATGAGGGCGATTCTGTCAGACTGCGCGTAAGTGTGTTGCCCAAAAGGGCTACAATCAAGTCTTTTTCGTGGAAATCTTCATCACCGGATGTCGTTGCTGTTGATTCTACCGGTCTTGTGACAGGTAAAAATAAAGGATGCGACTCTGTATGTGTCATATCTGACGATGGCATACACAAGGTAGGTTGTCTTGTCTCGGTGATTCGTCCTGTTAAAAAGGTATATATTCAAGAAGGGGATATAAAGAAGGACACACTAAATATGCTGAAGGGCGGAAAGAGGCAATTGAGTGCCGTTTCTGACCCAAAGGATGCATCAGATCAGAAATTCAAATGGAGTTCAAGTGACGAAAGTGTTGTAAGTGTAACTCAGGATGGGTTGGTCGAAGCTCATCGGACCGGTGCTGCCGTTATTTCTGTCATATGTGACGCTGACATACATAGTACTTGTAAAGTCTTTGTGTCGCAGCCAGTTACCGGCATTTCCATTATTGGCAAACAGGAAATATTTGAGCTGTACGAAGGTGAGAAACAAGAGTTATCTATTGATATCCAACCTTCCGATGCGACGGATAAGAGAGTCGTGTGGAGCAGCTCGGAGCCATTGGTGGCTGATGTCGCAGATGGAAGCGTGTGGGCAGTCAGGGCTGCTTCTAACATCAGGGAAGTGACTATTTCAGTCAGCACTCCTGATGGAAAATTCACGGATAGTCGTAAGTTTACCGTGAAATGTCACGTATCAGCAGCAAAGTTGAACGCGAAATCTTTAATATTGAAAAAAGGTGAACCATGGTCATTGAGTGCCGAGATCATTCCTGCAAGGGCTGATAATAAGGCTGTGAAATGGTCATCGTCGGACAGTCAGATAGTCTCTGTTGACAAGAATGGTGCAATTAAGGCTGTTTCTTGCGGCGAAGCCTATATTAAAGCTGTTTCGGATGGTAATTCTTCGGCTGTTGATTCCTGTCTGATTACTGTCATCAATAACGTTTCCGGCATCAGCATATACAGCGGGAATGACCCGATAGAAAATCTGGATATGGTAAAAGGTGGTGCTGTTGCGCTGACAGCAAAGATAGATCCATCGGATGCTACGTATCCTGATGTCGTTTGGACAAGCAGCGATAATACGATAGTATCAGTAACTGAGGGACATGTAACTGCAAAAAAAGCAGGAAAAGCAACAATTATGGCTGCATCTAAAGACGGTGCCCTTGTTGCGCTCTGCCACGTAAACGTGAAAGTTCCGATTACTGGTATCAGTTTGAACAAGACCGGGCTGACTCTGTATGAGGGAGAGTCCGAGGCTCTGATATACACTGTCTCTCCGTCGGATGCTACAGACGTAAATGTTGTCTGGTCCAGTGACAATAATAACGTTACAGTTGATAGGAATGGCTATGTAAGGATTGCAGGAAAATCGAAAATTGATGAAAAGGCTGTGATTTCAGCTAAGGCGGGTGATTATTCTGCTGAGTGTACTATTTTGATAAAGACTCACGTTTCCGATATCAAGCTGGATAAGCAGCTCCTCAAGCTTAATATAGGAAATAAGGATAAACTGACGGCAGCAATCCTTCCTGAACTTGCTGATGTCCGGTCAATGGTATGGAAATCTTCGGACGAGTCTGTTGCAAAGGTAGATGGACTTGGAAATGTGGAGGCTATGAATAAATCAGGCCAGGCTGTGATTACAGTTACTTCGGACGAGGGGGGTAAACAGGCGGAGTGCGTTGTAATTGTTGCAGTTCCCGTTACTGGTGTTAGTCTTTCGCACGATGAGATTGATATGAATCCGGGACAGGAAATGTGGTTTGTGGCAAATGTGATGCCCGCAAATGCAAACAATAAAAATGTAATCTGGAAATCATCGGATACCAGTGTCGCAACTGTTGATGGCAGAGGTCTTGTAAAAGCTGTAAGAGTTGGAGATGCAGAAATCATTGCCGAGACCGAGGATGGCGGAAAGACAGCCAGTTGTAAGATAAATGTGAAAGATCCGATATACGCTGTCACCGGTGTAACATTGAACAAGACCAGTCTTGAACTTATAAAAGGCACTACTGAGACTTTGACAGCAACTGTAAAACCATCGAATGCTACCAATAAGAATGTGACCTGGCAATCCTCGAAGCCTTCTGTGGCAAGTGTCGATAGCAACGGAAAAGTCTCAGCCTTGAAAGCAGGCAGCGCTACAATTACCGTCACCACCGAGGATGGTGGAGAGACGGCATCCTGTACGGTAACTGTGAAAAATCCAACAATTGCTGTCACTGGTGTAACATTGAACAAGACCAGTCTTGAACTTACAAAAGGTACTACTGCAACTTTGACAGCGACTGTGGAGCCTGCAGACGCTTCGCTCCGGAAGGTCTCTTGGAAATCGTCCAATACCGATGTCGCATTAGTCGATGACAGTGGAAAAGTCGGGGCTTTGAAACCAGGTAGCGCAATCATCACCGTCACCACCGAGGATGGCGGCAAGACTGCCACTTGTACGGTAACTGTGAAAAATCCGGCAATCGCTGTCACTGGTGTGACATTGAGCAAGACCAGTCTTGAACTTACAGAAGGTGGTACCGCAACTTTGACAGCTACTGTGAAACCATCGGATGCTACCAATAAGAATGTGACTTGGAAAACCTCGGATTCTTCTGTGGCAAATGTTGATAAAAATGGAAAAGTGTCTGCCTTGAAAGCAGGAGCCGCCAACATCATCGTCATCACCGAGGATGGTGGAAAGACGGATACTTGTAAGATTAGTGTGGCGAGTAAGCCGATTGACCCGGTTCATGTTACCGGTGTATCCCTGAATAAGTCAAAACTGGAGCTTACAAAAGGTGAGACTGCGACTCTGGTAGCGACTGTTGCACCATCGGATGCTACCAATAAGAATGTGACTTGGAAAACCTCGGACTCTTCTGTGGCAAATGTTGATAAGAACGGAAAAGTTTCGGCCCTGAAAGCCGGTCCCGCTACAATCACTGTTACAACCGAAGAAGGCGGAAAGACTGCTAATTGTACAGTTAATGTAAAGAACAGTTCCGTAGATGTTACCGAAGTGATACTTTCTCCGACATCCAAAGAAATAGATTTGAGTGAGAAGTCATTTACTATTGTTGCTACGGTAAAACCTGACAAAGCCGACAAGTCTCTGACTTGGACTTCGTCAAACACAAGCGTATGTACGGTAGAAAACGGTGTGGTGACACTGTATCAGGCAGGTACTGCGACTATTACCGCAAAATCGTCAAACGGCAAATCCGCTACTTGTAAAGTTAATGTTACCGACAAGCTGATTCACGTGACCGGTATTTCGATCAATGCAAAGAAATTAGAGCTTTACATAGGTGATACGTATCAACTTGTAGCGACGGTCACTCCTCCAAATGCTGATAACAAGAACATTATCTGGGAAACGGCAAGCTCTAATGTTATTCTTGACAACGGACTTGTGACAGTGGTCAATGGGGCCGGTAAGACGGCTATAATAACTGCGACCAGTGAGGATAATTACAGGAAATCAGTTAATTGTGAGATTACAATAAAAAAACGGGATGTTGAGTCTGTATCGCTGGCTCCATCGGCTGTTACAATGAAAGTCGGAGAGAAGGTGACACTTACGCCGGTTATTATTCCGGTCAATGCTTCAGACAAGGATGTGTCCTGGGAAAGCAGTAACGGAAACGTCGTGTCTGTTGAAGGCGGGGTGATTACAGCCAAAAAGGCTGGACAGGTCGAAATTACAGTTACTACAAACAACGGAAAGCATACGGCCAAGTGTTATGTGACTGTGGCTTCCGGCTCTACTCCATCGCAGGGCGGCTCAACCCAGAATGTAGGCTTCGACGATTTGAACTGATGCTTCTGCTAACTGCCAAATTGTTTTGATGCGGTCATATTATAACGTATTACTGTTGTCGCTCCTTTGTTCCTGCGTTGCAGGGAACAAGGGGGCGACACCGATAGTTGCTGATGACGTGTGCGAAGGCTATGTACCTCCGGCGCCGCCTGCTGTTGTGACTGATCCGCAGCAGATAGCTGAGTTCTACAGGTATCACTATTGGGACAATTTTGACATTCATGATTCGGCTGCCGTGATGAGTCCTGACACGGGAATGATGGTGTCGGCATTCACGGAATATGTGCGGATTCTTTCCGGTGTAAGCCAGACTGATGCTGCGCCGATTGAGGATCTGATGCATCGGGTATCGGGTACGAAAACATCGCTCGATATGTTCTCGATGATAGCTGACCGCGTTTTGGCAGATCCGAATTCGTCTTATAGAAATGATGAGTTCTTTATTCCGGTTCTTGAGACCAGACTTGCGTCCGGTTATTACGACAAGGCTGACAGTATCCGTGACAGGCATCGGCTGGACATCGCTATGCAGAATCGTATCGGACGGAAAGCCAATGACATCCGTTATACGTTGATTGACGGCACTCAGGGCACACTCTACGGAATACACGCTGAATATGTGCTTGTTTTCATCAACAATCCGGGATGCGGGATGTGCCGCACCGTGCGTGAGGATATCTGCTCGTCACAATTGCTTGTCTCTTTGATAAAACAAGGCGTGCTGAGAGTGCTTGCCATTTATCCGGATGAGGATTTGGACGAATGGCGTAAATATTATGGTAATATTCCGTCCGACTGGATAAATGGATACGACAAAGGTTGTGTTATCAGGAAATCGGGCAGCTATAATCTTGGCGCGATTCCCGCTTTATATCTGCTTGATGCTGATAAGAATGTTCTGGTCAAAGACGGAACTGATGCCGGTGAGCTGGAGCGTATATTAGGATCGGACAATAATTACTGATTATGAGAGTATTAAGATGTATGTTCGTTATGGCTGCCTTGCTGCTGCTTTGCCGATGTGCCGGAAACGGCCCGGATTGCGGTAGTGTGAATGAGCTTTATGCTGATGCGGGTCTGTGGTTCGACAATGGTAGAGATGTTGACACGACTTTGGCCGATGTGTTTTATGTTTTGCCGTCGTGTGTCTATGACTGGACTGATTCGTCTGGTGTAATGCATCACAATGCCTGTGTCACTGATTCGTTGCATAGAGCGCGTATGTCACGTTCGTTTCCTGTGGCTGATGGGATTTTCGGTGACAGCGCTAATTTTTTCTCCCCGTATTACCGTCAGATTACACTGAATGCATGGACAATGGATGAGCAGACAAGAGATTCCTGTCTTGCCATAGCTTTGAATGATGTGCGTGAAGCCTTCGGATATTATCTTGAGCATTGGAACGGGGGGCGTCCTTTCGTTCTGGCCGGTTTCAGTCAGGGCGCACGTTGCGCTTTGCAGTTGCTTGAGGAAATGGACGGGGATGTGTCGCAAAGAATGGTTGCTGCCTATATAATAGGCTATCACGTATCGGAAAGTGAACTCGCGGATTTGGGGTGGGTGCGTCCTGCCGCTGCATCGGACGATACGGGAGTGTGTATCGCATATAATACGGTTACAGATGTGAGTGCCAAGTCTCCATTGATAAACGGTGACAGCTCGATAGTAATCAATCCCGCTTCGTGGACCTTGGATGAACAGCCGTATTTTGTGAACGATACTGTCTGCGTCCGTATTGACACACAAAACCACGTTCTTGTTGCAGAAGGTATTGATCCTGCCGTATATGTCAAACCCAGGCTTGTGGATATGATTCCATCGGGTAATCTGCATCTTGCGGAACTGGATTTATACAAGAAACAACTGCAGGAAAATGTAAAGCTCCGTATAAAATCGTTTGCAGGAGGTGAACATATCTGATATTTGTTTAATATTGTGCTCGTTATGGATAAAATGTCAAGACGGACGGCGATAAAGAGAATGGGACAGGGAATGGCTGCCGCTGCTGTTTGCGTATCTGGTTGTGACGCGCTGGCAGCCTGTGCGCCCGATGTAAATAAAAATGGAAAGATGAAAGTATTGCTTATCAATGGCAGCCCTCGTGCTGAGGGCAACACTTACAGAATGCTGCAGGAGGCGGCCTCACAGTTGCAGAAAAACGGTGTCGAAGCGGAAATTCTGCAGATAGGTACCGCTGCGGTACGCGGGTGCATTGCCTGCGGAGGATGCTCGGATGGCAGATGTGTCTTTGACGATGACATCTGCAACAGTATGATCGGGAAAATGAGTACGGCCGATGCGCTGATTGTCGGCTCGCCTGTATATTACGGAGTACCTGCAGGGCAGGTTATATCGTTGATACAGCGTATGGCTTACGCCGGGGGTGCGGCATTGCGTGGAAAACCCGTATCTGTTGTTACCGTTTGCCGCAGAGGAGGGGCGACGGCGGCATTCCAGACCCTTCAGATGCCGTTCCAGATGCTGAATATGCCCATAGTGACATCGCAGTACTGGAACATAGGCTACGGACAGACTCCGGGGCAGGTGGAGCAGGATGCCGAAGGGCTGCAGACAATGCGTACGCTTGCCGACAATATGGCTTATATGCTGCAGCAGTTCCAGACAGGTACTGCGAAAGCACCGGAGCGTGAGCGTGGAGTATTTACTAATTTTATATAATGGTTAGATATGATTGAGATGAGAGATAAACTCAGATTCCTTCTGGTTGCGATGGCAGTCGCCGCATGTATGTCCGCTATTCCACACGGGATGTGCGCGCAGGATAAACTTTATGACAACACATTCCCATTGGGTGATGTGGAGTTGCTTGACGGTCCTTTCCGTCATGCTATGGATTTGAATGTCAAAGTCTTGTTGGAATATGACACGGATCGTCTGCTGGCTCCGTTCCTTCATGAGGCCGGATTGCCTGAAAAGGCTGAATATTTCCCCAACTGGGAAGGGCTTGACGGTCATATCGCCGGACATTATGTCTCGGCTTTGGCTATTCATTATGCATCTGCAGGAAGTCAGGAGTGCTATGGAAGATTGAAATATGTCCTCTCGGAGTTGAAGCGCTGTCAGGATGCCAATGGCAACGGCTACGTGGGTGGAGTGCCCGATGGAAATCATATATGGAGCGAGGTGAGCAAAGGTAATTTCGGCCCTTTGCACGGAGCCTGGGTCCCTTGGTATAATGTTCACAAGATGTTCGCCGGTCTGCGTGATGCCTGGCAGTATGCCGGGATAGAGGAGGCGAAGGATATGTTTATCGCTTTCTGCGACTGGGCTGTCAACTTGACCAGCGGTCTGTCGGATGAGCAGATGGATCAGATGGTATCGCAGGAATTCGGTGGAATGGACGAGGTGCTGGCCGATGCGTATGCTATTACCGGAGACAGGAAATATATGGATACAGCGAAGCGTTTCGCGCATCATCTTATTCTGGACAGTATGGCCGGAGGTGTGGACAATCTGGATAATAAACATGCCAATACCCAGGTCCCCAAAGTCGTTGGATATGCCAGGATTGCCGATCTTGACGGTGATGCTACTTTTAAAAGGGCTGCAGAGTTCTTCTGGGACAGGGTGGCCAATCATCGCTCGGTGGTAATCGGCGGAAACAGCCGTAGTGAGCATTTCCCGGCAGCAGAGGACTACAGAAGCTATGTGGAACATCGCGAGGGCCCCGAGTCTTGTAATACCAATAATATGCTGAAACTCACGCAGTTCCTTTTCAAAATGGACCAGAAGGCTGAGTATGCCGATTTCTATGAGCGGGCTCTGTACAATCATATTCTCTCAACCCAGCATCCCGATCACGGAGGCTATGTCTATTTCACATCAATGCGCCCGGGACACTATCGCGTTTATTCACAGCCTAACAGCGGTATGTGGTGTTGTGTGGGTACTGGCATGGAGAATCACGGCAAGTACGGCGAGTTCATTTACACCCACAAAGGTTCGGAGGAACTTTTTGTTAATCTTTTCATAGCCTCAAGGTTGAGTTGGAAGGAGAACAATGCCACATTCACCCAAGAGACAGAATTTCCATACGCTGAGTCCAGCCGTATAACGGTCGGCTTGAAGAAGAGCCGCAAATTCAGGGTGATGGTCCGTTGCCCGCAATGGGTTGCCGATGGCGGATTCAGCGTCAAAGTGGGCGGCGTGGAATACGCTTCAGAGGCTAGGCCGTCATCATACGTGACTATTGACCGTAAATGGAAAAATGGAGATGTTATCGAGATTTCACTGCCGATGCACAATACTGTCGAGCCGTTGCAGAACGAGGAGGAGTTCGTCGCAGTTCTTCACGGACCAATAGTGCTTGCTGCACGTACATCGCAAGAGCATCTGGACGGATTGATTTCGGATGACGGACGATGGGCACATATTGCATCGGGTCCGCTTACTCCGCTGGCCGAGACTCCCATTATGATAGGAACGAAGTCGGAGATTGTCTCTAAGATACAGAATATGACGCCTGTAGCAGGTAAACCATTGAATTTTACCGTTGGCGGGCTGTTTGATGACAGCAAGTTCCCGAATGTGGTGCTGGAACCTTTCTTCAGTTTGCACGACAGCCGGTATGCTGTATATTTCCTTTCGCTGGACAAAAGCGGATATGACGCCATGCTCGAGAAAATCAAGGCCGAGGAGGCGGCAATGCTGCAGTTGGACCAGCGTACAATAGATAGGGTTACACCTGCCGAGCAACAGCCTGAGGTGGATCATCGTATGATTCAGGAAAACTCTGTTGGCGGAAATCAGGACAATAAACCGTATCGCACTGTACGTCGCAATGGCTCATTCAGCTATGAGCTGGCCACTGCCGGAAAGGAAAATCTCATTCTTTGTGTGGGTTATTGGGATAATGAGGACAGCCGTATGCCGATGGCTATGGAGATTACCGTTGACGGTGAGATCCTGGTAACTGAGAAAGAGTTCCCTAATGCCAGGGAGAACAGGATTGTCCGTAAAGAGTATATAATTCCAGTCGGACTCGTGGCTGGCAAGGAGTACGTCAGAATTGGTTTCAAAGCTGCTGATGGCAGTATGGCGGCCCGTGTTTTTGATGTCCGTATTCTAAATAACTGAAATTTACGGATTATAATGAAAATGTGTAAATTTGCCTTTTGAAACAAGCATAATTGACATAGAAGATATGGAATTGAGTGATCAGGAACAATTTAGGAGAAACAGTCTGAATGAGTTGCGCGCTTTGGGCATTGATCCGTATCCGGCAGCAATGTATCCGACAAATGCATTCTCCGACGAGATAAAGGCCAATTTTGATGAAAATGCTGAGAAACCGCGTCAGGTATGCATAGCAGGCCGTCTGATGAGCCGCCGTATTATGGGCAAGGCTTCGTTTGTCGAACTGCAGGATTCAAAAGGACGCATACAGGTCTATGTAACACGCGATGACATATGTCCCGACCAGGCGGACACCGAAAAGATTATGTATAATAAGGTGTTCAAGAAATTGCTCGACATAGGTGACTTTATCGGCATCGAGGGTTTTGTGTTCCGCACACAGATGGGCGAGATCACAGTGCATGCCCAGAAATTGACTGTATTGGCTAAATCGCTGCGTCCTCTGCCTATTGTAAAGTATAAGGATGGTGTCGCATACGATAAATTTGACGATCCGGATTTACGCTATCGTCAGCGTTATGTAGATCTCGTGGTAAACGATGGCGTAAAAGAGACTTTCCTGAAGCGTTCCCGCATAATCCGCACAATGCGCAGCGTGCTCGATGAGGCTGGCTATACCGAAGTGGAGACTCCGATACTCCAGTCTATTCCCGGCGGTGCGAGTGCTCGTCCGTTTATAACCCATCACAACACTCTCGATATGGATTTGTATTGCCGTATCGCTACTGAGCTTTATCTGAAACGTCTTATCGTCGGTGGATTTGAGGGCGTATATGAAATCGGTAAGAATTTCCGTAACGAGGGAATGGACCGTACGCATAATCCGGAGTTTACATGTATGGAGCTTTATGTCCAATACAAGGATTACAACTGGATGATGGATTTCACCGAGAAACTGCTTGAGAAGATATGTTTTGCCGCAAATGGCTGCTATGAGTCAAAGATTGGCGATAATGTTGTGAGCTTCAAGGCTCCATATCGTCGTCTGCCTATTCTGGATGCAATCAAGGAGAAGACCGGATATGACTTGAACGGGAAATCGGAGGATGAGATACGTGGTATCTGCAAGGCTCTGAAAATGGATATAGATCCGTCTATGGGCAAAGGCAAGTTGATAGACGAGATTTTCGGTGAGTTCTGCGAGGGTACATATATTCAGCCTACATTCATAACAGATTATCCGGTCGAGATGAGTCCGCTTACAAAAATGCACCGCTCAAAACCGGGTCTGACAGAACGCTTCGAACTTATGGTGAACGGCAAGGAACTTGCAAACGCGTATTCCGAGCTCAATGATCCGATTGATCAGTACGAGCGTTTTCAGGAGCAGTTGCGCTTGAGCCAGAAGGGTGATGATGAGGCTATGTTCATTGATCAGGATTTTGTACGCGCGTTGGAGTACGGTATGCCACCGACAAGCGGCATTGGAATAGGAATTGATCGTCTCGTGATGCTGATGACAGGTCAGCAGGCTATTCAGGAAGTACTCTTCTTCCCGCAGATGAAGCCTGAGGTGGCTCAGAATACCCAAACTGACGAGTAAAATGGCATTCCCGCAAGGAAAATTAGCGATAATGGGTGGTGGCAGCTGGGCTACTGCCATTGCAAAGATCTTGCTTTCTACCGAGGACTCGATAAACTGGTTCGTGCGTAGTCAGGAGCGTATTGACGAGTTCAAGAAATTGGGACATAATCCTGCATATCTGACAAGTGTGCCGTTTGATGTGAACAGGATCAATTTCTACTCTGACATAAATGCCGCCGTCCGCGATTCCGAGGTGCTTGTTTTTGTAACCCCATCGCCATATTTCAAGTCACATATGGCGAAACTGAAATTGAAGCTCAGAGACCATTTCATAGTTTCGGCCATTAAAGGTATAGTACCCGATGATAATCTGCTGATGTCTGAGTATTTTCATCGTTATTACGGTGTCCCTGAAGAAAATATATGCGTATTGTCAGGGCCCTGTCATGCCGAGGAAGTGGCTATGGAACGTCTGTCGTATCTTACAATCGGCTGTACTGATCCCGATAATGCCCGTTGTTTTGCGCGTAAGTTGAATAACAGGTATGTGAAGACATCTGTCAGTACTGATGTAACAGGTATAGAGTTCGGCTCTGTGTTGAAGAATGTCTATGCCATTGCAGCCGGAATATGTAATGGTATGCAGTATGGAGACAACTTTCAAGCTGTCCTGATGTCGAATGCCTTGAATGAGATGACACGTTTCCTTGATACCGCCAGACCGATGGAGCAGCGCGTTATCAATGATTCTGTATATCTTGGCGATATGCTTGTTACCTGTTACTCAAAATTCAGCCGCAACCGGGTGTTCGGCTCTATGATAGGGAAAGGATATTCCGTCAAGGCCGCGCAACTCGAGATGGAGATGATTGCCGAGGGGTATTATGGTACTAAATGTATGAAGGAGCTTAATGAGCATTATCACGTGGATATGCCTATTCTGAATTCGATGTATAATATATTGTACGAGAAGGTATCGCCACAGATGGAGATAAAGCTTCTTACTGACAGTTTCAAGTGAACCATTAATTTTTTAGAGATATGATTTCGATTGATTATTCAGCTATTGAGAGCTTTTTACCGGCTGGTGCAGTCAAGGCTTTGGAACCTGAGGTCAGAAATGCCATAATAAAACTGGAGGAAGGAACTGGTGAAGGCAATGATTTTATCGGATGGATGAATCTGGCCTCATCCATTACAGCAGAGTTCCTTGCCGAGATTCAGAGTACGGCAGATATTTTGCGTGACAAGTGCGATACAGTGGTCGTAGCCGGCATAGGTGGCAGCTATCTTGGTGCGCGTGCTGTGATTGAGGCTTTCGGAAACAATTTCTCATGGCTGCTGAAGGACAAGACCAATCCGGTTGTGTTATTTGCTGGTAATAATATCAGCGAGGATTATCTTGCGGAGCTCACATCACTGTTGAAAGGGCGCCGCTTTGGCGTAATCAATATCTCAAAGTCTGGAACTACTACCGAGACTGCGCTTACGTTCCGCATACTGAAGAAACAGTGCGAGGAACAGAGAGGCAAACGCACAGCCCGAAAGGTTATTGTAGCAGTTACCGATGCCAGGAAGGGTGCCGCGCGTGTGTGTGCCGACAAAGAAGGTTACAAAACTTTTGTGATTCCCGACAATGTGGGTGGACGTTATTCTGTCCTGACTCCTGTTGGACTTCTCCCGATAGCAGTAGCCGGTTATGATATTGCGCAGCTTGTCCGCGGAGCTGCTGATATGGAACACCAGACCTCTTCCATGACAGCTTTCGATCAGAACCCTGCTGCAATGTATGCTGCCGCGCGCAATGCTCTTTATCGTAACGGCAAGAAAATTGAGATTCTGGTGAACTTCCAACCGAAGCTTCATTATTTTGCTGAGTGGTGGAAACAGCTCTATGGCGAGTCCGAGGGAAAGGACGGAAAAGGCATATATCCTGCCTCAGTCGATTTCACGACAGATCTTCACTCTATGGGACAATGGATTCAGGAAGGTGAGCGCATAATCTTTGAGACGGTTCTTTCGGTTGATAAGGTGAAGTATTCCGTTACGGTGCCAGATGATGCTGAGAATCTTGACGGACTGAATTTCTTGGCTGGCAAGCACGTGGATCAGATAAACAAAATGGCTGAGCTTGGAACACGTCTTGCTCATGTCGATGGCGGTGTTCCCAATATCCGCCTTAATATTCCGGAATTGACAGAGTATTGGCTCGGCCAGTTGATTTATATGTTCGAGAAAGCTTGTGGTATAAGTGGCTATATGCTTGGAGTAAATCCTTTCAACCAACCTGGCGTTGAGGCTTATAAGAAGAATATGTTCGCTCTTCTGAACAAGCCTGGCTATGAAGAGGAATCCAAAACCATTTACGAGCGTTTGAGCAAGTAATCTGATATGTCATTTTCCCTGAATAATAAACGCGCCGTCCTTTTCGATATGGACGGCGTTCTTTATGACTCGATGCCGTCACACGTGTCGGCCTGGGTTCGTGCATTGAAGGAATTCGGGTACAATATGAGTATTCTGGATGTTTATCTGAACGAGGGTTGTACCGGAGCCCAAACCATTCGTTCCATAAGCGAGCGTGAGGGAAAGGGTCCTGTGTCCGACGAAGTAGTGAAGCGTATTTATGCCCGTAAGTCTGAATTGTTTATGGAGTTACCCCCCGTATCTGTCATGCCTGGAGCAGCTGATGTTATGCGGAAGGCCCGTGAGGCTGGCATACAGATTCAAGTGGTGACAGGCTCAGGACAGGGAGGCCTTATTGAACGTGTACAGCGCGACTACAAGGGTTATGTGGTTCGTCCTCTAATGGTTACCGCTTTCGATGTGGAGCGTGGAAAGCCGTTTCCCGATCCATATCTGAGGGCTTTGGATATTGGCGGGATTACTGCCGAAGAGGCGGTGGTAGTTGAAAATGCACCTCTGGGTATCCGTGCTGCCCGTGCTGCAGGTATAGATACGATAGCCGTAAATACAGGTCCTATTGATGATGAAACATTACTGGCAGAGGGACCTGCAATCCTATTCCCTTCGGTCAAGGCTTTGGCCGATAACTGGGAATCATTGTTTTAATAGCTATAACACCGAGTCCAGCAGTACTAATGCTGCGAGATTCTCAACAATAGGTACGGCTCGGGGTACTACGCATGAATCGTGTCTGCCGGACGCTTCGAGAGTGACCGGCAGGCCGTTTTTGTTGACAGTCTGCTGCTCTATGGCAATTGTCGGGGTTGGCTTGAATGCTACACGGAAACGGATGGGCTGCCCGTTGCTTATTCCACCTTGAATTCCTCCGGAGTGATTGGTTACGGTTGTAATCTCTCCGTTGCTGGATGTGAAAGCGTCGTTGCACTCAGATCCCCGCATAGCCGCGCAGTTGAAACCGTCACCGTATTCAAACCCTTTGGCTGCATTGATACCAAGCATTGCGGCTCCAAGTCTTGAATGAAGTTTCCCGAACACAGGATTACCTATTCCAGCGGGGCATCCGCGTATAATACAAGTAATAACACCGCCTGTAGAGTCTCCTTCGCGTTTCAATTGCCACAGCAAATCTTCCATTTCTGCTGCTTTTTCTGCATCGGGACAACGGAGTGGATTTGAATCGGAATCTTCACGGCTGAATGTCATTTCGTCCGACGGGTCTGTGGCTATGTCGCCTATCTGTGAAGTGAATGCGTAAATATCGAGATCCGGCAGACGTTTCTCCAAAGCAAGCCTCGCGAGTGCCCCTGCCACACATATTGGCGCTGTGACACGTGCAGAAGAACGGCCTCCTCCACGCCAGTCGCGAATGCCATACCGCATCTGATATGTGTAGTCTGCGTGTGACGGACGATAAACATCACGCATATAATCGTAGTCTGCCGATATGCAGTCGTTGTTCCTGATGATGAATGCTATAGGTGTACCGGTGGTTACATCATTGAGTATCCCTGACAGGAACTCGACATCGTCATCTTCGGAACGGCTTGTGGTTGCAAAACTCTGACCTGGACGGCGGCGGCGCATCTCATCTGCGATGAAGTCGAAATCTATGTGTATGCCGGCAGGGTAGCCGTCAAGTACGCCTCCAACGGCAGGTCCATGTGACTCGCCGAAGGTCGTAAGTCTGAGTCTGTCTCCGATGGTGTTCATGAGGTTAATGGCAATGTCCGCAACCGCATTCGTGGTCTGAGCACTCTTTTTCCCCGTCGCAACAGTTCCCTCCACATCCACCGCATCCTCCACAACCGTGGGCGGGTTTTGTGGCAGCCTCTATTTCAGCATCGGTGGCTGGACGAGTCTCTATTATCCTTCCTTTGAAAGTGAGATCCTCGCCTGCGAGAGGATGATTCAGATCTACCTTTACTATATCATCCCTTATTTCTGTAACTAAAGCGTTGAATGTCTGCTGCCCGTCACTGAGAGGTATTATATAGCCTTCTTTGACGTGCTCGTCGTCAAATTTACCATTTTGGGTAAAGATTGACTTCTGAAGTTCCAGAACGCTTTCCTCATCGTATTCACCGTAAGCCTCGGCACATGGTATCTCAAACTCAAATGTGTCTCCCTTCTTAAGATTGATGACGTTTTTCTCAAAAAGGTCAAGGGTGTATCCTATTCCGGAGATGAATTGAAAAGGCTTTTCTTTGGGTGCACGCTCGTACAGAGAGAGTTTGTCGTCTTCGTCTTTCAGATAAAGGTCGTACGACAGGCTGATGAATTTGTTGTCTGACATATTTATTATTTATTTATTGAACCAAATATCAGTTATCGGTGCGGCTTTGCAAGCGCTTGGAACGGGAATGCCCAATACCCATGACAGTGTTGCCGCAAGTGCTCCGGCTGGTGTGGGACGCTCATCGAGCCAGGCTCTTACTCCGTTTCCATATAGCATGATAGGAATGTTTGCCGTACTTCGGTCTTCCACTTGATTGGTGTTGTGCTGCTCGTCAGCTATTGTCCATCCGGGTATAATCTCGAGCATCAGATCTCCGGAACAATCCGGATTGAGGGCATTGCGCTGCCGGAGGGCGTCCTGGTTCAGATTCGGGAACAATAAATCCCGTTGGGTGAATACTCCCCGTATCCCCGACATCTGCAAAAGCAGGTCAACGCAATTGTCATATATTGTTTGGATGGATAAATTCTGCTTTTCCAACAATGTCCTGTCTATATACAACTGGGTTCCGTTGTACGCGTTTATGTATTCTCCTTTCTCGTACAATGCTGAAAGATATAGGTTCAGGAGAGCGGTTACTCTTTCCATATAGACTGTGCCGGTTGGCATCCTCGGGTTTGAGACAACAGGCTCTGAAATGTCCTTGCAGCCTGTGGATGTCAGGAAAAACAGCACATTGTCGCTGCCGATTTTCTTTTCTATATGCGTAATCAGTTGTTCGAGGTCCTGGTCAAGACGTGCGTACGTATCCTGCAATTCAATCGATTCCAATCCTGTGGGCTGATGGGCATATCCGCCGGCGTATAGCGTGACAGCTAGAAAATCTGTCGCGCCAGTCATTCCCAGCTCCATTGCATCGATGGTTGTTATAGCCATATCTGTTACGCGTCTGTTGGCTATCGGTGAGCTTTTGATTTCTCTGGTATCTCCGCGTTTTGGTGAATAAGAGAAAGAACTGGACCGGGGAAAGACATTGTCCCTGATGTAATATGATAAAGGTAGTGATGGCTTCCAGTCATCTTCTTTGGACATATTGCTGCTGTTGGCGTTGTCGGCCCACGAAGGAAAAGTTCCGTAATAGCTTGAGGTGCACCATTGGCAGTCTGCATCGTTCATCCAGAGTACCAGATCCGGGTCATGGCCTCCGGCAAGTATGGCAGCATCTTTCTCGGCGGCGATTGAACATACGATTGAGTTGCCTTTCGTTGCCAATTCCAACTGGTCTGTAATTGTCAGGACCTGAAGACGTTTGGGCGAGCTGTGATCACTGGTGTTGATACCGGTCTCGTCTTTGTCATGTACGCAATCTATTGTCATCTGATTGCTCCTGTCAATCCATTTGTCTGAAACTATGCCGTGGTAAAAAGGTGAAGTCCCTGTATAGAGGGAAGCTATGGCTGCAGCTCTGCTGTGGTTGTCGTAGTCAAACGATACTTGGGGAATGCAGTATCCGTGCAACAGAAATCTACGGAATCCGTCATCCTTGAATAACGGCATAAGACGTCGGACATATTCCTGGTCTAACTGGTCAATTGTGATTCCTACTATCAGCTTGGGTGTATGTGTGGCGTTTTGTGCACGGGCAGGTGATATTGTGCTTAGTAGAATAATTGCGGCAACAGCTGCATTTTTCCTCTTGGACAGCCTTACGGAAGCCATTGGGAATTTTGCATGATGTGTTATCTGATAGTGAATGTCGCACAAAGATCTTAGAGCGAATGTGCCGAGTAAAATAAGTGTGGGTAGTGATATGTATTGCGGAATTTTACTGCTAGACAGTATGAATATCACGTTAATGAGAAAATTCCAAACAAGAAATACTGATAATTTGCGGTGACGGATGTTGTGGATCATGAAAGGCAGACAAATCAGTGGTAATGGATTCAGACATATCAGCAACCAGTTTGATGATGTTGCCGGATGACTTGAGAAGAAATATAAAAAGGCAATGACAATTCCGGCCAGCCCCTGGATGCCGAATAGTACAATGTCGAGTATTATACATAGATGCCCACGGTTCCAGTCATATAGACAGAGCAACAGTATCAACAGGAAAAACAGAATCATTGCCTGTAATGGGTAGATTATGTGCTCTGGAAATATCAGAGGGTCTGCAGGGTAGATTTTGGTTTCCGCTGTGACAAGTGGTACCAGTGTGTCTGTAGTGATTATTGAGGCATTTTCTATCAGATCCATCAGAAGAATCGGTGCAAAAGCTTTCTGTCTCTCGGAAATAGGGGCATCAGCTTCGGCTCCGATAGCTAGGTCTATGACAAACTGATTCCACGGCTCTTTACCGTTAAACCTGTGAATTACATTCCGGAATGATATGATGCTGTCGTTGGACTGATAGGCGATATGTCCGCTGACCGCCTGTTCTATCTTGTCCAACGCCATTGTCGCACAGTTGTTGTAGAAGAAATTATATCTGTAAACTCTGTTCTTCGGCATACTGTTTTCTGTCAACAGCCCCGCCAGCAGCGTGCTTTCATGCTGCGTGAGGTTCAGTTCCTGCAGATGGATTGTTGAGCCGCGGCTTTTGTACTCATCGCAAAAGATGCTCCATGGATATCTTCCCAACAGATAGTCTGTCTCACCTCTTACCCAACGCCAGACAAAATGGGGGGAACTGAAATCGAAAACGCCGTAATTATATACTATGTCGGTGCCGTCTGTGAGATTCTGAATCCGAATTGCTGTGTGCCCGTAAACCTCATAAATGAGTGCTCCGGGTGAACATGTGACCAACATGGCCCTGATGCTGTCCTTCGGAAAAAATGCCTGTTGCGCCCGGACTGGCCCCGAATATGCTGTCAACAGACATAAAGTCAATGTTATCAATAAGGTGCGCCTCATTGTGCTTACGCTTTTTTTGCTAACTGCAAAAATAATGCAAGCCGGGGTTATTAGCAAATTATTTGCCGTCTGTGATTGGCCTGCAGACGGACTGAATGTGAAATGATGGCGATAATAAAGAAAAATGTAGTTTCTTTGCACGAAAATATGTGTAATAATGCGTCTTGTCATAGATTTGGGAAATACTAATGCGAGAACCGCGCTTGTACGTGACGGTTGTGTCGTTGATTTCTTTCAAGGGCCGCTTGTGTCTGAAAGAGTGCGTTTGATGGCAGCGTCAACCGCGGTGAAATCCTGTATCTGCTCGTCGGTGAGGAACATGACGCCGTCAGAGATCAATTTCCTGAACGGACTTCCTGTTAAAGTAAGAGTTCTTGATGGCAGTCTAAGACTTCCTATTAAAATAATGTATTCTACGCCTGAAACCTTGGGGAGCGACCGGATTGCTGCCGCTGTCGGTGCCTGGCAGAGATATCCGAATCGTAATATTCTGGTGATAGATGCAGGAACTGCCATTACTTATGATATGGTGACAGCAGACGGTAAATATATGGGCGGCAATATCTCGCCTGGCAAGGACATACGTCTCAGGGCTCTACATGAATACACCGGACGCCTGCCTCTGGTAAAAGCCGGAGGTGATACTCCTGTAATCGGGTACTCTACAGATACTGCTATTCGAAGTGGCGTATTATTGGGAATAGAGTATGAGATGGAAGGGTACATATCTTACATGACTCAACATTATGATTCCCTTTTGGTTTTTTTAACTGGAGGAGATGCCGAATTGTTTGAAAAACCAATAAAAAATCGCATCTTTGCAGATGGATACCTTGTGTTAGAGGGATTGTATTACATCAGTAGATACAATGAAGAGAGTTGAGAGACTGCTTGCATTGGTACTTGCCGCCTTTTCTTTCCTGACAATCTCGGGCCAGAACGGCATAAATTCGCCATATACACGCTATGGTGTAGGCGCATTGTCCGATCCGTCAATCGGTAAAACTACTGCGATGGGCGGAATGGGTATTGCTTTCCGTGAACGCAATACTCTCAATACACTTAATCCGGCGTCATATTCCACGGTCGATACGCTTACTTTCCTGTTTGATATCGGCTGTTCGCTTACAAATGGTAATTTCAAAGAGAACAATATCCGGATTAATGCGCAGAATGCCTCTTTTGACTATCTGGCAATGCAGTTCCGAATTGTCAGGAATCTGGGCTTTACATTAAGTCTGATGCCGTATTCCCGTACCGGCTATCATTTCTCCTCATCGGAAAATATCCGGAGGGACCAGGACGGCGAGATAACAGCCACGAACTCATATGCAGGAGAAGGATCTCTAAGAGTCGTGTCGGCTGGTCTCGGCTGGTCTCCATTCAAGTTCCTGTCAATAGGCGCTGATTTCGGCTATATGTTCGGTGAGTTCACTCATCAGATTTCAAACAAGTATAATGATGCCACCGTTCTCACAAGAATGAAAACGTATTATGCCGATGTGCATGAGCTGAAAATGAATTTCGGTATGCAAGTCTCGATCCCGATGCTGGGAGGAAAGACTACTATTGGCGCAGTCTGTTCTCCTGCTGTAGATTTCAGCGGTACCGGCTTGATATACGATGAGATGCTTGACGGCAACACCTCGGAAGTCTCCGATACACTCCGGCAATTCAATGAATTCCGGATTCCATTGAGAGCCGGTGCAGGTTTAACGTATTCCCGTGAGAAATGGCTGGCCGGTGTCGATGCATCATTCGACAACTGGAGCGATGCGGTGTTTTTTGGAAATGACTGGATGAAGGGTCGTGAGCGTCTTAAAATCTCGGCAGGCGGATCATATCAGCACGATAAGACCAATCATAATCTTTTCCTGAGATCAGCATACAGGGCTGGCGTATATTACACTACACCTTACTATAAAATAGGAAACAATGATGGTCCCAAGGAGTTCGGAGTGAGTATCGGCGCTTCGCTGCCAATTATCAATCGCTGGAACAATATGATTGAGGTTGAGATATCCGGACAATATGCCCATATAAAGCCTTCTGCTCCAGGACTGATAGAGGAGAACTATTTGAGACTATGTCTCGGCTTGTCATTTAATGAACGTTGGTTCGCCAAATGGCAGGTTCAGTAATTAAACCGCAGGGGCTAATATTTGTCAAATCAGTAGAAAAATGATAAACTATAAAAAGAACCATATTATGAGAATCGAGAACTTTAAAAAATGTCTGTTGATAGCTGTCCTGCTGACTCCTGTCGCAGCGTTTGCCCAGAAAGGCATTGAGGATGGCTCGCGTTATGGCCACGGTGAAGATAGTATCAGATGTCTGCAGAACATCAGTCTTTATACCGAATATGTAAAGACAGGTAATTATGCCGATGCCTATGGACCGTGGAAATCGGTGTTTACAGATAGCCCTATCGCACAGTCCGGTATATATACCAATGGAGCTAAAATCCTGCATTGGATGGTGGCTAATGCCAAGACCGGCGAGGAGCAGCTTGCGTATGCCGAGGAACTTCAGGCTCTTTATGAGCAGCGTATCAAATATCTTGATCAGCTTAATAAGATCGTAAAGAATCCTACAAGCGAAGCCTCAATACGAGGTACTCAGGCTCACGATTACATATCTTATAACCCAAAGGTTGATGTTGATAAGGCTTATTCTCTGCTTCGCAATGCAGTGAATATGAGCAAGGGCGAGAGCGAATATTATATTCTCGGTGATCTGATGAAGATTTCGAATCAGAAATATAAGAAAGACGGTGAATCGCATCGTGAGGATTTGCTTCAGGATTATCTGGACTGCTCCAACTATATCAATTCAGTTATTGCCGGTATCGAGGACGAGAAAGTTCTTGAGCAGGCCCGCAGCACCAAGGATAACATAGATGCGTATTTTGTAAACAGCGGCGCTGCCGATTGTGAGAGCCTTCAGACGATATATGCTGACAAGGTTGAGGAGAATAAGACGAATCTGGAATATCTGCACAAGGTTGTTAGCGTGATGGGTATGCTGAAGTGCACTTCGTCCGATGCATACTTCGCTGCAGCTGAATATGCTCACGCAATATCTCCGTCCAGCGAGACTGCCAAGAGTCTTGGCTTGCTTTACGCCAGGAAACGTAATGATTACAATAAGGCATTGGAGTACTTTGACCAGGCTATCGAGCTTGAGGATGATGCTTTCAAGAAAGCAGAACTCTATTATACCGCAGCTGTTATTCTCAATCAGATTGACAAACGTACTACGGCCAAGACTTATCTGCAGAAATCCATCCAGTTGAATCCGAATGACGGCAATCCTTACATCCTGCTTGCCCAGATGTATGCGGGAAATCATAAGTGGTGTGATGAGACTGCTCTTAATCAATGTACATTCTATGTTGTAATTGACAAGCTTCAGGCTGCCAAACGGGTTGATCCAAGTGTCGCGGACAAGGCAAACGAGCTTATCCGTACATATTCGGAATATACACCGAAAATTGAGGATTTGTTTATGCTGAATCTGAAGAAGGGAGATACCGTAGAGGTCAAAGGCTGGATAAACGAGACTACAACAATCCGCTAAAATGATTGCCGATAACGGCACAAAAGGTTTTCATGGCAGGACAATCGCTGTATTTGCGGTTGTCTTGCCTTTGCTTTTCTCCTGCTCCGGCAAAAACAGGCAGGTTGGGGAGGCTGTCACTAATCGTGACTCAACCGCAGTTATGGTTACGACCGGGATTACGTCCTTGGTTTCTGAAAACGGCGTTATCAAGTACCGTATGGTGACAGACCGATGGGAGATGTTTGACAAGACTGATCCTCCTTATTGGGCTTTCGAGAATAAGGTTTATCTGGAAGTTCTTGACTCAACAATGAATGTCTCATCTCTGATCCAGGCCGATACGGCGTACTATTACAGCGATTCGAAAGTGTGGGAACTTAGAAGTAATGTTCATGCTGAGAATGTTGATAAGGAAAAGTTTGACACGGATTTGCTTTTCTGGAATCAGAATATTGAGAAAGTGTATTCCGATAGCCGTATTACAATCCAGCAGGAAAAACAAATCATTCGCGGAATTGGTTTCGAGTCCAATCAGGATTTTACCAGATATACAATACGGCATACTGATGGCATCTTTCCGGCGGAACGTGATTCGCTGTGATGTAAATAAATAAAAATCAATACGTGGGTTAGCACGCCGTTAATAAAATAATGCTATCTTTGCAACTTGAAAGAAAAATGTCTTCCAAGAATAGAAATAATACATTATAGAAAATGGCAACATTGCAGAAAATCAGGAGTAAGGGTACTCTGTTGTTGGTGGTAATTGGTTTGGCTCTTTTGGCCTTCATCCTTGGTGATGCATGGAAGATTCTGCGTCCCAATCAGGGAGTGGCTACCGTAGGCGAGGTAAATGGGAAAACTGTGAATGCGCAGGATTATCAGGCGGAGTTTGAGAAATATGCCGATGTCGTGAAAATGACAATGGGAGTCAACTCTCTGAATGATGCTGAGTATGCCTCTGTGAAGGATGAGGTTTGGAACAATATTTTACGTAAATCCATTCTCGGAAAGGAAACGTCAGCCATCGGATTGTCGGTAACGGATGCTGAGATACAGAGCTTGATAGAGAAAGGCTCGGATCCGATGCTTATGCAGACTCCTTTCCAGAACGCGCAGACCGGAGCTTTCGATGTGGATTATCTTAAGAGCTTCCTGGCATTCTATGATGAGATGGACCGCACTGGTGCGTCAAATGAGCTGTTGGCGCAGTACGACAATATGTATAACTATTGGTGCTTCATTGAGGATAATCTTCGTCAGAACACATTGGCAAACAAATACGTTGCATTGCTTCAGTCTTCGTTCATTTCAAACCCTGTATCGAGAAGAAACTCATACGAGTCAAGAACCAAACGTAATGATGTAGTGCTGGCAACTGTTCCTTATTCTACAATAGCAGATTCATTGGCGACTATTACATCGTCCGACATCAAGCGGCTTTATGCTGAGAAAAAACCTATGCTCAAGTTGTATGAGGAGACAAGAGACATAAAGTATATCGATGTCGAAATACTTCCTAGTGATGCTGACCGTGCCGCACTGCTTGAAGAGGTTACAGAGTATGCAGACCAGCTCGCATCAACTGAAGATGAGATGGCTTCCTTCATCAGACTCGCAGAGTCGGAGGTGCTTTACAGTGATGTTCCTGTATCAAAGAACGGACTTCCTGAGGATGTAGCCGCCAGGTTGGATTCTGTATCAGTAGGTGACGTCTATGGTCCGTATTTCAATGAGAGCGATGATTCTTATAATGCATTCAAGCTTTTGTCGGCTGTTGACGGCTTTGATTCAATTCAGTTCTCGCTGATTCAGATCAATGCTGGTACGGATGCTGCTACGGATATCCTTGCTGACAGTATTTACAATGCAGTCAAGGATGGAGCCGACATTCAGGAGATTGCGGAGAAGTATGCCCAGACAGCTGCTCCTCAGTGGCTTACATCAGCCAGCTATGAGGGATATGCATATACCGGCAACGATGCCCTGTATCTCAAGAAAATAAATTCTCTCAAGAAAGGTGAGCTTTGCAGACTGGATCTTGATCAGTTGTCTTTGATTATCAAGGTTCTTGATACCAGGAACCCTATCAAGAAGTATAATGCTGCCATTGTCAAGAAGATTGCTTATTTCAGCAATGAGACGAGCAATGATGCATACAATAAATTAAGCAGCTTTGTAGCAAACAATAGTACTCTGGAGTCATTCAGTGGGAATGCCGAGGATAATGGCTATCGCCTTTTGACAAATGATGCTTTCCGCAGCAGCAGTAACAATATTGGTAGTATTGCAAAATCGCACGATGCACTCCGCTGGGTCTTCGAGGCAAAGCCTGGAGAAGTATCACGTATCTATGAGGTTGGCGATGACAATGATCACCTTTTGGTTGTCGCATTGAGCAAGGTCAATAAAAAAGGTTTCCAGCCTGTAGCAGATGTGCTTCCGACACTCCAGAACGAGGCCATTAAAGATAAGAAGGCCGAGATGCTGACAAGTAAACTTGAGGAAGCTGCGCGTGGCGGCAACTTGAACTCAGTTGATGGTATCCGCATTGATACACTTAAATATGTTACTTTCTCATCACCATCGTATGTCTCTGCTACTTATACCAGCGAGCCTTTAGTAGGCGCAACTGTTGCTAATCTTGCTGAGAATGAGTTCTCTGCACCAGTCCGTGGTGAGGGCGGCGTTTGGGTTGCCAAGAAGGTCTCTGCTGATGCATATACTGCCGAATATGATGATGCCGAAGAGACAAGCCGTGTCAGAAGCAATATCTCGCGTTATGCGACAGCAATGTTCCTGAATGAGCTTTATACAAAGGCAAACGTTACAGATAATCGCTACAAGATATTCTAATTTACGTATGAATATTTTATAAAGGCTCCATTTCCGGAGCCTTTATTTTATTATAAAAAGAGAGAGGTCTTCAAGATCTCTCTCACTGTAATTACTTCTTTAATTGTTCTCGGGGCGTAGCTTGCGGACAACTGCTCCTGTTTGCCACATTTCACTGTCACGCAATGCCTGGAGCTCCTTTTCTAGTCCCTCGCGATAATCAGGCTTTGAGTTGCTGTCAATCGAAATCTGTGCCTCGTTTCCGCATTTTACGCTGGCGTACAGTTTCTCAACGACCGGTTTGATTGCATCGTGGAACGGCCCCATCCAGTCTAACGCGCCGCGTTGGGCTGTCGTAGAGCAGTTTGCATACATCCAGTCCATACCTTTGGCGGCGAATAGCGGCATGAGAGATTGGGTTAACTCTTCGCAAGTCTCGTTGAAAGCCTCGGATGGGGTGTGACCATTCTCGCGCAGCACCTCATACTGAGCCAGAAGCAGTCCTTGGATAGCTCCCATAAGTGAACCACGCTCACCAGTAAGATCGGAAGTTGCCTCGCGGATAAAAGTGGTCTCGAACAAGTAGCCTGAGCCGATGCCGATACCAAATGCCAATACTTTTTCAAGAGCATGTCCTGATGCGTCCTGATAAACAGCGTAAGAACTGTTGAGACCACGTCCCTCAACGAACATTGTTCTCAATGAGCGGCCTGAGCCCTTTGGAGCTACCATTATTACATCGATATCTTTTGGTGGAACAACTCCTGTGCGGTCATTCCATGTGATAGCGAATCCGTGTGAGAAATAGAGTGTCTTGCCAGGAGTCAGATGTTTCTTGATTGTTGGCCAAAGTTGCATTTGAGCGGCATCTGACAAAAGCATACAGACTATTGTGCCCTTTTCTGCAGCCTCTTCAATTGAGAAAAGTGTCTGTCCTGGAATCCACCCGTCTGAGACTGCTTTCTCGTATGTCTTTCCCTGACGCTGACCGACAATTACGTTGAAACCGTTGTCACGCAGATTGCAGGCTTGGCCCGGTCCCTGGACACCATATCCGATAACTGCAATAGTCTCGTTCTTCAGAATCTCACGGGCTTTCTCCAATGAAAACTCCTCGCGTGTCATTACTTCTTCAATGACACCTCCAAAATTGATTTTTGCCATAGTTATAAGTGTTAATTGTAAATGTTACCAGTCTTTATTATTGTCCGCAATTATAGAGTGCGTTTACCTTATCCAAATATTCACTTACATGCTCAATACGTGCTCTTGTTATAGCAACCCTTCCGGAACTTACATATTGAAGAAGGCCACCAGTCTTACTGAGCTCCTGGTTGAGAGCTATAATGTCGTTTGTCTGGCCTGTTTTTTCGATTACCGAGAATGTTGAATTGACTTCAATTATGTTGGCTCCGTAGCGCCTGATTGTCTCGGAAAGCTTGGGATTGTCTGTAAGTGTCTTGGTCGTTACCTTATATAATGCAACCTCCTGCATGAAAATCTCATCATCGGTGAAGCACTGGCATTGGAGCACATCGACTTTCTTTTCTATCTGACTGACAATCTTGTCTATTGTGCTTTTGTCTGCAAATGCTGTAATTGTGTATCGGTGTATTCCCTCGATTGACGAGGCTGATACATTCAGACTCTCAATGTTTATCTGTCTGCGGGTGAAAACAGCAGTTACCTGATTAAGGATACCTGCAATGTTTTCGGAGTGCACTATCAGAGTGAATAGCTTTTTATCGTTTTCCATTTTGTAATGTTTGTCAGATATTGCAAATCATTTTGTCAACTGCTGCTCCGTATGGAATCATTGGCATGACATTCTCCTCTTCAAGACAATTCGCTACCAGCAGATACGGACCGTCAGTCTGGAACATCACGCGTATGGCATCGGAGAGCTCGCTCCGGTCTGATACCATTCTGCCTGCTATTCCGTAGGCTCTTGCAATTTGTATGTAGTCTGGGTTCAGCATAGGAGTGAGTGAATATCGTGAGCAGTAATGAAGCTGTTGCCACTGGCGTACGTTCCCAAGGAAATTGTTGTTGAGTACAACAATCTTGATTTTGGCTTTTGTCTCCATTATTGTTCCGAACTCCTGAATATTCATCTGTAGTCCTCCGTCACCGCAGAAAATGACAATCGTACGTCCATGTGCTCCAAAAGTCGCGCCAATAGCCGCAGGCAGTCCGAACCCCATTGTCCCCAAACCTCCGGAGGTGATTATACTGCGGGGCTTGCGGTATTTGAAATATCTTGAGGCGAACATCTGGTTAAGTCCTACATCGGTTACCATAGCGGCGCTCTCGTCTGTCTGCCCGCTTACAGCATTGACAACCTCGCCCATGCGCAGAGGACCGGCTGATGGGTGAATGGCTTCTTTAATTACTTTCTGGTATTCCTCGTCCTGATATTGCTTGAAACTGTCAATCCATTCCTGATGTCTGGCCTGCCTCATTTTCTCTGTTACCAAACTGAGCGTCGTGCGGCAATCTCCCAATACTGTCACGTGCGGTTTGACATTCTTGCCGAATTCTGATTTGTCAATGTCGAAATGAATGATTCTGGCTTGTGGCGCGTAAAGGCTGACTTTGCTTGTCACGCGGTCGTCAAAGCGCATGCCGACAGCAATCAGCAAATCGCATTGGTTCGTCATGACATTCGGAGCTATGTTCCCGTGCATTCCAATCATACCCATATTCAATGGATGGTCTGACGGCAGGACGGACAACCCAAGCAATGTCTTTCCTACAGGTAAATCACCCTTTTCAATAAATGCTTTAAGCTGCTCCTCGGCCTGTCCCAACTCTATTCCATGTCCGGCTATTACCAAAGGCTTTTTTGCCTTGTCAATCAACCGTACTGCGGCGTCAATCTCTTCGGGGTTGGGTACGGGAACAGGAATATAACTCCGTATATGGTCAATCTTTTCGGGCTTGAAATCTATAAGCTGTTCCTGGGCGTTGCGGGTGAAATCCAGAACGACAGGTCCCGGACGGCCTGAGCCGGCAATAAAGAAAGCTCTTGAAACTGCCCATGCGATATCCTCCGCGCGTCTGATCTGGTAGCTCCATTTCGTAATAGGTTGTGTAACGCCTACCAGGTCTATTTCCTGAAAGGCATCTGTTCCAAGCGATGTGGTGCTGACTTGTCCTGCTATTACAACAATAGGAGTGCTGTCGAGCATTGCGTCGCTGATGCCTGTTATTGTGTTTGTTGCACCCGGTCCGCTTGTGACAATTGCGACACCGGTCTTGCCGGAAATCCGGGCATAGCCTTGTGCAGCATGGGCGGCTGCCTGCTCGTGACGGACCAGAATCTGACAGATGTCCTCCCTGTGGTTGTACATCGCGTCGAAGACTCTTATTACGGTGCCTCCAGGATAAGCGAATAATGTGTCAACACCTTCGTTTATAAGAGATTTGAGTAGCGCCTCAGCTCCAGTGATTTTTCCTTCCATCATTATTCGATGATTCTGATTCCTCCTTTATCTGCAGAACTCACCATACTGGCATAAGCTTTCAGACTTTTGGGTACTGCCCTGTCGCGTGTCAGCGGGCGCATAGGCCGTGCTGCAAGTTCTTTGTCTGATAGACGGACGTTGATGGATCTGGATGGTATGTCTATATCTATGATGTCGCCGTCAATTATCCTGCCGATGTTTCCGCCTGCCGCGGCCTCGGGCGATACGTGTCCTATGCTTAATCCTGAAGTTCCTCCGCTGAAACGCCCGTCGGTAATCAATGCACACTCTTTTCCGAGGTGGCGTGACTTTAAATACGAAGTGGGGTAGAGCATCTCCTGCATACCGGGTCCACCTTTCGGGCCTTCGTGGGTTATCACAACGATGTCCCCTGCCTGAACTTTGCCTCCGAGAATGCCTTCCGAAGCTGCTTCCTGTGAGTCGAACACTTTTGCCGGACCGGAGAATTTCCAGATACTCTCATCAACTCCAGCCGTTTTCACGACGCAGCCGTCTGTGGCAATGTTTCCTTTGAGAATGGCTATGCCGCCGTCCTTTGAGTATGCGTGTGCCAGATCTCGTATGCACCCTTCGGAACGGTCTGTGTCAAGCGTATGGTAGCTGCTTTCTTGCGAACCAAGCTCATTGCTGAATCTGCAGGCTGGAGCTGTGCTGTAAATGCGTATGGCTTCCTTGTCAATATCGCATTTCGTGATGTCGTACATTGCTGTGAGCTCTCCGTAACTCATGCCTGTCACGCTGACTGCTCCAGTATGAAGAAGACCGCCGTCGGCGAGCTGCTTCAGAATGTTCAGTACACCTCCTGCGCGTCCGACGTCCTGCACGTGATATTTCTGCGTATTGGGAGCTACCTTGCACAGACATGGTACTTTGCGGGATAGACGGTCAATATCGTCCATTTTGAAATCAACCCCGGCCTCACAGGCTACGGCGAGCAGATGCAGAACGGTGTTTGTTGACCCTCCCATAGCAATATCCAGTGCCATCGCGTTTTCGAAAGCCTCTTTTGTGGCAATGCTGAGAGGCAGCAGCGAATCGTCGCCTTCTCCGTAGTATCTGAAGGCATTTCTGACTATAAGCGCGGCGGCGTCCTTGAAAAGCTGAATGCGGTTCTTGTGCGTTGCCAGTATTGTGCCGTTCCCCGGCAGGGAGAATCCAAGCGCCTCCGTAAGGCAATTCATGGAGTTTGCCGTAAACATTCCGGAACAACATCCGCAGCCGGGACATGCATGACGCTCGATCTGCTCCACGTCACTGTCCGCTACAGAATCGTCTGCCGACAAAATCATAGCGTCTATCAAGTCCAAGTGCCGTCCGTTCCATTCTCCAGCCTCCATGGGACCTCCGCTGACAAATACGGTAGGAATGTTCAGACGCATAGTGGCCATCAGCATTCCCGGGGTTATCTTGTCGCAGTTGCTGATACACACCAGCGCATCGGCTTTGTGCGCGTTTACCATATATTCTACGCTGTCGGCAATAATATCACGGGACGGCAGTGAATACAGCATTCCGTCATGCCCCATTGCGATGCCGTCGTCAATTGCGATTGTATTGAATTCTGCGGCAAAACAACCCAGTTTTTCAATCTCCTTTTTTATAAGCTGTCCTGCCTCGTGCAGGTGGACGTGTCCTGGTACAAATTGTGTGAAAGAATTGGCTATGGCAATAACCGGCTTCCCCATCTGCTCCGGTTTCATTCCGTTGGCTGCCCAAAGGGCACGGGCTCCCGCCATTCTGCGCCCTTCGGTACATTGTGCGCTCCTGAGTCTGATTTTCATATTGTCTCTTTCCTTAATTGTAAAAAAGCCCTTCTCTGTGGGAGAAAGGCTTGATATTCTATGTCTTAAGTACACCTTACTCCCGATGCGCAAGCTTTACGGCCAACACACCTGCGTGATTTCGGGATACTGTTGCTGACTGATTCATTCAAAAAAGTTCTTATCTCTTGCAAAAGTACAATTTTCTTTGTGCTTTACAAGCAAATAGTCACAAATAATAGCGATATTTGATTTAAATGTATAGTGAACTATTGTTTTGCGGGCATTTGCCGGCTGTTATGGTATAACAGACTAAAAAGTGATTGCTGTTGCCGGATTAGGACTTTTTTATTGAAAAATTCCTAACTTTGCGCAATTGGCAAAAAACAGGAATTTGATATGGGCTTTAATGAGATAATAGGCAAACTGTTCGGCAACAAGGCCACACGTGACAATAAGGAGATTCAACCGTGGGTAGAGAAGATAAAAAAAGCGTATCCCAGGTATAATACAATGACCAACGATGAGCTTCGTGCCGCATCGGCAGAGCTTCGCCGTAAAGTCCGGGATTTCGTAATTCCTGAGAAAAAAGCTGTAGAAGAACTTAAAAGCAAGGTCGAACAGACCGAGCTGGAGGACCGTGAGCCTTTGTTCAATCAGATAGACAAACAGGAAAAAGAGATACTCGACCGTTACGAGGTAGTGCTTGATGAGGTGCTTCCTGATGTTTTCTCAATAATAAAGGAGACAGCCCGCCGCTTTACTGATAATGCCGAGGTCGTAGTTACGGCTACTGATTTTGACAGGGATCTGGCTGCAAGACATGATTTCGTACGCATTGAGGATGATAAGGCCATCTATTCCAATCACTGGATTGCCGGTGGTAATGATACACTCTGGAATATGGTCCACTATGACGTCCAGCTGTTTGGCGGTGTTGTCCTTCATAAAGGAAAGATTGCCGAGATGGCGACAGGCGAGGGTAAGACTCTCGTGGCCACACTCCCTGTTTTCCTGAATGCGCTTACCGGAAATGGCGTACACGTCGTTACGGTAAACGACTATCTGGCAAAGCGTGACTCGGAGTGGATGGGACCGCTTTATATGTTCCATGGATTATCAGTAGATTGTATTGACAAGCATCAGCCGAATTCCGAGGCCCGCCGCAATGCCTATCGGGCAGATATTACATTCGGTACCAACAACGAGTTTGGATTCGATTACCTGCGTGACAATATGGCGGGGCATCCGTCCGAGCTGGTGCAGCGTGGTCATAACTTTGCGATTGTCGATGAGGTCGATTCCGTTCTCATTGATGATGCCCGTACACCGCTTATCATATCAGGCCCTGTTCCTAAAGGCGAGGATCAGCAGTTTGAACAGCTTCGTCCGCAGGTCGAGCAACTGGTCGATGCTCAGAAACGTCTTGCCACACAGTTCCTTGCCGATGCCCGTAAGAAAGTGTATTCCGATAATCAGGATGAAGTTGCCGAAGGTTTCCTTTCTCTGTTCCGCAGTTTCAAGGCTCTGCCCAAAAATACGGCTTTGATAAAGTTCCTCAGTGAGCCTGGCATCAAGGTCGGTATGCAGAAAACCGAGGAAATCTATATGGAACAGCAGAACAAACGTATGCCGGAGGCTGTCGAACCGCTGTATTTCGTGATAGATGAGAAACAGAAGGGCGTGGATCTTACAGACAAGGGTGTTGAGCTGATCAGCGGAACCCAACAGGATCCGGACTTCTTCGTGCTGCCTGACATAGCCGCTCAATTGTCGGAACTGGAGACGCAGACTGATCTGACTGCCGAGGAACGTATGTCCCGCAAGGATGAGCTTCTTACGAACTATGCTGTCAAGAGTGAGCGTATCCATACTATCAACCAGCTGCTTAAGGCTTATACTATGTTCGAGAAAGATGTTGACTACATCGTTACCGAAGATGGAAAAGTCAAGATTGTTGATGAGCAGACCGGTCGTATTATGGAGGGACGCCGTTGGTCTGACGGACTTCATCAGGCTGTCGAGGCCAAGGAACGTGTCACTATCGAGGCTGCTACCCAGACATTTGCCACCATTACGTTGCAGAACTATTTCCGTATGTATCACAAGCTGGCCGGTATGACCGGTACTGCTGAGACCGAGGCCGGTGAGTTCTGGGATATATACAAACTTGATGTGGTGGTGATTCCTACCAATAAGCCAATCGCGCGAAATGATATGAATGACCGTATCTACAAGACCAAACGCGAGAAATACAAGGCTGTCATTGAAGAGGTTGTGCGCCTGGTTCAGGCCGGCCGGCCGGTTCTTGTCGGTACAACATCAGTCGAGATAAGCGAGCAGCTGAGCCGTATGCTTACAATGCGTAAGATTGAGCACAATGTACTGAATGCGAAATTACATCAGAAGGAGGCTGATATTGTAGCCAAGGCCGGTCAGCGGAGTATTGTTACCATCGCGACGAATATGGCAGGCCGAGGTACTGATATCAAACTCAGTGACGAGGTCAGGGCTGCCGGCGGTCTTGCCATTGTCGGCACCGAGCGCCACGAGAGCCGTCGCGTTGACAGACAGTTGCGTGGACGTTCCGGCCGTCAGGGTGATCCTGGCTCATCTGTATTCTTCATATCTCTCGAGGATAACCTGATGCGTCTGTTCGGCTCTGAGAAGATAGCCCCGCTGATGGACAAGATGGGACTTCAGGAGGATGAGATGATAGAGAACAGCTTCCTCACGAAACGTGTGGAGCAGGCTCAGAAAAAAGTCGAGGAGAATCATTTCGGTATCCGTAAACGTCTGTTGGAATACGATGACGTGATGAACAAGCAGCGTACTGTCGTCTATGAGAAACGCCGGCACGCATTGATGGGCGAGCGCATCGGTATGGATGTGGCGAATATGATATGGGACAGATGCTCGGTCATCGTGGAGCGCTGCGCAGACTATGACTCATTGAAGATGGAGCTGTTCCGTATTCTTGCAATTGAGACTCCTTGCACAGAGCAGGAATACCTTTCGTTGAAGCAGGATGAACTTGCCGAGAAAGTGTTCAATGCGGCGATGGAAACTTATAAACGCAAATGTGAGCATCTGTCCCAGATAGTCAATCCTGTTATCAGACGTGTCTATGAGGAGAGCGGTGACCGCTATGAGAATATCCTGATACCTATCACTGACGGTCGCAGGCTTTATCAGATTCCTGTGAATCTGAAAGCGGCATACGAATCGGATGGCAAGGAAGTTGTAAAATCGTTCCAGAAGGCAATCCTGCTTCACACAATTGACCAGTGCTGGAAAGAGAACCTTCGTGAGCTGGATGAACTGAAACATTCTGTACAGAATGCAAGTTACGAGCAGAAGGACCCGCTGCTTATTTTCAAACTCGAGTCTGTCACATTGTTCGACAATATGGTCGATAAGATGAATGATCAGGCTGTGTCCATAATTATGCGTGGCCAGATTCCTGAGCCTGATCCTGAGAAAGTCCGCGAGGCTCCGGCCCAGAACCGTGCGCAGCGTCGTCAATACACCGAGAATAAAGCCCAGTTGGGAGATCCGAACCAGCAGGCTGCGGCAGGCCGTGATACCCGTCAGCAGGTGAGGGAACCTATCAAGGTAGATAAGTTGCCGGGACGTAATGATCCTTGTCCGTGCGGCAGTGGCAAAAAGTATAAGAATTGCCACGGTAGATTATGATATTAACAGAATTAACAATATGGAAGTCAATGAGTCTGTATGTGGCAATCTGGCAACTGCGATAAGCCAGGCCCTGAAAGGATTTGTGTGCGACAATGACAATCCTGTCGTAACGGATATTCATTTGAAACCGTTAAGAGATTCGGGTGAACTGGTGATATGTGACGACGACAACGTGCTTTCCCGTTCCAGAATAGCCGGATTCACAGAATGGCCTGAGACTGAATTCCTCAGTCTCGCCGAGGAACATCTTCGCAAAGCCATGTCCATTGTCAATTCCAGGACACCTTTGGAACTTCTTGACATCTGGAAACCGTATTCTGTCGTTATGGCCGATGAAGACGGCGAGACTCTTGCAGAGCTTATGCTGATAGACGATGAGACACAGCTTGTAAGCCAGACTTTGCTGGCAAATCTTGATGAAGAGCTTGATCAGTTCCTGAGAGATCTGATGAGTGAGTAAACCGTTTTTTTTCATACTGTTAATTTGCTAAAAAAGCCTAAATTTGGTGTTGTGGCTTGGAAACTCCTTGCTTGGTATAAAGTTTTCAAGTAATTTCGCGGCTGTATGATTACGGCTACACTGAATAGGAATGAAATTCGTCCTGAGATTGTCAGGACAGCATTGTCCATGTTCGTCCGTTCCGGCATTGGTGCCGTGCGGATGGATGACATAGCCGCCGTCCTTTCCATATCCAAACGTACTTTGTATGAGATTTTCTCCAGCAAGGAGAATCTGCTGGTGGAGTGCCTTGAGCTGCACACCTCTATCGTAAGGAAAACTATGGAGGAGGAGCTGTCCAAAGGAAAGGATGTGCTCTCGGTCGCTCTGAAATACATTGAGCTGATAATGACCGAGGTCTCGAAAAGCGGTAATGCGTTTGTGTCAGATATTGACAAATACCCGAAGTTTAAAGAAAAAATGGAGCTTCACGTGGCCGAGACACACAATAATCTGCGTGGCTTTTTGGAGGCGGGCATAAATCAGGGCGTTTTCCGTGATGACATATGCGTTGATGTGGTGTGCAAGGCTTTTGTATCAATCAGCCGGCTTTTGTGCGAGGAACGTTCGGCCAACCGCGTGTCGTTGGACTCGTTGCTCGACTCCACCATTGTTGTGCTGCTGCGTGGTATAGCAACCGAGGCCGGTCTCGCGAAATTCGATGAGTATTTACTTAATTATAAAAACAGGAGATGAGAGATTTTATTTGTAAAGGAGTGGCTTTGATGGCAACTGCGGCTTTCCTTGCTTTTCCGGTTACGGCCGGTGCCCAGAATATGCAGCTGCAGCCAGGCCCGGACGGGACTGTCGCACTGACGCTGGACAAGGCAATTGAGATAGCTCTTGCAGACAACCCGACAATTATTGTGTCGAACCAACAGATTCAGTTGAAGGAAGTCAGCAAGAAAGAGGCCTGGCAGGCATTGCTGCCAAGTGCTGATCTGTCGGGCACTGTACAATATACAGTCCTTGCTGCCGAGATGAAACTGAACGGGCAGTCATTCAAAATGGGAAAGGACGATACTTATACATGGAACGGCCAGGCTCAGGTATCACTTCCTATTTATGCTCCTGCCGTATATGCCACAATGAATCTGACAAAGACCGATTTGATGAATGCTGTAGAGCAAAGCCGCAGCTCAAAACTAGATCTTGTCAATCAGGTGACAAAGGCTTATTACATGCTGATACTTGCTCAGGATAGCTATGAGGTGCTTCAGAAGAGTCTTGAACAGAGTACCCGGAACTATGAGCTTATCAATCAGATGTACGAGCTCGGCGGAGTGAGCGAGTATGACAAGATCAGCGCCGAGGTGCAGATGCGAAGCCAGCAGCCTCCGGTTATATCTGCGCGTAACGCCATCAATATGGCGAAACTTCAGCTGAAAGTCCTGATGGGAGTCACATCTGATATTGAGTTCACAATCGATGACAGCCTTGAGAATTATGAAGATCAGTTGAAATACGACTTTCTGGGTGCCGAGAACTATTCCCTTGAGAACAATACCTCACTCAGACAATTGCGCTTGAACGAGGAGATGCTCAAGCAGACATTGAAAGTCCAGAAGACCAACTTCCTGCCTAATCTCGCTCTGGTCGGCTCGTATGCTTTCCAGTCGTTGTACAATGACAATCTGAAACTTGGCCAATACGATTGGGGTAGAAGCTCATCGTTGGTGCTGTCGTTGTCAGTGCCTATCTACAGAGCGTCCAATTTTACGAAGTTGAAGAGCACTCGCTTGCAAATCAGCCAGCTGGCCGAGAATAGAAGATACACCGAGCAACAGCTTGCCATGCAGGTGCGCACATACATAGATGATATGAATGCCAGCTCGGAGCAGGTTGCCAGCAACAAGGAAGCTGTGGCTCAGGCAAATAAAGGCTACGAGATTGCAAAGAAACGCTATGCAATCGGTGGCGGTACCATACTTGAGCTCAATAACTCGGAAATTTCGGTCGTATCGGCAAAGCTGACATACAGTCAGTCCATATATGATTATCTTGCAGCGAAAGCTGATCTTGACAAGGTTCTGGGCCGCGATGACCTGATTATCAAAAATGAAAAATAAATAAGTTGAAATATGAAAGCAATCAGTTATTCTATCGTGTTGTGTGGTCTTGCCGCTGCTCTCGTCGCTTGTGGCGGTAACGGTAAGAACAAAGATGCCGTGCAGGCCCAGGCCAAACCTCTGGTTAAACTTGCAGACGTGCGCGTTGAGTCTGTAGATCAGCTGCAGGTCTATTCTGCCACTGTCGAGGGTGATATCAAGAACAATATAGCTCCTTCAACCCCCATCCGTATCGATAAGATTCTGGTCGAGGTTGGCGATAATGTGCGCAAGGGACAGAAACTGGTACAGATGGATGAGTCAAACCTGCGTCAGCTTGAGCTGCAGATAAAGAATCAGGAGGTGCAGTTCAACCGTATTGACGAGCTTTACAAAGTGGGCGGCGTATCGAAGGCAGAGTGGGACAATACCAATATGACACTCGAGGTGAACAGGACTGCTTATGAGAACCTTCTTACAAACACACAGCTCAAGAGCCCGATTGACGGAGTCGTGACAGAGCGCAACTATGATAATGGTGATATCTACAATGGCAGCAAGGCAGTTCTCGTAGTCCAGAGCATAGCGCCTGCCAAACTGATAATCAATGTGTCGGAGCAGTATTTCTCACGTGTCAAGCTGAATGACATAGTTACGATTGAGCTCGATGCTTATCCGGGAATGCAGTTCAGCGGAGATGTCAATCTGATACACCCGACAGTCGATGCCGCCACGCATACATTCCCTGTTGAGATTCTTGTGAAGAACTCCGACAGGAAACTTCGCCCGGGTATGTTTGCCCGTGTTACCCTCAATCTCGGTACAGAGAATCACGTTGTAGTTCCCGATATTGCAGTCGTAAAGCGCGTGGGCTCAGGCGACCGTTATGTATATGTATATGAGAACGGAACAGTGCGTTACTGCAAAGTGGAGCTCGGCCAGCGTATGGGCGACCGCTATGAGCTGCTTTCCGGCATCTCGGAAAATGCCCAGGTTGTCGTGGCCGGCCAGAACAAACTGATTGATGGTGTGGAAGTTGAAGTAACCAAGTAAAGAAAGTAGTAAAAATGAGTTTATACGAAGGTGCGGTCAAACGACCGATCATGACGGCTCTTTGTTTTATAGCCGTCGTTGTCTTCGGTATTTTTTCATATACGAAACTGCCGATAGACCAGTTGCCCGACATAGAGACGAACACTATCATGGTGTTCACCTATTATACAGGTGCCAACGCATCTGATATTGAGAACAATGTTACCCGTCCGCTTGAGAGCTCGCTCAACAGCTGCAGCTATCTGAAGCACATCACGTCAAAGTCTTCGGAGAACGTGTCTGTAATCACTCTGCAGTTTGAGTACGGACATAATATCGATGATCTTACGAATGATGTCCGCGACAAGCTGAGCATGGTATCGATGCAGCTGCCTGATGGAGCGCAGACCCCGATCCTGTTCAAGTTTGATACCAGCCTTCTGCCTATTATGATGCTGTCTGTCCAGGCAGGCGAGAGCCAGTCGGCTTTGTACAAGATACTTGACGAGAATGTGGCGAACCCATTGGCCAGAATTCCCGGCGTGGGTACAGTATCAATAGCCGGTGCTCCTGAACGTGAGATCTATGTATATTGCGATCCTGCCAAGCTCGAGGCCTACAATCTTACAATCGAGGGAATCAGCGCGCTGATCTCAAATGAGAACCGCAATGTGCCTGGCGGCAACATCGATATAGGTAACGAGAGCTTCTCCCTGCGTGTACAGGGCGAGTTTGTCGATCCTCAGGATATGAAATATCTGGTGCTGGCTTCCATAAACGGAAAGAATGTATATCTGAAGGATGTGGCGAAGATTGTTGACCGTACACAGGAGCGCGCCCAGGAGACATACAGTGACGGCATACAGGGCGGTATGATCATTATCCAGAAGCAGACTGGTGCCAATACCGTAGAAATCTGCAACAAGGTGCTGACCGCTCTTCCTGAACTGGAGAAGAATATGCCAAGTGACATTAAGATCGGTATAATCAACGATGGTTCGGAGGATATCATACAGACAGTTGACTCTTTGTCTGAGACTATCATTTACGCGTTGATATTCGTTATCCTCGTGGTTTATTTCTTCACAGGTCGCTGGCGCGCTACAGTCGTCGTGTCGGTTACCATCCCTCTGTCATTGATAGCATCGTTCATTTACCTGGCAGTAACCGGCGGTTCTCTCAATATCATATCATTGAGCTGTCTTACAATCGCAATCGGTATGGTTGTTGATGATACCATTGTGGTGTTGGAGAATATTACGACCCATATCGAACGTGGCGCAGATCCGAAGCAGGCTGCCATCCACGGAACCAACGAGGTCGCTGTATCTGTAATGGCATCTACATTGACAATCTTCGCCGTGTTCTTCCCGCTCACATTGATATCCGGTATGGCAGGTGTGATGTTCAAACAGCTTGGCTGGATGATGTGTATCATTATCGCTATCTCGCTTGTTACATCATTGACACTGACTCCGATGCTCTGCTCAAAGATGCTCAAGCTTGAGAAGAAACCTGGAAAGTTGCACACTATTCTGTATTCACCTATTCAGAAACTGCTTGATAACTTTGATGACTGGTATGCACGTCTTATAAACAGATCTGTGCGCCATCGTGGAGTGGTGGTGTTGATATGTGTCCTGATATTCATTGCCTCACTGGCATTTGTACCGTCAATCAAGACAGAGTTCTTCCCTGCCGATGACAATGGGCGTATCTCAACTACCATCTACATGCCGATGGGTACCAATACCGAGCGTTCCAAAGAGCTGGCTACCAGACTGGCATCTACCTGGATGGCGCGATATGGCGAGGATCTGCGCGTATGCAACTTCCGTGTCGGTGCCGCCGGCGATGACAACGCTTTCGCCTCAATGCAGGCCAATGGTACGCATATCATTTCGTTCAATATGACTTTCGTCAAGATGTCTATGCGTGATTATCCTATAAGCAAAGTCGTGGATGAGATGCGCGCTGATCTCAACGGCAGCCCTGAGATTGACCGTTTTATGGTGCAGATGGGAGGCGGTATGAGTATGGGCGGCCAGTCAACCGCAAAGTTCGAGGTCTATGGATATGATTTCGATAATACGAATCAAGTCGCCGAGGACTTTATGGATGCTATGAAACTTGTTGAGGGTGTCGGTGAGGCGTATGTGAGCCGTGACAAATACCAGCCTGAGTACCGTGTGGATTTCGACCGCGAGAAACTCGCACAGCACGGGCTGAATCTGACTACCGCCGCCACTTATCTGCGTAACCGTATATACGGTGCGACGGCATCATATTTCCGTGAGGACGGCGAGGAGTACAACATCAAGGTAAGATATGCTCCCGAATATCGTACCGAGTTGTCGGATATCGAGAATATTATTCTGTACGGCAGTGCCGGCAATGCCATCCGTGTGAAGGATGTGGGCAAAGTTGTCGAGATGTTCACTCCGCCTACCATCGAACGGAAGGACCGTCAGAGGGTAAATACTGTTACCTGCGTCGTATCGGGCGGCTCCGCTTTGAGCGATGTCGTTGATGCCGGAAAGGAGATTATCGCCGGAATGGATATTCCTGAGGGCGTGTCTATCGAGATAGCCGGTGACTACGAGGAACAGCAGGAGTCATTCCACGATATGGGTACACTGGCACTTATCATATTGCTGCTCGTATTCATAGTTATGGCTGCGCAGTTCGAGTCCTTGAAACTGCCGTTCATCATTATGTTCTCTATTCCTTTTGCCGTGAGCGGTGTGCTTCTGGCTCTTGGACTTACACATACGGCATTGAACGTTATGAGTCTGCTCGGTGCGATTATGCTTATCGGTATTGTGGTAAAGAACGGTATTGTGCTCATTGACTATACGAATCTTTGCCGTGAGCGCGGAAAGTCGGCTATCCAATCTACTGTCACCGCAGCCCGCAGCCGTCTGCGTCCGGTGCTTATGACTACGATTACTACTATCCTCGGTATGATTCCTATGGCTGTGAGCCATGGTGAGGGTTCGGCTATGTGGCGTCCTCTGGGTATCGCCGTTATCGGTGGTCTGTCGATATCTACAATTCTGACTCTTATCCTTGTGCCGGTGTTGTACTGCGTATTCCAGGGCGTTGAGATCAAGAAAACCCGCCGCAAGTTGCGCCGTCAGATGGAACTTGCCGCCTACTGGGCTGAGAATAAGAAGAATATGATTCGCGACAAGAATGCCAAAATCAGTTACAAGAAGTAATAAAAAGCATTATGAAATCAGTTTTTATAGCCTTTGACCAGGCATTTACCGAACGTATAATTGATGTATTGACAAGACTTAACTGTCGTGGCTTCTCGATGGTTGAGCAGCTTCAGGGCCGTGGCTCAAAAAACGGTATTCCACACTATGGCTCGCACGCCTGGCCTTCAATGTGCTCGGGAATCATCTCGATTGTCGATGACAATGTAGTCGATCTGCTTCTTGATGAACTGCACAAGCTTGATGTGTCCAAGGAAAAACTTGGACTTCGGGCTTTTGTCTGGAATATTGAAAAGTCGATTTAACTTGTTCTTTTTATAAATGTTCCGGCGGCATCGTTGAATGAATGCCGCCGGAATTTTTTTATTATTCGTTGAGATGATTCTGCCAGCCTTGGGCTTTCAGCTCTATTTCCTGGCCGCCGTCTGTGACCAGGACACGGCCGGTCTCGGGCTTTGTGATGTGACCTATCATACGGATGTCTTTCAGAGCGGCCAGCGTCTCGTGATATTCCAGCGGCACTGTGAAGAGCAGCTCGTAGTCCTCGCCGCCGTTCAGGGCGCAGGTATATACGTCCATATCCAGCTCCTCGGCCATCACTGCTGTCTGGTAGTCGATAGGGATGTTCTTCTGATATACACGGCAGCCTGTGCCGCTCTGCCTGCAGATATGGATCAGCTCGGATGACAGGCCGTCCGATATGTCCATCATTGCGGTGGGCTTAATTCCTGCCTCGGCCAGTTCCTTTATGATGTCGCCTCTGGCCTCGGGCTTCAACTGACGCTCCAGAATGTATTCTTTGCCGGCAAAGTCGGGCGAGAACGGCTCCCTGTCGTTGTGCGGGGTGCTGTTGAACACGGCTTTCTCGCGTTCCAGCAGCTGCAGTCCCATATATGCGGCTCCGAGATTGCCCGATACGCAGATTAAATCATTTGGTCTGGCGCCGTTCCTATAGACTATGTCCTCAGCCCTGGCTTCGCCCAGACAGGTTATGCTGATGGCAAGACCGGTGAGCGAAGAAGTAGTGTCACCACCTACCAGATCGACTCCGTGCTTACTGCAGGCCATTTCGATTCCGGCATAGAGTTCCTCGACATCCTCAACCGAGAAACGTCTGCTTATTGCAAGCGACACTGTCATCTGTCCGGGCTGTCCGTTCATCGCGTAGATATCGGAGATGTTGACCGTTGCGGCCTTGTAACCGAGGTGTCTCAGCGGCATATACGTAAGGTCAAAGTGGACACCCTCCATCAGCATATCGGTCGTGACCAGAGTCCTGTTGCCCGAGTAGTCGAGCACGGCGGCGTCATCGCCGATTCCATAGAGCGTTGATTTGTTTGATGTCTTGAGATCTTTTGTCAGATGCTCAATAAGTCCGAACTCTCCCAATGTTGAAATCTCTGTGCGTGCCATATTATCGTATGTTGAAATTCCTGATGTGATTGATGATTATGTTGTCGAATTGTTCCTTTCCATCAATAAATGCTACTCCGATGGGCAGGACATATATCTTTTCCAGCAAATCCTGGCCGATGTGCATGGCCGACAGCTTTACGGCATCTTTCTCGGTCGTTACGACTATTGTGCCGTCTGTTCTTGACGCGGCATTTTTGATGCGCTTCAGATCGCCGGACGTGTAATCGTGATGGTCCGGGAAAATCATCGGTATCACTGCTCCGGCCTTCTGCTCCAGATAATCCAGCATCGGCTTCGGACTGGCTATCCCGGTTACGGCTATTATTGTTGTCGCGCTGCTGACAGTGAGCCGACGTGCAGTTTCCCTGTCGTATCGCAGAGGCCGTAATTCTCCGTACCGCAGTGTGGAGAAAAATACCTTCTGCCTGCCGGTGGGCGCGATTCTTGCGCGTAATTCACGCATCAGTGCCTCACTGATATCCTGCGGACACTTTGTCACTATAATGATGTCGGCTCTTCCTTTTCCCCTGGCGTTCTCACGGAGCAGTCCTGCCGGCAACAGCATGTCATCGTGAATGCCTCTGTTGAAATTGATCAGCAGGATGCTGAGTGACGGTGTCACAGCCCTGTGCTGGTACGCATCGTCAAGAATAACCACCTCGGGCGGCAGGGCCGCGGATTGCAGCTGCCGCAGGCCCTCGGCTCTTTTCTCGCAGACGGCAACGCTCACATCCGGGAATTTCCGGCTCATCTGGTATGGCTCGTCACCTATTAAAGAAGGTGTGGCGTTTTCATCGGCCATTATGTATCCGCGCGATTTGCGTCCATAGCCCCGGCTGAGTATCGCTGTGCGGCATTTTTCCTTCAGCAGGTTTGCCAGGTATTCCGTGTGCGGGGTCTTGCCCGTGCCGCCTGCCGTGATGTTTCCGATGCAGATGGTGGGGATGCCAGCCCTGTACGAGGCGACGAGGCCCTTGTCGAACATCATATTCCTGATATCCGTGACCGAGCCGTACAGCATCGCGAGAGGCTTGAGCCATTTATGCGTTTTGAAAGTGTCTGCCATCTGCTTCTTTGCACCGTCTATTTATACGGCAAAAGTAGAATCGGCACACTTTTTTGCAAATGACTAATCTAAAAAGATGTGAAAAGCGAAAAAAAAGTTGCATTTAACCATTAAAAAATAAGTTGTCTCGTAAAAAAGTTGTAATTTGCACCCGAATTGTAGTGCCTTAGTGTGAGGTGCCTGATTAGGAAAGATGCTCGAGTGGTTGAAGAGGCACGCCTGGAAAGCGTGTAAACGCCTAAAGCGTTTCCGGGGTTCGAATCCCCGTCTTTCCGCAAATTGAGAAGTGAACTTATTAATTAAAAAAATTACTAATAATTATTTAAAAGATTTTCAAAATGAAAAAGTTGTTTGCATTCGTTGCAATGATGGGAATCCTCTCATTCGGATTGACCCAGACCATTAACGCTCAGGAGGAAGCCATCGCAGCTGAGGCTGAGGAGGTTGCCGAGGAAGGTATTGAGGCTGCTGAGGAAGCAGTTGAAGAAGTTGCCGAGGAAGTAGCTGAGGCGGTTGCTCCAGCTGTCGAGGAGGCATCTGAGGAGAAGGTTGGTCTTCACAAGAACATCAAGATCAAGTTCATCGAGGGTTCTGCAGGCTTCATGTCACTTGTTGCAATTGCAATGATTTTCGGTCTTGCTCTCTGCATCGAGCGTATCATTTTCCTCAGCCTTTCAGAGATTGACAGCAAGAAGCTCCTCGAGGACATTCAGGCTGCTCTTGACAAAGGTGATGTAGAAGGCGCAAAGACAATCTGCCGCAACACCCGCGGTCCTGTCGCTTCAATCTGCTATCAGGGACTTATGAGAATCAACGAGGGGCTCGATGTAGTTGAGCGTTCAGTAGTATCATACGGAAGCGTTCAGGCTTCGAATCTTGAGAAGAACCTCTCTTGGATTACACTGTTCATCGCAATGTCTCCGTCACTCGGATTCTTGGGAACTGTAATCGGTATGGTCCAGGCATTCGATGCTATCCAGAAGGCCGGTGATATTTCTCCGACAGTTGTAGCAGGTGGTATGAAGGTCGCTCTTATCACAACCATCTTCGGTATTATCGTTGCTCTTGTTCTGCAGGTATTCTACAACTACATCCTTAGCAAGGTTGAGGCTCTCAACACCGATATGGAGGATGCATCTGTAAGTCTGCTCGACATCATCATGAAGTATAACCTCAAGTTCCAGAAGTAATTAAAACTGCTTACGATGGAAAAGAAATTCAGTGTTTCACAAATTACCCTGTGGGTGCTCTTTATCCTCTCGGCCATAGTACTGATTATGTTCTTTGGCGTAGGATTCGACAACGAGGAGGTAATAAACGGTGAGGTTCAGACCGCCCCGACATATACCGGACTGCTTATTTACTGGTTGTATGCTCTGGTAGTTATCTGTGCCGGTGTGGTTTTCGTGTTCGGAATTCAAAAGGCATTCAGAAAGAAGTCAAAGAAGTCTGCCCGTACCGGTTTTGCCGGCTATGTATTCCTGTTTATGCTTGCAGCAATTGTAATCTCGTACCTTGTTGCAAGTCCGGAGTCAGTCCGTCTTGGCGATGACCGCCTTTTCAGCAAAGTAGGTTTACTGAAACTTTCAGATACTTGCCTGTATTCAATCTATGCTTTGCTGGTAGTAGCCATTATTGCTGCATTGTGCTCTATGACTGGTGCTTTCAAGGCTAAAGTTAACAAGTAAAAATCCTGATTAACTGAGTGTATGGGAAAAAGTAGTAGAAAAGTTCCCGGATTGAACCAATCATCAACTGCGGATATATCCTTTATCCTGTTGATTTTCTTCCTGGTGACAACTTCGATGGATACAGATACGGGTCTTTCCCGTCGTCTTCCGGAGTGGGATCCGAATGCAATGGAAGAAGAAATCAAGATTAAGGAACGTAACGTTATGACTGTTCTTGTGAACAGAAATAACGAGATTCTCTGCCGCGGCGAAGTGATTGACATCACTGAGCTTAAGGATCTTGCCAAGGAGTTCATTGCCAATCCCGAGGATAAAGCAAATCTTCCTGCAAAGGAGGAATATGAGATTAAAGGTTTCGGAACGGTTGTCACTACGGTAAAGCACGTCATCTCACTGCAGACCGACCGTGATACAGAGTACGATATCTATTTTCAAGTCCAGAACGAGTTGAGTAGGGCTTACAACGAACTTAGAGATGAATGGTGCAGGGCACAGTTGCACAAAAAGTGGACTGATTGCGACGAGGACGAGCAGTCTTACGCCAAAGGTATGTACCCATCAAAGATTTCGGAGGCTGAGCCTAAACAATACGGAAATAACGAATAAGCTATGAGTAAGTTTAGAAGCAACGGCAAAAGAGAGATGCCGGAATTGAATACATCTTCACTCCCCGACCTTATTTTCTCTGTATTGTTCTTCTTCATGATGGTAACTTCAATGCGTGAGGTCGAGCTGAAGGTCCAGTTCGTCACACCATCGGGTTCCGAGATTGAGAAGCTTGAGAAGAAGTCACTCGTATCTTATATCTACATCGGTCAGCCGATTCCGAAGTATCGCGGCAAGGTAGGTTCCAGTACCCACATTCAGCTGAACGACAAGTTCGCTGAGGTAGATGCTATCCACGACTATGTAGTTCAGGAGCGTGAAAGTATGCACGAGTACGACAAGCCTTTTATGAAGGTCTCTATGAAGATTGACAAGAATACTCAGATGGGTATTGTCACAGATGTAAAGCAGGCATTGCGTAAGGCATACGCCTTGAATATTGTCTATTCGGCTAAAAGTGCCAAGAAGAATGACTAATCTTTAGTATTCTGATAATAAAAGAAGCAGGAGTCTTTGAAAGGCTCCTGCTTCTTTTTTATGCGTTTGTTGTCTGTCTGGGATATTTCTTACAGAACGGATTGGTCAGCGTTTTCTATGTAAAGTCACGAATGAGTATCGTAACGGGTTCTTCCCGTCCGGCTCGAATGTCTCGGATGCAACCTCGTTCCATTCGTCCTCATTGATTTCGGGAAAGAATGCGTCGGCGTATTCAGGGGTGGCGTATATTCTGGTCAATTCCAGCCGGTCGGCCAGCGGCAGTGCCTGACGGTATATCTCGGCACCGCCTATAACGAATACGTGCTCGTTTTCAGCGCAGCTCGCCAGCGCTTCTTCGATTGAGCTGAATCTTTCCGCTCCGGGAAATTCAATATCCGCATTTCTGGACAGTACTATGTTCCTTCTGTCGGGCAGTGCGCCTTTTGGCAGGGATTGGAAGGTCTTTCTGCCCATCAGTACCGTATGGCCTGTGGTGAGAGCCTTGAAACGCTTCAAGTCAGCAGAGATATGATAGATAAGCTCCCCCTTGTTGCCTATGGCGCCGTTCTCTGCAATTGCTGCTATTATTGTTATCATAATCAGTCTGCGTTATACCGATACTTCGGCTTTGATATGCGGGTGCGGATCGTAGCCGACCAGCTCAAAGTCTTCGTATTTGAAGTCGAATATGCTTTTGACATCGGGGTTGATAATCATTCTGGGCAGCGGGCGCGGCTCGCGTGTCAGTTGCAGGCGGGCCTGGTCCAGATGGTTCAGGTAAAGATGGGTGTCACCGGTGGTGTGTACGAAATCGCCGGCTTTCAGCCCTGTGACCTGTGCCATCATCTGCAGCAGCAGTGCATACGATGCGATGTTGAACGGCACTCCCAGAAAACTGTCGGCCGAACGCTGATATAGCTGGAGGCTCAGCCGTCCGTCTGCCACATAGAACTGGAAGAATGCGTGGCAGGGCGGCAGATTCATATTCTTCAGGTCGGCTACGTTCCATGCGCTGACTATGATGCGCCGCGAGTCAGGATTGTTCTTAATAGTATCGACGGCCTCGGATATCTGGTCTATGAATCCTCCCTCGTAATCGGGCCACGAACGCCATTGGTAGCCGTAGATGTGGCCGAGGTCGCCGTCCGGATCGGCCCATTCGTTCCATATACGTACTCCGCGCTCCTGCAGCCATTTGGCATTGGTGTCACCGTTCAGGAACCACAGCAGCTCGTAAATGATTGATTTGAGATGCAGCTTCTTTGTAGTGAGCAACGGAAAACCGTCCTCAAGGTTGAACCGCATCTGGTGGCCGAAAATACTGATGGTACCAGTGCCGGTACGATCTTCTTTCTTCACACCCTCTTTCAGTATCTTGTCAAGTAAATCCAGATATTGTCTCATATCCTGTTCGTATTATAAGGGCGAATTTACTCATTTATTTTTATCTTCGCCACATATTTCAAATCAGGATGGAACTGCCGCAGGAATTCAAAGATGAGATGCTTGGGCTGATGCCGCCAGCCGAGGCTGGGGCACTGTTCCGTGCCATCGGTTCCGAGCCTGTTGTGAGCATACGTCTGAATGGCCCGTCCGATGCTTTGAGGGAGTTGCTGACCGATGAGTTCGGGGTGGAACTTGATAGCGGGGTGCCCTGGGACGAAAGCGGCTACTATCTGTCTGCCCGTCCATCGTTTACTATGAATCCTCTGTTTCACGCCGGCCGCTTCTATGTTCAGGAGGCTTCGTCCATGTTTGTCGGGCAGGCTGTGAGGCACTGTATCGACGGCCCTGTGCGTGTGCTGGATTTGTGTGCTGCTCCGGGCGGCAAATCGACTCATCTGCTGTCTCTGCTGCCCGAGGGAAGCCTGCTGGTGGCGAACGAGATTGTGCGCTCAAGAGCCAGCATCTTGTGTGAGAATGTGGTGAAGTGGGGCAGGGCTGATGTTGTTGTCACCAATGATACTCCGGAGCATATCGGTGAGCGCTCGTTTCTGTACGATGTTATTCTGGTTGATGCGCCTTGTTCGGGCGAGGGGATGTTCCGCAAGGATGCGACTGCAGTCAGCGAGTGGAGCGTGGATAATGTGCGTATGTGCGCGGAGCGTCAGCGCGGGATTCTTGAGGCAGTGTGGCCGGTTTTGAAGCCGGGAGGTTTCCTGATTTACAGTACTTGTACGTTCAACCGTTATGAGGACGAGGATAATGTGGCCTGGATGTCCGGGCATTTCGGTGCGGAGCCTGTCGCTATTGATGTGCCCGATGAATGGGGTATTGCCGGCGATATGACCGGGCGCGGGCTTCCTGTCTGTCATTTCTTTCCGCACCGTACCCGGGGTGAGGGCTTTTTCCTGGCTTTGTTGCGGAAGCCTGGCTTATATACAGATGTGGCTTTGCCGTCCAGAACGAAGTTCCCTGATTGCGATGGGCCGTTTGCTGACTGGATTTCTGATGCCGGGCGTTTCCGTTTTATCGGGAAGGGTGACAGCGTGATTGCGCTGCCTGAGGCTAATGCCGATGCCATGCTGCAAGTGTCACGCTGCTTGCATACTGTCTTGTGCGGTGTTGAAATTGCCGCGAGGAAGGGCCGCGGATGGATGCCGGCGCACGCGCTTGCTATGAGCCGCAATATCCGTAAGGAGGCTTTTGCCGTATGTGATGTAAGCAGGGATCAGGCTCTGGCTTATCTGCACGGTGAGTCTGTCGTGCTGGACGATGCGCCGCGCGGATATGTGCTTGTCGCATACCGTGGAGTGCCGCTGGGGTTCGCCAATAACGTTGGTAACAGGGCGAACAATCTTTATCCGCAGTCGTGGCGGATACGTATGTCAATTAATCAATAGTACATTTGTTGCTGACGGGATTCCTGTGAGTCTGTACCGGCACGGCTTTGGCGGCAGGGCGGCGGGGCATACGCCGTTCTTTACGCCTTGCGGTGCTACCTCGCTTTACGCTGGCCGTCGATTAGGACATATCGGGTTTCGACGGGATTCCTGCATCAGGACGGCTTTGGCGGCAGGGTGGCGGGGCATACGCCGTCCGGCTGCTCGCTTACGCTCCGTAAGGCTAAACGGCTAACTCAGTCCTTTTAGCCAGCGCTGGTGCGCTGTCTAACGTCCTTCAGACACACGCCGTTCTTTACGCCTTGCGGAGCTACCTCGCTTTACGCCGGCCGTCGATTAGGACATATCGGGTTTCGACGGGATTCCTGCATCAGGACGGCTTTGGCGGCAGGGCGGCGGGGCATACGCCGTCCGGCTGCTCGCTTACGCTCCGTAAGGCTAAACGGCTAACTCAGTCCTTTTAGCCAGCGCTGGTGCGCTGTCTAACGTCCTTCAGACACACGCCGTTCTTTACGCCTTGCGGAGCTACCTCGC